>JBGSZR010000220.1:0-35129 GCA_041750275.1 Gemmataceae bacterium
GACCCCCTCGCCGTGGCCGCTGGCTCGCCCCGACCCCGGGGGTGCCCAACGGGGTCCGACACGCAGCGTCAGTGGTGTCCGGCAACACCCAGAACGATGCGGTGGTCGAACGAGAGCAAAACGGAGTGCCTCGCAATGAAAAAGGTGTTTACCACCGGTCAGGTTGCGAAAATTTGTAAGGTCGCCCCCCGGACCGTCTCGAAGTGGTTCGATTCGAACCGCCTCAAGGGTTACCGGATTCCAGGGAGCCAGGACCGCCGAATTCCTCGCGAACAGTTAATCCGGTTCCTCAAGGAACATGGAATGCCTCTCGGTGAACTCGAAGAGGAAGAATGGCACAAGGTGCTCCTCATCGGCACGGAGAAGTTGTTCAACGATCGCCTCAAGGAACTGTTGCCGGAAAATGACGACTTCAAGTTCCAGTATGCCAATAGTGGATTCGAAGCCGGCATGTTGGCAGGCAACTTCCAACCCGATTCGATCATCATCGATCTGGGCCTGGGCCGCAGCGAAGCGATCCAGATCGTGGCGCGATTGCGGTCAGATGACACTCACACCGGCACGCTGATCGTCGGCCTGGCCAGTGAGGACGAAGCTGAACCCGAACAACTCACCCAGTTCGGTTTCAACGATACCTTCAAAAAGCCATTCGACATCAGTTTGCTCAGTGAGAAGATCCGCAATATCGCCGAGGCCAAGCGCGAAGACTGAGAATTGTTGACGGACTTCGTTTAGCCGCGATGAGGAGTGGGGCACGCCAGGATGGCAAACCCGCACTTCGCATCGCGGCTAAATCAGTTGAATTAATTCACAGGCATATCCAGTCACCGATCGCATGAGTCACCTGCGAGGTCGAACACCATCCGAGCACTAACTCACTCCAGGCGCACGACCCTTCCAGTAGACTGGATTTCGCGTCAGGCGGCGGTAGAGCGCATACCATTGAATGACCACGAACACCAGAATGCCCACTGGATGGAGGAACGCTCCAAGCCATGACTGACGAAAACGATAGGCGCAATGAATTCGCGGTGCCAGTGAGAGGAAGATTGCAATCAGACCAGGCAAGCCAATCACAATGAAAGCTATCCAGGGTAAGAGATGACCTCCCAGTAACAGGATCGACCAAGGGATGATCGCCCGGAACGAACCTATACCCTCGTGGGCATTCTTTGCAAGTCCCATCCACATACTTGCGGCAGAAGAATACATTCGGCATCTCGCCAGTGGCGTCGCATCGAAGAGATCCGCCTTTTGGCCATGCCTCCGATAGACGCGCGGCAGTGCAATACCATCATGAAGCGAGGAACAGATTGATGCATGCCCTGCTGTGGCTTCGTACGCCTTGCGTGTCGTCAAGAATAACTGGCCACAACCAGCACCGAAACAAGAATAACGTGTCAGACGCATACCAACAATCGGCAAGTAGCATAACAAAAGCCAGTGGATCAGTGGCAACACAAGTTTTTCGAGGAACGATCCTGTCAATTGGTGAGGAAATCCACTGAGAAGATCGATGCGATTGGATTTCTGATACGCGACCATCTTGGCTACAGCATCCGGAGAGAGGATCACATCGGCATCGATAAACAGGAAAAGAGAATGGGAAGCCAATTTTGAAAGCTGATAACAAGCATGTTGTTTTCCGTTCCACTGTTCAGGCAAAGGAAGTGACCTGGCGAGTCGCACTCGAGCATCCTTCTTCGCGATGTCGTGAATAATGGCCGCTGTGCGGTCCGTGGAGTGGTCATCAAGAACGATTATCTCGAGTGAGATTCCAACGTTGTTGCGAACCGCGTCCACGCAGGCTGCAATCCGCAACTCTTCATTTCGCGCAGGAATGAGTATCGAGACAGGTTCCAGAGTCAGTTCGGGGGAATGTGATTGCGGGAGTGAACGAAATAATAGTGAGTTTGCAAGATAAAGAACACCCGGAAACAACGAGAGCGTGATGACAACAGCTGCGAGCATATCCACGGTCACAATCGCTCCTTATCAGTTCTGTCTTCGTGGGAGAGTTGAGCACGCTTCCCCGCGAGAGTTGCTCTGAATCGGCGCCATAAATCGTACACTCCACCCACTCCAGTGCGCCCAGAAACGAGAGTGTCAAATCGTGCCAAATCACGTGACCGAGCATCGTGGCTGAGCTGATCGAGAGTGACTTGTAATGCCTCCTCGATTCGAAGATTCCAGTGCCGGCCATCACACTTAATCTGCGAATCGATCGAAATTGGATTTCCAAACTGCGCCAGTATTTCAGGGGTTCTCTCATTCCAGAACACATACTCGATTGCCAGTGGTATGACGAAACCCGTAGTCAATCTTGAGGCAAGACGCCCGACACCCGACTTGAGCTGGAGTGGACGGTCTCGAACATCAGCGAAGCGACCCTGAGGCGTGACCCAAAGGAGGTTCTGTGGACGAGACAGGATCGATTGTCCCACGCGGAGGAACTCGACCGCACCTCGCAAGCTGGATGTGTCAACTCCCACAAACCCGAGTCGTTTAAATAATTTATACTGCCGCAATGCGGTTGCATCGATTGCACCATAGTGGATGCGATCTTTCCATTGCCCACTCAGGATGAAGGCAACGAGTGGATCCCACCACGACGGATGATTCATCACAATTAGAGCCGGCTCCGGTGAGACCGGGAGCGGAGAACTTAATTTCGAGAGCCTCAGGGCGTGAAAATGCTTGCGAACATAGCGAGAACAGTACCATCGAAAAGCTCGAAACAACCAGGCCCACTGTGAGGGCAAACCGATCTCGGATTCGTGGCTCGTCGCAACGCTTTTCACGGCAATGTCACACTGATTGAATTATGATTTCGTGGAATGTAAGCGATGATTGCGTTCAACAACCTGCCCGAGTTGGGTGTCGTGGTGAAGCGCATCGGCAGCAATCCAGCCACTCATCAGCACCATGGGCATCCCAGGTCCAGGATGAGACGATCCCCCCGCAAAATACAGACCCTTCACATCTGGTGAGCGGTTCGCGGGCTTGAACGCGCCGAGCCACTTACCATGGCTGGCGAGTCCATAAATTGCGCCATTGAGGACGTGATATCGATCATGGATATCCTGCGGAGTCAGCGCCGACTCGAACACGATGCGATCTTCAATATCTGGCATTCTTCCTGTCGTCTTCAACTTGTTCATAATCACCTGGCGATACGCCGGATACATCTGAACCCAATCATGATGCGGCCGAAGATATGGGGTGTGCACCAGAACGTAGAGTGCCTCGCCGCCAGGTGGAGCGGTTTCCGGTTCAGTTCGGGAAGTCGCAGCCAGATAACACGTGGGATCGGGTGCAGGCTCCCCACGATTATAGATGTAGTGAAACTCTTCCTCTGGATCACGTGAGAAAACAAAATCGTGATGCAGCAGGTGATCATAGGCCCGATTCAGTCCCAAATAGAGCACGACCCCTGAGCACGCAGGCTCATACTTCCGACGTCTATCAAAATGCCTGGAAGCGAGCGGTTCTGATTCCAAAAGCAACTCACGGTGAGTTCGAACAGAATCTGCATTTGAAATTATGGATGTGCAATGATGCTGAACGCCACTTTCGGTTTCAACACCGCAAACAGTGCCGGAATTGGTTAGAATACGCCTGATTCCACAATTCTGATGATACTCGATTCCGAGTTCCTGCCCTAATCGTACCAGCGCATTCGGGACTGCCCGAGTTCCGCCGCGCGGATACCAGACCCCACCTCCCGTCTGCATTTGAGCGATACCACACAACACGGCCGGAGAGGCACTCGGACTGGAGCCGACATATTGCGTGAAGTGATCAAGCATCTGGGCAATTCGCGGATCGCGATTGAACTTGCGCACCGTACTCGTTACGGACCGGCCCATACCCATCTTCCAGATATCACCGAGCAACTGGGTAGAGAATCCCGCTCGCCAATCCATCATGTCGCGTATGCCACCAATCGACTTCCAAAAATAATGACGATCAGAAATCTGCATCAATCGATTCGAGAGAGCCATGAAACGGCGATAGCCCGAGCCGGCAGCCGTTTCTGGAGAATACTCATCGAGTTTATTGGCCATCGATTCGCTGTTCGCGACAAGATCAAGTACAGACCCATCCTCAAAAAAGCAGCGCCACTGGGGATCAAGGCAGACGAGATCAAGATAATCTGATATCTTGCGGCCAGCCTCATCAAAAATCCGGCGAAGCACATCGGGCACTGTGAGAATGGTGGGGCCCATATCAAATCGAAAGCCATGCTCGTTCAGAACAGCAGCTTTCCCACCAAACCAACTGCTCTTCTCAAAAACGGCGACCTGGTGTCCGCGTGCTGCAAGCACACAGGCACTGGCGAGTCCTCCCAATCCGCCTCCAATGATCGCAACCGACTCAGGATTCGGACTCGTATTCACTTGGTCACCTTGACATTGTAACATCGATTCAACAACGGCTCACTGAGCTACCACTTGATGAGCCGGCGTGGCCTCGGCAGAATCAAGCCAAGCCGTATCCATCCCAAGGTCTGCAAGCACCAGTCTTGAGGAAATCCGTGACGATTCGTAGATCACGGGGAGGCCACTCCCTGGATGCGTGCCACCACCGACGAGATAGACTCCGGCAAGATCCTCGAAACGATTCCGAGGGCGAAGATGGAGCATCTGATCCAGGGAGTGAGCAAGATTGAATGTTGCTCCTCGATAGACAGAATATTGTGATTCCCAATCCTCAGGCGTCACAATCTTTTCAAAGCGAATTCGCGATTCAAGATTCTCGAGGCCAATCTTCCGGAGCTGCCGGAAGAGGTTAGCCCGAAATCGGCTTCGCTCTGCAGTCCAGTTGATATTAGCATGATGTTGAGAAACCGGCGCAAGTACATAGAGAGTACTCATCCCCGGCGGTGCAAGCGTTCCATCGGTTACACTGGCATTTTGAACATAAAATGAAGAATCCTCGGTGAGGCGATGATGTGCCTCAATATCCGCGAGATTAGAGGCATAGTCATCCGCTGTGTAAATAGTGTGATGAGGCAAATTATCATAACAGCCATCGATACCTAGATACATCATGAATGTCGAGCAGGAGAACTTCTTTTTTGCGATCCGTTCGTCTGTCCAATTTGATCGGAGTCGGTTCGGAATCAGTTTCGAAATGGAGTGAGCAAAGTCTGCATTGATGACAATAGCATCCGCCTGATACTCGCCAATCTCCGTGCGAACTCCGACAGCACGTTGATCCTGCACGAGTATCTCATGAACCTCTTCGCCAAGTGAAAACTCCACACCGAGGTTTCTGGCGACACGCTCCATGCCTTCAGAGACTGCAGCACACCCTCCCTGGGGATGCCACACACCATACTCATATTCCAGGAATGAAAGAATCGAAAAAAGACTCGGACAGTTAAAGGGGGACATACCGAGGTACTTGGACTGAAAAGTAAACGCAAGACGGACCCGCGGATCGGAGAAATACCTCCGCATTTCGGAGTCCACTGAACGCCAGGGCCGAAGCACCGGCAACATTTTGATGAGATCCCAACTCAGCAAATCACGCCAGCCATGAAATGGACGCTCCAGGATCGAGCGAAAACCTTCCATCTTGTAGCGATTGTCCCTGAGAAAATCTTGAATCTTGGAAGCATCGCTTTGATTCAACCCGGCGACTTGCTTTTCCATCTCCTCAAGATTGGGCGTGCAATCGAGCTGACCCCCAGAACCAAACACAATACGATACTGTGGATCAAGGCGAGTCATTGGAATCTCTGTAAAGAGATCGCGACCAATGAGTTTGAAGATGCGCTCGAGCACACGGGGATACAGGAAGAATGTTGGGCCAAGGTCGAAACGAAATCCCTCTGCCTCTATGGCGGAGCAGCGCCCTCCGACGCGTGGAAGTCGCTCGATGATCCTTACATCGAGGCCAGCCTTGGCAAGCAACAAAGAGGCGGCTAAACCTCCAGGCCCAGCCCCGATTATCAGGACTCGACGCGGCCTCCGTAGCTTGTCTTGTCTTGCAGACCTGGCTTCAAAACGTTTACCTGAAAGCGGGACCATCTGTTCACCCAAAACCGAGTCACTCGCATGCCTGCCCCGATAGTAGGTATGCCTCGCTCTCCGCTTCCACTTCAGTCAATTTCACATCACCTTGGAAACCCGATCTCTATCTTATGAAGCGAACCTTCCTTCGGTAGGAGCGAGAATGACAACTGCGGAACTGCGACGCACGGCCGAAGCCCTCCCGCGAGTGCAACTCGCTCATTTACCAACACCTCTGGAGGAGGCGAAACGGTTCGCCCGATGTTTCGGAAGTCAAGTTCGGATATTTATCAAACGCGATGATTGCACGGGCCTATTGCTCGGAGGAAACAAAGCCCGGCACAACGAATTTCTGCTGGGTGATGCCCTTTCTCAAGGTGCAGACATGCTCGTGTGGGGTGCTGGCGTTCAATCCAATAATTGCCGGCAAACGGCAGCCGCCTGCGCCAAACTCGGGCTCGAATGTCGGCTTTACTTGAGCAAAGCTCATTATCGCACGGAACCTCAAGGCAACCTGTTACTGGATCAACTTGTCGGAGCTCAGATTGAGTTCACGGAAGCCGAAATCGGCCCCGAGCTCGACCGCTTACTGGCGTGCAAGGCGACGGAGTTCCGAAACGCCGGTCGACGGCCCTACGCCTGGGACCGGCCGCGAGTCGTTCCAAGAGCAGCTGTGAGTTACGCCCTGTGTGTCGCCGAGATCGTGGATCAGCTCGCAGCGCAGGGACTCGTCGCAGACGCGATCTATGTCTCGTCGTCTGGTGCCACGGGTGCTGGTGTGGCACTTGGGAAAGCTGTGCTCGATCTCGCGTGTGCTGTGCGGCTCATTTGCCCCATGCACTGGCCCTGGCACATTCCAACTGCACTGGCCAGTGATGCCAATTCGGCAGCAGAACTTCTGGGTGTACCAAATCGCCTTCATGCGGAGGACATCGATGCAGACGAGGGATTTGTGTCACCTGGCTACGGCTTGCCGTCCGCAGCAGGAAGAGAAGCATTGCATTTGTTGGCCACGACTGAGGCAATTTTGCTCGATCCGGTGTACTCGGCGAAAGCGATGGCAGGCCTGATATCGGACGTTCGCGCAGGCAGGTATCCGAGCAGCTCGAATGTCGTATTCATTCACACTGGCGGAGTCCCCGCAATCTTTGCGGATCCGACTACCGTACTACCGGTTGCATAGATCATGACGATTGTGTGGAATATTTAGCGCAATCATGCACGACATGGGATAAATATGGTTGATTTGTAAAATCCCTTCCGAACACTGACGGCTTCAAGCCGGAATCCCTCGTCGAGTGGGCACATGCTAACGCCGCTTTATGTCTCAGGATTGGAATCCCGCGATGTGCTGGCGGCCGGGATTGAGGCACTTCCGAGTTTCCCATTCGAAGATCCCGCCGTACTCGATACGGCTCGCGTGATCGCGAATCGAGGAGCACGGCATGGCCGGAGAAGCAATATCTTCATGAAAGTGGATGATAGCAATACGGACCTGTCTCCGTTTGCTGAAAATGGGTACTTGCGGCCTCTCGACACAGCAACCTACAATTTTTATTACCAGTGGTCTGGCAGCATTTGGTCAAGGACTGCTGGACACGCTCTTCACTTTTCGCGCACCTGTCGATGCGATCAGCAACTCATTCACACACGTCTCAACAACCGCTCTCTTGGTCGACCCGCTGCGGGCTTACGGTATCGATGTCGGGTGAGGCACTGGGTTGCGTTGCGGGTACCACACGGGTTATTCTATCCACACCGGATTCGTGTGGAGTCTCCGTATGCGCCGCGTTTGCATCTTGATACTCATCCTGGCTGCCCCACTCAGCGTGGCGACAGCCGACGATTACATCGATCCGGAAATCACTCCCGCGGAAAAGGCTCACTGGGCCTTTCGGACAGTAGTTCGTCCCGCGCTGCCGTCGCTCCGAGATCAGAAGTGGGTCCGCACGCCCGCTGACGTCTTCATCCAGCACAAACTCGAAGCCGCTCGTCTCACTCCCGCTCCCGTGGCGGATCGACTCACACTTTGCCGTCGACTGTATCTCGATTTACTGGGTCTACCACCCACTCCCGCAGAAATTGACGCATTCCTGAGTGATCAGAATCCAGACGCCTATGAGAAACTGGTGGAACGGTTGCTCGCCTCGCCGCATTATGGGGAACGCTGGGGCACACACTGGCTCGATGTGGTGAGATTTGCCGAATCGAATGGTTATGAAGCCGATGGGGTGCGACCGCATGCCTGGCGATACCGCGACTATGTTGTAAAGAGTTTCAATGAGGATAAACCTTATAATGTTTTTCTCACCGAGCAAATTGCCGGCGATGAGATCGCAATCGCGAAGGGTAATACCGCGCCGCCGGAGTTGTGGGTCCCCACCGGGATGCACCGCTGCGGACCTGTTCACATGGTGAGTGGGAATCTTGATCCGGAGGTCGTTCGCCAGGAAGTACTCACAGAAATGGTGAATGGGCTCGGAACTGCCACGATGGGTCTGACGGTAGGTTGTGCCCGTTGCCACGATCACAAGTTCGATCCGATTTCGCTTGGCGATTATTATCGCTTGCAGGCATTTTTCGCCGCGGCCCGCTATGTGGATGTGGAGTTTGCCACGGATGAGGAAAAGACGAGCCGCGAGAAAGCGATCGCGACTATCGCCGCACGGATCACACCCCTCAGGAAGCAGGTCTCGGAAATCGATGCCCCGATAAAAGCCCGTCTGACCCAGGCGAAACGGGAGGCACTCGAACTCCGGTACAAGGTTGCACTCGCGGTTCCGGCAGATCAGCGGACGCCGGAGCAGAAGAAGTTGGTCTCCGAGACGGGGCCACTCTTGAAAGTGACCTGGGATGAGGTGCTCGCGGCGCTCAGCCGAGAGGATCGCGGCCGGCGTGAGTCGCTGCGACAGCAGATTCACGCGCTGGAAGCCACATTGCCGCCACCATCGCCATCCGCATGGGCCATCAAGGACTCTGATAATCGCCCGGAGTCATTCGTCCTGAAGAGGGGCAATGCGAAGGGCAAATGGAGCGCGGTGAATGCCGCCTTCCCACGAGTCTTGACCAGCAACGCAATCCAACCACAATCCCGACTCGAACTCGCGAAGTGGCTCACGCAACCGCATCACCCGTTGACAGCACGTGTGATCGTCAATCGAATCTGGCAGCATCATTTTGGCCGGGGAATCGTGGCCACACCCAACGACTTTGGCACCCGTGGTGCACAACCGACACACCCGGAGCTCCTCGATTGGCTGGCCAAGGAATTCGTGGAACCGACCTGGCACCCCGCCGGCCAGAAGGCTGGCCAACCCTGGCAACTCAAGCAGATTCACCGTCTGATTGTGCTCTCCGCAACCTATCGCCAGGCTAGTCGCGAGACAGCGGAAGCTCACAAACTGGACCCGGATAACAAACTGCTTTCGCATATGCCACGGCGTCGGCTTGAAGCAGAGGCCATTCGCGATTCCGTGCTCACAGCATCGGGCGAACTCAACCGAACCGTGGGCGGTCCCTCGGTGCGCGTGCCACTCGAACCAGAAGTCTATGATCTCATCTTCACGGAAGGCGAACCCGATGGCCTGTGGCTGGTGACACCGGATGTTCGCCAGCATGCCCGCCGTTCAATTTATCTTTTCAACAAGCGCAATGTGCGTCTCCCGATTCTGGAAGCGTTCGATCAGCCGGACACGCTGAATTCGTGTGCTGTGCGCCCTGTAAGCACTTTCGCACCGCAGGCACTCATCCTCATGAATGGCCCGTTCGTGCAGGAGCAAGGCAAAGCCCTCGCGGTGCGAATCGTGGGTGAGGTGGGCGAGGATCGTCGTCGGCAGATCGATTCCCTGTATCGCCGTGCCTACGGAAGAAACGCCACGGAGGAGGAACTTCAACTCGCACTCGCGTTCCTGGATGAACAGGCTGCCTCGTTTCGTGACCGGCTCCGGGCCCGACTTCCGATTGGTTTGCCAGCATTGGCGCTGCCCGGCACTGTGGACCTCGCCGGCACACGGGCTTTGGCGGATCTGTGTGTAGTGGTGTTCAACACCAGCGAGTTCGCGTATATCCCCTAAATCCGATTCGCAGTTGCTGGAGCCGTGTGCCCGATGGCCATCTCGACCGATCCCGCCGCGAACCTTCGGCGATCCGTTTATCTGATCCTTACTGCAGTGGCTGTCGCCATTGCGATTGCAAAAATCGTCGGTGCTGAAGCCCTGTACGAACCCAGCCGTTACTCTGCACCCGCACCGGACAGCTACTCAGCGTATCCGCCGGATCCGCCCCGGAAGTGGCCCTCTGTGCGGCCAGAACCGACGCCGATGTTCTCCTCGAATGACAAGTCTCGCTGGGCCACCGTGAAATCGCTGGTCGAGGATGGCACATTCGTCATCGGTCAGCGTGTGATACCGCACCCGACCGACTCCAAGCAAAAGTACGAGGACCAGGGCATCATCCGCAAGGGTGGTGGCTACGACACGGTCGACAAGGTCCTGAATCCGGACACTCTGGAATTCACCAGCAGCAAGCCGCCGCTCCTCTCGGTGCTCGTCGCCGGGGAATACTGGGTGCTCAAGAAGTGCCTCGGCTGGTCCATCGATGCGGACCGTTGGCTCGTCGTGCCGACAATCCTGCTCACCGTGAATGTGATTCCTTTTGCCATTTATTTGCTGCTTCTCGCCCGCCTCATTGAGTGCACCGGCAAGACGGACTTCGGCCGCATCCTCTCCTTCGCAGCCGCGTGCTTTGGCACCTTTCTGATGACGTTTTCGTTCACCTTGAACAACCACCTCCCCGCAGCATTTGCCGTGCTCTTTGCGGTCTACCCATTACTCAGTGCCATGGCCGAGAACCGCGACATGGGCCCACTCGGTTATCTTGTGACCGGTTTCTTCGCGGCTCTCAGTTTCACGCTCGAACTCCCGGCCGCGTCGTTTCTGGTGGGTCTGGCCATCCCACTGCTGATCGCCCGTCCCCGCTCCACCCTGCTCTTCTTCCTGCCCGCTGCGTTGATTCCACTGGCAGCCGCGCTTGCAGCGAACCACGCCGCCACCGGCGAGTGGCTCCCCACCTATGAGAAGTTTGGCGGCCCCTGGTACAACTACGAAGGCAGCCACTGGGCGAAGGCCGGAACTCCGAACGCCAAGGGGATCGACTTCGCAGATGAGTCGAAGGATGTGTACGCTTTCCATTTCCTGCTTGGCCATCACGGCTGGTTCAGCCTCACACCAATCTGGACACTGGCATTGTTAGGACTGTTGGGTGCGAGCCTGCATGCCGCAGGTGATCTGAAACAACTTGTGAAGTCGAAGGGATGCCCCATCACTCCCAGTTTATTTGCTGCACTCACACTGGTCGTTTCGGTGGTGGTGATCGCCTTCTACATTCGCGAAACGAATAACTATGGTGGTTTCACCAGCGGTCCGCGCTGGCTCTTCTGGCTTACGCCGCTCTGGCTGCTCGCCCTGCCTCGTGCTGTCGACCGACTGGCACCGTCGCGTTTCGGTCGAGGTCTCGCCGCCACGCTTCTGGCCCTCTCCGTCATCGCGGTCTTCTACCCCGCCGCAAACCCCTGGCGCCCCCCGCTTATCCTACAAGCCATGGAGTTCACCGGCTGGTTGCGGTATTGAGGATGTTGGTATCTCGTCAACGAAAGAAGCCGCGGCGAATGCGCTCGCCGCGGCTTCCATTATCACGTTCGAAGCTGTCGATTATTTCTTGGCTTTCTTCTTGAAGGTGTCCACCTTGCCATCCTTGTCCTTGAGTTCGAGTGCCTCGTCGGAGAGTTTGGTGATCGTCGCAGTTTCCTCGATATCCATCTCCCCGGCCTTCAGCTTGACCGTCAGCTTGTCCTTGGCGATCGAGTAGGTGCCGTCGATCTTGATTTCCATCGATTCGATCTTCACATTTGCAACGAGCTTGCCGTCCTTGGTGAATTCCACATTGGTGCCGACGGGCAGGTCGCCACCGGACTTCTCGAGCACCCAGGTGCCAACGATCTTCTTGGCGTCGACATCTTCAGCCTTGGCAGAACCGGCGAGCCCGAACACAAGCACGCCGAGCACGAGCGCGGAAACAGCCTTCATCGCACTTCCTCCTGATTCTCCCGACCGGTTCTGCAACCTCTCAGGGCTGTTCAGTCACCGAGTGCGGGTCCGGGATGATCGTAGGAAGCATGTCAAGAGGCACGAAGTGTGCGAATGTCCACTATGCTGGAGCAGAGGATTGTGAACGGGCCAGCATGAAGTTGATGTCAGCGACGATTTCGTTGACTTCCGCCAGGCCGCCGACACCGACATCACCACAGGCGAGCTGCTTGATAACCGGTGAAACGATCCGCAGAGTCTTGCTTCGCTCGTTGATTTGCTGGATGAGCGGCATGTCTTCCAGGTGCCCGGGGATGTGACCGGCTCCTGCGTCGGCCGCGAGCGAGCGCAGATGCCGCCGGGTAAACGGATGCTGCCACATGAGGGTGTTCATGGCCGGGGCCAGCACGACTGGTCGGATCACGTCCCAGGCCCGCCAGACGCATGTTAAGGAGTTATCGCACAGCCCGACCGCGAGCTTGGCCAGGGTGTTCGCATCGAGTGGGGCGATCGCGAAGATGTCAGCCCAGTTGCGTAGCTCGATGTGGAGCACAGGGTCGCCACGGCTGTAGAGGTTGCCGGGCCACTCATCAGCATCGCGATGCACGGCCGTGCCGAGCGGCTTTGGATCGAAGAAGTACAACGCGGCGTCGGTGGCCACCACTTTTACGACATGACCAGCGGCGAGAAGGGAAGCGTACAAATCAGGCGTGCGAACCGCCGCGACGCTACCTGTCACGCCGAGCAGCACATTAGCCATGGTCATCCGCCTGCGGGAGTTGGAAGAGATCCTCGATGGTGAGCAGGAGCCGTTCGGGCAGTTCCTTACGCGGGACGCGCTCGTAGCGACCATCGAATGGCCCGAGGTAGGCCCAGTAGGAAGCACCTTCGAGCGTGTTGGCCACGATGAGATCAGCCTGCGACCGGGCCCGCGAGTTCTCGGCAATGTCAAGGAGTTCCTGTTCGCCGATGCCAACTTCGAGTTTGAACTTCACGAGGATGCCGGCAAAGCCCCAAGGATTGCGGAATCGATCGACGAGTTTGGGGGCCTTGACGAGTCGCACCCAGAGTTCGGGCTCACTACTGCTGATCTTGCCTGCCTTCATCTCGGTGAGCGATGGCGGACCCTGGCGGCCTTCCCACTGGCCGGTGCGGGCGTTGAAGAAGGTGCCAGGGTTTGGTGTGAAAGCACCGGCCGAGATGAAGTCGCTCACGGCCGCCGCATGAATCACTGCATCGAATGTGACGGTGCGAAATTGACCTTGTAGCAGCGTGGCTAACTCATCAAAGGTGCGATACGGCACGACCGTGAATCGTTCTCCAGGATCACGGTAGTTCATTCCATACTCGAGTAGCGCTTCCGGTCGCGAAGTGAGGAGCGTGACCGCATGGCCCCGCCCCCAGGCCGTGCGAGCGATGGCGGCACCGGTCTGGCCGCTGAATCCGCTGGTCACAAAGCGGACACGGTCGATCGGTGTCTGCGTGTTACCGGCTGTAACGAGCAGGTTCATTCACGAACCCGGGAAGTTGTGCTGGGCATCATTGGCATGCATTCAACTTACCGGATGTGCGGTCGTGTTAAAGGGGATCTCCGGCGGCCGACCCTTGGCGCACTCGTCGGCCTTGCTATACTTGGAAATGTTGCGGGATTGGTATACCGGCTGTGCCCAGCCTTCCCAAGGCTGTGAAACGAGTTCGACTCTCGTATCCCGCTCTTCCTTTCTCTCAGCCAATCCTCTGCTGATTGCGTTGCATACACACCATCCCCACGCACTTGCACAGAGCGCGGGGATAAAATGCGTGTTCTCACTTCTTCGCAATGCAGTACAGAGCGGACTTGGTGCGAATGTACAGGGCATCGCCGGCGACGGCGGGTGAGGCCATGCAGCCGTCGTCCAGGCGATTGGTGGCGACAAGGTTATATTCGGGCGTGGCAGTGAAGACGAAGGTCTTGCCGGCCTGATTGCACGAGTAAATGTTGCCATCGACCAGCACAGGAGAGGCGGAAGTATCGCCGTCGAGTCGCTCGGAGTAAAGTGCCTTGCCCGATTTTGCATCGACAGCCGTGGCGATGCCGTTGTCGCTTGTTAGAAAAAGCAGGCCGTCGTGGAACAGCAGCGATGGTCGGCTGGGTACGCCCTTGCCAAGTGTCCAGGCGATGGCCTCCTCGGGCACGTTGCCTTGCACGCCCTGCTTCACAGCCAGGAGCTTTCCGGTGTGGCCGCTGGTGAGGAACATCATGCCGTTGCCGGCAATGGGGCGTGAGGCACCGTTCATGCCGCCGTGCGTGAGCCGCCAGAGTTCCTTGCCCGTTTCGGGGTCGTACGCAATGGTGCACTCTGAAGACGGACAGATGAGGTTTGGCTTGCCATCGACTTCAAGCACGCGGGCGGTGGCGTAGGCTTTCTTGTAGTCGCCGTTGTCGGTCTTGTACTTGATGTTGCGATCCTGTCGCCACACGGTCTTGCCCGTGTCTTTATCGAGCGCCACGACATACTGGAAATCGAAGCCATCGAAGATCAGGATGAGCAAGTTTTTGTAGAGGATTGGCGACGAGCCCGCGCCGCGGAAGTGATCGCATTTGAGGTCGCGGCGTTCCCAGAGTGCCTTGCCCGAGGCCGTGTCGACGGCCCAGGTGCCGAGGCTGCCGAAGTGGGCGTAGAGCCGGCCTTCTTCGATGACCGGAGTCGGCGAGGCATAGCTGTTGAAGGGATGGCAGTATTGCGGCTTCTCCTGGAAACCCAGGTTGATGTCGTGAAGCACCTTGCCCGTCTTCGTGTCCATGCACATCGCGAAGAAGGTGACTTTCTTGACGCCGCCCGGTGCGTTAGGTCCCTTGGGGATGGGTGCCTTTGGGTCGAAGCCATCCTCATCCGCCGTGGTTAACCACACCTGATCGCCCCAGACCACGGGAGATGACCAGCCCTTGCCGTGGATGGGTGTCTTCCAGCGAATGTTCTCGGTTTCGCTCCAGCGGGTGGGGATGCCCTTGGCTTCTGATGTGCCATCGCCCTTGGGGCCGCGGAAGGCCGGCCAGTTGTCTGCGGCGCTTGAGATTGCCGACGTGATCAGAGCCAGCACAAGTGCGATCAATGAACGGACGTGCATAATTCCATTCCGAAAGGTGGGGAGAACCAGCAGGCACACGCGATGCACTCAGGTTAACTCAAGCTCAAGCGAATGACAATCCGCTCCATCTCTTCCCGTACGACTTCAGGACGGGAACCAGCTGTCAGCAGGTCAGTATGCTGAGCGTATCGATTCATGGGAGGACCGGGCGTGCGTGTGGCTCATTTTGATTGCTTCAGTGGTATCAGCGGAGACATGGTGCTCGGCGCGGTGATGGATGCCGGTGTGCCGACCGAGGCCATCCGGGCTGCACTGGATTCGCTGGGTTTGCCGCTCAAGCTGGAAGTCGAACGTGTGAAGCGGTGCGGTTTCGCAGCCATCAAGGCGACGGTCGAAGCGGCCGACCAGGAGGATTATCGCTTCTTGCCGGATGTGGAAGCGATCCTGGCCAAAGGAACGCTCAGCACAAAGCAGCGCGACCTGGCGAGCACGATCTTTCGCCGCGTGGCGGAGGCGGAATCCGTGGCGCACGGTATGCCGCTCGAACGTGTGCACTTCCACGAAGTTGGTGCACTCGACAGCATCGCGGATATCGTCGGGGCCGCCGTGGGGCTCGATTTGCTCGGCGTTGAACGCTTCACATCCTCACCCGTGCCGACTGGCAGCGGAACGGTGAAGTGCGCTCATGGCATCATGCCTGTGCCAACCCCGGGCACGGCGGAACTCCTGAAGGGCGTGCCACTCGCCGCCTCCACGATCAAAACCGAACTTACCACGCCCACCGGTGCGGCCATCCTCACATCGGTCGTTTCGGAGTACACTGCGACACCCTTGATGACGATTGAAACCATCGGGCACGGGGCAGGCACAAAGGATTTCTTCGAGCAGCCAAACATGCTGCGGCTCTTCGTGGGTGTGAGCACACCAAACGCTCCGGCCACTGGTTCTGAGAACGACACGGTCGTGGTGCTCGAAACCAATCTCGACGACGTGGCTCCCGAGGCGATCGGCTACTGCACGGAGCAACTCTTCGCGGCAGGGGCACTGGATGTCTTCGTGGCTCAGGGGCAAATGAAGAAGGGGCGGCCCGGCTTCATGATCACCGTGATCTGCGAAACTGGGAAAGTGAACGCACTTGAGACCGTCCTCTTCCGTGAGACAGCGACCTTCGGTATTCGTCGACACACGGCCACTCGCAGTAAACTCCAGCGTGAGGTCATCGGCGTGGCCACGCCCTGGGGTGAAGTGAAAGCCAAACGCGGCTGGCGTAGCGATGGCTTCGAGGTGCTCACCCCTGAATATGAGGAGTGTGCCCGCATCGCCCGCACGAACAACGTGAGCTTGCGTGAAGTCTATGCTGCCATTCGACGTTGAGGCCGTCCCGACCTTTTTTCCAGGTGTTGCCATGACGAGACGCGAATGGCTTGAAGTTGTGGGTGGGTTCGTCCTCGCCGGTCAGGTCGATGAGCTTGTCCGCTTGCCCCTGGGATTCAGCCTCTATGGCATGAAGTCTCTCAAGCTCGGCGATGCTGTGAAAGCGTGTGCGGAGATTGGGTACGATGGCATCGAGCTGGCCGTGATGCCGGGCTGGCCCGCTGAGCCCAAAACGCTCGACGCACAGGCCCGCAAAAACCTTCGCCAACAACTTCGTGATGCGAAACTTGATCTGCATGGCCTCATGGAGAATCTGACCGAACCGGCCGCGGATGCTCTGCATCGGGCAAACCTCGAGCGACTGAAGGCAGCCGCGGAACTCGGGCACGACGTGGCACCTGCTGGCCGGGTCGTTATCGAAACGATTCTGGGTGGCAAACCCGCTGACTGGCCGAGAGTGAAAGCTCAACTCGTGGAGCGGCTTGGAGACTGGGCCACGCTGGCGAAGGAATCGGATGCCACACTCGCCGTCAAACCGCACGTCTCGAATGCACTGCACACGGTCGAGGATGCTGCCTGGCTGATGAAGCAGGTCAACTCCCCTGCCCTGCGATTGGCCTATGATCCCAGCCATTTCGCTCTCCGCGGCGTACCTCCCACCAAATCGGCTGCAGCACTGGCCGGGGATGCCGCGTTTGTGCACCTCAAGGATGCGAAGGGAACACCTGATAAGTACGAGTTCTTGCTGCCAGGCCAGGGTGACACGGATTACGGATCGCTTGCTCAGACGCTTGTGAAGGCGGGTTATCGGGGAGCTGTGGTTGTGGAAGTGAGTGGCATGATCAGCAACAAACCGGGCTACGACCCCGTGGCCGCGGCCCGGCAATCCTTCAAGGCATTGTCGGGTGTATTCGGATTGCAGAAGCCAGGATGAATTAAGCGCTGACTCGATTCATTCGTCGCCGTGCTGCCAGGATCATTCCACCGACTCCGAGGCTAAGCCAGGCTGCCGGTGTGGGCACGGGTGTGTTCGCTTCATTCTGTTCCAGCGTCAGGATTGGCAATTCAATCTCGGGTACCGGTTCGCCACCGATATCAAGCCGAAGCGTGCCATCGTTCACTGAAATCATTATGGGCCCCGTTACATTCGCACCGGGCGTGATGAGAATGCGGCCAAGCAGATCCGGCTGGCCAAGTATAGTGTTCACAGGGCCCGCATCCGGATCCGTGAAAATCGTCACCATCTCCACATTCGTGTCCGGATCATGGGCCTGGCTCCAGTTGAAATTCGACGTGCTGGCGAACGGATAGCTGCCGTCGATGGCAATCGCGCTTACCAGGAAATCGGGGTTCAGGACCGTAGTTGTGAAGAGTAGTTCGATGCTGAAGCCGGTGAGGTCCACGGCTCCCGGTAGCCGCACGTCGACTGTGAACTCCTGTCCAGGTGTGTAAGTGGTCGGTGCTTCGATCAACAATGGGAGCGTGTCAGCCTGGGCTGGCATCGCGTAAAGTGCGAGCAGAACGGCGAGCACCATTCGATTCATGGCAACAACTCCCTGTTGAGGTGCAAAGTGATTTCCGTGTTGTGCGGAAGTGCTCACGTTGTATCACAAGGTTGCGCCATCACAATGAAAAGAATCGCTAAAAGCTGAATAATCGTTACGGATATTTTGCTCAGACGAGAATTGCCTGAGTGTTTTAGACCGGTACTCAACGCAGAAGTGTTCCTGCGAGGGGGAACAGGCAGAGCTGAAAGATTGAACAAGCCGCGGAGCGCTCGCACAGCACGGTGCTGGTCGGAAAGTGTAAGAGCGAAGTGGACCGGAGATGTGCCGTTCATCCGCGAAGCGGTTCCGCTTCGCGGATGCAGGTCACTGGGACACAATGTTCAAGTTACCAGGATCAGGTGCCAATCTTGAGGAAGGCAAAGGTGAGGCCTGCGACGATCGCGGCGGTGGCTCCAATGATAATCAGCCAGGGTTTCGGTCGGGCTGGCTTCTCAAGTATGTCGCCTCCCGTGAAGGGATTTGACCCGGATAAAGGCGGTGTCGGTGTGCCCGTTGGTGTTCGCTCGCCCGCCGAGGCCACGGTTTCAAGGTTAATGGGCGCCCGCGATCCAAACATGGGTGTCGGGGGATTGCTATTCGAGCGCATCGTCCGACCCGCCGCAGGTGGGCTCCACGCGGCAGGGGTAGCCGAAGTGAATGGCGATGGTGCGGGGACTGGTCGCGTCGTCTCCTTCGTGGCCACCGAGCCACTCCCCTTACCTGTGAGCACGGCTGCAGTGCCAGATTTGGCCACTGCTGAGGCCACGAGTTCCGTGGCGGACTCCAGCGTGGCAGCCTTCGCTTCAATATGCGAGGGGGCTTCTTGGGCGGTTGCTTCTTCCTCGGCAACTTCGTTCGAGCTTTCCTCTCGTGCGGCGGGGCTCAGCTGAGGCATTTCGATTTCGCCCGGCAGTTCCACCGTCTGTGGTACCCACGGTTCAAGCTCTGCCACCAGTTGAGCAGGCGTCTGATAGCGAGCCTTGGGCTCCTTCGCCATCATCTTGGCAAGCACTGCGGCCAGGCCTTCAGGCACATCCTGTCGAATCTGGCGGATCGGGGTCGGCTCTTTCGTCCGGTGCCAGAGCAACTTCTGCGATACCGTACCCGTCGGGAACGGCGGATGCCCGGCCAACAGAAAATAGAGCGTTGCTCCCAGAGCATAGATATCTGCGCGAATATCGACGGAATGACTGTTGGCCACCTGCTCGGGGGCAACGTAATCGGCGGTGCCGAGCACAATCTTATCGTCGTACTTGATGGTTAATTGGTCCGAGTGATCCTTGAAGAAGCGAGCCAACCCCATGTCCAGGATCTTGGCAGTGCCCTTGCGATCGAGCAGGACATTGCCAGGTTTGATATCGCGGTGAATGATGCCGTTGCGGAATGCGTAGTCAAGTCCAGCGGCCACCTGCTTGGTGTAGCTGATGGCCCGACCGATCTCAACAGGGCCAATCTTCTTGACCACTTCCAAGAGATTGGGCCCATCCACATAATCCATCACGATGAAGTGCAGGTTGCCATCCTGGTCGATGTCGTGGGTGCGGACGATGTTGGCATGATCGAGGCCGCCGGCAGCACGCGCTTCACGGTAGAAACGGCCGAGCGCAGCCGGTTGGTCGGCCTTCGCGGGTGGGAGCACCTTGACCGCAACGCGCTTCTTCATGAACATGTGTTCGCACAGGAACACTTGCCCCATACCGCCAACACCCACGCGCTCGAGCAACTTGAACTTGCCGATCGTGAAGCCACGCCACTTGCCCAGCAGAAACTGTTCGGCCTGGAAATTCGTGAGCACACCATCCCGAATCATGTCGTCGGTGAAGTCCCGTGGATCTGTGGGCAGTCCACGGGTGTATTGCCGACGCTGCAGATAAGCAGCAAGTTTTGGTTCATCCACCATGCCGCTCTTGCGGATGAGCTGGATCAACTCTTCGACGGAATTAGGCACGGACATCGTTCACCGTATGCGGGCATAGGGGGCGCGGTTCGAGCCACCGGAGGGAGTCGCGCTTCGGGCCGGAGTGTGAATTCCTGGTGGAAAGGTAGAACAGGTTCACGCCCCACGCAAACCAACTGACCACCTTTCGCGATTCACTCGCAGAATTCCTGCAGGCACGGCAAACGGCACGATTGATTTCATTGCTACCATTGCTCGGTCCCGGTCTCGCTTGACCCGATTTGGGAAGCTGGGTATTTCGCACGAACCTGCGGAGCGGGGTTCGATGGCGGCACGGAGGCTTCAGCATGTTGCGAACCGGTAGTCTTGTCATTTTGACTTGCCTTGCGATTTCCAAAGAAGCCCCAGCCCAAGAATTACGATGGCGTCACGACTACAGTGCAGCCCGCAAGGAATCCGCCGCCACCGGCAAGCCGATGCTCCTTGATTTCGGCACGGAAGCGTGTACCTGGTGCAAGAAACTCGACGCCACTACCTTCCGCAACCCCGCCATCGTCGCACAGCTCAATGAGAGATTCATCCCCATAAAGATTGACGCAGAACGCGAGGCAAAGCTGACGGAAGCCGTGCAGATCGATAGCTTCCCAACTCTCTTGCTCGTTTCGAGTGATGGCAAAATCCTCTCGCGGCACGTCGGCTACGCGGACACGCACCAGATGGCTGGTTTCCTGGCCAAGGCTCCCGCCGGTGCCCCCGCCCCGAGTCAGGCTCCACTTGCATTGAGCCCCGCGGCTGCACTGCTCAAAGCTGCCCGTTCCGAGCACGATGCTGGCCACTATCTCCGATGCGTCGAGGTTTGTGATCAGCTGCAAACGCATTTCCCGAGCACGCCCGAATGCTCCACTGCCCGCGAACTCGCTGCCAGCATCAGTGCCGATCCCAGCAAATGGAAGCACCTCACCACCCAGCTTGAAACGGACCTCATTGGACTTCGCGGCCAGCTTGATCCAGCACGCTGATCGCCTTATTCCGGTCCTCGCGTTACTACTCTGTGCGGCGAGCACCTGATTGCACTGCCGCCAGGCTCCGCGTAGACTATCGCAAACTTTGTCTACTACCGCGGAGCACCTCTCCATGAATCGTCGCGAGTTTCTTTCCACAGCCGCTGTCGCCGCCTCCGGCCCCATTCTCCTGGGTATCACCCGAAAAGGGCGCGACGAATCACCGGTCGTCGGCAGTGGCGAGCATCAGTACCAGTGCCTTCACAACTGGGGCGAGCTTCCTGCCGACTATCGCTGGCAGACGACGCACAACGTCACGCTTGATTCGCAGGGCCACGTGTACATCACCCATCAGGGCGTCGGCAAGCAGATGGACACCGTGCTCGTCTTCGATCCGAAAGGGAAGTTCGTCCGCTCCTTCGGCAAGGAATGGCACGGCGGCGGCCACGGCATCGAGATTCGCAAGGAAGGATCGGGCGAGTTCATTTATCTCTCGAACACCTGGACACCGACGAAGAAACTCGTGAAGACCGACCTCAAGGGCGAGATCGTCTGGGAGAAGGGCCGCCCCGAGTGCAAGGAATACGAGCCACGGCCGGATGCAAAGGACGCCAAGAAAACGGTGACGCCTGCGTATAACCCCACGAACATTTCCTGGCTGCCCGATGGCGGTTTCAGCGTCGGCGACGGCTACGGGTCCAGCTACATGTTCAACTATGACAAGGACGGCAAACTTACGAAAGTGTTCGGTGGTCCCGGCACCAAGCCTGGCCAACTCCGCACGCCACACGGGAACTGGCTGGACGACCGCAACAAGGAAAAGCCTGTCATCGTTGTTTGTGATCGCGCCAATGCCCGACTTCAGACATTCGCACTCGATGGCACGCCGCTCACAGCCACGGATTCCGGCAAAGTGGTCCTCTTCCCCGCCCATGCCAAGACCCGCGGCGATGTGCTTCTCGTGCCGGATTTGCACGCTCGCGTCAGCCTGTTCAATGCCAAGAACGAACCGATCGCACATCTGGGCGATGACCCCGAATGGCGCAAGAAAGTGCTCGACGGCTTCAAGATTCGCACGCAACCGAAAGAATGGCTCCCCGGCAAGTTCGTCCACCCGCACGATGCCGCCTTCGATAAAGACGGCAACATCTTCGTGGTGGAATGGGTCTCCACGGGCCGCGTCACGCTGCTGAAGAAAGTGTAAGTCTCAAGGCGAGCGGCCCCCGTGAGGGGGCTGTTCATGATCGAACCAAACTCGCTCGCGGTAAGAACCAATAACCCCCCACGGGGGGCCGCTCGACTTGAACATTGCGCTCGCTCACCAGAATCCCAACAGCTCCCGCACGGGGGCCGCTCGACTTGAACATTGCGCTCGCTTGCCCTGTCTGTTGCCGCCCTGTCTTGACGGAATGGCACGTCTCCTGAACAATGAGCGTATCGGCTCCGACCTTCCCGCCCCCTGGCCGGGGCTCTACCCGGCGTCCCGAGATTGCCACACATGTCCCGGTTCTTTCGCGTTCGGCGCGCACTCCCGCCTATTATCATCTTGAGCGGGTTCGTTGTTGGTTGTGGCTCGAGTGAATCGATCGAGTCGTACACCGTGCCGCGCGATGCCACGAGCCGCTCGCAACCCACCGTTTCGAAGGATGATCGCAAGTACCGTCTGCTTGGAGCCATGTTCCCCGCGGAGAACCCCGTGTGGTTCTTCAAGTTCGCGGGCACATCCGAACAGGTCACCCGGCACGAGCGTGAGTTTGATGCTCTCGTTCGCTCCGTGAAGTTGCGACCGGATGTGGCCCTCGTTCCGGAATTCGCTGTGCCCGCCGGCTGGACCGCGACGGGGCCGCGTGTGTCGAAGCGAATGGGCACCGCGATCCGCATCGATGAGACGCTTCGCTTCGGCGAGCCCGGCGAGTCACTGGAAGTGACGATTACCAGCAGCTCTGGCGGCAGCACGGTGCAGAACTTCGTCCGCTGGGCTGGCCAGATGGGCAACACCGATCCCTCCGGTGAAGACTTTGCCAAGAGCACCCGCGAATTCGAATCACTCAGCGGCAAGGGCATACTCGTCGACCTGTACGGCTCCAACAATCCCGCAGGCGGCCCGATGATGGGGAAGCGCTAACTCACATGGCGATCAACGAGGAACGCTCCATGAACCCGACCACCGACGAACTCGACTCCGCACCGCCCGTCAGCACGCGCCCCGCACCCGGGCCCGGGTTGTACGTGCTGAAGGGGCTCAAGGTGCTCGCCTCGCTGCAACTCACTGTCGTGATGTTCGCGATCGGCATTTTGCTCGTCTTCTTCGGCACCGTCGCCCAGATGGACTTCGGCATCTGGACCGTCGTGGACAAGTACTTCTGGTCCTGGGTCGTGATGGTTCCCTTCGATCTCTTTCACAAGTTCGGCTCGGTCTTCATCGATCCCAACTGGAAAGACGAAGCTCCGTGGGAAGGCTCATTCCCCTTCCCCGGCGGCAAACTCGTCGGCGCCGTGATGCTTGCAAACCTGCTCGCCGCCCACTTTGTCCGCTTCAAAATCTCCTGGCGACGCACCGGCATCCTGCTCATTCACAGCGGGCTCATCCTGCTCTTCGTCGGCGAATTCATCACCCGCGAATATGCCGTCGAGCAGCGTATGACCATCGAAGAAGGCATGACCGTTGGTTACACCGAGAATAACCGGGTTTGCGAACTCGCCTTCGTGGACAAGTCCGATGCCGCGATGGACAGGGTCGTGGTGGTGCCCGCCTCGCTCCTCAGCAACTCGATCGGCTCACGCATCACAAACCCCGAACTGCCGGTCGACCTCGAAGTTCGTGAGTACATGGTGAACAGCGCCCTGGAGAAGGCTACCCCCGGTGCCCGCAATCTTGCCACGACCGGCCTCGGCCTCACGACACGTGCTGTCGAGAAGCCTGAAGTCACGGGCGTCGACACCAAGCAGGTGATCGATACCCCCGCGGCTTACATCACGCTCTTCGAGAAGGGCACGAATAATTCGCTGGGCACTTTCCTTGTCTCACTGATGCTCACCTTCCGCGATGAGAAGGAAGGCATCACCGTTGCTGGCAAGCGGTACGACATTGCCCTGCGATTTAAGCGGTATTACAAGCCCTACACGCTGCGGCTCGAGAAGTTCACCTTCGACCGCTACCCCGGCACCGAGAAACCCAAGAACTACGCCAGCCGCGTGATTCTCAACGATCCAGACGATGGTGTTGTGGACCAGGAACACACAATTTCGATGAACAGCCCCATGCGACACGCAGGCGAAACCTTCTACCAGCAGAGCTTCGACGAGGCCACTGAGCGAACCACCGTGCTGCAGGTCGTCAAGAACCCCGGCTGGCTGATTCCGTATCTCTCGTGCATCGTGGTCACGCTCGGGCTCCTGGTCCACTTTGGCCTTCACCTCACCCAGTTCCTCAACCGGAGGGCCGCGGCATGACCCCGACCGAACCATCCGCGCCGCTCTCGCTTCGCCCGCCGCGTGCCCCTCTGTGGTGGCTGCCCGGCTTCGTCCTCGGCATCGCCGTTGTCTCCCTGCTCTCCGCAGTCGGACGGATGAATCCGCCCACAGAACCGTACAACCTCCGCGAATTCGCCCAGATACCCGCACTCGACGGCGGCCGCGTCAAACCGCTGGACACCGTGGCACGCGTGAACCTGCGCCTGATCTCGCAGCGCGAGTCGTTCACGGATCTTAACGATAAGGAACAACCCGCCATCAAGTGGTATCTCGATGTCGTTGCCGGTGGCAGCCTCTTCGATGGTGGCGTGGCCTCGAAGTACCGCGTCTTCCGCATCGAGAACGATCAACTGCTGAGCGAACTCAGCCTGCAACCGCGCTCCGGGCTGCGTTACTCCTTCGAAGAGATCATGATCGGCGTGGAGAAGATTCGCACACGCATCCCCAAAGTGATCATGAAGAAGCAGTCCGGCGCGAAGCTGGATGTATTCGAAGTGAAACTCCTGGAACTCTTTGACCGCATTCAACTCGTGCTCGCGATCTCTCAGCACCGTGGCAGCATGCTCCTGCCGCCGGACAGTGAGCACGGCGAGTGGGCCTCGCTCGGCACCTTCCTCGAACAGGCTCAACAACAGGCCGATGAATCGGTGCCACTCGATCCGCATGCCAATCTTGAAGAGGCGGACCCGAAGCGTGAAGCCGCCGTGCTCGCCGAGTTCAAGAAACTCGCCGCGATGAACCCCGGTGTCGTCGGCTGGCAGAAGATGATCGACGCCTACCGCTCCAGCAAGCCCGCAGAGTTCAATAAGGCCCTCAACGAGTATCGAGAAAACTGCCTCAGCTTCGTGCCACAAGAGACGCTTGCGAAGGATCGGATTGAGACCGCGTACAACCGCTTTGCACCCTTCTATCAGTGCGTGGTCCTGTATGTGCTCGTCTTCCTGATCTGCTGCCTCAGCTGGCTAGCCTGGACGGAGCCCCTGCGGAAGTCCGCCTTTTACTTGCTATATCTCACGCTCGCCATCCAGACGGCCGCGATCCTGGTGCGCATGTACGTGCAGGGGCGGCCGCCCGTCACGAACCTGTATTCGTCGGCCGTGTTCATCGGCTGGGGTTGCGTGATCATTGGCCTCGTGCTCGAGAAGCTCTACCCCATCGGCATCGGCAACATCCTCGCCGCTGTGCTCGGGCTCTCCACCACCATCATCTCGCATAACCTCGCCACCGGTGGCGACACCCTCGAGATGATGCAGGCCGTGCTGGACACCAACTTCTGGCTCTCCACGCACGTCACCACCGTGACGCTCGGCTACACCGCGACCTTCGTCGCCGGCTTCATCGGCATCGCCTACATCTGTCGACTGCTCGCGGCTGTGGTGCGCGATTCGTTCCGCACCGCCGGTGCGCCGAGCGTGCCAGACTTGCTCGTCTTCGGTGCCGCCTCTGCCGGACTCGTGGCCATTCCGCTCATGATGTTCGCCTTCATCATGAATTCACTGGCCGACTACGAAGTGCTCCATGAAGCGATGGCTCAGGTGCTGACGTTCCTGGTGGTAGCGGGCGGTGTGATTTACGTGCTGACGTTGCTCTTCGTTCGCGCTTCGTATGAAGGCGTGGACGCAACGGGCAACCCCATCGCCTTGACAGACCTGCCCGGCCCGGCCAAGTTGCTGGAGAAGCTGGCACTGGATAATGCCTCCGGCAAGAAGATGGCCCAGATGACGTACGGCGTTGTCTGCTTCGCCACTTTGCTCAGTTTCGTTGGCACTGTGTTGGGAGGCATCTGGGCCGATCAAAGCTGGGGCCGCTTCTGGGGCTGGGATCCCAAGGAGAACGGTGCCGTGCTGATCGTGTTGTGGAATGCCCTGATCCTGCACGCCCGCTGGGCCGGCATGGTTCGCGATCGCGGCATGGCCGTCCTGGTCGTGGCGGGCAACATGATCACAGCCTGGAGCTGGTTTGGCACCAACCAACTCGGCATTGGGCTGCACGCCTATGGCTTCGACAACCGCCTCGCCGAGGGCTGCCGCTGGTTCTGGATCAGTCAGTTGGTCATCATCGGGCTGGGCCTGATCCCTCAACGTTACTGGTCGTCGGTCACACGCCGCACTCCCCCGCCACCTGCCCCCCGAGCAGTCGTGGAATCCACACCACCGGCGACGGATCGCCCCTCACAAAAAGAACGACGCCGAAAGCAGCGATAACGGCGTTCACGCATCCACCCATTGAGCTGCGATGATCGGTTCAGTGGGTGAGGATGCCAGCCACTCCTGAGGAGTGCCAACCCGTTCAGCCACCGATTCAGGGAATCCTCGATGTCGGAATCGTGATTTTGGCAATACTCTGGCGCGGGGGTTTATCCGACACCCGGAATCCCTGCCGCCGTGCCGGACCACGAAACTCCGCGAATCGATGGGCAATGGTTCTTCACTCGCGAGTGGAAGCGGATTTGCGGTGAACTCATCGAGAACTCTCCAACAACTCCAGACACTTCACAACACGATCGAGATTACAACTCACGACGGTCCCATCGCGACCACCGATTATCAGTCGTTCGCCGGAAGGGTCAAACAAGAAGGAATTCACTGTGTGCGTGGGTGCGAGATTTGCGAATGCCTGGGGGCTCATGTCCCTGTAGAGCATACAGTTTGTGGACAGCGTGCACGAGTATCCAGAACGTGAACTGACGGCCGAGCGTGGCGTGGCGAAGCCAGGAAGCCGCGTTCCATTTGGGATGGAGAAACGCGACGCGGTGGGTATCCGCCCATCCGAAAAAACAATCCACTGGTCTGCGGAGTCGAGCACGAGATCGGATCCGTTGCCTGTACTGTTCGAGGGAAAAGCGGCCGTGACACGACCGGTCGCTGTTTCGATGATTCTCACGCCGCGTTCTGCTCCCAAACCTTCCATCACGGTGTACCGGCCATCGCGTGTCATGGCAGCGGTGTAGATGTGTCGCGGGAAGCCGCGAAACTCGGCGACAACGGCTTCCGGACACGTTGCTCGCAGATCGCGGATGCGACACACGCGCGGATTCTCACGCCAGGGCTGGTTTGAAGTGGGCAGTGCCAGGCCGCTCTCAGTTTCCACCTGGAAGTGCCAGAGTTGACCTTCTTTTGTGAAGCCGATGTGATTTTGCAAACCTGGCGGTAATTCCCAGTGATGCAATTCGGCTCCATTCGTGGCGTCGAGCAGCAAGGCCATGCCCTGGTGTTCCCTGCTGACCGAGTACACCAGTGATTGGTTATCGGGGCTGAAGGCGAGCCCGGCGTTATCGGCGAACGCACCCGTTGGTACTTCGCGTACGAATTTCAAATGGCCGGTTGCGAGGTCCCAGATGGCGATATCCCACGTTTGGGCCAGTGCCGCGAGGGATTTGCCATCGGGCGAGAGCACGAGTTTTTCCACTTGACCCGTGAGTCCGACGAGATGCTCCATCCCCCGGCCGTTGTCCAGATGCCAGAGCGTGGTGCTCGGTGGGTAATGGACGCCGCGACTCGAAACGGCGAGACGTTCGCCACTCGAGGAGAACGCGAGTTGTGTGATGTAATCGATGCCTTGATCCGGTCGGATCCGCAGCACGGGTTTGCCCGTGGTGGCTTCCCAGAGGCGAACCTCTTCGCGCCCGCCCGTGGCCAGCACTGTTCCATCGGGGTTGAACGCCAGGGCATGTACCTGGTGTGGCAACCCGCGACAATGACTCACCGGCAACTGGGTTCGCAAATCCCAGATGACAACAGTGCCACCGGCATCACCGGTGGCCAGCAAAAAGTTGGCCAGAGCCGTCTTCGATCGCCGAGGGTTTTTCCCAAATGCCAGGCTCAGCACCGGGACAGAACTGGTGGGAACGGCTGCGACGAGCATTTGAGTCTTGAGTGAATAAATCTCGATACGTTGCTGGGTGGTATTCGCGATTGCCACGAATTCCGCATCATCCGAGAAGGTGAATGCGTCGGCCGCAAATTCAAATTGCAGCAACGCACTCTCAGAATCAACGTGCCAGATCTGCGTTCGGGGCTTGCCGTTGGCATCGGCTTCCGCAAGTGCGAACCAAGTCGCATCACCTGCCAGGCTCATGGTTCGAGAGTCTGCATCAGCAGGCTTCGCTGGCGGCAACGGATAACGCCAGATCGCTTTTGCCTTCGTGATATTCCAGAGGACCAGTGCATCGTTCAAGCGAATCAGTTGAACGGCGTTTCCTTTTGCGTCGCATGCGACAGGGCCATCACCCGGGTGAACCGAGTTCGCGAATGATTTTAAGCCAGGTGACCAGATGGTGGCAGGTCGGACCGGCTTGCCATCCAGGTCGGTGAGACCTCCGATCACAAGCGATTGTTCTGTCGGCCCGAACGCGATGGAGGAGCTTCCGAATGGGAAAAGTTGCAGCTGATGCGCGTCCCACCCACGCATGGTGCTCACCGCCAAATCGCGGATGTGTTCATCCGAATGGACGGCACTTGCCTGCAGGAGAAGTTCCCAGGCATTATTGGACCAGCCGTTGTTTCGCTCATTCGTCACGAGTCGCTGCCCATCCTGCAGCCAGTTCTCGCGCTGATAGAGTCGTATCTTTTGGCGTTCCTCATTCACGCGTGCCTCGGCGGCCTGTTCCTGAAGCACGGCGCGTTCCGCACGGTGGTTGGACCGCACCAGCAAAATACTCACGGCCGCGACCAACAAACCACAGGCACTCGCGATGGCGGCAGCCCATCCGCGATTGCGGCGTGACCAGAGTGCGATAGCACGCCAGGGTGATACTGGACGCGCGATAGTGGCTTTGTCCTGCAGCCAGCATTGCAGATCGTCCGCGAGTTCACGAGCGCCTGGATAGCGCTTCACGGGATCGTGTTGCAGAGCTTTCTCGCAAATCGCGGCCAGATCTCGTGGGAGATTCGGCACCAGGCAACGAACGGGTGGGGCTGTCACCTTGGGATCAGACGCAAGAAAGGGCTGACGCAACGTGACGGCTTCGAAGAGCGTGACACCCAGGCTCCATACATCCGAACGCACATCACACGGCGCGGCGTCGGACTGCAGCTGTTCGGGCGCGATGTAGCCCGGCGTACCGGCTGCTCCCGCAGTCGGCTGAGTTTTGGGATGGTCAAGCGTCTCGGCGAGCCCAAAATCGATCAGCCAGCACTGCCCGTTGCCATCTACCATGATATTCGAGGGCTTGATGTCTCGGTGAATCACATTCGCGGCGTGAGCATGTGCAATCGCACCCGCGGCGTCCGCCAGTAGCAAGGCGACCGAGCGGAAATATCGATCAGGCAGGCGAATCGGCTTGGCCAACGGTGCAAGAAATGGGAATTGTTTCTCTTGCTGCGGAAGAAATTGCGTGCTGCGCTGGGTCAGGTCGGCGGCATATTCAGCGAGTCGCGTCACACCATCGAGTTCGCGAAAGCGTCGCTTCGCGGCCATCACCAGTTCTGGCAGTTGGGGGAGCGTTCGCCCCGTGGCCACATACTCCCAGGCGCAGCGAAGAACCTGGTGCAGGGTCGCACCATCGATGTACGACATCGCGAAGTACTGCCAGATTCCTGTTCGGCCAGAGTAGAAGATGGGAACGATGTGCGACTGGTGAAGTTGTGCCAGCACGCGCTGCTCGCGTTCGAAGGCTGCTTCTCGTTCCGGTGAAGCGTGCCCATGCCGGACCTTGAGTGCGACCCGACGTTGCAACGAGATCTGCTCCGCTTCATAAACGATGCCCATTCCACCGACTGCAATCTCACGAACGATGCGAAAATCCACCAACTCACTCAGATCGGGAACCGAGTCATCGGCCTTCACCGATGTGAGCATTCGGCTTAACACTGCTTCTTCGAGGAAGTCGCCTGTCCACTCTGGAAAGTGTTCCGCGTAGCGTCGGACCAGGGCTTCCGTATCGGCCGCTCCCGACAACTCCTCCAGGAATTGCCCGAGCACTTCCATCTTCTGAGCCGATTCGTCGGGAAGTGTCGGTGTCATCCAAAACCTTCCTCGCCGTAGTGCTTTTTCCAGAGGTGGCGAAAGCAAACTCGCGCACGGGCATACCTCTGACGCGCCAACTCGTGCGTGATCCCAATCAATTCCGCGGCCTGCTTCCCGCTCAACTCTGCAAAATGAATCAGCACCATGATCTGCTGGAACGCCGCAGGTAATTCACCGAGCACGCGCTCGATCCGTTGTTTCAATTCATTCCGGTAGACCGCCTCGCTCGGAGTGGTGCCAGCATTCCGGAGCCCCATCACGATCTGACGCGAGGATCGATCGGGCAACGGCTGTTCCGCTCGATAATCACGTCGCTTGCGACCCTGATAATCGTGGTCATCGAAGAGCACATTCAGGATGATGCGATAGAACCAGGCCTCCAGAGCCATCCTGGACTGTTCATAATCGGTCCAGCGTTCGCAGGCATTGATCGAAGCTGCCTGGAGAATATCCTCTGCATCCCGGCGTGCCGCCAATCTCCGGCACGACCGCCAATTCACAAACGTCAGGAACCGTTCGCGGTTGGCCCGAAGCAATTCCAACAACAACTCCGGCACGACGGGCGCTGCCCGCCTCTCATCATCGAGGGGCATGGAGAGTTTCCCCTTTGAATAAACCGGCACAACGGACGCTGATGTTACCATTTATTTCGAATTATTTTGATGCAGAATTCTTCACAATTTATCGCCTGCCTGTCGTCACGCTCCACCGCTTTGTGCCGGTTATCGGTTGGAGCGAGGACCCATGAGGTCTTCGCCAAATCCTATAAAGCCGCTCGATCAAGCTGGAGATCGTGATGAAAGCCCTCGGTGTGATTCTGCTGCTTGGTTCCGTCGGGTTGCTCGGATTCGCGTGGTACGGCCCGGTCCCTGGTAACCGCACCATTGAGCAGGTGAACGAGAATGGACGCTGGAAAACAGTCCGCGATGAGGACGAATCACGGCCCATTCGCTGGACGATCACACTCGCCGCTCTGGGTGTTCTCGCCGTGGGGATCGGGCTCATCGCCGTGCCGAGGCGTGCCAGACCGGCTCGCTCGCAACCGCATCGCCGAGGCTTCACGCTCATCGAGCTTCTCGTTGTGATTGCGATTATTGCGATCCTGATCGGCCTCCTGCTGCCAGCGGTCCAGAAAGTGCGTGAGGCGGCCAGTCGCGCCCGGTGTGCAAACAATCAGAAGCAGATCGGCCTGGCACTGCACGGGTATCACGATGTTCACAACTTCTTCCCGATGAACACCTGGGTCGTCACCACACCGCCCAATTCCATTCGCACCATCTGGGCCTGGCACATCCTGCCATTCATGGAGCAGGAAAATCTGCATCGCAGCATCAACATGCAAGTGGGCCTCGGCGGCACCAACTGGCAGAACGTGAACGGTCCCGCCTTCAGCACCATCATCCCGACATACCAATGCCCCTCGGATGTCGGCGGAGTCACCACCTACATTCACGGGCACGCCATTGCCAACTACGCCGCCTGCTTCAGCCCCGACGGCACGCTCGTCGAGAAAACCGTCGCTCCGCTGTCGGTTAAAAACGACGTTTATGGGAGTTCAGCACACCTGAATCCCGCGACACGAGCTGCACTATTCAACTTGAACGTGAAGCGAACGATGGGTGCCGTGAGTGATGGCCTCTCGAACACCATCATCATTTCGGAACTCGTCGGTGGCGACTTCCGCGGAGTCTGGTCGCACGAGCACGGCGTCGCCTACACGCACCACGTCACGCCGAACTCCACCACACCCGATGCATGCTGGACACTTGCTGGTTGTCAGAGCCGCCCAGAAGCACCATGCGATGGTCGCGGCACCTCCTGGGGCCTCATCGACATTGCCGCGCGAAGCAAGCACACGGGCGGCGTGAACGCAATGCTCGGCGATGGATCGGTGCGCTTTATTCGCAACTCCATCGCACTCGATGTCTGGCAGGCCGCCGCCAGCATCAACGGCGGCGAAGTGACAGGCTCAGGCGACTTCTGAGCCTCCCATCGGATTGGCCGGGCCGATCATAACGGAATCCTCGTCACACCCGGTGCTCTTGCGCCGGTGCTCAGGCAGAGAACAATCTCACGCGCACTGCTCAACCCACACACCTAACTCATGCGTGCTCTCATGGATAACTTGATTCGCTTTTCCTGCCCGGCCTGTGGCAAAACTCTCAAAGCACCTCCCGCATATATGGGAAAAGTGGTGCACTGCTCCCAGCCCGAGTGCCGCGTTCAGCTTCGTGTGCCGGGTGAATTGCTCGATCTGCAAGATGACGAGCGCATCGACATCGAACCAGAAGACCCGGAACCCGACGTAAACCAGCGTGAAGGCCGCTCCGGCCGTCGCGATCTGTTCTTCGCGCTGGGTGGGCTCGCATTCCTCGCTGCACTCGTCTGGGGTGGCTATTGGTGGATCGGTCAACCCTCGGTCGAGCAGGTCACGACCTATGAAGCATTTTTGCGCACGGGAAACGAACTCGTCGAGTTACATCGAGCCAACATGGCCAACACGACGCGCACGGCCGCCAGGGCCAAGCTCAAGGCCAAGGCCGAAGAGAATCTGAACGAATACCGCAAGGTGCAGAGTTTCTCGCCACGCAAGCGCCGGGCTCTCGACAGGCGATTCCATGCTGAACTGGAGAAGCTGGAGTCCGACCACATCCAGCTCGTGAAGGACCACTTTGGCGGTCGCATCTCAGTGCTCGTGATTTGGCGACCGAATCATTACCTGTTTAACCAGGTTCAAATCAGTGACACCGAAACCGCCGACTTCTCGGACAAGGGAATGATTGTCTGGGAAGGCGAAACTTTTCGCGACGAGAGATTTCGCTTCTATGACCCGGAATTCACCGGCTCGTTCAAGATTACTGACTCTGAATGGGTGCCAGACGGTTCTTCTCCGAGCCGCACAGCAACTGATACCGGATCAAAACCAGCTTCTTCGGACAATTCCGCTTCCCCCCGCCCGCCTCTCGCCGATCTCGCCGGCACATGGGATGCGGCCGATTTCTCGCTCATCATCGAACCAGACGGTACGGGCAAAGGAGTGGCCGGGGTTCAAGAGGGCGGCCAATACATCGTGCTCATCGGCCACTACACGATCACCGCAAAGAGCGGTCTTTATCACATCCAGTACGAGCACACGCACCGCAACCAAAAAACGGAATACGAGTTCGCCATTCTCCCGGAATCGTCGGCTGAACGGCTCGTGGTGAAAGACTTGCGGGGCAACGTCTCCACAAACCTGATCACCTTGCAACGGCGAGGAGGAATGGGTTCCGCACCCACACCACCGGGACCTGCACCCGTGCAGGTTCCCAAAACACCCGGAGGGGGTGCCATGCGGAAGCCCTCCACGGGAGTTGTCCAGTTCAGTGAACTGACGATCACACGCACCACGTTTACGCCACCCAGTGTTGCGTTCACAATTCGCCTGGACCTGGCTGGCGGCACGCTGCTCGAGGCCTGGGCCAGCGTCGGCGTGCTGGATGCCGGGAAAACCCTTGAGGTTTTCGCCGGGGCAATCGATCAGGGGTTACTCGAAGCCAACGGTATCAACTTCGCGAATCCCGATCCCGCTCTGAAAGCTCAGCGCGTGTCGATGAAACCCAGCGCCGCCGATCCGGATGTGTATGAGTGCACGGTCCGCTATCCGAAACTTCAACTGGTTGATCCTGAGACCGAGTTCACAATCGTCGCAGCCGTTCGCAAGGACAAGGAAATTCTCAAGACCAACGCCGCCATGGTGAAGGTGAACCTGAAGACAGGAGCAGTTGCCGTTGGCAAAGCCGACTCGGGAGCACCTGGCAAAGCCGCCGCCACGGAAGCACGCGACTACAAGCTCGTTCATACCTTCTCGTGTCCCGAGGGCTCAGTAGTCAGGTTTTTGGCGGATAGCAAGCATCTCATCGCTGTCAGTCCCAAACTCGAACTCACCGAGTGGGATCTCGCGACGAAGATGGTCGTTCGGAAGTCACCCGCACAGGAACGACACCGGGTGTTAACAACCTCAAACGACTTTCGGTTTGCGTTCACCCTCGAGAGGGCAGACGAGAAGAAGCTGGGCAAACTCCACATCTGGGATCTGGAGAAAGGCCAGTCCATTCAATCCTGGCCAGAACCCCCGGGAGCCTGGGAAAAATACGCGCCACGTGCCTCAATGAATCCCGATGGATCGACCGTCGCCGTGCTCTACCGGGAGCCGTACTTGCGTACGCTGCCGAACGGCAATATTCAGTTCGGTGGTGAGAAACGTGAGGTCTTTCTCTGGAACACACAGTCTGGGGAGCGGATCACGCCATTCTCGGTGCGATCAGAGTTCGGCCTGGCCTTCTCGCCGGACGGAAAGCGACTCCTCGGCGACGATCAGGATGGCAAGCTCATCCACTGGGACGCCCGCAGCGGAAAACAACTTCAGTCGTTCGCTGGTGCCCCCGGCACTTCCGTCGGCCATTTGCACTCAACCGATGGACGATATGTAGCAGCTTCCTGTTTCAAGGATAAACAACACTGGGTCGTACTATGGCAGTCAAGCAGTGGCAAGGCGCTGCATGTCTTCGAACCGACACTGTCAGGGGGCGCTCAAAACCAGCCAGCGATGGGCGCTTGAAAACCAGCCACTTTGAGGAGTGGCAGATTGTGTCGTTAATCTCGTGGGTACCGCCCGTACCCCAGGAGATTGTCGATGCCGAATCTGCTCAAAGTGG
>JBGSZR010000221.1:0-3344 GCA_041750275.1 Gemmataceae bacterium
GGGTGTACCCAATCTCTCTGGTGGTGATCGCGGAGTTTAGGTAAGTGAGAGAACTTCCCCCTTCGGACAGGATGTCCCATGAAGCCGACCATCACCATCGAAATCCCGGCCGACAGCGAAGCTCTCGTCCGTCACCTTCTCGCCCTGCACGAGGAACTCCACGCCCTCGCCCTGTCCGCACCGGATGGCACCGTGCTGGAGGCTTGTGAAACTGCCGTGATCGACAAAGGCCGTGACCTCAACAAGCGGATCCTCGAAGACGCGGTGGCTCGACGAATCGAGACCGCCGAAAAAAGGGGGCCCCGATCCGCGTCTGTCCGTGCGGCCGCCGCAAAGAGAACCGCGGCATCGGCACGCGTCAATTCGTGACCACCCTGGGCGAACTCGTCGTGCGGCGTCGCTACTGGCAGTGCCGGTGCGGAGCGGACGGCAGTTACGCGGTCGACGCCGTTCTCGGCCTGGAGCAGCGGTTCAGTCGCGTGGTGCAGAAGCACTGCTGCCGCCTGTCGGCGGACGTCTCCTTCGCCAAGGCGCGGGAGCACCTGCACGAGTTGCTCGGCGTGTCGATCGCCACCGAAACGGTGCGGACGCTGGTGGAGCGTCACGCGTCAGCGATGGCGTCGTTTCAACCGCAGGACGCGGCGACGGCGAAGTCGTTTCAAACGGCGAAGGGCGAGGTGGAATTCGCGGTGGACGCGGGCAAGGCGAACACGCGGGAGGAGGGCTGGAAAGACCTGAAAATCGCGGTGGTTTCGAAGCGGGAGGCGGGTCCGTCGTCGACGCCCGAGCAGTGGGCCGACGACCGCCTGCCCGCCGCGACGATGGTGGTGGCGTTCGCGATGATCGCGGCGTCGAAGGTGTTCCGCAGGACGTGGCGGCCGACGTTGAAGAAGCTGGGTGTCACCGCGTTCGCATCGGTTCAGGCCCTGGGCGACGGCGCCAGTTGGATCTGGAAGTCAGTGGGCCGGGTCCTGACGGGTTGTACCCAGACGCTGGACATCTTCCACGCGAACCAGCGGGTCAACCAGTGCGCGCAGGCGATCTTCGGCGAGGGAACGGCCGGAGCGAAGGCGGCGTTCGAACGCGGGCGGGCCCTGCTCCTGCAGGACGGTTGGAATGGCGTGTGCGCCTGGGTGGCGGAACTGCTGGCGGTGGAGGATCCGGTCCTGCGTGAGCGTCGCCGGCCGGCGACGGAGAAGTTGTTGAAGTACTTCACGCCGCACACGGGGCGTTTGAACTATCGTGAGTTGATGTCGCACGGGCGTGCGATCGGCAGCGGCGCGGTCGAGGGCCAAGCCAAGACCTTGGGGTTGCGGTTGAAGGCGCGAGGAGCCCGGTGGCGGAAAAAGAACGTCCGGGCCATGGCGAGCCTGGTGTGCGTCCGCAACTCGGCCCAGTGGAACGCCTACTGGCAACTGGCCGCATGACCCCCAAGAAATCCGGGTACACCCCAGTCGAATCTGCACTGTTTCCGCATTGACTGAATCGCTTCCTTTCGTTATCGGCTCGCATGTTCCACCAATTTTTTCCGTTGCGAAGGTCCGCTCCATGCGGTGGCTGTGGTTCGTGATCCTGTCTGCAGCTGCAGGCACGGGGTGTCTGGAGCGAGGTTCCTGGAATCCCTTCCAGGACCATGCACCCGTCGCTTCGGCTGTCAAAGCACGCTCATTGAGTCCAGTTTCGCCCATCACAGAGGGGCTTTACGTCGAATGCGTTCTTCTGGAAAGGCCGGCGGGCGACGAGCAGCTCGATCGCGATCTGTGGGCCTCCGCATTGCCTTCCTTGCCACCGCAAATCTCGGCATTACTTCAAGAGAATGGACTGCGAGTGGCGGTGCTCTCCGGAACGCTGCCCGCTGCGTTCCAGAAGTTGCTCGACTCGGAATCGGACACGGTGAACCCGCACGGGCTCACCTTTGCCACACGCAAGGAAGCCGTGATACCCACGGCCGATCCGCACGATCCGTGTGAGTTCGAAGTGCTGACCGATTTCGCCAGCTCACGCTCCCGGGTGAAATTGAGCCAACCAAGCGCGGGAGTGATGGTTCGCCCGGAATCTCGACCCGATGGCCGGATCAAGCTCTGGTGCGAACCGCAAATCCAGCATGGAGTCCACGTCGAGACACTCCGTCCCACGGCCGATGGCACGGGCTTCGTGATGCAAGCGGAAGTGCCGGTCGCCAGCTATTCGAGCCTCGGATTCGAGGTGTCGCTGGCCCCAAACGATTATCTTCTCATCGGCTGGCCCGCGTCGGCCGCACACACGCTCGGCTCGGTGCTGTTTGCGGTCGAGGCGAACAATCTTCCCCGCCAGCGCGTGCTGGTGATTCGTGCGGGTCACCTGGGCCAGCCCGCTCCGCATGACTTGCCGAGTATCCGCGGGATGCGTGGCCGACTTTCCATCGCCGCCGAGGCCAGCCGCCGATAATACCACTCACTTCGTCATCGACAGTTCTCTCGGTTATCAATCGTGAGTTGGCCTTTGGCCGCACATCAGCAGATGCGGTATTCCTCCCGCACGAGCACGTTCCGACTCCTCAGTTTACCCAGCGTTTGTGCTGCATTCCCGAGGCCATTTTGGGGAACCGTGCCAACGAACCGGTTGGCTGGTGCGTATGATGTTGGTGAACATGTCCAGCCTGTCAGAGCCTCCTGTCACCTCTCTCCGGGGTATCTATGCCCATCATTGCGACCTGTCCGTATTGCCGTGCCGGTGCGGTCCGTGCGCCAGAAGCTGCCGTTGGCCGGGTGGCCGCCTGTCCGAAGTGTAAGTGCAGTTTCACCGTCGTTTCGGATGAGCGTTTGCCGGGCCGAAGTTCGGCGCTCTCACCGCCGGTAGATGAGACCCGACCTCATGCCCTTGCCGCGGATGTGACGGAGCCATCGCCCGTTTTGCCGCAATCTCCGCCGGCCTCACCTGCACCTGCAAAAGCAAGCCCACGCAGCATCGAGCCGGCAGCACCGGGGTTCAGCACGGCACTCGTGGCCGTCACCCTGTTCGGCTTGGCCATGGTGGCGACACAGTTCCCGTATGGCCGGATCAGTGGCCTCGCTCTGGCTGTCCTCGGCCTGGTGCTGGGGTTACTGGCACTCAAGGGAGAAGGAACCACCTGGCTGGCTGCCACTGGTGCGATGGCCTTGAACATGCTGGCCCTCGCCGTGCTGCTGTTCGCACCCAGCTGGCTGGGGCTCGAACCCTGGCGGCACCCATAGGCATCAAGTTAAGGAGTACTTCGGGTTCACGAAAACGGGAAGTCCTCCCACAATCTTCGGTTAGCAACAATCGACGACTGTGAGAGGAGCATCCCATGGGCATGGTAGCCCAAGTCGGCGCGGCGGTCCAAC
>JBGSZR010000222.1:0-9561 GCA_041750275.1 Gemmataceae bacterium
GTTCAGCGATCTGCTCGGCGGCATGGGGGGTGGCTTCGGCGGCGGACGACGCCAGCGTTCCGGCCCACGTCCGGGCCGCGATATCCAGGCCGTGCTCGATATCGACCTTGTGGAAGCCGCCACCGGCTGCAAGAAAGCCCAGACGGTGCCGCGCGAAGAAGTGTGCCGCGATTGCAACGGCGGCGGTTCACGCCCCGGCAGCAAGCCCACACAGTGCCGACGCTGCAATGGCCAGGGTGCGGTGATTCTGAACCAGGGTTTCATCTCGGTTCAGCAGACGTGCCGGGCCTGCGATGGCCGCGGCGTGATCATCACCGACCCGTGCAACGGTTGCCGTGGCAATGGACGCGTGGAAGTCCGCCGCACCATCGATGTCGAGATTCCGCCCGGCGTTGATACCGGCAACCGCATCCGCTATGGCGGGGAAGGTGACGCCGGCGAACCCGGCGCTCCGCGTGGCGACCTCGAATTCGTCATCCGCGTGCGAGACCACAAGTTCTTCCGGCGTGAAGGGCACAATCTCGGCTGCGTCTGGCCCATCACCTTCGCCCAGGCCGCACTCGGCGGCAGCATTGAAATCACGACACTCACCGGGCAGAAGGTCACACACGAGTTGCCGCGCGGAATCCAGACTCACGAAGTGATGCGGATCGTGGGGCACGGCATGCCCAATCCCCGCGGCGGCCGCAAAGGTGATCTGCTGGTGCAGGTGCTCGTGGAGACACCCACCAACCTGACGCCCGAGCAGGAGCAACTGTACCGCAAGCTTGCGGAACTGGAGAAGACGCAGGTCTCCGGGACGAACAAGAGCTTCTTCGGCAAGCTGAAGAATCTCATCACGGGCGACGATCCTCCAAAAGATTAGAGGAAACACGGGAGCCCGAGCGAGCGGCCGCGTTGAGGCGAGCGGCCGGTGTAAACCGGCTGTTCCTGAAGATCACATGCTGCAGATACAGTCGATGATACGCAATTGTGATGATTCATTTGTGTTCGCGTATAGTGATAACGAGTATGTAGAAGCGTGGTCGAGGAACAGTCCGCTGACGCGGACCGCTGGCCTAAACACTTGCTAAATAAATGAATGTTGAGGTTTAATCGATATCATGGCCGACACTCCGACTCCGCCGGAATCTGAACTCGATGCTGCCCGTGCCAAGTTGGAGGCGGCCGAGGTTCAACTCAATAACTATAAATTGCGTCTCGCGGACTACGAGAACGCTCGCAAACGCACGCTCCTGTCGGTCGAGGCGGAGAAAAAATACGCCTACGAACCGCTTGTCAAGGATCTGCTCTCGGCGATGGATAATCTGGATCGTGCACTGGAAGCGGCCAAGGACTCCGGCGAGACCGGTCCACTGGTCACCGGTGTCTCGGCCACGGCCAGCCAGTTCCTGGATGTGCTCCGCCGACACGGGATCACACGCATCGAGTGTGGCGAGGGCACCGTCTTCGATCCACATTTGCACCAGGCTGTGATGCTGCAACCGACCAACGACCAGGAACCCGGTGAAGTGATGCGCGTGCTCCAGCACGGCTTCATGATTCACGATCGCGTGCTCCGCCCCAGTTCGGTCATCGTCTCCACGATTCCACCTGCGGGCGGAGCGGTGGATTGAAGATTGAAGATTGAAGATTGAAGATTGAAGATTGAAGATTGAAGATTGAAGATTGAAGATTGAAGATTGAAGATTGAAGATTGAAGATTGAAGATTGAAGATTGAAGATTTCAAAGTGTCGCGACAACTGTGAACATGAAAATCAATATCTACTGTTTATGCTGGAATTGTGATTGACCATTGAAGAGTGATCGAAACCAATGTGGGCGTTGTTCGACAATCTTCAATCATCAATCGAAAACCGGAAATGATCCATGCCAACCTACGATTACGAATGCAAGGCGTGTGGCCACACGTTTGAAGAGATGCAATCCTTCAATGAGCCGCTCTTAACGAAGTGCCCGGCTTGCAAGAAGAACAAGCTCGAACGCCTCTTCGGTGGCGGCGGAGCCATTATCTTCAAGGGCAGCGGCTTCTACGAAACGGATTACCGCAGACCGTCGGAGAAAGGTTCCGAGAGCGAAGCGGCACCGAAGGCGGAAGCCAAGACCGAATCGAAGACGGAAAGCACGACGGCCGCAAGTGGCAGTTCCACATCAACCACAAGCCCACCACCGGCTGCGAAAACCGAGAGCACGGGTGGCAGCAAGAAAAAGGCTTGATCGGGTTATTTGGGGAATTCTCGAAGTCCGGGATGGGTCGAGCCGATGAGTAAAGTGCGGTGCCCGATCTGTGATGCGGCGATGCCCGGGAATGCTCTGGACTACCCGGATTACCCCTTCTGCAGTCGGCGATGCAAGGTCATCGATCTCGGCCGTTGGCTGGGTGAGGATTACCGTGTTGCGGGCCGGGATGCCACCGAGGAAGACCTTTCCTCACCGGGCGAGTCCGGCGAAACCGAGACCCCATAACCGGCCGATCCTCCGGCCGATTTACCATAACGACAAAGCCCAGGAGCCACCCGCTCCTGGGCTTTGTCGTTTCCGGGTCATTTGAACTATGATGAATGAAGCCCACTCAGGCGGTGTGTCGTGCAGTTTCTCATTGATGGCTACAACCTGATGCATGCGATCGGCATGGCCTCGCGAACCATGCCAGCGAAGGCGTTCGAGCGCAGCCGCGAGCGATTCCTGGACTGGCTCGCCGAGGCCGCTGGGACACGTGCGCTATCGGTGCGTGTGGTTTTCGATGCACGCGAAGCTCCGATCCCATCCACGGAATACAAGCACGGCGGCCTGCGGGTTCACTTCGCGTATGGAAGAACCGCGGATGAAGCGATTGAGGAGATGATTGCCCGCGAGCGAAGGCCGGACAAGTTGACGGTGGTGTCGAACGATAACCAGGTTCAGGAAGATGCACGACGACGCAAGTGCGGCGTGATGGAGTGCCAGGCATTCATCGATTGGTTGCAATCGAATCGAGGCGATTCTGTTTCAGGCACACCCGAGCCGGAGAAGCCCGTCCCGACGGCATCGGACACGGAAATGGCCGCGTGGCTCGCAGCGTTCAGTCGGCCACGCGGTCGATGATTCACTTTTTGGTCGGCTTCAGAAACTCCAGGATCTCGTCGTATTTCTCCAGCGGCGCATCAGCTTTCTCACCGCCTTCTCCGTGGCAGAAGACGCAGCGCGCCACGAACAGTGACTTCACTTTCACCGTCTTGTCGTCTGCCTTGAAGGCCGGTGTGAGTGGTTTGCCGATGAGCGAGGCGGGCAGCGGGAAGGCATCGGTCTCGTACGCTTTCTGCCGTGCGTCCGGTGCCGATTGAATCCAGGCCAGCATCGCGGCCTGTTCGTTCTCGCGTTCAGCGGTCAACTTCGGCAAGTCCGGCGATTTCGACTTCACTGCATCCTTGTACTCGTCTTCCTTGTCGAAGAAGGCACCGACCATGCCGCCGGGCTTGGCATTGAGCGAGCCTTTCTTTTGCGGCCCGGTCACGAGTTGTTCGAGCATCGACGGGCCGGTGGCGACATCCTTCGGCTCGACCATGGGTATCGGTGCCGGCTTGGGCGGACCCGGTAGCACAACCGTCTTCGGCTCGGGTGTGGGTTGCCCCGGTGCAGCGTCCACTTTCTTGACCGCATCGGGGGCGGCCAGATACTTCGCGATTTGCTCGTAGTTCTCGAGCGGGATCTCCTCTTTCTCCTTGCCGAGGCCGTGGCACACGGCACAGCGTTCGTTGAGGATCGATTTCACCTTCACGGTGCTGGGGTCGCTGAGCCACTGGGGTGTAATAGGTTTGCCGACGAGTTCGGCGGGCAGCGTGAAACGGTCCGTGTGATACGCCTTTTCGCGAACCGCTGGTTCGGCCTTGATCCAGGCGAAGACAGCGGCGTGTTCCCCTTCGCGCTGCGGCTTCAGCGACGGGATGTAATCGAGTTCATCCTTGTCGAAGAACGCGCGGATCATGCCGCCGGTGCCGGTGCCCCAGGGGCCTTTCTCCCGGTATGTGCCGGTCAGCACCTTTTCGAGCGGTGAAGGTGCGAATGGCACGATCTCTTGCTTTGGCTTGGTCTGGGGTTCCTCAGTTACGACAGGGTCCTGCTTGGCATCGAGGCCGGGCTTCACCACGGTCACGGCGACCCAGCCGCCGAGCCCACCGGCGACGGCGAAGAGGCCAAGCAACGCCATCTTGCCCTTCCAGGCGTACATGTTGAAGAGGCTGAGCGTGATCTGGGCAGCGAGGCCAAGCCCGGCGAGCCCGCCGGTGCCGATGATGCACATGGCGAAGTATGGGCCGTACGGTTCGTTCAGGCGAGCAAGCCACCACAGCGAGATATCCGCTACCAGTGCGATGACCACGATGGGGCCGACGACACAACGGACGATGGTGGGATAGCTCGTGAAGGCGAAAACCAGCCCCGTGAGCGAGAAGAGCATGGCGAAGCTGAGGAGGTGCGTGTGGGTGGTCTGCGTGAGCACCTTGATGTCCATCGGCTTCTGAATGCTGACGTAGCCGCCGGACTCGGGGACGACGGTGCCGGCCGGGACGGTGAGCAACTTCACAATCTCATCGAAATTGTCGAGGCGGGGTTCGGACTTGGAGCCACCGGGATAATGGCAGCGGGCACAGCGTTCATCGAGAATGGACTTCACCTTGATGGCACCATCCGGATGGCGATAGGTCGGAGTGATACTGTTGGGTGCTTTCTCGGCCGGCGGCAAGAAGCGATCAGTCTTGTACGCGTTTTCGCGCGTCTTCGCATCGGCCTGGGCCCAAAGTGCGATGGCGGTTTGTTCGCCCTGGCGCTGGGCATCGAGTTGCGGCTTCCATTCGGGATCGGCCTTGAGCAGTTTCTCATACTCGCCGCCGTCCTTGGCAAAGAAAGCGGGGGCCATGTTCTTGCCGAGCAGGTCGCCCGTGGGGTCGCCGGTGATGACTTGCTCGATCCGACAAATGGGGCGGGGTACATCATCCTTGGTGCACCAGCGCTTGCCCGTGTACTTGAGAATCACATCCTCGACCGTGGGCAGCGGTTTGCCGCTCTTCGAATCCTGCATGTGCAATTGCACCATCGCCGCGGTGTAGCCGAGGCCGATGGCGAGCAGGAACGTGGAGACGACCAACTTGGCCGGCAATGGCAATTGCCGCAGCGTGAAGCGAGATGTGGTTTCCATATTCGCGAAACTCCACTACGGAGCGATGAGCATTCATGGCGGGCAAATACGAATTAACATTATCCAGAATCACAGTGAGTCACCGGGAAAAATCAATGTCATTGATTCTCTACATCAATGGATTAATGGGTGCTCTCGGGTTCTCGGTTGTTAGTTCTAGACTAATCGCATTCAGGACTTCGTCGCGGGTCTCGGGCAGAGGCTTGTTGGTGCGAGCTCCGCTGGCGAGTTTGTGGCCGCCGCCGCCAAAACGCTCGGCCAGTTTGGAGACATCCAGTGCCCGGGAGCGGAAGCTGACCTTCGTGCCGCCATCCACCTGTTCGATGAACACCAGCGCCACCTCCACACCCTCCACACTGCGCGGGAAGTTAATCAAATCCTCGGTGTCGCCCGGTTGAGAGCCGCTGGCCGCGTAATCCTTCAGATAAATCTCGGTGAAGGCGACGCGGCCGCCGTTGCGTACTTGCAACCGTTCGAGGGCGAGGCCGGTTAACTTCAATCGACCGAGTGTCGAGGATTCATAGAGCTTTTCATAAATCTCCGTGGGGTTTGCCCCGGCTGCCACGAGTTCACCGCAGAGGGCAAACGTGGCCGGCGTGGCGTTCGGATGCCGGAACCAGCCCGTGTCGGTGGCGATGGCCATGAACAGGTTCTGGGCGGCACGCGGGCTTGGCGACACGCCCAGTTCGCACATGATTTCGTAAGCCAATCGGCCGGTCGCTTCGGCCGTGATATCTACCAGTTGCAGGCCGCCGAGGTCGTCCTGCGTGCGGTGGTGATCGACCACGGCCCGCGGCAACGTCACCGTTTTAAGCCAGTCGCCGAACTCGCCAAGCTGGTTGAATGTGCCCGTGTCCATCACGATCACACAATCACACGTGGCGAAGTTCTGCACGGTGTTGGGCCGGAAATCCTCGATAATCTTGCGTTCGGGATCAAGGAATTCATAGCGCGGCGGCAGTTTGCTCGCAATGGCGAGGCGTGGCTGTTTGCCAATCGCGACCAGTGCTTCGTGCAGGGCCAGCTGCGAACCAAGCCCATCGGCATCGGGCCGAATGTGCGTCATCAGCAGCGGGCGTTCGTGCCGGCGGATCAGGTGAAGTAACGGCGACCAGTCCAGCGGCATGCGGTGGGGTGTCCTTCTCGGCAGGTTTTCGCCTATCATTGTAATCGCTTCTCGCGAAAGGCAACACCGTTTGCGCAAAGGAATCTCGTGGACGACTATCTGTGCCTCACCTTGCTGGCAAACCCCGGCGAATCGGAAGCCGCATTCAAGCTGCGGCTCACGCATTTCTGGACGCACATGCTTCGCCAGTACCCGGATGCATATGAGAAGGTCTATGCCGAGGCGACGCACTTCGGGCGTGTCGAGGGCAGGGTGTCCCGGCAGTACCTCGTGGAAGCGATCGTCCTCGATGCACTCGTGAGGGAACTGAACACAGGGAATATCGCCAGTGAACCAGTCGACCGCGAAGACACGTATTCGAAGTACGAAGCCACGCCACCTGACTGGTTCTGGATCGAACATTAAGCCGCCTGAATCCAGGTTTCCGCAACCACCCTTGCCGCAGTCTCTGCGGCGAGTTACGAACCCGTCTTGAGATTGCTGCCAACAACTCGTTAGACTCTGTGCCGCCGCCTGGTGTGGGGATTGCGACGTGGGGGAGCGGCCGTCGCGTGTGAAAGGACTTCACCAATGAAACGCTACCTCTGCTGGCTCACATTGCTGGGCATGCTCACCATTCCCGACTGGGCTTCGGCGTGCTACGTGGTGCAATGGTGTGCCCCGCCGCCGTGCGAGGTGATGCCGGTCTATTGCTATGAGCCACCGGTTTGTTATGGCCCGCCGGTGGTCTATGTGCCCGTTTACGTCGCTCCGTGTGGTCCCGCTGTAATGCCGCAGACGGTGATCGAGCGTGACCCTCCGCAGGTGAGCCAGCCGCGTGCGAAGCCGAATCCTGTGGTGGAGCGGGATCGCCCCGAGAAGGCCACGGCTCCGGTGGAACCGACCCCAATTATCACGCGAGAGCCGGAACCGAAGCGTGTGGCCGAGCCGATGCCGATGCCGATGGTGACGCGGGAACCCGACCCGGAACCGAAGCTGGTGGTGACGCCACCGGTGTTGCCGATGCCGCCGAAGATGGAGCCAGATGCGGTGAAGCCGTTCGAAGAGCCGCTGGTGCTGCCGGGTGGAGGCAAGGAAGCGACGCCGACGCCGGCCCCCGCCCCGGATTCGACCTCGCTGATCCCGCCGATGTTCCCGGTGATGCCCGAGAAATTGCCGAAGGCCCCGGCCAGCAACAGTGATTCGTTGCCGCCGCTGGTCTTGCCCCCGGAAGCAAACAACACAATTGCGAAGTCGAGCCCGCTGTCGGCCCGTCCCCGGGTGCGTGTGCAGGTGCTCGCCGCGGAGGGGAGACCCGCCGTCGGGCCGACGAGACCGGTCAGTTTCTTCAACCGTACGGAGCACGACCTGGACCTCGTGATCGAGGGCCGCACGGTGAAGTTGCCGAAGCAGACGTATATCCATGCGAAACTGGCTCCTACGTTCCGCTGGAAGGCCGCGGGTGGCGAAGCCCAGACCGAGCGCATTCCGGAAGGTGCCGCGGGGCTGGATGTTGTCTTTCGGGAGTAATTCCGATCGCGAAAGAGGCGAGCGGCCCCTGTGAAGGGGCTGTTCTTGTGCGTAGCCAGGCGAGCGGCCCCTGTGAAGGGGCTGTTACCAGACACTCGCCCCCTTGTCATACTTCCGGCGTCGGTGGCACGGACTTGTAGCTATCCTTCGCGGGCCGGTCCTTCGAGCGTTCGAGCACATCGCCGCAGACTTGATATTTGAAGTTGCCGATCTGCACCTCGTCGCCGGGCACGAGCTTGCCCTCGATCACGCGTTCGCCGTTGATGCGCACTCCATTCGTACTGCCGAGATCGCGAATCACGAAGTAGTCGTTCACCTGGGCCAGGCAACAATGCCGGCGTGACACTTTCTTCGAATTCAATTGCACATCGCACTCCTCGTGCCGACCAAAGAGCATGATCGGCTTGTCGATGAGGATGCTGGGCCCATCCGTGAGGGAGAGCAAGTGAGCAGGCATGCATTCACATCCGGGCGAGCGGCCCATAGGAGGGGCTGTTCATGTTCAGAGCTTTACCACTTATACCGCGCGACCTCACAATACGCACGCGTCACGCCGGTCAGCCAGACTCGCTGATGTTACGTGGTTCTGCTAAAGTATCGGTCGAAACGATTGCGAATACCTGCGCTTGCCCGGGACTGTCACGCATGGCCGATCTCGCTTACCAGCGGTGCATCAACCCCGCCTGTGGGGCCGCCGTTGATCTTGCCGACACCAGTTTCCGCTGCCCGGGTTGCGGCGGCCTCCTGGACGTGGTGTACGACTGGGACCGCCTGCCTGTGCCCAAATCGCTCAAACACTTCGAATGCAAGTGGACGACGCGACACAATCCACTCGATTTCTCGGGCGTCTGGCGCTTTCGCGAACTGTTCCCGTTCGCCCCGGACGAGCGAATCATGACCATCGGCGAGGGCCAGACCCTGTGCCAGCGCTCCGATGCCACCGCGGCATACGTCGGCCTGAAACCCGGCGGACTCTATCTGCAATACGAGGGCATGAACCCCAGCGGCAGTTTCAAGGATAACGGCATGACCGGAGCGTTCACGCACGCCCGCATGACCGGTGCCAGCCGAGCCGCCTGTGCCAGCACGGGCAACACCAGTGCCAGCCTCGCCATCTATTGTGCCGCCACGCAACTCATGCGCGCGGTGATCTTCATCGGCAGCGGCAAAATCTCGTACGGCAAGCTTTCGCAAGCACTCGAACACGGCGCCCTCACCGTGCAGATCGCCGGCGACTTCGATGATGCGCTCCGCCAGGTGCAGGATGTGAGCCGGCAACTCGGCATCTATCTCGTGAACAGCGTGAACCCCTTCCGCCTCGAAGGGCAAAAGACCATTATGTTCCGCATTCTGGAAGCCCTGCGCTGGGAAGTGCCGGACTGGATCGTGGTGCCGGGTGGAAATCTCGGGAATGTCTCGAGCTTCGGCAAGGCCTTCTTCGAGTTGAAGGAACTCGGGCTCATCGACCGCGCCCCACGCCTGGCCGTGGTCAACGCCGCCGGGGCCGATACCTTTTACGAACTTTATGAACGCCACGGCCTGCGGTGGAACGGCGGCCACTTCGACCGGGTCAAAATCGATGGCTACATGAAAGCCATGGACGCCGCCGATCGCCGGGCCGACACGCTCGCCAGTGCCATTGAAATCAATCGCCCCGTGAACCTGCCCAAGGGGTTGCGGGCTCTGGAACGCTGCGGCGGCGTGGTCCGCGAAGCCACGGATGCCGAGATTCTCGATGCGAAAGCCAAGGTC
>JBGSZR010000223.1:0-21587 GCA_041750275.1 Gemmataceae bacterium
CGAGTTCGGCATCGTCCATCATCTCACGCAGGCGGAGGTCGAACCGGTCGTCCATGACAATCTCCTTCCGTAAAGAGCAACGAAACGGAAGAGATTGTCTGCGAAATAGTTGCGACAGGTCAATGTCAGGAAACAGTAGAACTAGTATAAACCCACTCACCCCAACTTTGCAGCCACTTCTAACGCCAATCCGGCATCGCGCTCGGCATAGACTTCGGTCGCCGACATCTTCGCGTGACCCAAGGCCGCGCCGGCGTGTTCCAGACCGAACGCCTTGCGGACCTTCGTGGCGTGCGAATGCCGAAGTTGGTTCGGGTGCCATGCGTTGGCCTTGTGATGGGCCTTCACCTCCAACTGCTGCTTTGGCGTGAGACGATTCCACCACGCGGCGTGAGACTCGCCGGCGTGCTGTGCCAGGTCTCCGGGAAGTGGGAATGCCTTGGCACACGCACGCTTGATCGCGTGACCATAGCTCGTCACGTCGTACACGTCGGTCGGGGCACGGTTGGGTGCCTTCTTCCGCACCATCGCGTTCCTCTTCATGTGGCTCGCATACTTTGGAGTCTTGCGGTTTGCCGAACGCCCTGCATGGAACTCGGCGACGGCGGCTCGCGGCGAGAAGAGATAGTCTTCGAGCCCTGCTGTGAAGAACTCGCGGAGAAGAACCTGGGCACGCGGCCCGATGGCGATGACACGAGATTTCCCGCGCCATGCGGTCTTGTGCTGAGCCGGTTTGTAGAGCCACACCGTCCCGCCGGTGTCGATGTCTGCACGGCGGATTGAACACGCCTCGCCGGGGCGGCACCCGGTCAATCTCTGGAACTCGACCATGCCACGGACGTGTCGGGGCAGAAACGGAAGCGTGGCGTCGACCCGGTCGTCGGCCACGGGTTCGACTGGCACACTGTCGCGGACCTTCGAACGACCACGTTGCAATCCCGCGACCGCGGCTAATGCCTGGAATACGGCGGGCGGAACCATTTCCTCGGCAACCGCCCACTTGAAGATGTGGCGAATGCGGTTTGCACGCTGGTTCACCAGCGAACGGCACCAGTCGAGTTCGATGAACTTCTGCCGGATGGCCTTGAACGCGAGTGGGCCGAAGTCCTTTGCCGGCATCCGGCCATACAACTCGCGGACGTGCCGCATGACCACTTTGAACTCGCTTGGCTCGTTCGTTGGGGTGCCGTCGGCGCGAACGTAGTGGGCCTCGGCATGTCGCAAGAACGCGGCCAGGACCTCGCTCACGAGTATGTTCTCGTTGCCGTCGGACGTGGTGTGAGGTGCTGCGTCCAGCTCGAGAACGAGCCGGGCAAATGCGGATCTCGATTCCTTGCTATTGAAAGGGCCCGGGAGAAGTTGATCGCGACGAGTGCCGCTGTGATCAGCCCAGACGGCGCGGGCTCGGCCGGATGCGGAATGTTTCAGGTAACTCGGAACGGATTTTCGGGTTGCTGGCATGGGGAGCGTAACCTCCGGTGAGGCGTTGTGTGGAATGATTCCACACTTCGCGTCGTTCGGAAGCCGCTCCCGGAACACCCGGGGTAAGCTGTAAATGCTTCGGCTGACTGGCTTTCTATCGAGTGGGCAGTCCCGGGGTTGAACCGGGGACCTAGCGATTTTCAGTCGCTCGCTCTACCAACTGAGCTAACTGCCCTCATGGATGGTTATAAGGTGAATCTTTCAGAGCGTCAACGGGCCGGGCATCTTCAGCGTCGGCACTTTTCAGGAATCGCCGGCAGCGGGATTGAAGGCTCTTGCAATACGAATCATCCCACCCACCGCACCGCACATGCCCGAGAGCATCAGCCAGGCGGCGAGCGTTTCGGGCTGTGCCAGGAATGCCAACACTTCTCCCGTCCAGGCCTTCTTGGGACGTCTCGGGGCATCCTCGCGACTGATCAAACGAATCTCCTCGGCGGACGGCTTGATCACTTCTGATGGCGCGGCCTCGTCCGCTATTTCCTCTACCGCACCGACTCCATAGGGTGTGCGGTCTTCATCCTCCTCGGTCCAGGCTCGTGATCGCTCGGGGTGCGGCGTAGCTCTCACCTGACTCTGAGGCTGCAACTCAGGTGCAGGTTCGGGTGTTTCGTCCAGTTCGGCGACGATGCGTGTGCGAGGTGCATCCTCAACCTGGAAGTTATAGCCGGTTAACGGGCCATCGTGCGGCGTGTGGAGTGAGGGCAGTTCGCACGGCTGAACCGTTTCGCGTCCCGGTTCGATAGCGTCCGCTGTTGTTGCGTCAGTCGACGCTTTTTTCTTCTTCTTGCGTTTCAGGAATGGCCTTGTGAAGGCGAGCACGAATGCGAGTCGGCCGAGGAGTCGAGCATAGAGCAATCCGAAGAGGACGAAGAGAAGCGAACCCACCACAAGAAGGGGGAGTGCCCTGGCCTGGAACACCCAGTAAAAGCTCAGGCCGAATCCGCCGAGCGTCAGTGCACTCAGGCCCAGGAAGCCGATGACGACCCGCGGCCGCTGCGCCAGGCGGTTGAGCACATCGGGGTGCAATGGCAGCCAGATTGTGGGACCGCTAAGTGAGGAAAGCTGACTGACGGGGTACACCAGCCAGAAGAAAGTGAGCGGGATCGCCAGCCGCAACCAACTGCCATCGGAACCTGCGGAAAGGGCCCGGCCGAGGAAGTACGCGGGGCCGAGCCAGAGGCCGATGAGCCAGGCGAGGTAGAAGACTTTCCAGAAACTATCCAGGATCGGTTCGCGGACCCAGGTGACGAACTTTGCGCCAGACCCGGTGCTCTGAAGCACGGTGAGATAGCCATTCGAAGCGAAAAGTGCGAACACGAATCCGAACACTACGCTGCCCACGAGCGCCGGGACGAAGATCAGGGCATCGAGATTCATATGCGAACCTGCAAACAATAGCCGAGCGCCATGTGGTATTTAGAAAGTGACGACGATGAAAGACATTCATTCCAGGTCGATGCAAATTCTCGCTGGCTTCAAGTTCAAATCAGAATGTGACGCCGACATCACTGGCGATTTTCAGGACCCGTTCGCGAGCGGTCTTTGCCGCGTGATCAGGGTTCTCATGGCAGGTGTATAGTTCGATGGTGACCCAGCCCTCGTAACCGACATCCTGGAGAGCGGTGAGCACGGGCCCGAAATCGATGGCCCCTTCACCCGGAATCAGGTGATGGTGAACACGCGTGGCGGCGATGTCTTCGAGATGAACATGGCGAATGTGTTCCTTCAACTTGTGAACGGTCGGAGCGGGTTCATCCTTCACACAATAGAAATGACCAATGTCGAAATTCAACCCCAGGAATGGCGATTGAATGCGTTGAATAAATTCGAGGTATTGATCGGCCGTCTCGATGAGCAAGTCCGGCTCCGGTTCGATGAGCAGGAGCACACCCTCCTTCTCGGCGTGATCCACGACGGGCTTCAACATCTCGACGAAGAGTTTCAGGCACTCGGCATAGGAGCGGCCTTCGAGCGGGCCGCCGGGCTCGGTGGTGATTTGTTTGGCACCTAACTCGCGGGCCAGTGTGAGGGCTTTCTTCGTGTGGTTGATGCGGATCTGGCGATAGTGAGAATCGGGCTCGATCCAGGATGGGTGCCAGTATTTTTGCCGCGGATCGTCGACGGCGTGCATCATGAAGGAATTGATATTCGAGATGCTGAGTTTGTTATTTTCGAGTGCGGTGCGGATGGCGTCCTTCTGCTCCGGCAACAGATAGGCGGGCCAGGCGTGTGGCACATCGGCCATGATCTCGACGCCACGATAGCCAATTCCTGCCAGTCGCGACACTGTATCCGAGAAGGAATGATTGAGATAAGCATTAGTGCTGAAGGCTAATTGCATGAGTGCGCATCCTGGGAGCCGCTAATAAGAGGGAAAGACCGGCTGCCGATTCAACAAATCCAGCATCGATTGGGACGAACCACACTGCCGATTCAAGAAAGAACAATACTCATTCCAGGAGTGCGATTCTCAATTAATATTAGTTTTGATTAGCGTCTTGTCATTGTTAATTGGCGATTCATTTCCTGGTCTTCAACTGGTGGCTCGATATCGATCCTGGTCCACGGCGGCCTGATTGGCATAGTTCTCTAACATTTCAAACTGTTTGCCGAAATCATGCTCCGAAACTTCGATGGGGCTTTTGAAGAATGAGGCCAGGTGGCGCAGTGTGCCGCGTTCGCCGCGGCGCTGGGCGAGGAGCACCAGGCGCGTGAGGTCAATCACCAGTGGTGCGGCGAGGAGCGAGTCGCAGCCTTGCCAGGTGAATTGCAAGGTCATCTTGGTACCGAGGAAGCCTTCGAAGTGAATGTGGTCCCAGGCGGTTTTCCAGTCGTCGAGCGATTCGATGTACTCGATCGAGACGTGCGATTGTGGCTTGTAGCCCAGGAGTTCGGTGAGAAGCGCTTCCTTGCTGGTCACCTTGCTGGCCTTGTTCTCGGGATCACTGAGCACGAGTCCATCGCGGTTGCCGAGGATGTTGTGGCCGACCCAGCTGCGCACACGCAGGTTGCGCCGTGCGAAGAGTGGCGCGAGCACGGATTTCAGCAGCGTCTCACCTGTTTTCAGGTCCTGGCCGGCGAGGGGCACGCCCCGCTTGCGGGCAAGTTCCTCCAGGGCGGGCAACGTGGCTCCGCGTGAAGGCGTGAGGTTCAGATAGGGAAAGCCCGCGTCGATCGCCGCGAACGCATAGATGCCGCTGGTGGGCAGGGCGGGCGATCCCTTATCGAGTGCTGCGACAAGCCGCTCGAGCGAGTGCTGGTCATCGCTGGTCGTGAAAGGGGGTTCGGTGGACGCCGCGTTCACGACGACAACCTGATCGAGTTTGTGGGCAGCCTGGAAGGCTTTCATGTCCGCCTGGATTTGCTCGATCGCGGCACGCGGCGTGGCGAATGCCTTCAAATCCTGGCGGTCGGCGAGGTCCGTGATGGCGGAATTGGTGCGATACGTGACGCCGGGTCGAATATTCGCCGTCCACGATTCGAGCAAGTCGGTGCAGGAATCAATCGTGCGGGAATCGATCACGTTCGCGCGTTCATGGAGTTCACGCACGGCACCGTGCAAGCTCATGCGGCGTATGTCGTGACCACCGACCACGAACCATTCCGGTGAATCGAGGTCGAGCGACGCGAGTGCGGGGAGTGCCGTGACGAGTCCATAATTCGGAGTCAGTCCACGCGCGAGCGCAGCCAGCCCGAGTGCGGTCGTGCTACCAACACCGCCGCAGGCACCAATCAACCACAAGCCAACGCGCCGCTGAGCCATTTCAAGGGTGTCCGTCAAGTTGCGTGTCGCGGAGAGAACCGGAGGCCGGCACCGGTCCAGATGGGGGCAGGGGCAGGTGGGGCAATGTCGCGGTTACACATCGATTGTCGGAGTCGCCGGGCATGCGGTCAAGTTCGGGACGTGGCCGCGGCCGGATTCTCGGGTGTTTCTGAACCGATAATACCGACGCTTGGGGAGGCGGGATCTAACGTCTGACCGAGTTCGCGGGCGGCCAGGCATCCGACAACCGCAAGCACGGGCACGCTGAGCTGGAAGACGAACGGGAACCCATCGCTGACCCGTAGGTCCATGAGACGTGAGTTCGCGGCGAAACCCTCCGTCTGGAACTGCGCAAGCAGCGAACTCACCAGCAGTGCCAACCAGGCAAGCGTGAAGAGCGGCAGCCAGGCATTGCGTTTCTCGGGGAAGCGTTCCCAGAGCACAATGCCAGCGGCGAGGAGCAAGGCCCATTCGTAGATGAGCGTGTGTGGCGACGACCAGAGTGAGAGAAACACGGCCGCGGGGAACATTACACGGAGCGGGCCGCCGGTTCGCCACACGAGCCACGCTGCGATGCCGATGGCGCCGAGCGCGAAGAAAGCCGCCAGCCCCGCAGCGAGTTGCGGTGCGTGTGGCAGCAGCTGGGCGAAGAAGGCCCGCGGCGTATGCACGTTCCACTGGGCGAACGAGTTATAGGCCATATTTTCGCGAAGCGTGTCCACGAACGCCCAGGAAGCCGATGGCAGCACCAGCCAGGAGACCGCCGCCAGTGACAACGCGGTGACACTCATGCCGAGCCAGCAGCGGAAATGCGTCCGCGGCATCAGGCCCCACCAGACGAACAAGCCAACGAGCAACTGCGGTTTATACCACAGGAGCCCCGCGATCAGTCCTGCAAGGAACGGTTTATGATCGTCGAGTGCGCGAAACACACCCGCGAAGATGGCGAAACTCAAGAGCGTGTTCTGTCCGAACATCACGGCTGCGAGCACGGGGTAAAAGGTGAGTGCCCAGAGGAAGGTGAGCCGCGGGCGGGACGCCCTGAGCAGGATGATCCCGAGCGCCAGCCCCGCCATGCCGATGGCACCCCACAGCCACATGCTCAGGGGAAATGGCCAGCGGGCCGTGGGTGTGTAGAGCAGTGCGTAGAAGGGGGGATTGCGGAAGGCTTCGAGTGATTCCCAGCCGCCACCGAGTATCTCATTCTGGTAGGCGGGCATGAAGCGATAGTCGTACATCTTCTCCGGCTGGCCATCGCGCACGGTGCGAGCGGCGGAGTAAAAGGCGAGGTGATCGGCTCCCACGACATTGCCAAGCCCATCGTGCAGGCCATCTCCGGCCGCGACCGTGCCGAGCCAGGAGCCCCAGACGAGTGCAGCGATCGGCCAGGCCAGCCAGAGCACTTTTCGCAGGCGTTGTGCAATCGAGGAGTACGTCATTGACCCCTCAGCACGGCTCGCACATCATCCTCGCGCACATCTTCGAATAGTCGCACTTCGCCCAGGCGCGTTGGCAGAATGAAGCGCAGTTGGCCATTCACGGACTTCTTGTCGCGCCGCATCACGGTGATCTGTTCCTCGATGGGCCAGGCGGGTTGTGGTGCAAGTGGCAAGGCGAAGTGGGCAAGGAGTTCGCGCTGGCGGGAGACCAGTTCCGGCCCGATGAGGCCATGACGCTGGGCGAGGCGAGCGGCACACATCATCCCGGCGGCGACCGCTTCGCCATGCAGCCAGGCACCGTAGCCGCCGATGGTTTCGAAGGCGTGGGCGAAGGTGTGGCCATAATTCAGCACGGCTCGCACGCCTGTTTCTTCACGCTCATCTTTCTCCACGACATCCGCTTTCAAACGGCAGCAACGGGCGATGGTGTCAACGAGCACCGCGGGCTCGCGCGAACGCAGCGCATCAGCGTTCGCTTCGAGATCGGTAAACAATGCCGCGTCGAGAATGACGCCATACTTCACGACTTCGGCCAGGCCGCTGGAGTATTCGCGTTCGGGCAGCGTCTCCAGGAATGCGGTGTCGATCCAAACGCCGGCAGGCTGGTGGAAGGCACCAATGAGGTTTTTTCCCTGTGGGTGGTTCACGCCGGTCTTTCCACCGACGGAAGAATCAACCATCGCGAGAAGTGTGGTCGGCACCATCACGAGTGGCAGCCCGCGGTTGTACGTGGCCGCCACGAAGCCTGCGAGATCACCCACGACACCGCCGCCCACGGCCACGATCACGCTCTGCCGGTCCGCGGCGAGAGCGTACAGGGCATCGTAAAGATGCGCTGCTTGGGTCAGCGATTTCGACTCCTCACCCGAGGGAATAACAGCCAGACCCGTGCGAAGGCCAGCATCGCCCAGGGACGCTTCGATGATGCGGGCGTGATCGGCGGTGTTCGCATCACACACAATCAGCGCCAGGCCAGCCTTTGGCAGGCATTCGCGCACAAATGCACCAATCGCCTGCTGACCACTGCCGAGTGCGATGTCATACGAGCGTGGGCCGAGTTGTACGCGGACAGATTGCATATCCCCATTTCAGGAGGAACCAATCGCTTCGACCAGTGTAAATTGAAGTGCGTTCATCAACTGGCCCCGTTCGGTTCGCCCGCATGGCCACTGCTGCACCAGAAGATGCCGTGAATCGGAAGTCGTTCGAGCCAGCGTGGCGTGAGTTCGCGCGGGCTCCACTGGTGCCGATTGCGCTCGCCGCGACGGTTGGTGTGATCGCAGATCGCTTGGGACCGGTGCCGATGCCGGTGAGTCTCTTCACGGCGGTGCTCGGTCTGGTCGGCTGGTGCGTGGTGCGGCAGCGATCGCCCGAGTCTTCACTCGCCTGGTTATGGCTTGCCACCGCGGCGATTGCGTGCGTTCATCATCACGCCCATCGGCATCTGTTCGCAGAAAGTGATATCGGGGCGTTCGCCACGGAAAGACCCGCACCCGCGAAGTTGCGTGGCGTGCTCGCCGAGGAACCCGTTCTCTATCCGCGCAAGCCCGATCCGCTTGCCACGATCCCACGCCCGGACTCATCGGCGACCGTGCTCGAAGTCACTTCGATTGAGTCCGCGGGTGGATGGGTGCCAGCGAGTGGCCGGGTTCGCGTGACGGTGGATGGCGAACTCCGTGGGCTGCATCGCGGCGATGTGGTCGAAGTCGTGGGCTTGTTATCATTGCCGCGTTCACCTGCGAATCCCGGTGAAGCTGATTATCGCGCCCGCTTGCTTGATTCGCGCATCACGGCCGAGTTGCGTTCGCGCCGCTCAGCCGATGGCGTCACCCGGCTCGAGGAAGGCTGGCGGGCGAGTGCGTTCGGCTGGCTCGCCGCCCTCCGCGGGTGGGGCACACGCACATTGCGGGAATCATTGCCACCCCGGGAGGCGGCGATTGCCGCGGCGCTGTTGCTCGGCGAAACCAGCGCGATGGACCGCTCGGAATGGGAAGCGTACATCCGCACCGGTGTGGTGCATGTGCTGGCCATCTCGGGGCAGCATCTCGCGGTGCTGGCCGGCTTCATCTGGATTGTGTTGAAGGCCGCGAGAGTGCGTCGTCGTCAGGCGGCCTGGATCGTCGCCATCACCATGATCGCTTATGCACTGCTCACCGGAGCCCGGCCCTCGGCCATGCGTGCCGCGGTCATGGTGTGCGTGATCTGCGGCGGCTTCGTGCTGCGTCGCCCGGCCAACCCCGCCAACGCGTTTGCCCTGGCCTGGCTCGCAATCATCGCCTTGAACCCCACCGACCCTTTCAACGTCGGCTGCCAGCTTTCTTTCCTCTCAGTGTTCGTGCTCATCTGGGGCGCGAGCCGCTGGCTTGAACCGCGCGAACGCACCCCAGTGGAACAACTCCTCGAGGAAGCGCGATCGGTTCCCATGAAGGTGGCCTTTGCCATCGGGCGAACTATTCGCATCGCTTTCGCCATCAGCCTCATTCTCGGACTCGTGAACGCGCCACTTGTGTTGGCGGCTCAAAACATCGTTGCCCCTGTTGGCATCCTGCTTGGACCGCCGATGATATTGCTGACATCGATCGCGCTCATCGCGGGCTTCCTGTTGCTGCTCGCTTCGCCCTTCAGCAGCTGGCTGGCCTGGCCATTCGCGTTCGTCACGCACTGGAGCCTGGCCGGGTGCGAATGGCTCGTGCAAATGGCTGCCCAACTCCCCGGTGCATGGGTCTATGCACCGGGGCCCTCATCCTGGTGGCTCATCGGTTTCTACTTCACACTTGCAGGCGTCGTGCTCTGCACAGGCCGGGTGCGAATGGCGTTTGTCGCGGGGCTATCCGCCTGGGTGCTCGGCGGCTTGCTGCTCCCCACTTCACCACGACCCGCCGAGGAGTTGCGAATCACCTTTCTCGCAGTCGGCGATGGCGGCTGCATCGTGATGGAAGCAGCCGATGGCCGTGTGTTTCTTTACGATGCTGGCACCATCACCGGGCCGGACGTGGTGCGTCGCACGGTGGCTCCCTTCCTCTGGCACCGTGGCATTCGCCGCATTGATGAGGTCTTCCTGTCGCACGCCGACCTCGACCATTACAACGGTTTGCCCGCGCTGCTGGAGCGTTTTCCCGTGGGGCAAGTCACACTCACGCCATCGTTTCACGAGAAGCCCAATCCCGGTGTGCGTGAGACGCTTGCTGCCCTCGACCGGTATCGCGTGCCGATCCGCATCGCAAAGGCCGGCGATCATTTCGATGCGGGGTCACTTCAGTTGGAAGTGTTGCATCCACCCGAACTCGGCCCGACCGGCAATGAGAATGCCCGCAGTCTGGTGTTGCTGATTCGCCACGAAGGGCACACGGTGTTGCTCACAGGCGATCTGGAAGGGAATGGTCAGACACTGGTTCGTGAGCGATCCCTGCCGGCCATCGATGTCATGCTTGCGCCACATCACGGCGCTGTGAACGCGAATGCAGGTGGCCGCACACACGAGGGTGTTCGGCAGCCCGGCGCGATGGCCGTGTGGGCGAAGCCTCGCTTCGTCATTTCCAGTCAGGGCCCCGATCCTGTTGGCCATCTTGTCGATTCGTATGGCGCGGTGGGTGCCACCGTGTGGGATACCGCAACGTATGGTGCCATCACCGTGCGAAGCCATCCCACCGGCCTCACCGCAGAAGCGTTCCGCTCGGGTGAGGTGCTGGTGCTCCGCCGGGGCCGCTGACTGTTCGCGTCGTTCGATTCGGATATGCTGCGAATGAAAGTCTAGCCCGCCCTCGTGAGGTCGATTCATGAATCCGCTTCAACCTGCTCCCACCTGGCCGCCCGTGGCTCGCCCGCGTCGGTTGCGTCGGCATCCCTGGCTGCGGCGGCTGGTTGCCGAGCACATGCTGACGCCGGCCGATCTGATCTGGCCCGTGTTTGTGCAACCCGGCCAGAGGATGCGAACTCCCATCGCGGCCATGCCGGGTGTCGAACGCTTGAGCATCGACTTGCTCGTGCCCGCGGTTGCCGAGGCGCGCGACCTGGGCATCCCGGCGGTCGCCATCTTTCCCGTGACACCGGTAGAACGCAAATCGGCGGATGGCGAGGAAGCCACGAACCCCGACAACCTCGTCTGCCAGGCCGTGCGTGCCGTGAAAGCGGCCGTGCCGGATATCGGTGTGATCTGCGATGTGGCACTTGATCCGTACACCTCGCACGGGCACGATGGCTTGCTGCGTGAGGGGTATGTCGTCAACGATGAGACGGTCGAAGTCCTGTGCCGGCAAGCTGTGGTGCAGGCTCAGGCGGGCTGCGATGTGCTCGCCCCCTCGGACATGATGGATGGTCGCGTGGGCGCGATTCGCAGGGCACTGGATGCGGCGGGCTTCATCCACGCCAGCATTCTGAGCTACGCCGCGAAGTATGCCTCGGGCTTCTATGGCCCGTTCCGCGATGCGGTTGGCTCGGCCTCGAATCTCGGTGGCGGCGACAAGAAAACCTATCAGATGGACCCTGCCGGTGGCCGAGAAGCGTTGCGTGAGGTGGCGCTCGATCTCGCCGAGGGTGCGGACATGGTGATGGTGAAGCCTGGGATGCCCTATCTCGACGTCGTCGCACGCGTGAAAGACATGTTCGGCGTGCCCACCTTCGCCTACCAGGTGTCCGGCGAATACGCCATGCTCAGTGCCGCGGTCGCCAATGGCTGGCTCGATCGCGGCAAGGTCGTGCCCGAATCACTGCTGGCATTCAAACGAGCCGGGGCCGATGCCATCCTCACCTACTTCGCCGTCGAGGTTGCCCGCCAGTTGAAGAGCAGCGGAGTGTGAACGGCTTTCGAACTCCTCCGTTGCAACGCGGCTTCCACGGGTTACCATGTGTCGAAACGCTGTTCGCCACATGGGAACCCGATCATGTCCAGGCCAAGCTCGCCGAGTCGCCGAGAGTTCCTGCTGACCAGTGCCGCCACCGCGGCTGGGTTCTCGCTGGCGAATGCAGCCCCGGCACTGCGCCTCCCCACGGGTATGGGCAAGGCCAAGGCCTGCATCTTTATGAACCTCGTCGGCGGTCCCAGCCACCTCGACACCTTCGACCCCAAGCCGGATGCACCCACCGATTATCGCGGCCCGTTTCGACCCATTCCGACACGTGTGCCCGGGCTTTATCTGAGTGAACTCTTCCCAAAACTCGCTGGCATGGCGGACAAGTTCTCGCTCATTCGCTCGATGCATCACACGGCTCCCGCGATCCATGAAGCGGGATTCCAGTTGTTAAACACAGGTCACTTGTTTCGCGAGGGCATCGAATGGCCGAGCATCGGCAGTGTCATTTCGTACCTCCAGAACCCCAAGGAGGATCTCGATAAGTACACCGTCGTCACCCCCTTCGATCGTGTCTCGACCGGCATCAACGTGAGCCACGGCGTCGAGGCTGGCTGGCTGGCCCATGAGCCGGCAGTCTGGAGCTACGACTCACCACTCGCCCCGGCGGACTTCTGCACGGATGTGGTGCGGCACATCGCCTCAGGTGTGCCATTCGTGCTGGTGCGTCAGTTCGAAACCGTGTTCGATTCCCCTTCCTGGGATTGCCACGCCGATGGCGGTTCGCTGGCCTGCAATCTGGATGATTATCGCACAACCGTGGCACCCAGCTTCGACTTCGCATTCAGCCAACTCCTGAGCGAGCTTGAAGAAAGTGGTTTGCTAGAAACGACACTCGTGGTCGCCAGTGGCGAATTTGGCCGCACGCCGAAGTTGAACGCCAATGGGGGCCGGGACCACTGGGCCAACTGCTGGACAGCACTCGTCGCCGGTGGTGGTGTGGAAGGTGGCCGCGTGATTGGTGCCTCGGATCGTCTGGGCACAGAACCCGTGGATCGACCCGTGACGCCACAGGAGCTGGTTGCGACAGTCTTCGGTGCGTTCGGTGTGTCACGCGGTGCCACGATTCCTGGACCCGCCCGTGAACCGGTTGCGGTGTACCCTGCCGGTCCGGTCGCCGAACTGTTTTGAGCACGACAAACCGCCGAGGAAGTAATGGGCAGTGCCGCGCATTGAGCCGAGAAGAAGCAATCAAGATTCCGATCATTTGAATTGAGCAAGACAAGTTCCGCCCTCGCGTTGTTGTTGCGTGCCAGGGTTTGCCTCGTTCATTTCAGCGGCTCGATCCTTTCCCGGTGGTCGTGGTCGCGATAGCATGTCGCGAGTTGTTTCCACTTCTGGAGTTACTCGTCATGTTGCGTGCTCTCCCCGTCTTCCTCCTGGCATTGAGCACAGGATTTACGATGAACATGCGATCACAAAATGTGCAGGCCCAGCCGCCGAAGCCGCAGTTCGGCCCCTCGTTCGAGCAGGAAGCATTCGGCAAGGTGAACGATGCCGCAGTCACGCGGTACACGCTCATCAACAAGCACGGGCTGGTGCTGAAGTGCATCGACTATGGTGCCATCATCACGGAGCTTCAGGTTCCCGATAAAGCGGGCGTTAACGGGGACATCGTCCTCGGCTACGACTCGGTCGACGATTACGTGAAGGGCAGCCCGTACTTTGGCACGAACGCGGGCCGGTGTGGCAACCGCATCGCGAAGGGCAAGTTCACACTCGACGGCAAGGAATACACACTCGCCACGAACAATGAGCCAAACCACCTGCACGGCGGCAAGGCGGGCTTCGACAAGAAGATGTGGAAAGGCGAACCCTTCCTTTCGCCAATCGGTCCGGGTGTGAAATTCACCTACACCAGCGTCGACCGGGAAGAAGGCTACCCCGGCAATCTCGCCGTGATGGTGAGCTATACGCTGACGGATAACAATGAACTGGTGATCGAATACCGGGCCACCACAGACAAACCCACGATCTGCAACCTGGCCCATCACAGCTATTTCAACCTCGCCGGGCACGCCTCGGGCGACATTCTCGGACTCGAAGCCCAGATTCTTGCAAAGACCTACACACCCACGGACGAAACACTGATCCCCACGGGCAAGATCGAGCCTGTCGCGGGCACTCCGTTCGACTTCACCCAGGCCAAACCCATTGGCAAGGATCTGCAAAAAGCCGGCGGCAAGCCGGTGGGATTCGATCTTAACTTCGTGCTGGATAAGGGAGCCACTGAGCGGCCGGAACTGGCCGCACGCGTAACGGACCCGAAGAGTGGCAGGGTGCTGGAAGTGCTCACCACCGAGCCCGGTCTGCAGTTCTACAGCGGCAACTTCCTGGATGGCACCAACATCGGCAAGACTGGCGCCGTGTACAAGCAGTACAATGGATTCTGCCTGGAAGCTCAGAAGTTCCCCGATTCGATCAATCAGCCCGAGTGGAAAGGGAAGTCCAACCCGGTGCTGCGGCCCGGTGAGACGTACAAACAAACAACCATCTACAAGTTCGGGGTCGTGAAGTAGAACGTTCGATGTGAAGCAGTGCAGCGCTAAGTAAAGTTAACACTCCGCTGCTTCATGAGTTAAGCGATGGCAACGACCTGAACATCTTCTCCCGGATTGACATCATTTCTCATTGCGTCAGCTGCATCAATTTTACGGGTTGAGCGAACTTTCCCTTCCGGATGGGTTCTCCCGGCACTACAATCGCTTCTGTCGATCTCCGTTGTCGCCGGATCCCCGTTTGTACATGGTCCGGTCATTCCCACCTTGGCTCTGCACCCCCGAGAGGAGCCCACCAAGATGCGCCCCGCCCGCCTGTTCACACTGGCGATTGCTGCAGCCGCACTGCTGTCAGGATCTGCCCACGCGGAAACACTGACCTTCTGGAAAGGCAATCCAGACGGCAATACGATTGCCACCAACGATACCTACATCAAATCCGGAGACAGCACGCCGTACGGAAATGAGCAGTGGGTTCCGACTGGCCCCACTGGCACTATTGGACTGCTCTCGTTCCCGAATCTGTTCGGTTCCGGTCTACTGCCCGTAGGAGCGGTGATCGACAAGGTCACACTCGACCTCTGTGCCCAACCGGTCGGCACGCAGGTTCAGATGTTCGTCGCCACCAGCGCCTGGACGGAAAACACCGTCTGGTCCGGCTCGAAGTTCGGAAATGGTGGCGTGAGCACGGGTGCCAAGATCGTGGACGCAACGATTTCTTCGAGCGCCTCATGGCACCAGCAGTTCGACATCACCGAGACCTTCAAGGCCTGGTATGATGGCTCGCTTGACAACTATGGCCTCGTCATCAAGACGAAGTCGGGCAGTACCTACAAATTCGCGTCCAGCGAACACCCGAATTTCGCGAATGCAATTATCAACGAGCGACCGGCCTTGACCATCGAATACCACGTTCCGCCACCACCCAGTCAGGTGGTGCCAGAACCGGCCTCGATGGCGTTGCTCGGCATCGGCGGACTCTTTGCCGCTCGCATGTTCCGTCGCAGGAACGGACCGAACACTCCGGCTGTAGCCTAACGTGTTTACTCTGATCGTGTGAACGGCCGGGGGATTATCCCCCGGCCGTTTTCATGCGCGTCCCACCCTCAACTCGAACGCGGCTCTCGTAAAACCCACGACATCTGCCTTCCCGCCGCAAAGACCTCCGAGACTCGGAAATCGTGAACCGCGGGTTCTTCACCCGGTATCAAACCCAGTGCATCGAAGTTCACATAGAAGAGCCCGTTCAGATAGCGAAAACAGGCATCCGTCAGCTTTACTTTTGCCTGGCTCGGCCGCATCTGAAAACGATACTCTTCAACTCCCTCCAGGCGAAGCACCAATTTTACCAGTCGCGGCTCGTTGCCAAGATCCTTCAACGCCTCGCGCACCACCAGTCGGAACTCGACTGTCACGCTCCGCTCGGAACCGGCGAGAATCCGGATTCCACGAAGTCGACCACCCGTGAATCGGTAGGCTCGCTGAAATCGGCTCAACGCTTCCGGCGCAATGCGGTTCATGGTGTCGCCCCCGTGATCGCCTCGTGGTGATGCTCTGCACACCGTTCAAAGTGTAGCAGCGCCGCTCACGCTTCACACCCGCTTCTCGTCGCCGCGCGTTCTTCGTTTGTCGTCCACTTGTTCGGTCTCGCTGTGTCCATAAGACTAAGCGGAGTTTGCGCGGGATATTGCTACTTACCACACCGACGAGACACATGCCCAAGCGCACCGACCTCCACAAAATTCTCCTCATCGGCTCAGGACCCATCATCATCGGTCAGGCCTGCGAGTTCGATTACTCCGGGACGCAGGCCTGCAAGGCACTCCGCGAAGAAGGCTACGAGATCGTGCTGGTCAATTCGAACCCGGCCACGATCATGACCGATCCCGAGACCGCCGACCGCACCTATATCGAGCCGATCACCTGGCAAGTCGTTCGCAAGATCATCGAGAAGGAACGCCCCGATGCTCTCCTGCCCACACTCGGCGGCCAGACGGCACTCAACACGGCGATGGACCTCGAGAAGAACGGCGTGCTCGCAGAGTTCGGCGTCGAGATGATCGGTGCCCGTGCCGATGTCATCGACAAGGCCGAGGATCGCCAGAAGTTCAAGGACGCCATGGTCAAAATCGGCGTCGATGTGCCCCGCAGCGGCGTGGCGCGATCGCTGGCCGAGTCACTCGAAATCATCGAACGTATCGGGCTCCCCTGCGTGCTCCGCCCCAGCTTCACCATGGGCGGCACCGGCGGCGGCATCGCCTATAACCGCGAGGAGTTCATCGACCTTGTCACCAAGGGGCTCGCCCTCAGCCCCGTCGGTGAAACGCTTATCGAAGAATCGCTCATCGGCTGGAAAGAATTCGAACTCGAAGTGATGCGCGACAAGGCCGATAACGTCGTCATCGTCTGCACCATCGAGAACCTCGACCCGATGGGCGTGCACACCGGCGACAGCATCACGGTCGCCCCGATCCAAACGCTTTCGGACAAGGAATACCAGCGGATGCGCGACCAGGCGAAAGCCATCATCCGCGAGATCGGCGTCGAAACCGGCGGCTCGAACATCCAGTTCGCCACCAATCCGCGCGATGGCCGCATGATCGTCATCGAGATGAACCCGCGCGTCTCGAGATCCTCGGCACTCGCCAGCAAGGCCACGGGCTTCCCCATCGCCAAGATCGCCGCGAAGCTCGCCATCGGCTACACACTCGATGAACTCCGCAACGACATCACCCGCGAAACGCCCGCCAGCTTCGAGCCCACCATCGACTACGTCGTCACCAAGGTGCCGCGCTTTGCCTTCGAGAAGTTCCCGGAGGCGAACCCCACGTTAACCACGCAGATGAAGTCCGTCGGCGAAACAATGGCCATTGGCCGCACCTTCAAGGAATCGCTGCAAAAGGCCCTGCGCGGCCTGGAAGTCGGCCGCTTCGGCATTGGCTGCGATCGCCGCGACCGTTGGGGCACCGAGAACGCGCCTAGCCGCGATGAGATCGTGCAGAAACTCGCCAACCCCAACAGCGAACGCATCTGGTACGTGCGTTACGCCATGAAGGCGGGATTGACCCTCGAGGACATCCAGCAACGCACACGAATCGACCCGTGGTTCCTCAATGCCATTCACGATCTGGTGGAACTCGAAGAAGAGTTACAGGCGTGTCCGGGTCTGGAGGAAGCGAGTGCGGCACTTTTGATGAGAGCCAAGCAAAATGGATTCTCGGACGTGCAACTCGCGACCATCTGGAATACGCGTGCCTCGGTCGTGCGCACGGTTCGACAGAAACTGGGCATCGAGGCCGTCTTCAAGAGTGTCGATACTTGCGCCGCCGAGTTCGAGGCGTTCACGCCATACTACTACAGCACCTACGAACTCGGGGCGAGCGGCGCGTCCGCAGAAGACGAAGTTCGTCTTTCCACGGGCAAGCCGCGGATCATGATCCTGGGTGGCGGACCCAACCGCATTGGCCAGGGGATCGAGTTCGATTACTGCTGTGTGCAGGCGGCGTTCGCACTGCGCGATGCGGGCTACGAAGTGATCATGGTGAACTCGAACCCCGAGACCGTGAGCACGGATTACGACACCTCGGATCACCTTTTCTTTGAACCGCTCACCGTTGAGAATGTGCTGAATATCTACGATCGCATGAAACCCGAAGGGGTGATCGTGCAGTTCGGCGGTCAGACGCCCTTGAACCTCGCCAAGCCCCTGGAAGCCGCAGGTGTGCCCATCATTGGCACGAGTGTCTCGTCCATCGACGATGCCGAGGATCGCGGCAAGTTCGCCAAGCTCGTCACCGAACTCGGCCTGCGTCAGCCCGCCAACGGCACTGCTGTCGATGGCCCCACGGCTCTCTATCAGGCCCGCAAGATTGGCTTCCCCGTACTGCTGCGGCCCAGCTTCGTGCTCGGCGGCCGCGATATGAAAATCGTCTACACCGAGGACGAACTCAACGCCTACATGACCCGCATCGCTCCCGATATCTCGCGCGATCGGCCCGTGCTCATCGATCAGTTCCTCGAAAGTGCCATGGAAGTCGATGTCGATTGCCTCTGCGATGGCAACCGTACCGTCATCGGCGGCGTGATGCAGCACATCGAGGAAGCCGGCATCCACTCTGGCGACTCGGCGTGTGTCATCCCCCCGCACAGTTTGCCCGCTGCCGTGATCGAGGAGATCAAGGTTCAGACTCGCAAGCTCGCGACCGCCTTGAATGTCATGGGGTTGATGAACATCCAGTTCGCCGTCACCACAATTGGCGAGCCGGTGGTGTACATTCTCGAGGCCAATCCGCGTGCCAGCCGCACCGTGCCGTTCGTCTCAAAGGCCACGGGGGTGCCGCTGGCTCGGCTCGCTTCACTGGTCATGGTCGGGAAAACGCTGGACGAACTCGGCGTGAAGGATGAAGTGGTCCCCACGCACTACTCGGTAAAGGAAAGCGTCTTTCCGTTCAACAAGTTCCCGGGTGTGGACATCATTCTTGGGCCCGAAATGAAGTCGACCGGCGAAGTGATGGGCATCGACGACCTGCTGCCCATGGCGTTTGCCAAGTCGCAGATGGCCGCCAGTGCCGCGTTGCCTTCCTCTGGCACGGTGTTCGTCTCGGTGGCGGATCGCGACAAGGAAGCGGTGCTTCCCGTGGTTCGTGGCTTCGCCGAGATGGGCTTCCAGTTGATCGCCACGCGCGGTACCGCCCGTTTCCTGGGCGAGCGCGGCATCACGGTGGGCGAAGTGTCGAAACTGGCGGAAGGCAGGCCCAACCTGATCGACAAGCTGAAGAACGGCGAGATTGCCTTGATCGTGAACACACCCACCGGCCGCGGCAGTTCGACGGATGAGACGAAGATTCGCGCCGCGGCCGTGACCCACCGTGTGACTTGCATCACCACACTCTCCGCCGCCCTCGCCGCCGTGGAAGCGTGTCGTGCCCTGCGCGAACGCGAGCTTGTCGTGGTCGCGCTGCAGGACCGCTTCCCCAAGTAGCCGGCCGCGAAGTGACAAGTGTAGCCGCGGCGCGTAGTCTCCAGAGCGGAGCGCGAACCGCACAGCGCAACATCATTCACCGAGAAACACGCAATGTCCGACGATCCCCAGCTCCGCAAGGCCGCGATCCGCGAGCAAGCCCGCAAGAACCGCGTGGCCCAGAAAGACAAGGACGAATTCAGTCGGGTGATCTGCGGCAAATTCATGGAGTTGCCGGCTTACCAGGCTGCGAAGACCGTGATGTGGTATGTCGATGCGGGTAGCGAAGTCCGCACGCGGCACACACTGCCGGAGGCGCTGGGTCACGGCAAGCGTGTCGTGGTGCCCTGGTGCGTCGTCGAGAACAATACGCTCGAACTTTTTCACCTTGAAGAGATGAGCGAGCTGGTTGAAGGAGCGTACAAGATTCTCGAACCGCGTGAGGAACTGCGCCGACTTCCCGCAAAGATTGTGCAGCCCACCGAACTCGATTTGGTCATGGTTCCCGGCACTGCGTTCGATCCCCAGGGCGGCCGCATGGGGCAAGGCAAAGGGTACTACGACCGTCTGCTCGGCACCGCCCGCCCCGATGCTCCGCTGGTGGCCCTCGCTTTCGAATGCCAGATCTTCGATGCCATCCCCGTCGCGGCGCATGATGTGTTCATGGATCTGGTGCTCACGGAATTGCGCACACTCACGGGCCGCGGCCGCACTGGAGCGTGAACCGTTTTCGGGCCCGACCCCTCCGTCATACATTAACCCTGTTTCGAACCACGCACTCTCCCAGGAACTCGAACGATCATGGCTCGCGTTTTGATTGCGGACAAGCTGGAATCGGCCGGTGTCGAGTTACTCACCGCGGCCGGGCTCGAAGTGGATAACCGCCCGGGTTTGAAGGGCGACGACTTGAAGGCCGCACTGCAGGCTGCCGATGCGGTCATCTGCCGCTCGCAACCGAAGATCACCGCGGAGTTGCTGGAGAACCCCGGGAAACTCCGGGCCATCGCCCGTGCAGGTGTCGGCGTCGACAACATCGACGTGTCCGCAGCCACCCGCAAAGGCGTGGTGGTGATGAACACACCCGGCGGCAACACCGTTTCCGCCGCGGAGCACACCATCGCACTGATGCTCGCCATCGCTCGCAAGATTCCACAAGCCGATGGCGTGATGAAGAGCGGAGGCTGGGATCGCAACAAGTTCGTCGGTTCGCAGGTCGCTGGCAAAACGCTCGGCGTCGTCGGTCTCGGCCGCATCGGCCGCGAAGTCGCCCGGCGTGCCGTTGGACTAGACATGACCGTGATGGCACTCGATCCGTTCGTCACAGCCGCCAAGGCCGCCGAACTGGGCCTGCTCACGGCGGCGAACCTGGAGGAGCTTTTACCACAGGTCGATTTTCTCACCATTCACGTGCCACTCTCCGCCGAGACCAAGAGCTTGCTCGGGGCGAAGGAACTGGCACGCATGAAGAAGACCGCCGTGGTGCTGAACGTGGCCCGTGGCGGCATCGTCGATGAGGCGGCACTGGCCGAGGCACTCGCGGCTGGCACCATCGGTGGGGCGGGTATTGATGTCTTCACGGTCGAGCCCATCGCCGCCGACAACCCGCTGGTGAAAGCACCGAACGTGGTGCTCACGCCACATCTGGGTGCCTCGACGGTCGAGGCTCAGGAAAACGTCGCGGTCGAGGCAGCGCAACTCATCGCCGATTTCCTGCTGAAGGGACAAGTCGCGAATGCGGTGAACATGGCTTCGGTCGATCCGAAGGAATTGGCGGAGGTTCGGCCGTATGTCGATCTCGCCCGCCGGCTGGGGTTGCTGCATGCCCAGATGTCGCAAGGGGCCATTCGCAAAGCCACGCTGACGTACAAGGGCGATCTTGCGGCGAAGAAGACACGCTTGCTCACGGCGGCCTTCACGGCCGGGTTGCTCGAATACCGGCTTAGCAGTGGTGTGAATCTCGTGAACGCCGAGGTGATGGCACGTGAACGCGGCATCGAGATCGCGGAATCGGCGAACCCCAAGAAGGGCGATTTCGCTTCGCTCATGCTGGCTGAAGTGGAGACGGAGCAGAGCACGACTGCAGCCGCGGGAACGCTCTTCGGCGATCAGTACGTGCGGCTTGTGCAACTCGGGCCGTTCCGCATGGAAGGCTATCTCGATGGCGTGATGATGGTCTTCACGCACCGCGACGTGCCGGGCATGATCGGCTTCATCGGCACCATCTTCGGCAAGCACGGTGTGAACATCGCCCAGATGACGGTCGGCCGGGCCGCACCGGGTGGCGAAGCGATTGGCATCCTGAACATCGATAGCCCGCCACCGGAAGCTGCGCTCGCCGAGGTGAAGGCCCACCCTCAGATCAGTTCACTCAGCGTGGTCACGCTTCCGCCCGCCGGGGAGTTGCCCGCCTGGCTGGGGTGAGCAGCGAGGCTCAATGCATGGGGTTGATAACCATCCCGGCTTGAACAAGATCGCACATCCCTGCCGACTGGCTGGTATCGAACAGCGTGGCATTCAGTCCACGCTTGCCTGTCTGGTCCTGCAATTCGGACGCAACGCACAGGTTATAAACTTCGACGAGCCGGCGGCCGGCTC
>JBGSZR010000224.1:0-51572 GCA_041750275.1 Gemmataceae bacterium
GACCGCGAGAAAGCGCAGGGCATCATCGTGGTGCCCGGCCAGCACCAGCGTGTCGAAGTATTGCCGGGCCGTGTGGGTCGGTGCAAGCACGGCCCGGCCTGCCTCGGTGAGGTTCAGTGGTTTGGCGATGTCGACGGCAAGCCGAGGCACGGCGGCCCGGGGTGGCGCGGGATTCATTCCGTCACCTTCACTTCTCAATGGCGTGGATGGTGTTGTTAATCACTCCAGAGATGGCCCGGCCATCCGTTCCCTTCACGCGGTACTTGATCTCCATGCACCACGTGGGTTCCAGCTCCGGGATCGCAAGGTGCACGCTCTTCCCATCCGCGGAGACGGTTGCCTTGGCCACGCTCAGCGGCTTCTCGTCTATGTGCTTCGAACCGTAGTTCTTGCTGCGTTTCAAGCCCCAGACCTTGATCTCGTAGTTCATCGGATTGGCCGCACTCTGCGGATCGAGCGCATCCGTGAAGGTCAGTTCCACACCCTGGTCCCGAGCCTTCAAGCCAATGGGCAGGTCGGCGGGTTTGCTGGTCCGGCGGATGCGGTAGAAGCCGCCGGCTTGCGTCTGGTTGCCGGCCCAGGCGAACATGCCACACACATAAAGTGAATCATCCCGTGGGTGGAAGCGTGGCCGCATGATGCCGGTCGGGAACGTGGGCAACGGCAAGGCACACATTCCACCCTGGGCCTGGCCGTTCACGATCTCGTGTGGCACGATGTAAATCTTCCCGTGGCCGTAGGAGATGTTCAGCAGCGAGCCACGAAGCGAACCCCAGCTTTCGCCTGTCACCCAGATGAGTTCTGCGGGAGAGCGGTCGAAGGCGTTGGTGATCCAGCAGAGCGGCTGCTTCATCGCAGCATCGGATGTGTCCGTGATATCCGTGAAGCCATACATGTTGCCGTAGAAGCCGCCCTTCGTCACGAGGTTGATGCGGTTCTTGGGTGTCCAGAAGCCTTCTTGATCGGTGACGAAGAAGGTGCCATCCGGATTGAGACAGACACCATTGGCAGCGCGGAAGCCCGTGGCGAGAATCTCGGTGGTGGCTCCGTCCTTGCTCACCTTTAACAGCGTGCCGTGCTGCGGAATCAACGCGGGCAAGGCGTGCCGTCCGCTCTTGGCGTAGTAGAAATTGCCTTCCGCATCCGTCTGCAACCCCATCGCGAATTCGTGGAAGTGCTCGGTCACCTGGTGGTCGTTATTGAAGCATTCGTAGAAGTCGGTTTCACCATCGCCGTTGAGGTCGTGCAACTTCACGATCTGATCCCGGCAGCAGACGAAGATGGCCCCATCGCGCACCTTCAGGCCCAGCGGCTGGAACAACCCCGAAGCGATGCGCTGCCAGGTGATTTCGACATTGAAACGGTCCGGTGTCGAGACCAGCCAGACGTCGCCATCCCAGGTGCAGACGGCCATCTGCTCGGCACCGGGCAGGAAGTCGAAGCCCGTGAGCCGCGACTGGGCGTTCCAGGGATTGCGTTCAGGCAGCGTGAAGGTGTCCACGGCGAAGGGGCCATCATTCTTGCCGAGCGTGACGGTGGCCTTGAGCGTCTCGGGCCAGCGTTTGGGGCCTCCCTTCGTGAGCGGTTGCAGCGGCTGCGGTGCGGGCGTGCTCTTCGCGAACGCCTGCAGAGCCGCGGCATTCTCCTTCGCCATCAGCAGTTTCACGCGAGTCGGTGTCGCATTCGCGGGAATCTTCAGGACGGTGAAACCATCCTGCACAATCAGTGACACCCGACTGTCACCGACCACGGCCGCGGCCGCGCTTTCCGGTGCAATCCGGCAGAGCAAGTCGCGTGAGGACTTGCCAAGCTCGAGCGTGCGGGTGAAGACGAGGCTTCCCGCGTTGCTCTCGGCTCCGGGCGTTTCGAGCACGGCGGCATCGCCAACGCTGTATGACAGAATCGTGCGATCACCGAAGGCGTACGTGCCCCGGTACTGAGCCCAGGCACTGGGCAACGGGCCATAGAGCCGGCCATCGCGGCCTTTCAAGCGCGTGTCGTCGAAGCGGCCGGTCGCGGGGTTCGCCCAGCCGGGGCCGACGGGATTGGCAAACGCGACCTCGCCCACCAGCTTCGGGTGAACTTGATGCTGGCCGTTAAAGTGAATGCCCTTCCAGTCGATGAATCCCTGGCCGGTCCAGCCAGCAGCGAAACGTAGCGTGTCGTGGTCGAACAGTGCCCATTGTTTGCCACGCGAAACACCGCCGGCACCGGGATCGAGCCGCATCGCAATGCCCTTGTACGCGATGTTCGGCCCGGGCCCGCCCACTTCATAGGTGTTCATCAGGCTCGGCCCGTAGTCCATCGTGGCCCACGGCTCGACCTTGAGTGCGGGCGGCCCAAAGGCATTCTTCTTGCCCACAGGTAGCTTGGCCAGATAGGCGTCATCCACCTTCGCGAACTGGGCCGGGTTGCGCGGCTTGAGGTAGACTTCGCGGAGATAATGAATCACATCGTACTTTTGCCGCGGCACCATCCACGTTTGCGGTGCCATCATGCCGTAGCCACGGGTCAGCGTCTGATACAGGCTGTAAGGATCGTGGCCATTCTTGAACGTGTGCATCGCGAACTTCGGCGATGTCGGCAGCGAACCCGGTTGCTGAAGCGTGCCATGACAGTTGGCACAGATGCGCGAATAGATTTCCTCACCACGGCGAAACGCCTTGTCGTCCAGCGTGCGAATCAGCCCGGCGTGATCGATCTCCTTCTCGTATTCCGGGATCACGAGTGCGGTCTGGGCCGGCCGCAGTTCCTTCGCGCGGGTCGGGCCTTGCTCGGCGATCTCGATGAGGTACTTCGCGAGGTCAAGGAATTGCTGGCGATCCGAGAGCAGGTTCACGAGCCCCTCGGGCATCAGCGATTGCTGGCCGGGTGTGCGCTTCACGATGTCCGCGATGGGGATCACCAAACGCTTGCCGTTGGCAGCGGGATCAATCAGCGTGAGGTGCGTGGCATCCTCGCTGGCAACCAACCCCGTGAGCGTGCGATCATCGATCGTGGTGAGCGTGAGGGTTTCGTAGCCTTTCTTGAGAACCTTTGAAGGAAAGAGCACCGATTCGATGAGGTGCTCGGCTGTCGCAGCTTTCTCTTTCCCCGCCGCGGCGAGATCGGGCCCGAGTTGCGTGCCGACCTCGGCATCGTGGCACTTGGCACAGGAGAGAAACGGCTGAAAGAACAGCACCGCACCGCGGGCTGCGTCACCGTGTTCGCGCGCTGCCTTGGCAAGTTCAGCAGGCGGTTCCTTCGCGAGTTGCTCATGAAGGGTTGCGTTCGGCTCGGCCGCATGGAGTGAAGTGGCAAATGAAGCCAGCAGCAGCACAGCGAGCAGGCGAAAGTTCATCGGACACACCTCAAGTCCTCGGAGCGATAACCACACGGAAAGCCTGCAAGACACGCGGTGTAGTGTACGGCATTCGCCATTCCCACCGCGAGACTAACCCGCATCGGCATCGTAGAAGAACACCTCAACCGTTTCGCCCGGTTCCAGGCTGTCTCGGTTCGCCTCAACGAGGATGAAGCCATCGGCCAGCACGGCGCTGCTGAGGCTGGACGCGCCACGCGAGGCAACGGGAACAACACCTTCGGGCTTCACCCTCACCCGCACATAATCCGTGCGGCCAGGCGCGGAAGCAACGGCTTCCGCCAACGGCAACGTGCGCTGGCGGTAGGCTATCGCCGCATTCCGGCCACCGAGTCGGCGCACGGCTCGACCCGCAAAGAGGTCGTACGCACACAGGCACGACACGGGATTGCCGGGAATCAAGAACACGATTCGCCCCGCGATGAAGCCCACACCCAGCGGGCCAGCGGGGCGCAGGGCCACGCCATGAACGGCCAGTTCGCCGAGTTCCGCCACGATGGACGGAGCATGATCCTCGGTGCCAACGGATGAGCCTCCCGTAATCAGGACGACATCCGCATCGGTCGAACGCAGCGCTGCTCGCAAGGCTCCGGCATCATCCGGCAGATATCGCACAGGCTGGCACGCGCCGCCATCGCGTTCGATCAGGGCCGCGAGCATGGGCGAATTGCTATCGAAGATTCGACCGTCTTGCGGTGTCGCGCCGGCGGGTAGCAGTTCATCACCCGTCACCAGCAGAGCCACACGTGGCCGACGCACAACCGCGACACTTGCCACACCAACTGCGACGGCGAGACCCACATCCTGGGGCCGCAGGCATCGCCCACTGGAAAGGATCTCGCTCCCCTTCGACACATCTTCGCCGATACAAATGATGTGCTTCTTCGCGGGCACGGGGCTTTGCACGAGCAGCTGGCCTTCGCGTTCCTCCGCCGCCTCGGCAACGAGAATGGCATCCGCACCCACGGGAACGGGAGCACCCGTCATGATGCGAACGGTTTGGCCACGCTCCACCTTCCCACTGAAGGGATGGGCCGGTCGCGCTTCGCCGAGCACGATCAATGACACTGGGCTGTCACGCGTGTCCGCTGCTCGGAGCGCGTAACCATCCATGGCCGAACGATCGAAGGACGGGACATCGACCCGAGCGTGAACCGGCTCGGCCAGAACACGACCCGCGGCCGACGTGATCGCGATTTGTTCGGCTGGCAGGACCTGTGTGCGGGCATCGATGAGCGTGAGCACGGCTTCGATCGAAGCGCGCCCGGCGAACCCTTTCATGCGAACGTCCAGGAATGGCGACATGGGCCGTTCAAACTCCCCTCATCCGCGTAATCGGTACAGTCCGAAGGTTTTGCCCGGCTTCGCAAAGCCGCAGAGGCCGTGGAACCGTCACAACTGCGCACATACCACCCATCGACGTGAACTTTCCCTCAAGACTTTTGTTGGCTCTCACGCAAGTCCACCCTAGGGTACAGCGTCTCTGGGGTAAGCCCGCTGTGAGCCGCACCTGTTGAATCGGCCGAGCGGGAATGATTCCCAACCCAGGGACGGTCCAGGGAAGGCCCAACCCGAGAAGGAGCACCATCATGTTCACGAAGCGATTTTCCCTGACCGCTCTGGCTCTCGTGGCCCTGCTGGCGTTCAGCGGGTGTGGCTGCCGCAAGTCGTGCAGTTCGAGTTCGTCCAGCTTCACGCCGCCTCCCGGGGCCTGCTGCGACAAGTCGATGCCACCTCCCGGTTATCTGCCCCCGCCTGTCGTCGGTCCGTAGGCGATACTTGAGCCCAATTTCGCAGGAGCTTCCCGGCGAATGCCGCTGGCCCCTGACGATCCGGACAACACCTGATCCCGTGCGATCCCGCGAAGGCGATGGATCGTGCGGGATTCGCGTTTGTGCCTTCTCCGCTGCAATTCGTGCGGCAAGCCCGTTCAATTCAACACGGCGCCACACGTCCTCTTTCGCCTCACTTCTCACGCCGGTGCATTTGCCCTCTCTTGCGAACAGCGCACGATAGTGGCATCAGCACAGGAGCGGCCAGGCCTCAAGGTTGGCCGCGACATGCACCCCAGATGAACGGCAGGATGCCGAAACCTCCGAAGGACCGGACGAGGGCCTGTGCCCTTGCCGAAACAGGAGAGGAGTTCGCATCATGACTCGTCGCTTTGTCGTGCTTGGACTGTTACTCGGCTTGTCGCAGCTGTCCAGCGGTTGCTGCTGGCGGCATTATGGCTGCTGGCGGCCGCTCTGCTCGCCTTGTGCACCCGCCTGTGCGCCAACCTGCGCCCCATCCATGCCGATGTCCGTGTGTGCTTCACCCATCCGCCCCGGCTGTGCACCCTGCGAATCGGGCGGCATGGGCGTGCCCCCGGTTGGCCCGATCGGCCCGGGTGGGCCGGCCTTTTCGAGCCCCATTCCCATTGGCCCTGGCCCGATGGTCTATCCGGGTCAAGAACTGGGCAATCCGACGCCGGTGAATCCCGCCAAGAACTAAACCAGTTCGTGCTCCGTCCACTCTCGTTTATGGGGTGGACGGAGCACACCGCGTGGCATTCCACTTCTCCTCGGCAGAACTCCCTCGCAGATACAGTGGTTCCAGGGCGAACAATTCCTCCCGGCAGAGCAGTGCTGATTCTCGCCCGGCCGCGAACACGCTTTCGACCGTGGCATCGCGCACGGCTTCGGGCAACAGGCGACCCTTTTGCGAAATCCGATCCGCATACAGATTCACACCGGGCCCGGTGACGTCATCGCCCTCCGACAGTTCGGCCTGCCAGACTTCGAACGAGACGATGCGAAGCTTATCCGCCGAACCGGCTGCGAAGCGCTGGCAATAGACCTGCCCCTTCAACGCATCGGCAATGACCCAGAGCGGCTTCCCCTCAGATGGGGCACGTTTGGCGATGGCCGCGAACGTGGGCACGGCAATCAGGGAGCAATCGAGCGCGAACGCCAGGGCCTTCGCGGACATGATGCCGACACGCAAGCCCGTGTAGCTGCCCGGTCCCGTGCTCACCATGATGCCCGTGAGCTGTTTTGCCACGAGCGATTCGGCCTGAAGCAACTTGGCGACGGTCGCCGCCAGGTCGCGCGCATGCCGCCGTGTCGCATCCAGTTCGACCGAATGAATGACTCGTTCGCCCCGCGTGAGGCCGAGCTTGCCCACTCGCCCAGACGTCTCGACGATCAGCCAGACTTCATCCATCGCGGTTTTCCCACCGGGCTATCATCCGATCATTGTGCGAGCCACCAGCCACTGCGGCGAGGCGAGTGTGGCGCGCGAGCCTCTTTTCGCCCGGTTGCGATCGCCGGCGGGGAGCGTTAGTGTGGGAAGAGTTGCAAGTGATCTCTTGCTGGTGCGTCATGACTGGACCATCGCCCGAATCTGAACCCCATCAGCGTGTTGCTGGAGGTGAATCGCAACCGGATGCGGAGGAGTCAGTCGCATCCGATGTTCGATCGGAGTCAGCGGCTCCATCCGGAAGCAGCCCTTCGCAAACGCTCATCGCCCATGATGCGACTCCGTTTTCGGGCCATCCCCAGGCGGGAACCGCCATAGCACCTGCCACGCGTTCCGATCCGCAATCGTTATTGCAACCTGCCCAGCTGCCGGATGAAATCGGCCGGCTCGGTGACTATCGAGTGCTCTCCATCTTGGGTCGCGGTGGTATGGGTGTGGTGTTCCGGGCCGAGGAGTTGCGGCTGAATCGACTCGTGGCCCTGAAGGTAATCGATCCGGCCCTCACAACAGTACCAGAACTTCGTTCCCGATTTCTCCGAGAAGCACAGCTCGCGGCACGTGTGACGGACGATCATGTGGTCTCCATCTATGCGGTGGGTGAGGCGAGTGGTGTGCTCTTCCTCGCCATGCCACTCCTGGAAGGTGAATCACTGGCCGACCGACTCAAACGCGTGGGTCGGCTCGACCCGCCAGAGTTGCAACGTCTGGCTGTGCATACCTCTCGCGGATTGACGGCCGCACACAGCCGCGGCTTGATCCACCGAGACATCAAACCCGGCAACCTCTGGATCGAACCCACTTCCCAGGGTGAGCGCGTCAAAATACTAGATTTTGGCCTGGCCCGTCCCGCTGGCGAGAGTGGTGAGACGCTGACGGAATCGGGATTCGTCCCCGGCACACCGGCGTACATGTCGCCTGAACAGGTTCGCGACGAACCGCTCGACGCCCGCAGTGACCTCTTCAGCCTCGGTGCCGTGCTCTATGAGGCCGCCACGGGCATACGGGCATTTCCAGGCAGTGGGTCGTTCGTCGTCTGCCGGAATGTCGTCGACTTGACACCGTTCCGTCCGCACGAGATCGCTCCCAGTGTGCCGGTCGCGATGTCAAACCAGATCATGCGACTGTTGGCGAAACGACCCGACGAGCGCCCCGCGAGCGCCACGGAAGTCGCCGAGCGTTTCACGGGTCAGACCTCAACTGTCCCACCTCCCGTTGCCGAGAGAACGTCGCGGCGCGTCTGGATTGCAGCTAGCGTCTTGCTTGCCGGACTCGTTGCCGTGGCCAGCCTGGTGGCGAACGGCCAACGGAACCCCGATCCAACCGAAACCCAACAGGCGATTCCCAACCAATCGAGTGGTGAGCCGAAGGCAACCGGCACACCTGCCGTGGTTGCTGCCACGAACGCACCGGTCCGCGTGGCAATCGTCGTCGGTGTCAACGAGTATGAAAACCGTGCTCTTGGTGTCCTGAACTATGCCGAAGCGGATGCGAAGGACCTCGCGGCGGCCTTGAGAAAGCTCGGCTACGAAGTGCGGCTCCTTCTCGGTTCATCGAAAAGCGCGGACCGCGCGACGGGCGAGAACATACGCAAGGCGATCACGGAAGAAACCCGACGACTTGGCAAGGCCGACTTACTTGTGATTGCGATGAGCGGCACCGGCTACCAGTATCCAGTGGCCAACACGCAGGAAACCACTCCTACCTTTTGCCCCGTGGATGCCGATCCTTATGAACCCAAGAGCATGCTCTCGGTCGTCGATCTCACCGGCACTTCGAGTGGACCGAGCGTTATTATCTTCTCTGATGCCTGTCGGAATTATCTGTTCGCCGACCTGGCAGAGACCGACACCGCCCCCCGAACGATCAAAGTCCGTGATGGTGCGGTCATCTTCTTTGCCTGTCAAAAGGGTCAATTTGCACTGGAGGGTGTGGACGAAAAACATGGTGTGTTTTCGGGTGCACTCCTCGATGTGCTCAGCGGGAAATCCTGGGACCACGCCAGCGGCAAACTGTTCTGGGATTCGCTTGTGAGTCAAGTTGAGAGCCGCGTTCACACAGCGACCCGAGGGAAAGGCCAGATCCCGGAAGTTGCCGGGAAACTGCCATCAGGCTTTGTGTTTGCGGCTTCCTCCGCCGGGCAATAGAGCGGGTTTGCAGTGTGAAGGGAGCGGTGCAAACCCGACAGCGATTCCTTGAACAGTCACGCCCGGCCGCTGAGGGTCGAAACCTTCGGCTTGCTGCAAACGGCAATTGCCCGGTATCCTTCCGCGGTTCGTGTTCCAGGAACCGCGTGCCATGGACGAATTGAGATCCGAGGGATTCCGCGACCGGCCACTCTGGCTCGTGGGCGTGGCCGGGTTGCTGCTGGCGCAGGCAGGCTTCGTGTTGGGCCTGTTCGATGCGGGTCGCGCCTGGTCGGCCGTCGTGGATGATCGACCGGTGCTCTCGGGCCGGCATCCGTTGCACCAGTATCACGGGATGCTTGGTGGGGCGGGCTTCTGCCACCACCGGGCCACCACGTGCTACGATCCCGCTTTCCAGGCCGGCTACCCCAAGACTCCCGTCTTTGATGGAGGCTGCCGCCCGGCCGAACTCTTTGCAGCCCTTTCCGGGGGCGACTTCGATCCCGCCTCTTACAAACTCGGCCTGTTCCTTTGCTTGCTCCTCGTGCCGCTCGCCTTTGTGCTCGCCGGTCGCGGGGCTGGGCTACCGGCAGGAGCCTCGGTGCTGGCCGGTGCGGGTGGCATCCTCCTGTGCTGGACCGCACCGGTCCGCGGGTTCATTGAAGAAGGCGAACTCGACTTCCTGATGGCGGGGCTCGGCGCGATTGTCTTCGTCGCCTGGCTGGCTCGCTATGCACACTGGTGCACGGCGGATGCCTGTTTGGTGCTGGCACTCACCGCCGCCGCCGGATGGTACGCCCATCCAATCGTCTGGTTCGGGCTCTTTCCGATTGTCGTTTGCTATTATCTCGTCTTCGCGCCACGGCACGGCCCGGCCTGGCACCTCGGCTTGCTGGGGATCTCCGTGGCCGGTCTCGCACCAAATCTCTGGTGGTTGAATGACTGGGTGCGCTACTGGTGGCTGCGGCAACCGTCTTCACTCGACCATGTCCCCTTGCCTGCGTGGTACGACGTGCTCGGCACCCCCACCGACTATACCGTGCTGTTCGGGTGCGTGCCCTGTGGCGGCCTCGTGTTGCTGGCCGGGTTAGCCGGGCTTGTCATGATGTGGCGAGCTGGCAAACGCGAGGCCGCAGGAATTCTGTTCGGAGCGATCATCTTCAGCACGGCCCTCGTCCGCTTGCTGGCATCATGGCCGCGAATTCCCGCAGGCGGAGCGGAACGCCTCGTCCCACTCGGGGCAGGGCTTCTCGTGCTTCCGGCTGCCTTGGGTTGCTGGTCGCTGATCGCTCGTTTCCGTGCGGCCGCCGTGAGCACGGGGTTTGTCGTGTTGCTGTTGCTCGTGGTGGGCTGGGCCGATGGCCCCGAGCGCCCCCTGGCTCGCGCCGCGAAGCTTCACGTGGCCCCGCTCCGTGTCGGGTTCAGCCCCGAGCACGAACGAATTCTCGAGCTGCTCCGCAATCGCACTTCACCCACAGGCCGCATTCTCTGGGATGAAACGACCTCTCAGCAATCCGGGTGGAACTGGTCCGCGTTGTTGCCCGTGTTCACGAACCGGTCGTACCTTGGCGGCCTCGACCCGGAAAGTGGAATCGAGCACGCCTTTTGCGGCATGAAGAACAGCACGCTCAACGGTCGACCTCTCGCCGAATGGACCGATGCGGAACTGACCCGCTTCTGCTGGTGGTACAACGTTGGCTGGGTGGTTGCACGCAGCCAACCCGTCGCGGAGCGGTGGAGCCGCTATCCGCTCGCCAGGATGGTGGCTCAGTTGCATGGGGACGACGGCGAAGTGATATTGTTCGAATTGACGCGGACGCCAACGTTCATACTCAGCGGCTCCGCGAACTGGGAACAGGCCGGGCCCAACCTCGTGATGCTCTCGGAAGTGGTGCCGGATGAATCCGGCTGTGTCACCCTGAGCCTGCACGATGTCCCCGGGCTTCGCGTCTATCCCAGCTACATCCGCTTGCTTCCCGTCCAGGACATTCCTGGCGGCGATCCCATCAATCATGTGAAACTGCTGATGAATGGCCCCGTGCCGCGGGTGACGCTGATGTGGGAAGGGCCGTGAGCGGTCCGTTACAATCGAGGTGAATGCCCACGAGGGAAGAACCATGACGCCGACCGTTCCCCCGAATCCGGAGTTGCTGCAGATGCTGGATGAGGCTGCGAAGCGCTATCAGCGCTCGCTGTCGCCGGAGCACTACATGGAAGCCACGCCCCAATCCACCCAGCGAAAAATCACGCTCGAAAGCTTTGACCTGATCCACGAGGCACGCCCGGAGATCCAGTGCTTCAACGAACTGCTCGTGCAATACGTTCGGCGAAAGCGGCAAACGATCGGGCAGGTCGTTCCCGACAACTTCGTGGTGGTGCATCCCCGACCCATCGAGGCGATCGGCCACTACAGTCTTCATCTGCAGCCGGTGCGGCCGTTGCTGGTCCTGGAATACGTATCGAAGCACAGCGAGCGGAAGGATTACAACGTTAGCTTCGAGAAGTACGAGGAGGAGTTAAAGGTTCCTTACTACTTGCTCTTCTACCCGGATAACGAGGAACTCACACTCTTTCATCTCGTGGGCGAACGATATGTATCCGTGATCCCCAACGAGTTCGACCGCTTACCGATACCAGAGCTTGAACTGGAAGTGGCCCTGCATGAAGGCTGGGTGCGATTCTGGTTCCGGGGCGAGCTGCTCCCCTTGCCCGGTGCTTTGCTTCGCGAGCGCAATCTCGCCCGTCGCCAGCGTGATGAAGCCCAACGCCAACGCGACGAAGCCCAACGCCAACGCGATGAAGCCCAACGCCAACGCGATGCAGAACATCAGGCACGACTCGCCGCCGAGATGGAACTGGCGCAACTTCGTGAGCAGCTGGACCGGGCCAAGGGCGCGAGCTGAAGACCGACTCTTCTCACCATGCCGATGTTCTTCGATTTTCTTTTCCAAAATATGTCCGAATCCGGCAGACTCATTCGTAGTGGGTGCGAGCGAAGAGAGTTCCTCCTTGCCACTCACCTGTTTCTGGAGTCTGTTCCGATGCCCAAGTTTCTCTTCATCTACCACGATCCGGTCGAGCCACGCACCCCGCCTTCACCCGAGGAAATGCAGGCCTTTCTCGGCCTCTGGGGAGCCTGGTTTCAGCAGTTTGGCCCGGCCATCGTGGATGGCGGCGATGGCCTGATGCCGACCGGTCGCGTCCTGAAACCTGGAGGCATTGTCTCCGATGGCCCGTATGTCGAATCCAAGGAGGTGATTGGGGGCTATTCGGTGGTCCAGGCGGACACCTACGACGCAGCCGTGGCAATTGCCCGGGAGTGCCCGATCTCCAAGGCCGGCGGCACCATCGAGATTCGCGAGTTCGCCGGTTACAATTAGTTCACGGGCAGCCATCGCGCTTCCTCGGTCACACTGACTGAACCGAAGTGAATCCATCGCACCCGCTTGTCGAGCATTTCTTTCGCCACGAATCGGGTCGACTCGTGGCCGTGCTGACACGTGCGCTGGGCACCCGCCGACTGGACCTGGTCGAGGATGTGGTGCAATCCGCGCTCGCCCAGGCCTTGCAGACCTGGGCGCGCCGGGGCGTTCCTGCCGAGCCGGCTGCCTGGCTCTTTCGCACGGCCCGCAATCTCGCGATCGATGCTCTGCGGCGGGAGCGTGCTCATCACCGAATTCTGCAAGCCATTCCGCAGGAAGAAGTCGATGTTCATCCCGAAATCGAATTCGCGCAAGCGATTGGTGACGAACCGCTGCGCCTGTTGTTTGTCTGCTGCCATGAGGACGTGCCGTTCGAGTCGCGGGTCGCACTGGCTCTGAAGTCGCTCTGCGGCTTCAGCACCGCCGAGATCGCTCGTGCACTGCTCACCACCGAAGCGAACGTGCAGAAGCGCATCGAACGAGCACGCGACCGACTCCGAGAATGCGAGATCTCATTCGACGACCAGGTTCAACCTGGCCCGCGGCTCGACGCTGTCGTGACGATCATTTACCTGATGTTCGGTGCAGGCTGTCACGCCTCGCACGCAGAAGCTCCCATCCGTCGCGACCTGTGCGATGAAGCCCGACGCCTGGCCCGGCTCCTGGCCAACCACGCCATCGGCAACACGCCCACTGTGCACGCCCTGCTGGCGTTGATCTGCTTTCATTCCGCACGCTTTGATGCTCGCGTCGCCTTCGATGGTCGCATCATTCTGCTCGAGGATCAGGATCGTACGAAGTGGAACTGGAGCGATGTGCGAGAGGGCATGACCTGGCTCCGCAGGGCGGCGACGGGATCCGAACTTTCGCGCTACCACATCGAAGCGGCCATTGCCTGGGAACACTGCCGGGCGAGGACCTTCTCCGAGACGGACTGGGCACGCATCCTCGAACTCTATGGTGCCCTCTCTGGCACCGTTTCGTCTCCGTTGCACACCCTGAATCGCGCTGTGGCTGCGGCACATCTGCACGGTCCGCGAGCCGGACTGACACTTCTGAATTCGACGGCTCCGGCCGCGGTCCCCCGCCACTATCCCGCCTGGCACGCCGTCCGGGCAGAACTCCACTTCCGGCTCGGCGAACATGAGGAAGCGCACCAGAGTTGGGTGAAAGCCCGCGATCTCTCGGCTTCGATGTGCGATCGCATCTTCATCGAGGATCGCCTCGGCGAATGCCAGCGACGACTGGGGAAGTGCTGATCGTGCTCTCAGCTTGCGTAGGTCAGCCTTTCCAGGCTGACGCTTTTCTGCCTTTCTCTGGCTTTCTGCGGAATGTCAGCCTGGAAAGGCTGACCTACTACGCAAGAGCAAATGCAGGCGTCTTGACCCGTGATGCTGTATAATAAGGGTCCAACCTGTGCACTCCGCTTCTTCGGCGCTTTTCCCGAGGTGATCATGCGAGTCCCGCTCGCGTTCGCGTTTCTCACCTGCTCGGCCCTCGAGGCGTCCGCCGAACCGGTGGACTTTAACCGCGATATTCGCCCACTTCTCGCCACGCAGTGCTATGCCTGCCACGGCCCAGACGAGAAAGCCCGCAAGGCCGATCTGCGACTCGACGAGAAGGACGCCGCGGTGAAGGCCGGCGTGATCGTGCCCGGAAAACCGGATGCGAGTTCGCTCCTGCAACGCATCACCAGCACCGACCCCGGCGAGCAGATGCCGCCAGCGAAGTCGAAGAAGCCGCCACTGAAGCCCGAACAGATTGCTCTCATCAAGCAGTGGATCGTCGAGGGTGCAAAGTATTCCGAGCACTGGTCATTCAGCAAGCTCGCCCGGCCGGAAGTGCCGAAGGTGGAGAGCCCGTGGGTTCGCAATCCTGTCGACGCCTTTCTGCTCTACCGCATGAAGCAAGAAGGCATGTCGCCTGCGAAGGAAGCGGATCGCGCCACGCTCATTCGCCGCCTGAGCTTCGACCTCACGGGTCTGCCGCCCACGATGGCGGACGTGCAGGCGTTCATGAACGATGCGGACCCCAATGCCTACGAAAAGTTGGTGGACCGCCTGCTCGCCTCGCCCCACTATGGTGAGCGCATGGCCCTCTCCTGGCTCGACCTCGTCCGCTTTGCCGACTCCGCAGGCTACCACAGCGATAACGACATCAACGTGGCACCATTCCGCGCTTACGTCATCGAATCGTTCAACAAGAACAAGCCGTTCGATCGGTTCACCATCGAGCAACTGGCCGGCGACTTACTGCCTAACTCCAGCATCGAACAGAAGGTGGCCAGTGCGTACAACCGCCTGCTGCAAACCACCGAGGAAGGCGGGGCCCAGGCGAAGGAGTACGAAGCAAAGTATTCCGCGGACCGCGTTCGCAACTATGGTCAGGTCTGGCTGGGCGGCACCATCATGTGTGCCGAGTGCCACAATCACAAGTTCGATCCATATTCGCACAAGGACTTCTATTCCGTCGCGGCATTCTTCGCCGATGTGAAGGAAGCCGCCATCGGCCGCCGCGAACCCGGCCTCGCCGTGCCCTCCGCGGAACAGGAAGAAAAGCTCGCGGAACTCAACAGTGCACTCGACCGTGCCGACAAGAAGTGGAGGACGCGAGCCGCGATCGCAGGCCTGGCGGTCACCCGGCCCGAACGCACCGAGTTCCTGGCCGCATCGAAGGCAAAAGTCGATCTCGAAGCGAGCATTCCGCGAACGCTCATCACCACGGCTGCGGCACCGCGAACCGTTCGTATCCTTCCCCGCGGCAACTGGATGGATAGCTCCGGCCCGGTGGTTACGCCCGGCACCCCCGAATTCCTGCCGCCGCTGCCGCCACTGCCGAAGGGCCAAACGCGATACACACGCCTCGATCTGGCGAAATGGACGGTTGCAGCGGAGAACCCACTGACCGCCCGCGTCTTTGCGAACCGCACCTTCAAGCTCTTCTTTGGCCACGGCATCAGCCGCTCACTCGAAGAATCCGGTGCCCAGGGTCAGCTGCCCACACACCCCGAACTGCTCGACTGGCTGGCCAGTGAATTCCAACACGGCTGGGATGTGAAGAAGCTTGTGAAGTTGCTGGTGATGTCCTCGGCGTACCGGCAATCGTCCGTCGAGACGCCGGAGTTGCGGGAGAAGGACCCGGATAATCGCCTGTTCGCCCGGCAATCGCGCTGGCGGCTCGACGCCGAGTTCATTCGCGATAACGCCCTTTCCATCAGCGGCCTGCTCGTGCCCGCCATTGGCGGCCCGAGCGTGAAGCCGTACCAGCCGCCGGGCTACTGGTCCGCTTTGAACTTCCCCACGCGCGAATGGAGGAACGACACGGGTGACCGCATCTATCGCCGGGGGATGTACACGCACTGGCAGCGCACCTTCCCGCACCCGGCCATGATCGCGCTCGATGCGCCAAGCCGCGAAGAAGCCACCTGCGAACGCCCACAATCGAACATCCCCCAGCAAGCGCTCGTGCTATTGAATGATCCCGAATTCGTGGAAGCCGCACGTGCCTTCGCCACCCTCACTCTGCAGGACGGCGGCCCGGATGACGCCGCACGTGCGACCTGGGCGTTCACCCGTGCCACAGGCCGGGCCCCGAAACCCCCGGAACTCAAGGTGCTCCTCGCAGTGCTCGCGAAGCACCGCCAGGAGTTCACTGCGAAACCCGCCAGCGCGACGGAGTTGCTCAAGGTCGGCGCGGCTCCGACACCAAAAGCGATCAGCCCCTCGGAACTCGCCGCCTGGACAAGCGTCTGCCGCGTGATCCTGAATCTGCACGAGACGATGACACGCGAATAAGGCGAGCGGGCCCCCGAAAGGGGGCTGTTCATTCACTTGCGTGCAACAAACAGCGGGTTCGCACCCGCCGCTCGCCCAAACTCGAACATCCAACAAACAGCGGGTTCGCACCCGCCGCTCGCCGAATGAGGAACATTCTCATGACACCGCACAGCATCCGTTTGCTCCAGCGCCGCACTTTCCTCGGGCAATCGTGCCGTGGCATTGGTGGCGTCGCGCTGGCGTCGCTTCTCGGCCCGGCGACCGCCTCCGCCGCAGACAAAACACGTGGCGTCATCACGAAGCCGCATCTCCCCGCAAAGATCAAACGCGTCATCTTCCTGGTGATGGCGGGCGGGCCGAGCCACCTCGAACTCTTCGACAATCGCCCCGAACTGGCGAAGCGTGATGGCCAGCCGATGCCCGAATCGATCACGAAGGGGCAGCCGATCGCCCAGCTTCAAGGTGCGAAGCTCAAGTGCCTCGGGCCGCAGTGGAAGTTCAAGAAGCACGGCCAGAGCGGCGTGGAGATGAACGAACTCTTCACGCATGTCCCCGAAGTCGCGGACGACCTTTGCGTGATTCGCTCCATGAAAACGGAGGCGATCAACCACGATCCCGCTCACACGTTCATGAACACCGGCAGCAGCACCTCAGGCCGGCCCAGTATGGGTGCCTGGGTGACGTATGGCCTCGGTAGCGAAGCGGACGACCTGCCCGGCTTCGTCGTGCTCACCTCGAGCCGTGGCGGGCAGATGCAGCCGATCGCCAGTCGCATGTGGGGCCCGGGCTTCCTGCCGGGCAAGCACCAGGGCGTGCACCTCCGCGGTCAGGGCGACCCCGTGCTCTATCTCACCAATCCCGCAGGCGTTGGCCGCGATCAGCAAAAAGATGTGATCGATGCCGTCGCGGAACTGGATCAACTCCGCAACGGCGTCGTCGATGATCCCGAGATCGCCACACGCATCGCACAATACGAAATGGCCTTCAAGATGCAGGCCAGTGTGCCCGCCCTCATGGACCTCTCGGCCGAGCCCAAGGCGATCCTCGAGAGCTATGGCACGAAGGGGTCCGACGGTTCATTCGCGGCGAACTGCCTGCTCGCCCGCCGGCTCGCCCAGAAGGGTGTGCGTTTCATCCAGCTTTATAACCGCGACTGGGACCACCATGGCGGCGTGAAGAACGGCATCAAGGACAAGATCGCCGAGGTCGATCAACCCATTGCCGCGCTCATCAAGGACCTGAAACGGCTTGGCATGTTCGAGGACACCCTGATCGTCTGGACGGGCGAATTCGGTCGCACGCCGATGTCGCAGGGCAACGGCGGCCGCGACCACCACATGAAGGGCTTCAGCATCGTGCTCGCCGGCGGCGGCATCAAGGGCGGCACCACCTTCGGTTCCACAGACGAATTCGGCTACAACGCCACGGAGAACGTCGTCGAAGTCTTCGACCTCCACGCCACGATGCTGCACCTGCTCGGCATCGACCACGAACGCTTCACCTTCCGCTTCCAGGGCCGCGACTACCGCCTCACCGACGTGCACGGCCGCGTGGTGAAGGAGATTTTGGCGTAACCAACCCGACGTGTGAACGAGGGCCGACGTGTAACCTCGTTCACACGTCGGGCTCGGTGGAGGATCATCCCGTTGTTGTTCCCAGAGGTGTTGCGATGAGTCCGACGGTGAAAGAGCTGGGAATCGACCGCCTCGACCCAGATGAGCGAATGATCCTAGCACTTGAGATTTGGGCAAGCCTCGGCGACGATGCGCCAGGCCGTCCACTCTCGCCGGAGTTTGTCGGCTCACATGGGAGCAACTTTGCACAAGTGTGGAGGCGGTTCCGTGAGCCTGCCACTCGATTTCAATCTGTCTACGCGCTCAGAACTCTAGAGTACATATCGTTGGTACGAGTTACAGCGTCAGGGCCTTGAATCGCTGTTTCTGGACGCTGAGCAGAAAACACTGGAGAAAATCAGCGATAAGCCCCACCAATTTGGCTTTGCTCAAAACGATATTCGCGAGGATCTCTTGAAGCGGTATCCATCCGCATGCTATTACCGACTCTTGTCTGATCGAGTTCTGTCACTTCATCACACATCGCGTGATCCGACTGACTGGCAGTCAAGGATCTGAGCCAAGAAGTCCGCGAGAGGCCTCCTGGGCGCGTGTGCATTCTTAATCCGCTAGGATCTTTGCGGCGAGTTCGTTGATGCCGCGGGTGAACTGGTGGTCGGGGAACTTGAGTGTGAAGAGGCCCGAGCTGCCGAGTCGGAGCATGTCCTCGGAGAGGAGCAGAATGGTGCCGAGTTCGGCGCTGTAGTTGCGCTCCACATCTTTTCGCAAGGCCACAAGATCCATGCTGCTGAGGGCCTTGTTCACCACAAGGAGCAAGCGGGGAACACCGAGCTTCTTGGCCACATCGAGCGTGACGGCGGTGCCAAGGAAGTCCTGTTTATCCGGTCGCAGAATGAGCACGACCCAGTCGGAGATGGCGATGGAGAGCAACGTCTCTTCGTTCATACCCGGGTGGGTGTCGATGAACAGGTAATCGAGATCGAGCTTGTCCAGCAAGTCCTCGAATCCCTCGTTGAGGAGTTCGACGTTGAAGCCTTCCTTGAGCACGCGGGCAATCTCGCCGGCCTTCAGGCTCGATGGCACGAGGTAAACGCGTCCACCCGCAGCAGCGACTTCCGGGATGTGCACGAATGCGGCTGTGTCCTCGATGTTGCAACGGCCGTAGAGGTAGTCGTTGAGCGTGCGGGTGATTTGCTTGTCGTCCAGGCCGAAGGGGATATGGATGCCGGGTGACTGGATGTCCGTGTCGACGATACCAACGCGCCGGCCGGTCAATGCGACCGCCGTGGCCAGGTTGGCTGTGAGGTTCGACTTCCCCGTACCGCCGCGGTACGAGTGGATGGAAACGATCTGACCCATGAATCCCTTCGGTTATGCAAAACCGCGAATCGATTGAATCCGAAACACCCGCCGGAGTCAGCCCGCTATTTGTGAGCCGTGGGTGGCGGCGTCTCCTCGCTGTTGAACTTCGGCAGGATGCGGGTCTCGGCGGTGGGTGTCGGCCGGTGCTCGCGTTCGGCACGTCTCCGGTCGCGGGCCGCACGCATCTCCGCCGCCTTGCGATCCAGGCCGAGTTCCTCAATTTTCGAGCGAACCGCGGCGAGTTCCTCGTCCTTCTTGGTGTGGTCGATCTCCACCATCACACGGAGCCGTTCCACTTCTTCGCGCAGTTGGCGTTCGCGGGCCTGCACCTCGCGGGCCATCTTGTCGAAGACGCGGGCGAGCGTGCCCAGTGCATCCCCACGGGCCGCGATCGGCTTGAGAAGTTCCGGTTCGAATGCCCCATGCTCGACATTTTCCGCCGCCCGCGTGAGATCGGCAACCGCCCGCAAGTACGCCAGCTCCTGATCGCGCAATCGCCGCTTGTCCAGGCAGGCCGTGATGCGGGCCTGCAACAGCACCGGATCATAAGGCTTGGGCAGGTAATCTTCCGCACCCATCTCAATGCAGCGCACGATGCTCGCCATCTCATCGAGTGCCGAGATCATGATCACCGGCAAGGCTTTCAAATCCGGGTCGGCCTTCAACTCCTTCAGCACCTCATAGCCATCGACCACGGGCATCATGATATCGCAGAGCACCAGGTCAAAGCGATACTTTTGCACTTCCTCGAGTGCCTCGCGGCCATCGCGGGCTTCAACGGTGAGATAGCCTTGCTTCTCCAGCCGGCGGCACAGCATCACGCGGTTCGGGTCGTTGTCCTCGACCACGAGGATGCGCTTCTGCACCACCGGCACGAGTTCAGGCATGGCCGGCAGAATCTGCGTCGAAGAGAGTGCGTTGGCTGACAGCGGCCGGGATGCAGGAGCCGGGATGCCGCCGCTCTTGCGAAGCGGTGCGGTCTTCGCGTTGGCAGGCGCTTCGTCGCTCTTCGATTGAACAGCAACCTCGGCTTTCGCGGCCTCGGCGGCCTTCTCGATCGCGCTGCGAATCTTCTCCACAAGCCGATCAAACTGGACGGGCTTGGTCTCGAAGTCGATGCATCCGGCTGCGAGTGCCTTCTCCTTGGCTTCGGTTGTCGCATGAGCCGAAAGTGCGATCACCGGAATGGCGGCCGTGGCGGGGTTAGCTTTCACGCGGCGGGTCGCTTCCCAGCCATCGATGCCGGGCAATCCCAGGTCCATCAGCACGATCGCGGGTTTTTCGGCACCGGTGAGTTCGACCGCGCGCTCACCGGTCTCGGCCGTGAGCACATCGAAGCCGCGCAGCGTGAGGCGTCGCCGGAACATCTCCCGGTTCACCTCTTCGTCCTCGACAAGCAAGATCCGCGTCATGCCCCACACTCCCCGCCCGTGCCTGCACCTATCTTACGCGAAGTCGGGCGGGTTTCAGAATGGCTCAAGAAATCGATCGCGCAAGCCGGGGGTGAGATCGCGTTAACCACACAGAGCGGACACGAGAACACCGCTCATCGCTTCGCCCAAACAGGAAACGGACATCATGAAAACGCTCATCCTGACAGTTGCAGCAACCGCCGGGCTCGCACTCACTGCCGGCACTGCCTCGGCACAAGGCTGGGGTTATGGCGGCGGCTATGGCGGCGGCTACCGTGGCGGCCCCAACAACTATCGTCAACAGTGCTACACACCACCCGTCTATCGCCCGGTCGTACCCGTCTACGGCTACGGAGCCGGCTACCGAGGCCCAGGATACGGCTATGGCGCACCCCGAGCTGGTTTCAGCTTCTCCTACAGCAGTGGCTTCGGTGGCGGCTTCCCCGGCTACGGCGGCGGATACGGTGGTGGCTATCGTCGCTGGTAAACAGTCGCACGGGACAGTGTGAATCTGGGGGCTCCGGACTCCAGTTCTTCTCCTGCCATAAAACCGTGCTAATCGGCGCAATTCTCATACACTGGTACGCGGAATCGGTCACCGTGTCGGTGGCATCCGAACACCGGGAGAATTGCTCATGAAGCCCATCGTCCTCGCGATCGTCGCCCTCGCCGGCCTCGCCCTCACCGCCGGCAACGCCCACGCCTTCCACCCGCGATACTACGGCCCACCCGTTGCGGTTGTGCCGGTGTATCGACCCGTGGTCGTGCCAGTGTACCCGGTTTATCGCCCGATCTACCGTCCCGTAGTCGTCCGGCCCATCTTCGCACCGCGCCCGCTGTTCGCGCCACGCGTGGCACTCTACGGCTGGTAAATTCGGTCGAGATGGTCCGGATTCGAACTACCCGTTGAAGCTGAATGTGGGAACCAGAATCGCCCAGGGCAAGGCGACGCGCCGCCCTGGGCCCTCGTGGATCGTGCCAGGTTTGGCCCGTTTCTCATTCCCCTGCCGTTTCTTCTGAACGGTGCTTGCAAGGCCGACGCAGAGCACTTCTCTACACATGCCGTCGTCGTCGAGTTGGCAGTGCACACCAAGAACATTCTCTCACCACAGGCGAAGCCAGGATCGCGTAATTCGCCCCGATCGCGCGGTGCGCCATGAACTCACGGGTTTGCCAGCGATACTGCGTGTCACAAGTTCGAGATCTTCCTTTTCTTCATTCTCCCGAGACCTTCTCATCGCAGCAACTTCGCGGCCTTCACGAGGTACTGCAGGCCGCTGCCGAGCGTGGCGACGAGCATGGCCCAGAGCAATCCGAGTTGAACCGGTTCGAGGATCTTCAGAGCGTCGCTGGAGAGGCCCGCGGAGCGCCACCACTGGATGAGCAACACACCGATGATCACGGCACATTGCAGGCCCATTTTGAGTTTGCCGAACCAGTCCGCGCCGAACTTCTTGCCGGTGGCTTCCACGATGCCGCGAATGCCCGTGACGACGATCTCCCGACCCACGACGAGCGTGACCATCCACGGGTCGATGCCCGCCGATGGCACCGGGATAAGATAAATGAAGGTGCCGCACACCAGCACCTTGTCTGCGAGTGGATCGAGGTTGCGGCCCACGAGCGTGAGCGGGCCGTACTTGCGGGCCCACCAGCCATCGAGCCAGTCTGTGGCCGTGGCGAGCAAGAAGAGGATGAGCCCGACCAGCCAGGCTTCGTACACAATGCAGGCGAAGAGCGCAACCGCGAGGGGCAGCCGCGCGGCCGAGAGCAAATTGGGAATATTGACAAGCGATTCGGGCGGTGTGCTGGTGTGTGACATGCCGTTGATTAGACGCATTCGCGAGGCCGTGCACAAGTGAGCACGCGCCCTGCTGAGCTACTTCTTCGCCTTCGGATCTGCGAGGGCACCACCCCGGCCTTTCCCTTCGGCCTTGATCACAACGGGCTCTTTGCTGTCATTCGAACACCCGGCCAGGCCTGCGATAATAAAGCCCATCACCAGGAGCCGAAGCATTGACTTCATAGTCATTCTCGTGGTTGGAACGTCGTGCGGAGGATCACGGAATCTGGTAGGTCTCGCCGCCGGACCGCGTGCCAAGTGCACGCATGAGGTTATCATCCTGGCCAATGGAGAATGTGAGGAAGCGGACGCTGCCATCGCCGAACGCGAAGTTCGCTCCGCTGTCGTGCGGGCTCCAGATGTGGGCCTGGTCGCAGTTATCGTTAACGTTGCCCGGTCCGTAGCGGTATTTCAGATTTGAGCAGGTGAAACCACCGTTAAAGGAATGTGCGAGGGAAGTCGGGTAATCGGTGTCCACGGTGCCAATGGTGACATCACCGGCTCCGTTTTGGCTGTTTCCGTTGTTGGTGTTGACATACCCTGCCCCGGCGAACCACCAGCCGAAGACATAGTCGTTGCTCGGGGGGCGCTCGGCGAGCATCAGTGTGTTGCTGGTGCCATCGGAGATGCCGACCATCGTGACTTTCTTGTTGCAGATCATGCCGTCATCGAGTTTCGACTGCGAGCCACAGACGCCGAGAACGCCGGTGAAAGTGACCTTGTAGGAGCCAAAATCATACACGATCGGCTGTCGGCCATCCGCGGGGCACTGCCAGACTTTCATGGGCGTCTCGGTGCCGGGATTGCCATTGGCCCAAGGGTATGTGTTCGTTTGGGCCCAGGCATCGGCGGCCGTGTACAGCGGTTGCTGTTCGTAGTACGGGAGAATCTGAGCCATCCAGCTCCAGTAGAAGTGTGGCTTACCGGAGGTGAATGTCTCGATGGCCTGGGGAAAAGCTCCATTGACGTCGTGAAAACCGTGGCAGGCGAGGGCGATGTTGTGATAGTTGTTCTGGCACTGGGTGCGAGCGGCCGCGGAGCGAACCTTCTGAACCGCTGGCAGTAACAGGCCGATCAGGATGGCGATAATCGCGATCACCACCAGTAGTTCGATAAGGGTGAATGCACGATTCACACGTCGATTGTCGAGTCTCATCACGAAGCCCTTCCCGGAAATGAGGCCGTGAAAAAAGGAAATCGACTCACCGGTCCGCAGACTCGATCCAGCTGTGCGGTTTCCTGTACGTGCCATCGTGGAGGGCGAGCAACCTCGACGAATAGCTTGCATCGGAGCACGCGATCAAATTATGCGGGAGAGTGCGTCAACCTGCCGGACAATGACGAGCCACCTCAACAAGTAACGCAGGATCACAAGCGGATCAAGTGAGAATTGTCAAAAACGAAAGGTGAGTTCGCCCCCGCGGTGTGGGAATTGGTTCGGACGTTGAACACGAGCGGCCGCCGCTACCACGGCTGGCCGACGGCGCGGCCAGCGAGATCGTAGCCGTCCGCCGTGGTGATCTTCACTTTCACAAAGTCGCCCGGCTTGAGGTTCTTGCCCTTCACACGCACGGCACAGTCGATATCCGGGCTGTCGGCATAGGTGCGGCCGCGGAAGTGGCTGGCGAACTCGGGGTCGGGACCATCGATCAGCACGGGGTGATCCTTGCCGATCTGCGCTTCCGCCCAGCCGAAGGCAACCGTCTGTTGGACCTCCATCACCGCGGCGACACGGGCCTTCTTCACGTCCTCGGGGATGTGCCCTTCCAACTTCTCCGCGGGGGTGCCCGGTTCAAGAGAATACGGGAAGACGCCCAGACGCTCGAAGCGGAAGTCTGCCACAAACTGCTTCAACTCCTCGAACTCGGCATCCGTTTCACCCGGGAAACCCGCGATGAACGTGGTGCGAATGGCAAGGTCCGGCCACTTGTTCCGCAAGCGCCCGAGCAAGTTCTCGGTGGCCGCGCGATCGACGCGGCGGACCATGCGCCGCAGCACGCGGTCGTTGATGTGCTGCAAGGGCATGTCGAGATAGGGAATGATCTTCGCCGAGCCGGCGAGCGTGTCGATCAGTTCATCCGAGATGTGTTCCGGATAGGCATACAGCACGCGAATCCACTCGAGCCCCTCGACGGCGTCCAGCTTGCGGAGCAACTCGGCGAGCCGGGTGCGGCCGTAGAGATCCATGCCGTAGTACGTGGTGTCCTGGGCCACGATGATGAGTTCGCGGACACCATCGGCCACGAGTTCCTTGGCCTCGCGGATCACTTCTTCGATGGGCTTCGTCACGTGCTTGCCACGCATCATCGGGATGGCGCAATAGGTGCAGAGGCGGTCGCACCCCTCGCTGATTTTGAGATAGGCGAAGTGCCGCGGCGTGATGCGCAGGCGGGCGGTGTCCTCCAGTGCGCGAACGGGTGCGGGGCGGAATAACGAACGCTGCTCGGATTCCAGCGAATCCCGGCGAGTGGCCAGATTCACGACATCGGCAATCTCTTCGCGGCCGAACACACCCACGATTTGATCAACGTCCGGAACTTGCTGAAGCAACACTTCGCGTTGCCGCTCGGCCATGCACCCCGCCACCACGACCGAGCCCACCTTGCCCGCGGCCTTGAGAGCCAGCATCTCACGGATCACGGCGAGCGATTCTTGCCGGGCCGGTTCGATGAAGCCGCACGTGTTCACCACGACCACATCGGCTCCGTCGGCATCGGGCTGCAGGGCATAACCGTCCTGGGCGAGCTTGCCAAGCATCCGTTCGGAATCGACCGTGTTCTTGGGGCAACCCAGCGAGATGAATGCGAAGTTGCCTTTCGGCGAACCAGGTGAAGCAGAGGACGCAGATGCAGCCAGCGGCAAACTCGTGACAGCCATTCGGGACTCGCGTGACAATGATTCGGCAAAGGTCGAACAGTCTTTCTACGACCCAAAGGCCGTCAGAACAAGCGGTGTGGTGCTCGGAACCCACCCACGATACATGCGAACGCGCTCCCGCGGAATCCGGGAGCGCCGCGGCCTCACCGACCCTTCAAGTCAAGGAAATCGAAGGTGTTATCGCCTTCCACGATGTCGCGGGTGATGTCGCTGTTCGCGTTGTAGCGATCCGGCAGGATGTTAATTTCCGTCATTTCGTCGTAGCCGGGGCCATCGATTTTCATCTTCTCCTTCATGGAGACTTTCTGGAAGGACGAGATGATGACCTTGTTCTTGCCAATGGGTGCCTGACCCTCGTATTTTCCATCCACGATGTCGATGGTGGCCGAGACTTCGCCATTGCCGGGATCGAAGGTGATGGTGCCCGCATTCAGGTTCTTGTTGTCGAGTTTCACGGTTCCGCTGACGTGGGCCTGTTTCACTTCGGAGGTCTGTTTGTCACAGCCAAGAGCGAGCAGGAAGAGGCTCAGACAGCCCGCGAGTGTCGAGATTCGTCGCGTGATCATGGGTAAGCGCATCCCGGGAGAAAGGGTGAACGAAGAAGCGATCCACGAGAAGCGTGGATCGCGGCGAATGCGACCGAATGAAATTAATCGAGATTGATGGGCTGGCCATCGTCGCGGGTAGCGAGGCGGGCCAAGGTGGCAATATCAAGGCTGTCGCGCAGGAAGCGAACCGAGCCATCTCCCATGAGCGCGTTCACGCCGCCTGAGTGGGCGGAGTTGAGCGGGATGTTGGTGCCCATGTTGTCGCAGACGCCCTGCGTGCCGCAGTTGCCAGGTGCGTTCGTCCAGCCGGTCTTGCGGTTGATGGCGTAGCGAATGGTGGTCATCTGGAAGGTGCGGGCGTCACCGATATTGGTGCCGTTGTTGGGCGTGGCCGTGGTGTGCCAGCCGATCATCCAGCCGTGCAGAAGGCCGACACCCCACTTCACCTTGTTGCCATTGGCGGTGGTGAGAAAGTCGTTTTGTTCACTGACGAGGATCACGTTCGTGGTCCCATCCGTGAGGTGATTGAGTGCGAGCTTCGCGTCGATGCCGGGAACAATGGCCCCACCGGCGCTGGCGATGCCACCGGAGCAGCAACCGACCGATCCATTGTTGTTGAAGATGCGAGTCTCAGTGTAGCCGGGAATCAAGCCGTTGATGGCTCCCGTCACGGCGACGTAGTGATTGGCCTGGATGTTCGAACCCGCGAAGGGTGAAGGCACTGTGTCGCCAGTGGGCGAGGAGGGGCAGAGGTAGTTTGGGATGCGGGCGTTCGTGGCCTGGTTGTAGTTGTTGGCGGAGCCCCAGCCGGAGCCGCCCGGGAAGGTGAACCGGGAGAAGAGAGCGGACTGTTCCATACCGGGGAGAATGAACACGGACCAGGCACTGCCCCATCCGCCGTTGCCGTTACCACCATAAAGCGGCGTGTCGCGCGTGCCTCCTGTGGGCAGATAGCCGCGGGCATCGTGGAAGGTGTGAACGGCGAGACCGATCTGCTTCATGTTGTTCTGGCATTTCGCCCGAGCAGCCGCTTCGCGGACTTTCTGCACGGCTGGCAGGAGCAAACCAATCAGGATGGCAATGATTGCGATGACCACGAGCAATTCGATGAGCGTGAACCCACGATGCTGGCGTGGTCCGCAGCAAACGAGAACGGAACGCATAAGAACTCCCTGGGAGAGAAGGGCGAACTGGAGCGAAACGCGGGCGGAGTATCAATGAGGAAGGGCCATCGACACGGAAACGGACCTCTCAAACGTGATCCGTGCGACATTCGGTGGCGTTTGATAATGCATTGATTAGAACACGATTGCGATTTCCTGTCAACGAACACCAGGCCATGTAATCATCTGGAGGGTGTAACCAGATTCTCAGGGGGGTGGCACGAGGATAATTGCGGCGGTTTGCTGGGTATTTCATTCCGCACTCCGCATGCCGAATCCGGCACTGCAGGACCACGTTCCTGCGGAGGAATTCAATAGCCCAAGAAAATTCGGTTACACCCATCATCTGCTTCAGGCCCCGTGCGGCAGGGATTCTCGGCCGCACCGCTCGATTCGCCGCTGCTGTACACTGTTCGCGTCCCGCCGTACCTGCACTGGAAGACCCCTCATGGAACTCACCGATCTCGCCTGGCCCGCGATTGCGGCGTTGCCCCGCATCACACCGATCGTCTTTCCGATCGCGGCGCTGGAGCAGCATGGCCGGCACATGCCGGTGTTCACCGATTCGCTGCTGCTTGGTGAGGTGGTGCGTCGCGTGAAGCTGATGCCAGGGGCCTCGAGGTGCCTCTTTGCCCCGCTGCAATGGCTGGGCAACTCGCACCATCACCTGGATTTTCCGGGCACACTCTCGGCTACGCCCCGTGTTTATCTCGATCTCATCAAGGATCTCGCCAGCTGCTTCCTTACACACGGATTCACACGACTGGTCTTCCTCAATGGGCATGGCGGCAACATCGTGCCGGCCCAGCAAGCCCTCTTCGAATTGAAGCAGGACCATCGCCTGAAACGCGAACTGCTCCTGCTTTCCCTCACGTACTGGGATGCGGCCGGCAACCCGGCGGAGGCGATCCCGGGCCTGACCCAGCGGCAGATGGGGCATGCCTGCGAATGGGAAACCTCGATGGTGTTGCGGCTCAACCCCGACCTCGTGCGGGGACCGCTCGCCGACGTGCCCGAGGTGCCCTTTGGCCAGGGATTCGCTCCCGGGCATCGCGCCTGGGTCATGCCGGACCGCAGTGAGCCCGGCCACATCGGCACCCCGGCCCACGCCACAGCGGACAAGGGTGAAGCACTCTTCCAACATTTCAGCAGCGGTGTGAATGCGTACCTGGAGCGCGTGGCGAACGGAAGTGAGAAATGGGAATAATTCTCTAATACCTGTGAATTGGCGTTACGGGATCACAAATTATTATGGTGGCATATCATGCATTCAGCGGCCTGGAAATGGTGGGTCTGTTCGGCGCTCTTGCTGGCCACGTTTCTCAATTACATGGATCGCCAGGCCCTGGCCGTGACCTTGCCGGAATTGAAGCGCGACTACGCGCTTCACGAACAGCGGATCGGGCTGGTCGAGGGTTGCTTCGGCTTCGCCTTTGCGGCCGGTTCGATTCTGTTCGGCTTGCTCGCCGATCGCGTTGGCCCCCGGCGACTGTATCCCGTGGTGTTGTTGGGCTGGTCCGCCGCGGGCATTGCCACCGGCTTCGCCGGGGATGCCACGCTGACGAATCTTCTGGAAAGACCAGGTGATGAAGAGGGTGCGGGCACGTTTCGCTGGCTGGTGTTATGCCGGATTGCGCTCGGCCTGTTTGAAGCGGGGCACTGGCCCTGTGCCCTCATCACCGCTCGCCGCATCCTTTCGGCCGCAGATCGACCCCTGGGCAACGGGCTGCTCCAGAGCGGTGCCTCACTCGGTGCCATCATTGTGCCGATCTATGTTCAGGTCGTGGAGCATTTCGGTTTCGACTGGCGCTATGTGTTTTGGTCGGTCGGCCTCATGGGCCTCGCCTGGGTGCCATTCTGGCTCATCCTCATTCGTCGCGGCGACCTCCAGAATCGTGAGGAAGAGCCGGCACTCGGGCAAAATCCAACACTCAATTATTATGATAATACTGGCTTCTGGCGGCGCGTATTTGTGTTAGGAATGATCGTGGCCTGCCTCACCATTAGCTGGCAATTCCTTCGGGCCTGGCTGGCGCTTTTCCTCGAAGATTTCCACGGCTACACCAAACTGGACACGCGGCTCGTGGTCTCGGGGTACTTCATCGCGGCCGATGTGGGATGCCTCCTCGTCGGCGTGCTGGTGAAGCTGCTGATTGCCCGAGGTCGCACCGTCCATGGTGCACGGGTCGTTGCCTTTGCCGTCTTCACCATGCTCACGCTCACCGCAGCCGCGGTGCCGTTCCTGGGCAGCGGACCCGACATGATCGCGGGCCTGATGATCGCCGCGGCCGGCATCCTCGGCTTGCACCCGCTCTACTATTCGCTCAGCCAGGAACTCCCCGCCAGGCGCATGGGCACCTTCTCCGGCTTGCTCGCCGCGGGTGGCTGGGTGGTGTCCTCCGTCTTCCAGATTCTGATCGGCGAGCGCATCAAGGAGACCCAGAGCTACGACATCGGCCTCATCATTGCTGGCATCGCACCCGTATTCGGTTTACTTGCATTGCTGTTGGTGTGGAGGCCGGTGCCCTCACCCCTTGCAGCAAAAGTCACCGTCTAATTTTGGTGCTCCTCACGCTGCGAGATCAGGGCCAGAGTCTCCTGCCAACATGCTTGATGTCGCGCAGCTTCCGCACCAAACTCGTTGCATCTCGCCATCGGTCCGGTTAGCCTGATCCTCAACTCGTCGCTCGTTTGGTGGACTCGCATATCGAGGCGTCGTCATGGCTGTGGTGGAAGTTGCCTGTCCGGGATGTGGCACCACATTGAAGGCCCCGGCGAATATGGCCGGGAAGAAAGCACGCTGCAAGAAGTGCAACACGCCCTTCCGCATTCCGGGTGCGGGCCAACCCGGCGATAGCGTCGGCGATTCGCAGATGCTCAGCGCCGTGGAGATGCCCGCCGTTGCGTCGCTGGACTTCGGTGCGATGGAAGATGCAGCACCACCCCCAAAACCGGCACCCAAGGCCGTTGCAAAGGCTCCGGAACCCAAACCGGCTCCCCGACCCACACCCGCCATGAAGAAGGCCGCAGCGGGCGCTCCAGCTTCGGATAACCCATTCTCCTTTGGTGAGGAGCCCGCGGAAGAGCCGAAGCCCGCACCGCGCCCGCCGAAGGAAAAGCCCGCACCGGTCGGCAAGCTCGAGCCCTCGCGCCCATCCAAAACTGCACCGAAGAAGTCGGTTCCCAAGCCCCAGACTGCCGCGCCCGCACCCGTGGCAGATGATGGCTTCAATTTCGGTTCCATGCTGGATGAGGCCGCCGCACCGCCACCGCCAGCGTCACCGCCTTCCGCCAAGCAGAAGGCTTCCGCCAAATCTGTCGCACCGGCTGAGAAGGCGTTCGCGATGCCGGGCGAAGCTGACGACGATGATGAGGTCATGGATGCCGAGAACGTGGCGGGAGACGATGACGAGGATGTGCCGGATGCCGAGGCGGCCCCTGAAGCGATGTCGCTGGATGATGAGCCGGAGGCCGCTTCGGACGATCCGTTCGGCTTCCCTGGTCCCGCGGATGAGGCCCCGCGGTCCTCACGTGGAAAGGCGAAGCCGCGACGATCACGCGATGACGACGAGGAGGAAGAGGAGGAAGAGCAGGAACGCCCCCGCCGCGGCGGCTACCACAAGGCGGCCAGTGGTGGTGGAAAGTCGAAACTCATCGCGGCGATTATCGGTTTCGTGCTCCTCGGCGGTGCCGCTGCCGGCGTCGCCATCCTCGTCAGCAACCAGAAGACCGACGAACAGGCCAAGCCCGCCGACACCGAGAAGAAGGAAGAAACACCCCCGAGCGATATCGCGCCGTTCACCAATAACGATCCCGGGAACAAGGGCACCACACCCCCAACCAAGGGCACCACACCTCCGGGCAAGGGTGGAACAACGCCACCAACAAAAGGGCCGGGTGGTGACCCGCCGCCGCGTGGCGCACTGGCACTCGACAAGACCGTCAAGACGATCATGCTGCAACCCGCCAATCCCAAGCCCGAATCGTTCCAGGAGCCGGTCGGAGCCGCCGAGATCGATGTCCCATTCGAGAAGATCATTCGCATCTTCCCACCCTCGATGGCCCAGAACGATTTCGGCGTGCTCTGGACGGAAACGCCCGGCGTGCTCGGTGCGGGCAGCAAGCTCGTCTTCGATGTCTGCCGACCTTCCGGCACGAAGCAGTACCGCATTAACTTCACGGGCAATGCGAAAGAAGCGGCCTGCGACATGAGCGATGATGGCCGCTGGATCGCCCATGTCAACGGTGGCAAACTCACCGTCTGGAAGGCTGAGGATCAGACGAAACTCGTGGACGCAATCGATCTGCACTCCCAGTCACCGGACTTCATCCGTGGCGGCATTGTCGCCGTCTATTTCCCAGGAATGTCCGATAAGGGCGAGATGCCACCGAAACACGTGGTGACGGTCACCAGCATTGGAGCGGTACACCTGTGGGATCTGGCCACGAAGAAACTGGTCGGCACGGGCTTCACACCGCCACAAGGCCGGGCGAATCGCGTCAGTGCCACCAACGCCACCACCCTGGCACCCGGGCGTGGGGCAGTGATCGTGGCCGTGGGCGGAGCTATTTACCACGTTGCCATCAACGATGACGGTGTCTCCGGCAGCGAACTGCACGACCTCGGCGGCGATGTGCCCACGTCGCATGCTCTTGCCATGAGCGGCAGTGGCCCACTGCTCTATGTCTTCGAGACGGGTGGCGACAAAAAGGAGCGGGTGGTGCGGCTCATTAATACGCGAGGTGTTTCCAAAAGCTGGCGCTGGCCCGACGCCGCCGGGTTCCCCACCGGAGCCGCCTGGGTCGATGGCCAGAAGGCTGTGGTGAGCACGAGCCGCGGCGGAATCCTCTGGTTCGAACTTACCGAGAACAACTTCTACCCGCAGGGCTTTGCCGTGCCGCCGAACAACAAGGGGCTCCACGCCACCAACGATGTGAACCACTGGTACCTCATTCCGCACCCGAGCGATGCCGCCCGCTGCGGCCTCCTTCAACTCGGCCCCACCGGACCCACCGAGGAACCCGCGATCGCCAACAAGGGAATCGTCCCCACCTGGCTGCTCGATGCCAAGGGGCTTTCAAATTAAGACGGCACCGGATTCGATTCCGTGTCTGTGTTCACTTCTCGACGGCAGTCAGGTGCTGCCGCAATAACTCGTTGATGCGCCCGGCCTGGTGGACGGGAACACCATGCGAGGCATCCGCCAGTTCCACATAGCGTGAACCCGGGATTCCCTCGTGCATGATTTTCCCGAGCCGAGGCGGCGCGATCGGGTCGTGCACCGCATTCACAATCAAGGTGGGAATCCCCTTCAATTCACCCAGTCGTGGCGTCGCATCGTACCTTCGCAAAGCACTGAGTTGCTTCATCGTGACAGGAGCGGGCGTGCCGATGTCGTGACCGAAGATCGGAGCCAGTTCTGCAGCCAGGGCATCGGTGTCCGCATTCACCAGAGCGGAGGGCGGCATCACCAGTCGCAAGAATGCTCGCTGGCGCATGCGGCGCGTGCCGATGCGAGTGCGCAGGCCGAGCCAGAACATGGATGGTGTCATCGGGGCCGCGGACTTCCCCCGGGACATGGTGCAGAGCAAAGCCAGGCTGCGCACGCGGTCGCGGGCTTGCAGAGCCAGACACTGGGCAATTGTCCCGCCCATGGAGTGCCCCACTACGTGAGCAGATTCCCAGCCCACGGCATCCATGAGCGTGAGAGCATCTTCCGCCATCTGTTCAACGGTCAGCGGCACGCCGAGCGGTTGGCTCTGGCTCATGCCGCGATTATCGAAAGTGAGGCACTGGCACGACGAACCCAGGTCGTTGGTCTGCGGTAACCAGCCATCGCCGTGCACACCCACACCCTGAATGAAGAGCACGGGCACACCCTTACCGCGGAGGCGAAACGCCAGCCGACAACCGCGGTGCTCGTGCGTTCGCAGCTCAGAAATCGTGTCCGAAGTCATTGGCGCACTCCAGCTAGCAACTCGACCCCTGAAAATGTCACTCTCCACCCGATCAATATCGCGAAGATTCGGCGAGATGGCATCACATTCAGTTGCATTTGAACCGCGGTGTACTAGCGTTGGTTGGAATCATTCGGCACCCCTCTTCTCCCGGTGTGGCAGTTCGGCACTTTGAATGATTCAGCCATTGAGGCGTGGCCTCAGCGGCGACGATTCCACACGTGCGCCCTGCGGAACTATCGACGATGAACATGACCGAGCGGACGCTGAACCTCCGCCAGTTGCGCCAGCAGATCGGTATGGATACTTCGGTGGTGCCCGCGGCCTCCTCGCTCCGGCCAACACCCGCCGTGGCGAGCGTGGCGTATCTCGTCTGGATCAGCCCCTCCGGGCCTTCGCTCGGACGGCGCTTTGAGGTGCAGGGCGAACCGATCGTGATTGGCCGCGAGGCCACTTCCACCATCGTGGTGAATGAAAACTCCGTATCGCGTTCCCACGCGCAGGTGACCCGGTTGGCGGATGGCACGTATCGAGTCGAGGATCTTCACAGCACGAACGGCACCTTCGTGAACGATGCACCGATCACCACCAGCTTGCTGGCCGATGGTGATTATCTCCGCTGCGGTTCATGCATCTATCGCTTTCTGGCCAGTGGCAACGTGGAAGCCGACTACCACGAAGAGTTACACCGGCTCAGCGTGATCGACCCCCTCACCGGCCTGCACAATCGCCGTTATTTGAACGAATGGCTCTATCGCGAACTGGACCGCTGTGCCACGGGCACCCGGCCACTCTCGGTGCTCTTGCTCGATATCGATCACTTCAAGAATGTGAACGATCGCTTCGGTCACCTGGCCGGCGATGCCACGCTGCGTGGTCTTGCCGAGCAACTCGTCAGCCACACTCGCAAGGATGAACTCCTGGCACGATACGGTGGTGAGGAGTTCGCGCTGGTGATGCCGGAGACGGACCTCGAACGCGGTGTGGCCTGTGGCGAGCGTTTACGGCGAGCGGTCGCCGAGACGCCATTCGAACTCGATGGCCAGGCGTACCCACTGACCGTGAGCATTGGTGTCGGCACGATTGCCGCAGGAACTCGTGTCACACCGGAAGAACTGTTGAAACTCGCTGACGGCCGACTCTACGAGGCCAAACGCACCGGCCGCAATCGCGTGGCACCAGCCGCCCGCATCGGTGCGTCAGGCGTCAGTTTCCGTCCTCAACCCCGCTCCGCCCCGGCCACCACGGATGCCGACTGAGGCCGGGATCGAATCACCCCCCTTGTTAACAGGACAGACGCCCATGAACCGCCTGGTCGATGCCAATCTGCACTACGTTGTCGTGCAATATCAGGATGGCAAGCCGTTGCTCGTCTTCGTCGGGCAGGATCCAGCGCTTGCCGGTGGACCGGTCGGCGATCCGGTGACGCTGGAACTGCTCTCGGGAGTTGAACGATTTGGCCGAGCGGGCTTGCCCGTGCTTGGCCAGCATCCTTCGGGTTCGATGTTGTTCCGCGAATTCGCCAGTGTCACCAAACGCGAGGAAGCGGGCTACGCACCCGTGGCCAGCTATCGCATCGTCGACACCTGGTTCGACTACTACGACCCCTGGTCCTCGATGTCCGTGGATGCCACGCTCGACAATGGTTTCGAAGATTCGCTGTGAGCTATCATGTGACCGAGGTGATGGGCACCGGGTGGGTAACCGGTGCGAGCCTGTGTCGCACTTTTCGGCCATTGAGAATGGCACCGATCAAGGTGTAGCGCACGCACCATTCGTAGCTCGCCAGCAGGAACGCCATGGTGAGCGTTGTGATGAAGGCGAACTTCACCACGCCCGGCAGCGGCCAGTCGGCGACCCAGAATTGCAGCAGTACGATGGGTGTGATGCTGGCGAGATAACACCAGTACGACGCATCCGCGAGATAGCGGGCACGGGCCGAGCCACGGCCGAAGTAGTGCAAGAACGCTCCCCAGAGGCCGACGATCATCAGCCAGGTGTAAAGCGATTGCAGCGCAAACGCACCCACCTTCCACAGCACCAGCGAGGCGTATGCGCTCTTCTCGGCGTTCAATCCCGCGATGGTGAGCCCGATCATGCCGGGCAGCAACACCAGGTTGGCCAGGACCAGGTTCAATCGCCAGCCTCGGCCGAAAGTATCGATCAAATCACGGTGGCGGAAGAGCATCCAGCCGAAGCTGAAGAAGAGAAAGTAGTAGCCGATCACCTGCCAGAGCGGCCGCCAGCCACTGGGTGTGTCCACGATCCACGATGTCATCGTGAAGAGCAGCGGAAACGTGAACAGAGCCGGCACGAGCACGCGGCCACGGCCTAGCAGCATGCGGCGGAAGGCAGCATCAATCCGGGCTAACAGTCGCGTGCCGCCGAGCCGCACAAGAAGCGGCGCGAGCACAACCACGGCGGTGTAGTGAATGAGCAGATAGTACAGGAACCACAGGTGAGCGGGCGGTGGCACGCGCTCAAGGATTTGCGGTGAAGTGAACAGGTTCACCACGATCATGCCCGCCGATTCCTCCGGGTGCGCGATAGCCACATCCACGGCGAACTGCCGGGCCTCGGTGGGTTTCTCCGGTGGGCCCTGCTCGCGGTAGTTCGCGACCTCGGCATACAGGAAAACCATCATCACCGTCGGCACGATGAAGATCACCGCGAGGAGCAGTGGGATCAGCACGCGCTTTACGCGGTTTCGCACGAGGCCAAGCAGGCCATATCGCTGGTAGAGCAAGCATGCGAAGAAGCCGGCGAGCAAGAAGAAGAGTTGCATCCGGAAGTCGTGGACCGCGACCAGGAACACATCGGCGAGCATCGAGGGATCGCGATCGCGCACAGGCCACATCGGGAAGGGCGTGACCACGAATGAGATGGCGGCGTGCAGCGCGATGCCCAGGAACATCGCGAAGCCACGCAGGCTGTCGAGGGCGTGATAACGATCCGGCATGGATCAATAATCCCCGGCTTCCGTCACGTACTGGGTCTTCACCATGAAACCCGGCCCGGACGACGTCGCGCGAATGAAACCGAACAGCATTTCATCCGTGGTCTGCTCACCCTTCTTCACCAGCCGCGGTGGGGCAAACGGGTTGTTCGGGTTCGCGGCACTATTATCGAAAACGGCGGTGATGTCGAACTGAGTCCCGGCCTTCACCTCGATCGGCTCCTGAAAGAAGTAGCTTTCCTGCCAGTTGTAGTCCCACTCTTCGATGTTCACGAGCGTGATCGGCTTGCCTCCAGGCGGCGTCATGGTCACGCGCACCGATTTGCCCAGCATGTGCATGTGCGGCAGGATCGAGTAAATGGTGCAATCCTCCTGCACGATGGAGCGGCCGCGCACCAGGTAGTTGGCGTTGCCAGCCGGGATGGTGCGGAAGGGTTCGAGCGTCTCGCCTTTGGCCACGAGCCCGGGCACGACGACGAGTTTCAGTCGCTTGAGTGAGTCGGGGTTCTTGCCAAAGTACAGCCCGATCTTGGTGCGGTCTTTCTCGACCCGGCCATTGCGGTGGTAATGCATCTGGATGACGACATCGGCACCCTTGGGCAGGTAGTACCCGGTGCCAGCGGGGAGTGTGAAGCCACGCTGGCCGGGCGTCCAGCCGCCGAGGCCTCCTGTGGTGCCGGGGAACGAGAGGAAGCCGATGCCCATGGCGGAGGTGTAGCCCGGGCCGCGATCGGGTTCGCCGGGTTCCTTCGGGCGCTTCGCCTCCGCTTGCTCAAGCTGGCGGGCCTTGCCGGTGGTGTCGAAGTAGTTAATGGTGTGGTGCACGATTCGCGGGTTGCCGGGCTTCACCTCGTACGCGGTGATCATCTTGTCCTCGGTGAGCCCCGTGGGCAGCACCATGACGCGGAAGTGATCGGGTCCGCTCGGGGCGAGGTGGAAATCGTCCGTCATTTCAAGCACGAGATCCGGCTTGCCGAGCGTCCAGCCATCGGTACCGTCGAAGGATTTGGTTGCGGGGACATCCTTCGCATCGCCTTCGGGACAGCCGGCCTCCGCCCACGCTGTGAGGATGTCGATTTCGCGTTGCGGCATGGTGCGCTCGTTGCGATAGCCAGGCCCGGCCGTCGGCTTCCAGGGCGGCATCTGGTGTGTGGCAACGTACTCCACCATCAGATCCGCCCAGCGCAGCGCGTCCTTGTACGTCAGCAAGCTGAAGGGCCCCACCTCGCCCGGACGGTGGCACTCCTGACAGCGAGCCTGAAGAATGGGCAGGACATCGCGGTGATAGGTGTACTTCGAGGCGACTCCACCGGGTGCGGCCCGACGTTCGCCTCGCGGCGCGGGGCAACCCACAGCCTGCGTCTGCGACAGTGTGACTGGCTTTCCGGCCAGTACCTCATCCAGCGCATTCCGCAGGTCGGGCACCGGTATGCGCGGATTCGATTTGCCAGGTGAAATCCAGCGATCGTCGACGCGGCCACGATAGCAAAGGGCACCCTTCGCATCGAGCACGAACGCCTCGGGCACATTCTTCGCACCGAGTTCGCGAATCGCTTTCAACTCCGGATCGGCATAGAGAGGGAATGCCACGTCGAACTTGGCGGCCTGCTTCTTCACGCTGGCCGGTCCCTCGTCCGCGACCACACCCACAACCACGACGCCCTTGTCGGCGTATGCCCGGGCGATTTCACCCAGGGGTGCGAGGTAACTCTTGGCCACGGGGCAATCGAAGGAGAGGAAGACCACGACCAGGGCCTTCGCGTCCTTGTGGTGTGTGGGCAACTCGACCGTGCCGCCCTCGAGTTGCCGCACAGCAAACGGCCGCACCACGCTTCCCACAGCACCAGGTGCTTCCGCTGCGAACGAGCTTGGCAGAAGGAACGGCAGCAGGGCGAATGTGACGAGCGGTCGGAGCATGAACACGGCCTCGAATTCAAGGGTTGGCGGCTTGTTGCCGCCATTCTACGGGCGATCTCCTGTATACCGCGAGACCAGACTCCTGGTTTCACACGTCGGCCATCGGGTTAACCCAGCCGCCGGGCGGAGTCACACTCTCGCCGACTTCTTTCGGACCCCAGCTGCCGGGCTCGTATTCAAAGACAGGCGTCCGGGCTTTCAGGGCGGGATCGACGATGCGCCAGGCTTCCTCGACGTAGTCTTCGCGGGCAAAGAGCGTGGCATCACCCTCGATGGCGTCGCCGAGCACCCGTTCGTACGCATCCGGTTCATCGCCAGCCGTGTGGTGTGCGGAAAGAAGTTCGATGGTCTGGCCGATCATCTTTTCTTCCTTGTCCATCACCGTGATGCCGAATGCCGTCGTGACGTTTGGTACAAAACGGAAGCGGAAGTAATTGGCTTTGGGCGGGCAACTGGGGAACACGACCGGCGGCCGGCGCAACCGCACGACGACCTCGGTTCGCGTGACAGGCAGGCACTTGCCGGCGCGAATGTAGAACGGCACACCTTGCCAGCGCCACGAGTTGACATCGAGCCGCAGCGCCGCAAAGGTCTCAACCTGCGAGTTCGCATCGACGCCCTTCTCCTGGCGATAGCCGCGGAACTGGCCACGCACAAGATTCTTCACGTCCAGCGGCGGCATCGCCTTGAGCACCTTCACCTTCTCGTCGCGCATGCACTCGCTATCGGTGCGCACGGGCGGTTCCATCGCGAGGTTCGTGAGCACCTGGAAGAGGTGGTTCTCGACGACATCGCGCACGGCACCGGTGGCATCATAGAAAGCACCGCGGCCCTGGATGCCGAAGTCTTCGGACATCGTGATTTGCACGCTTTCCACATGCGTGCGATTCCAGAATGATTCCAGCAAGGCGTTCTCGAAGCGCAGGAAGACCATGTTGTGGACCGGCCGCTTGCCGAGGTAGTGATCGACGCGATAGATGGCGGATTCGGGAAACGTGGCGAGCAGGATGGTGTTGAGTTTTTTGGCCGATTCGAGATCGTGGCCAAAAGGCTTCTCCACGATGACGCGTGCCCCGGACGCACAGCCGGCATTGCCGAGTTGCTCGACAACGGTGCCGAAGAGTGAAGGGGGAATCGCGAGATAGTGGGCCGGCTTTTGGGCGGAGCCGAGTGCCTTGCGAATGCTCTGAAACGTGGCGGCTTCCTTGTAGTCGCCATCGACATATTGCAGCAACTTGCAGAGTTTGGCAAAGGCTTCGGGGTCGGCACCGCCGCCGTGGGTCTCGAGGCTATCCTTGACGCGTGCGAGGAGTTGTTCGAGGTTCCAGCCGGACTTGGCCACGCCGATGACGGGAATAGTGAGGTGCCCGCGTTTCACCATGGCCTGCAAGGATGGGAAGATTTTCTTGTACGCCAGGTCCCCGGTGGCTCCGAAGAAGACGAGCGCGTCCGCGTGATTCGCATCCATGGTGTTCTCCGTCTGGTGTCAGTTGAAGGTAGATTGTCGCAACAATCGCGACGGCAGCAACCGCGAAGCGAGCGAGAGGATGTTGGGTGAAACCGAATTTTCTTGGGATATCAATTCCTCCACAGGAACGTGGTCCTGCGATGCGGAATGAAATACCAGGCAAACCGCCGCAATTGTGCTCGTGCCACACCCAGAGAAAATGGTTGCACCCAGGATGTTTGCGAAGTGATCAACGGCTGTTTGGCAGCGTTTCCCATGCGAGCCAGCCGAGGGCGGCGCGGAGGCGGACGCGAGCCTGATGCCAGGCCATGACCTCGGCCACCACCTCGCTGCGTGCTTTCAGCAAGTCCAGCTGGGCATTCGCCAGCACCAGGTCTGAGCCGATGATCATCGCGTCCAGTTTCTTCTGGGCCTCGGCGACATCGGCTCGTCGCTCGGCCAGCCGGTCGCGGGCCAGGGCCACGCGAAGGCGGTGCGAGTTCAGTGTGATCACCGAGACGCGTGCCTCATCCGCAACGCTGCGTTCACGAATGGCGATGAGGTCAGCGAGTTGCTTCTTTCGCACTTCCACTTCCGCCGCCGCACAGGGATCAGGGCCCGCTTTCTTCAGGTTCCAGGCGACGAGGCACTGTGTCACAGGCCCCAGCCCGCTTGAGGCCGCAGCTGTGGCCACGAGTGGTGTGTTGCCGCGAAGCATGTCCCGGGCCACCGGGAGGGTGTTCACGTTCAATCCCTGATGCAGCGCTCGCAGTGCCCGCAACTCGGGCCGATCCGCGATGGCGGCCTGGGCTGCTTCCTCTTCGTCGGGCAACGCCTCATCAAGTGCGAACTCGGTCGTGGGCCAGATTCTTTCTGTGTCCGACATCACCGGCAAACCAAGTCGCCGACGGATGTCGATATTCAGGCTGGTGATGCTGGCATCCGCTTCCTCGATTTGCAGCACGAGGGACCCACGCTGGCGGTCCACATCCATGGGATCGAGCGGATGGCGGACATTTGCCTTCTTCGCTGCCGCGGCCTTCTCGAATAGGTCGTCCAGAATGGGCAACGATTCTCGTGCCAGCTCTGCTCGCAACTCCGCGTCGGCCAACTGATAGTAGCGATCGAGTGCACCCGAAGCGGACTGGTTGCGAAACTCCAGCGCCGTGAATTGCCGCACGGTTCGCCGCAGTTGCTCCGCTTCCGTTTCGCAACCGCCGCCGGAAACGGGCACGCGATTCTCATCGTCCAGCGTGTTGGCGGGCGAGGTGTTGCGTGCGGCCAGCGTCTGACATAATTCTGGCGTGAGCCCGCGATAGGCCCTTTCGCCCGGTTCTGGCAGCTGAACACGTGCCGCGGGCAGCAACGCAAGATCGAACGGCACAACCTCAGGCTTCGCGGCCGGAAGTGCGGGCGGCGGTGGCAGGATCGAGGGCGGCGTGGTGCGGCAGACCGGCGCAGGCGTATGGCATCCTGCCACGCACGCTACCAGTATCGCGCAAATAATCTGACGCCACATCATCTCGGCTCCTCCGATTCGTCATCGGGAATGCCAGAGAAATGGTTGAGCGCATTTTCCATCCTTGCGGGTTAATCCGCGTTTCGACCGAAACCTGGATCTCGATTGCAAGGGCTGGGCAAACTGGGAGCTATCGCGATTGTTAACCTGGGAGAACTGAATTAATTGCATGACTCTTGCCAGTTCTCGCGAAATGCGAAACCCTGGGCAGCGTTGTCGGGTAGACCGATCAGTCTACAATGGAATTGTTGCAGTAGACCAAATGGTCTGTCTCTATGCCATCGTCGGGTAACGGGATTTGAACGAGGAAGTTGCACCAACGGAACGCTCTGGCTTGCATCCGGTGCCCCCGAGTGCCACGGGGCTCTCGGATGTGGCGCTGTTGCGCCGTGAGCAGATTGTCGATGCGGCCGAGGCCATCATCGCTCAGGAAGGGATTCACCGGCTCTCGTTGAAGCGGATCGAACGCAAAGTGGGCAAGATGAGCCGCGGGCAACTGACGTATTATTTCCCGAATAAGGAATCGATCCTGCTCGCCGTGCACGACCGCATGTTGCGGCGCATGATCGCCCAGGCGTGCCAGGGAGAAGGCCCAAAACCACAGACCGGTCAGGCCTGGGAGTGCATCCAGTTCGCTCTGGGCCGGCAACTGAAGCCCGGCGAGGCCCCCCAGGCTCGCGACTGGTTCAGCCTGCTGTACACGTTCCTCGCCCAGATGAGCCACCGCGATGATTACCGCAACCGCCTCTCCGAGGTGTACCGCGGCTGGCGTGAACACGTGGCCAATGACATCGCCACCAGCGTGCCCGAACCCCGCCCCGTGGCACCGGAGATTGCCGCGAGCCTATTCATGGGTTTGATCCATGGGCTCTCGATGCAACTGATGGTCGATCCCGCGGCCTTCGACCGTGCCGAGATGCTGGCCGCCTGCGTGCGACTTCTCGCCCCATTATTCGAGACATCCCCGACTGCGTCCGAAAGGGCTTCCGCATGAGTGCCCCCACAGAACCTGTTTACACGGCCTCGGCCTCCACGAATGGCGACCTCGTCAATCGTGTCCAGGGGTTGCGGCTCGATAGCCAGATCGGAGCCGTGAAAGCGGGCAGTAACCGCGGCTCGATCCTGCCCTGGGTGCTCTGTGGCATGCTGGCGGTTTCGTGGGCGGTGGCGGGGGTGAAGTGGTATCGCGCGGCCGGAGCCAAGCCGGACGATGCCATCGCCGCCGCGGCAGCCGCACCCCGTTCCTCCGGAAGCGTGGGCGAGAAACCCGTCGCGACGGGCGAAATCCTTCTGCAGTTAAAAGGGAAGATGATTCCCTCGCTGCAGATTGCCGTGAGCCCGCGCGACGTTGGCGGCGAACTCATCGAGGTCGATTTCTCCGAGGGGAAACTCGTCAAGGAGAAGGACGTTCTCGCGAAGATCGTCGATGCCCAGTACAAGAATCGCTACCTCACCGAGGAAGCGAACCTTGCCTCTGCGAAAGCCCAGATCGAGAAGGCCAAGGCCTCGCTCGCAGGTGCGAAGAACCGCGTGGCCAAGACCAAGGCCGGCCTGGCCGCGGCCAACGCTCGTATCGTTCGCGCGGAGGTAATGCAGGTGCGGGCGGAGAAAGACCTCGAACAGGAAGTGGACCAGCGCAATCGCGGGGTCGGCATCATCCAGAACTACAACAAGGCCAAGGCCGAATACGATGCGGCCGAGCAGGATTTGAAGGTGACGGAAGAGGACAAGAAAGCCGCAGAACTGGAAATCCTTGTTGCCAATCAGGAAGTGAACACGGCCGAGGCCGTGGTGACAGCGTCCGAAGCCGATGCGGCTGCGGCCGAGTCCCGGCTCGTCGAGGCCAAGCGACTCTGGGACAACTGTACCATTCGTGCCCCCATCGATGGCACCGTGCTCAGCAAAAAAGCGGACCGCGGCAGCCTCGTGAGCCCCGCTTCCTTCAATGTCTCCGCCAGCCTTTGCGAAATCGCCGACCTCAAGAAGCTCGAGGTGGAAGTGGACGTGCCCGAGCGGCAGTTCGCACGCCTGCTGAAGCCGGACCCGCTCGACCCCTCACGCTCGATGCCCTGGGATTGCGAGGTCGTGGCCGATGCCGCACCCGATCGCAAATATCGCGGCTATGTCGATCGCATCATGCCCATCGCGGATGACGGTAATAACGTGGTCCGCATCCGCATCCGTGTTTACCTCCCGAAAGGCAAGACGCCCGCCGAGGACGAAGTGCCCGGCTCACTTCTGCGGCCCAAGATGAGCATCGTCACCACAGTTTACAATCGCCGCTTCGTGCCATCCGAGGCCGATCAAAAATGGGGCGATGAACCGGCGAGTTTAAAGTAACACACTTTCCCTGCGATGCCGGACCAACCTACCACGACTCCTGTACGAGACACCCATGCCCCGTGCCATCGTTGAGGTTCGCGATCTCCATAAATCATTCACCCGCGGCAGCGAAACCATTGACGTGCTGCAGGGGCTCACGCTCGATGTGGGCGTCGGTGAGTTTCTCGCCCTCATGGGCCCATCGGGCTCGGGCAAGACCACATTGTTGAATCTCATCGCCGGGCTCGACCGCCCCACCACGGGCACCATCGATGTTGGCGAAAATACCATCTCCGATATGTCCGAAAGCGAACTCGCCCGCTGGCGCACCCGGCACGTGGGCTTCGTCTTTCAGTTCTATTATTTGCTCCCCGTGCTCACGGCCTACGAAAATGTCGAACTCCCATTATTGTTATTGCCCCTCACGAAGGAGCAGCGGCGCAAGCAAGTGAACACCGCTCTTGATCTCGTCGGCCTCAATAACCGCATGGATCACCGCCCCGGGCAACTCTCCGGAGGCCAGCAACAGCGCGTCGGCATCGCCCGCGCCATGGTCACCGATCCCACGCTGATCGTCGCCGACGAGCCCACCGGCGACCTGGACACCAAGAGTGCCGATGAGATTCTCACACTCATGGAAATCCTGCGTTCGCAATTGAACAAAACCATCATCATGGTGACGCACGACCCCAAGGCCGCCGCCCGGGCCCAGCGCACGCTGCACCTGGAGAAAGGCCGCCTCGTCCTCGACACCGCCGCGCCCGTGATGGCGCACTAATGCGATGTCCCATTGTCATCGATTATGGGAAAGCGTGGATGCGTAGTACACACGATGCGGGAATGTTAATCGACCACAACTGTGGATGTCGATGGACTCACTCTCCACACTTTGATGAGTGCAAACTGATGACGTCTGGAGGCTCGCAATGATTCCCGGTGCACCTCCCGAAATGGGCGGCGGCGGCCTCGATCCCTCGCTCTTCCTCATGTCGGGCTACCTTCTCGGCATGCTCGGCGGCATGATCCTGCTCGCGCTCGGCATCGGGCTCGTCACACTGCCGATCTTCTTCCTCACACTCTTTGGCATCGAGCAAGTGGCTCGTGTGATTGCCGAGACCACGGGCTCGTTCGCAGCGAAGCTCGTGCTTATCATGTTCCGCGGATTGAGACGGAGCCCCCTGCGCACCTCCCTCACCTATCTCGCATTATTTGTGCTCACTACGGTGCTGGTGTTCCTGTACACAATTCTGTCATTCATTGGGAACGTCACCACCGAGAAGGAATCGAACTTCAAGGCGATTGTCACGCACAAGACGGTGATTCCAAGCCAGATGCCGCCGGGCTACTACAAGGAATTTCGCCGCATCGTGCTCGAGGAGTTGCCCCCCGAGAGCCGGCCCGTGAATGGCGATAACGATCTCATGAGCTGGTCCTTCGTGGGCGGCAGCACCGACAAGATCAATCGTCGGCCCGATAACTCCATGTTCATGTTCTGCTCCGAGCCGGGCAAAATCACCACCATGATGGATGGCCTTGATGATCTCACCGGCGAAGAAAAAGAGATGTTAGACAAGGGCGTCGCGGCAATGAAGGCCAACAAACAGGCCATCATCGTCAGCCAAATTCGCCTCAAGAAGATGAACCTCAAGGTCGGCCAGAAGATCAAGCTCTATGGACTTAATTATCCGGACATGGAGTTCGATCTCGAAATCATCGGCACACTGCCCGATGGCAAATATGATGGCGTCGGCTTCATGAACAAGGATTATCTTGATGATCTGCTGCGGCAGAAGCCGGACGACTACAGCATGAAGGATAAGGCCCTCAACCTGATCTGGGTGCGGCTGCCGAACAAGCAGGCCTTCGAACGGCTCAATGCCCTGGTCGATGATCCCAAGAATTTCAACAAGCCCCCCATCAAGCTGGAGACCGCATCTAGCGGCATTGGCAGCTGGCTCGATGCCTATAAAGACATTTTCTTCGGCATGAAATACATCATGACGCCCGCGATGGTGGCGATCATGTGCCTGGTGATTGCCAATGCCATCAGCATCGGCGTCCGCGAACGGCGGACCGAGATGGCCGTGCTCAAGGTGCTCGGCTTCCAGCCGCGGCATGTGCTCGTGCTCGTGCTCGGTGAGGCGATGCTCGTCGGCCTCATGGCCGGGGCGATGGCCGCGTTCCTCTCCTGGTTCGGCATCGGCAACCTCAAGCTGCAGATCGCCTTCTTTGGGGCCTTCATCGTGCCGTGGGAAGCGCTCGTGTACGGTCCCGTGCTCGGCGTCGCCGTCTCCTTACTCGGCAGCATCGGCCCGGCCCTCTCCGCGAAGAACGTGAAGGTGGCCGAGGTGTTCGCCCGTGTGGCGTGATACTCGTTCTGCTTCGATGACTCCGCGTCGCCGCTAGACGGTCCATTGGATGGGTGAAGTATGTCCGCAGTGCTTGATTCACCGACGCACCTGCCAGAAGCTCCCGACACGGAGCGCCGGCCGAACGCGGTCTATGCCTTCGCACAGACCGTGGCGGGATTGCTCGTGCCATTGCTCCTGCTGCGTCTGGTGCGCGCGGTGGTGTCGCCGCGTTCCGAGCCGAGCGGTGTGGCGTTCTTGCGCGTGCCGGTGATTTTCGGACTGGCCGGATTCTGGTTGCTCGTGCTCACCATGAATGCGTCTATGTTCGCGTTCAAGGGTTTTCCGCCCTTCCAGAATCCGCCCAAGTTCGAATCGCCGATGCATCTCGCTATCCTCGGTGCGGCTTATCGAGCCATGATGGGCGTGATTCAGACGCAAGTCAGCGTGCTTTTCCTGGACTGGCTCTTCTTCCGATCGTTTACGAACATACCCGAATCACTCCGCCCGTTCGGGCAGGCCCTGAAGCGCCGCATCATCTTTGAGCGCTCCATCTATTCGTTCATTGGCACGCTCTTCGTGATCGGCTTCTCCTTGCTCCCGCTGGCATCGCTCCTGGTGGCACTCCCGGCGGTGAGCCCGAATGAGGCGGTGCTGTCGGACACGGTGCGGCCCGCACGCACGTGGGCCAGCCGGATGCGTCGGCGCGTGCTTGCCATGTGCGCGGGTCTGATCGTGCTGGTAGCGCTCTTCGCCTTCTCGGTCAGCTTCGTGAGTGCCCTGCCCTTGCCCGCCGGAGGGCAACTCGGCTCGCTGGCCAAGAAGGCGCTCGGCAGCACGCTACTCGACATGGCCATGCCTGAATCGTTCACCGAGAAGCAGCCAAAAGACCTGCCGGATGGTGAGCAGTGGCTCACGTCGCGCGAGTTGCTCGAACGCCGCAAGACGCTCGAGGACACGACCAAGAAACCCAACCTCGCGCCGCTTGACCAACAGGATGCCAACGCCGCGCTTGCCGAGATCGAGAAGGAGATTGAAGAGCGCAAGGCCACATCGCCGCGGATGCAGGTGATGACCGATCCGCTGCTCTCGAAGTGGCTGGCGGTGCCGATCTGGAAGCTGTTGCCCGCGACCTTCATCGAGCACTGGCCGTTCGTGCTGCTCACCATGTACGGCACCGATCTCGTGCTGCTGTTGCTGATTGGCCGCGTTCCACTGGCTTATAACTTCCGCTATTTGTGGGTGCGCCGCCGCGATACCGCTCTCACGGCCCTGGCGTTCACGGTGGTCGTCGCACTCGTCGTGGTGTTGCTCGCCTTCGTCAATGGCATGTACAAGCTCAACGAAGGCACCGGCGTGCCGGGCAACGTCATGGTGCTCTCCGATGGCTCCACGGACGAACTCTTCAGCAACCTCGGCTACGGCGATGTCAGCAATGTCGAACGCATCGTGCTCACCGAGGACGAGAAGAACATCCCGCTGCCGCGGCCTATCACGGTGGCAAAGAAGCCGATGGGGCCGGAGGGGAAGCCTGAATATCTGGCGAGCTACGAAGCGTACCTCGTGATGAACCAGCCGATCCCGGTGAAGGAAGGCGAGAAGCCGCGGCGGCGCTTCCTGCAAGTGCGAGCCATGAAGAGCGGGCCCATTGCCTCCGCCGTGCACAACATGGACCTTTACCCGGGCGGCCAGTGGTTCGCGGATGATGGCGTGCACCAGGAATCGGGCGGCAAGTACATCCCGTGTGTCATCGGCGAGGGAGCCGCGGGCACACTCGGCGGCGATGTCGGAAAATCACGCCTCGAAGCCGGTGACACCTTCAGCCTGGGCGACAAGGAATGGCTCGTGCTCGGCGTGATGAAGACGCGCGGCACCACCTACGGCTCCGAGATCTGGACATCGATTAACAACGTCGTGGTGAAGGCAGCCGGCAAGGGCGACAAGTACACCACACTCGTGATGCGTTTGAGCGAGAACACGGACGCTGCCGGCCGGGCCATGGCGTACCACATCCAGTACCGCTACGATCAGGCCAAGCTGAAGGCATTCGCCGAGCCGGATTATTACAAGGAACTGACCAAGACCAACGAGACGTTTCTGACCTGGATCGTGACGCTCGCCCTGGTGATGGCGGTGGGCGGCGTGTTCGGCGTGATGAACACGATGTTCGCATCGATTGCCGCACGCATCAAGGAAGTGGGCGTGCTCCGCATCCTCGGCTTCAAGCGCTGGCAAATCCTCATTTCATTCATGCTCGAATCGCTGGCCATCGCTTTCGTCGGCGGCCTGGTCGGCTGTGCCCTCGGCTACCTCGCCAACGGCTTCGAGGCCTCGAGCACCCTCTCGGGCGGCAACGGCGGCGGCAAGAGCGTCGCCCTCACCATGTCCGTCGATTATCAGACCGTCGCCGCCGGCATGCTCTTCACACTCGTGATGGGCCGACTCGGCGGCCTCGTGCCAGCGCTCTCCGCCATGCGCATGGAGATTCTCGATTTACTGCGGTAGTGCAAGCACAGGGAAGTGACGCTGCGAGGCAACATCAGGATCACCGGGTCCAGTTCCCTTCGGGTTGGACTGAGCCCGGAGTTCTCATCTCACCCGCCCGTGGCCAGTTCCAGTGCCAGGCGGCAACCGCTTTCGAACTCGGTGAGGTCGACAAACTCCTTCACCGTGTGGATCTCGTTCTGCCCGGCTCCGAAGGTGACGGTGGGGATGCCGTGCTTCACCATCCAGTTGGCATCGAGCCCGCCGTTGGTCACACGTGTGTTTGGTTCACGGCCCATGGCCTCCACCGCCGCCCGGGCCAACTTCACGACCGGGGCATCATCCTTGAGGCGGAAGGGCACGTAGTCGAGGCGCGACACGAACTTCACCTTGCCGGGCCGGCCTTCGTGATCCTTCACCTTCGCGGCGGCATCCATAAATGCCTTCTTGAACACGGCGGTGATCTCGCGCACGAACTTGGCATCGTGGCTGCGACTCTCGCCTTTCACGTGCACGAAATCGGTCACCACGTTTGTGGCGGCACCGGCACTCTTGCCATCCAGCGTGCCGACCGGGCCCACGTTGCTGGTGCCTTCCTTTCCGTGCTTCACGACCTTGCCGAACCAGCCTTCGCGGTAGACGTCCGATAGTGCAATCGCCGCGATGAGCATGGCCGAGACGCCGCGTTCGGGGGCCACACCGGCATGGGCCGCCCGGCCGAAGATGTCCACGGTCCAGCGGTCGGCACCGATCGCGCCCACCAGCACATCAGCCGCACAGCGGCCATCGAAGTTGAATCCGAATGCCGGGTTGCCCAGATCGGCGGGGTTCAGGTGCTTCGCCCCGAACAGTCCGCTTTCCTCTCGGACCGTGAAGAGCAAGGTCAGCGGCGGGTGCGGCAATCTCTGGCGCAACAATTCCGCGGCGAGTGTCACCAGCACGGCACAGCCGGTGCGGTTATCGCCACCGAGTGCCGTGTTCGCCGCGTTCACGATGCGCTTGCCCTGCAACTTCGGCATGGCTCCGGCACACAGAGGCACCGTATCCATGTGGGTCATGAACAGAATTGGTTTGTTGCTCTTCTTCATCGTGCCCGGCAGCTTCACGATGAGGTTGCCCGTCTGTGTGGGTTCGGGGATTCGCGTGTTCGAATCATCGAAGCGAATGGCACTCCCCGGAACGCCCACTTCCTTCAACGCGGCAACCAGTTCCTTGCCGATGGCCGCCTCTTGCCCCGTCACACCCTCCACGGCCAGAAACCGCATGAGGCGATCGATCGCGGCGGCCACATCGAGTTGAGGCATCGGTGAACCTGTGGTGAGAAGTCAGAGGGAGTGGACAGAGGACAGAATAGCGAGATCGGCTTGCGCGTGAGGGAATTCGCTCGAATCGGTGTAGCAGATATCGACAGGTATCGGTGCGAGCCGACGCGGAGTTATTCGGTGGTTTCGTCGCGCTCGGCTTCGCCCAACTGGATGAGGAAGGCGAGTTGTTCGAGTTGAATGGCCAGGTCGACAGTCACGAGACGGACGGTGGGTGGAAGTTTTAACAACACGGGTGCGAAATTCAAAATGCCGCGGATGCCGGCCGCACAGAGCACATCAGCAATTTCCTGGGCAACTTCCGCCGGGACGGTGAGGACGGCGAGTTCCGCCTGGAGTGGCGTGAGCCGCTCGCCGAGCCCGGAGACCGCCTCGACCTTCAGTCCCTCGACCAGCATGCCATGCTTGGTGGAATCGCTATCGAACAGGCCTACGATTTCGAAGCCCTGAGCCTGGAAGCCGCGATAGCGAAGGAGCGCGCGGGCGAGGTTGCCGACGCCGACGAGCACCGCCCGCCAGGTGAGGTTGATGCCGAGCACGGCGCGAATGGCATTGGCGAGTTCGGCTTTCTCGTAGCCCACACCGCGACGGCCAAGGTGCCCAAGAGCGGCAAGGTCGCGCCGAACCTGGGCATCGCTCACGCCCACCACCTGCGCGATCTCGCCACTGGAGACGCGGCCATCCTCGGCCGTCCACGCTGCCAGGCAACGAAGATACAGGCTCAGGCGATGGGCCGCGGCTCGTGAGAGCCGTTCACCAGTGGTCGATCGTTCCGTGGGCACGCACCCGTCTCCAGCGAGTGGGACTGAGCAAGGGAGAGGGCGGCAAAACGCTCACCGCTTCGAACTTTCAGCATATCCGATTCGGGATCACTTTCCGCCGTCAGTCCAGGAGATGGGGATCATCACATCCTGCCCCACGGGCTCGAGCAAGCGCACTCGCACGATGCTGGAGCCCGTCGGCTTTCCGGCCGTACGGGCCACCGTGATACGAACCGCGGCCACCGATCCCGAGCCGGGCGACCATTTCACCTTCACGGAAGGGTCATCGCTTTCCGCGTTCACAACCTGGATGGCCTTGCTGTCTGTCGCTCGCAGTTGCACCAGTGCGGAGACTTCGTCTTGCTCCTGTGCAAAGCGCAGAGCCACGGCATCCGGTGTCGCGGTCACGCCATTCGCACCGCGCTTCAGTACACGCACAGGCAAGCGCAACTCCGGGTAAGCCGCGTCATCGGTGTAAAGAGTCAGTGTTTCATCCCGGTGTCCGGTGGGTGCGTCGGCCACGAGTTTCACATGCACGACCTGCTGCCGCGTGCCATCCGCTCCGGCTGCGGGCTTGCCGATCTCCGCGAGCAGGTGTGGGGACGTGCTGGCAGCCTTGACCACGGTCAGTGGCCGTGTGCGACGATCTGTGATCGTGAACGAGCCTGCAGCCTCGGCTGTGCACGAGAACGCCAGTTGTGGAGGCACCACCGATACTTCACGCGAGAGATTCGCGGTCACATTCAGCAACTGGCTGCCACTCTGCGAAACGGGTGCCGCACCCGGTGCTACCGGTGGCAGATCGAGGGTGTAGCTCACCTGAACTTGCCAGCGATTCGGGCCGTCCGGCTGGGTGAGTGTGTTCACCTCGATGGTGAGTTTCGCGGTTTCGCCAGGTTGCAGGCGATTGGCGCTGAGTGTCTGGCGAAGGCAACCGCAACCCGCCTCCACACGCGTGATGCAGAGCGTGCCGACCGAACCGATATGCGTGAGGTCGAAGGTGTGCGATAGCGGCGCACCCGCCTTCACTTCACCGCGTGCGCCAAGTGGTATCGGGCAATGCAAGGGCGCAGCCGGTGGGTTCGCCACACCGAGTGCGAGCAGTGTGAGCAGTGCATTCATAACACCAGGGCATATCGAACGGAAACCACCGGCACAACCCCGATCCTCGATCGCTATTCGACGTGGGTGTATCCGAATTCTCCGGGGATTTTGAATTCCTCCGCAGGAACCTGGTTCTGCAGTGCGGAATTCGGAATTCGGAATGCGGAATGCGGAATGCGGAATGAAAGACCCAGCAAACCGCCGCAATGGTCCTCGTGCCACCCCCAGATAAAGTGGTTGCACCCTTCGACGCGACGCTTGTCACCGGCAGGCGACCACTTCACGAAAAAACCCATCCGTGTTCACGGATGGGTTTCGGCTTCGAAGGCATTCAACTCGTTTACTTTCCGGGTTTTAGCTGGCTCAAGGCAGCGGTGGCTTCCTGACGCACCCACAGATCGGCATCGTCCTGCATCGCGGTGACGCCCGCCACGACCTGCGGATGGGCCATCTTGTACGCCGCAAGGTGGCGGAGGCAATCGACGCGAACGGCATCCACCGGATCGGACTTGGCTCCGGCCAGCAGGGCGGAGGCGACCATCGGGTAGCTCTTCCAGTCGAAGCGGACGAGCTGCCGAATCGCGGCATGCCGATCCGCCGTGGCCGGGCTCTGCAGCGCCTTCTTGGCCCAACTGTTCACCTCATTGGTGGCCAGGTCCACGTTTGGGGTCACCGAGACAACCGGCGTCACCGGAGCGGCGGCGGTCTCGGGCGTCACCGGGGTGGGAGCCGC
>JBGSZR010000225.1:0-9990 GCA_041750275.1 Gemmataceae bacterium
GGTGCCCCAGCCGATGCCGATCCCACGGCCGAACACGCCACCGCCTTACGTGATGACGCAGCCACCGCAACCGGCTGGCGTGCCGATGTCCGCGACCATGATGCCGGCCAGCGGTGGGATGGGCCAGCCCGGACCTGTGTATACCCCGGCACCAAACCTGAACCCGACGGCGAATCGCGGCTTCACAATGTCGCAACCGCCCGTCGTTCCCACACCCGCCCCTTCGGCTCCGCAAGATGCGGGATCGACGCGGCCTGCACCCCAACCCAAGGCCACGGAGGGCCGACCATGGAACGCACTCGACCTGCGCTAGTCGTTGCCGTGATCGTGGCCAGCTTCTCATCGGGATGCATCAGCGTCCAGGTGGACTGGCCGGGCAAGGAGAAGAAACCGGCCGCCGACGTGATCGTGGATGGCACGATCGCCAAGGGTGAGAAGCCGAAGGCGGAGAGCGGCGTGAAGCAAGCCGCTGCCTTCCTGCCAGCCGGGCCGATTGTGTCGCCCTCGATCCCGAAGATCTTCTCACGAGCAGATTCTTCGAAGCAGGCGTCACACATCATGAGCATCTGGCGGGACAAGGTCGAATACCTGCCAGACCCCTCCCGCAATGGGGCGATGGGAGCTGGGCTTGTGGGTCAGTTGTTTCTCTATGGCCCGGATATGAAGTTCGTGAACGCCGAGGGTTCATTCACGGTCGAGATGTACGACGAATCCGCGAAGCCCGGCACCCGAGAGCCGGTTTACCTCGGCAAGTGGACCTTTGAGAAGGACGTGATCCGGCAGTTGGTGACCGTGGATGAACGCTGGGGCAAGAGCTATGCGATCTTCCTGCCCTGGCCGGACTACAAGGCGGACATCACCCGCGTGAAGCTGACCGCTCGCTACGACCAGGAGGGCGGTTTCACGTTGTTCGCACCGGCCACCTCGGTGACGTTCAACACGCACGTGCCGGGCTTGCCCGGTTCAGCGTCTCCGACATCGATGAGCCCAATCGGTGGCCCACCCCCGGAATCGGGCTTTCCCACACCGGGCGTGGCACCCGCACCGTTCCCGGCAGTGGGGGCACCCGCGATGCCGGCAAACATCCCGGTGGGTGCACCCGCGGCTCCGCAGTACCCCGGCAATGCGGCAGCGTACCCGGCCTTGCCAATGCAGCCGATGGGCCCGGGTGGGCTGCCACCTATCGCCACCATTGCTCCGGGCCGATAACTGAAGCCGTTTCATAATGCAAAGTCCACCCGTTAACTGCGGGTGGACTTTGTCATTTATCGGGATTCACGACAAGGCGGAAGCCGGGCAAGAATCGCGGTGTCTCGTAAGTTTCGCCGTAAGGCACCGCGATGGGCTTTTGCCAGTTCTTGCCGCGACGGCGATACACAAGAAGCGACGGCTGATCTGGATCGAGTCGCGGATCGAGAATCCAGTATTCCTTGATGGATGGCACTTCCAGATACAAGGCCACATTGCGAACCAGATCCTTCTCCGCGTTCTCCTCCGAAAGCACTTCCACCACAAGAGCGGGGGTAAGATCTTGCCAGCGACGTTCACGTCGAGGCAAATGATGCGGGTAATTCTGGTACGCAGCGATGTCGGGTTCGGGTCGCGTCGCTCGCGGTCGATTGGAGATGAAAATCCGCGCCTTCCGCGTCACGTAGTGGATCAAATCCGGCCGTTGCGCGGAGTATTCCTGCAACTTGGCGTGCAGCCAGCTTTCCAGGTCATCGTTTGGTGCGTCAGGTAAGGGCGACACGGAAATCCTCCCGTCGATGATTTCGTAGCGGTGCCCTTCTTCGCCGATGCTGCGTTCGAATTCCTCGGGATCGATGACGCGGCCATCATCGGCCGGCGTCAGGATTTGCGGTGTGGTGAGTGTGGCCATGACGTCTCGCTCGCGATCGGGCGTACCTGGAATGTCACCCGAACTGGGATAATTTGATCGTACCTTCGACAGGTAGCTCGGACCAGTCTGTCACCGGCTGAGGGCTCCGGTCCAACACCACAACACCACCTTGCGCACGGATCAAGTCTCCGAGGAATCGTCATGCCCGCGACTCGTGCGCTGTCAACTGTTCGGCTCGTGAACGGTTCCACCGGCGATCCCGTTCTCTACCTCGATTACCCCGGCAGTGACGACGCCATTCTCTTCGATGGCGGCGACAACGGCAACTTGAGCATGGCCCAGCTGGGCGACCTCGAAGCCGCCTTCATCACGCATCACCACGTCGATCACTTCATCGGGCTCGACCGTATTATTCGCGCGAACACCGATCGCGATAAAGTGCTCCATCTCTTCGGACCAGTGAACACCATCCGCAAGGTTTATGATCGCATCACGGCGTACGAGTATCCGTTCTTCCCCTTCCAGAAGATCACGGTGGAAGTCACGGAGTTGTTGCCCGGCATCCGCCGATCCGCACGCCTCGAGTGCGCCAAGAAGTTCCCCAAACCCGAGATTGTGGAGCAAAACTGGACGGGCCGCGTCTGCCACGAGAGCGAGAACTGGTGTGTCGAAGCCGTGCACACGGATCACACGGTGCCTTGTCTGGCTTTTGCTCTCGTGGAGAAGGCCGGCTACCACCCTGACCCTGTGAAGCTCGCCACTGGAAGTTTGCGACCTGGACGCTGGTTGCAAGAAGCAATGCGAATGCTGCGAGAGGGTCTAGATTCCAGTGCTCGGTTTGAAATCAACGGTGGCAGTTTCACGCTGGGTGCGCTCGCCGAGCAATACTTCGTTCGCTCGCCGGGTGCCCGCGTGGCCTACGTCACCGATACACTCTGGTCCGAGCGCGTTCGACCGCAACTGATTGAACTGGCCCAAGGTGCCTGGCGGCTCTACTGCGATAGTTTCTATTCCGCCAAGGAAGTGAAGCAGGCGACGAAGTACCGGCATATGATGGCACCGCAAGCGGGCGAACTGGCGAAACTGGCACGCGTCGAGCAACTCGTGCTCATTCACTTCGCCTCGCGTTATGCGGGCCGCTATGAGAAGCTCATTGAGGAAGCGGCTGCGGTCTTCCCGCGTGTGACTGCGGAACTTCCAGAAGGGGTCTGAAATGTCCGAGGCGAAGGCCACGCCAAGCGAGCGCCATGAGGAAGCCCATGAACATGGTCCGCGCGCGGATGCCCGCCCGGAGATGCTGGCGGCCGATGCGCTAGCACTTCTGGCCGAGGGCAAGCCCGTCGAGGGTGTCCGGATTCGCCGGCTCAAGCTGCGCGGCGAGTTCGCGCACCCGGTGCTCTTCAAGAACTGCACACTCTTCCAGGCGGAGATCGGGGCCGCCACCTTCAAGGCCGATCTCACTTTCGTGGGTTGCTCGCTCGATCGGCTGGCGTTTGTGCGTCCCTGCACGATCGAAGGGAGTCTGGGCTTCAACCACAGCCAGCTGAACCGCACCCGCATCTATCGACTCACCGTGAAGGGCAAATCGTTCTTCGGCGGAAGCCAGTTCCGCGGCACACTCCTGTTCGAAAAGTGCGAGTTCCACGAGAAGCTCAGCTGGTGGGAAGCTCACTCCGAGGCCTGGGTGGAGTTCAAGGATTGCAGCTTCCTGAACGAGACCGATATGCGGAGTGCGCACTTCGATCAGGGGTTGATCTTCGCGAAGTGCCGTTTTGCAGGTGACTTCCTGCTGCGGGGTGCCACGGTGGACAAGAAGTTCCAGGCCGATGGCTGCCGCTTCGAGAAGTTGCTGGATCTCTCGAAAGCCAAGCTGCACGACTTCGTCTATCTCGAACAGATCGAGCAAGGACCCGAGATGCGGCTCGCCATCAACAATGCACTCACCGAGCGATTGCTGATTCGCCCCGAACAAATAGAGGGTCGTCTGGCGAGCGAGCAGACGGGTAAGCATGAAGAGGCCATGCAGGAATACGGCTTGCTGAAGAAGTGTTATCAGGGCCTGCACCGCTTCGATGCCGAGGACTGGGCTTTCTATCGCTTCAAGGTGAATCAGCGGCGAGCCAACACCGATTCCTGGTCGCGACCCTGGACCAAGCTGCGCCGTTTCAGCAACTGGCTTTTCCTGGATGTGGGCTGTGGCTACGGCACCAATCCCGTGCGAGCCGTTCGAATGGCTGCCGTCATCATCATCGCCTTCGCCATGCTCTATGCAGCGTGCATCGGCTCGTTCTACTCCGAGAAGCTCCCCTTCCCGGACGACGATGCCACGGGTTGGTCGAATCGCCTGATGATCGGCTTCACCACGAGCATTTCCGTGTTCACCTCGGGCATGGGTGGCATCCGCGAGGTGGCAAAGGGCTGGATGAATGTGCCCGTGATGATCGAAAGCGTGATGGGAACCTTGCTCTTCGGACTCTTCATCGTCGCCTTCAGCCGCAAGGTGATCCGCTAGTGCATCTGCGTCGGGGTTGGCTTCACTTCGAACCCAGCCGCTTCGGAAATCGCTTGATTCCGGGGAGAGCGACTTGCAGAATCATCCTCAAGACTCCTTCTCGGCGGGGATCGCGTGGCCGCAACGCGGTCCTGAACCGATCCAACCGCGGGGAGTCTTTCTATTGATGCGTACCGACGCAACATCATTGTCCCAATCGCAACTTCCGAACTGTCACAGCGGGCTGATCAAGGTCGTTGCACGCCTCTTGCGAGTGTCCTCATGCGAATTCTTGCCTTCGTCGCGTTGTTCACACTCACCACATTCACCATTGCCCGTGAGCCAGTCGTCGGTGCGAACGGCATGGTGGTGTGCGTGTCGCCGCCGGCCGCGGATGTCGGCATTGCCACATTGAAGAAGGGCGGCACTGCTGTCGATGCGGCCGTGGCCGTGGGCTTTGCCGAGGCCGTCACCTGGCCCGAGGCGGGCAATATCGGCGGCGGCGGCTTCATGATGATCGCCGTGCCTGGAAGTGAACCGATCTGCATCGACTATCGCGAAACCGCACCGGCCGCCGCGACACCGGACATGTTCGCGGATGGCAAGACCAGCGCCTTCTCCGCCAAGGTTTCGGGGGTTCCCGGCACTGTCCGCGGTTTTGCACTCGCTCACAAGAAATTCGGCAAGCTTCCCTGGAAGGACCTGGTTATGCCAGCCGTGCAACTGGCGGAAGCCGGTTTCCCGGTGAACGGACCACTGGCCCAGCGGCTGAACGTGGTGCTGAATTCGCCACTCACCACGAACGCCGAGTTCAAGCGCGTCTATGGCAAGCCCGGCGGTGGCGACTGGAAGGCAGGCGATACGCTTGTGCTCGCGGATCTGGGTCGCACCCTGCGGGCCATAGCTGAGAAGGGCCCCGATGCCTTTTACGCTGGCGAGACCGCCGATCTGCTCGTGAAGGAAATGGCCGCCGATAACGGACTCATCACAAAAGCCGACCTCGCGAAGTATACCGCGGTGGAACGCAAACCCATCCACACCACCTATCGCGGTTTCGATGTATATGGCCCGCCTCCGCCCAGCTCGGGCGGAATCGTGCTGTGCGAAACACTCAACGTCCTGGAGAACTTCGACCTCAAGAAGCTAGGCCGCTGGTCACCAGAGGCGAATCACCTCATCATCGAAGCGACGCGGCGCGGCTTCGCCGATCGCGCATCGTTTTTGGGTGATCCGGCGTTCACAAAGATCCCCACGAACCTCACGACCAAGCCCTATGCCAAGAAGATGGCGGAAGGAATCGATCGCTCCAGGGCCACGCCTTCGGCCCAGCTCGGGCCGAAACTGTCACCCCGGGACGATGGTGATTCCACCACACACTATTCGATCATCGACAAGGAAGGCCTGGCCGTCAGCAACACGTACACGCTCGAGAATTCCTTCGGCAATCGGGTCGTTGTTCGCGGTGCCGGCTTCATCCTCAACAACGAGATGACCGACTTCAACATGAAGCCCGGTGTAACAACCACGGCCGGCGGCATCGGCACCGCACCCAACCAGGTGGCACCCGGCAAACGGATGCTGAGTTCGATGACGCCAACGATCGTGATGAAAGGCGGCAAGCCCGTGCTCATCACCGGCAGCCCCGGGGGCCGAACCATCATTAACACAGTGCTCAGCGTGGTGTTGAACACGCTCGAATTCGACATGCCGGTGTGCGAAGCCGTGGACTCGCCGCGCTTGCATCACCAGTGGTTTCCGGATGTGGTGCAGATGGAACGACTTGCCGAGAAACCGGAACTCGCCGCGAAGCTCAAGGCCATGGGGCACATCCTGAAGGCCAACAAGCAGGGCGACGCCCACAGCATCGGCATTGACCCGAAGACGGGCCAGTATCGGGGAGCCGCAGACCTTCGTATCGACGGCAAGGCCGCGGGGTACTGAGCTACTCAATCATCCGGCCGAGGCCCTGCTGTTGGGCTAACTCCACGACCTTCACCGCGACGGCGATGTCCTCGATACCCAGCCCCAGTGATTTGAAGACGGTGATGTCCTGGGGTGCATCGCGACCAGGGTATTTCCCAACCAGCACGGGGGCGAATTCGTAAACGTCGACCCACTTCAGGGCACCCTGATTCATGGCGTGGGCGAACTCACCGGCTTCCATCTTGGCCTGTTCCTTGCTATCAACGGTGACGAGAGCCGCCCGCCGAAACACCTCCGCATCGCACTCCGATTTGCCCAGGAAGTTCGAACCGATGAGGTTTACATGCGCCCCTTCGGAAAGCCATTCACCACAGAGCACGGGCTCGCGCGAGGTGGTGGCGGTCACGATGATATCCTGCCCCTTCGCGGCTTGTTCTGGAGTGTCCACAGGTTCCACCTCGACACCGCTCTCGGCTGTCAATCGCTCGGCGAACTCCTTGCGGCGTTCGGCATCGCGGCCGAACACCTTCACCTTCTTGACGGGCCGGACCTTGCAGATGGCGAGTAGTTGTGTGCGGGCCTGCTTGCCGGTTCCGAACAAACCGAGCGTGGACGCATTGGGGCAGGCCAGTTTCTTGGAAGCCACGCCACTGGCCGCACCCGTGCGAACCTGACCAAGCAGGTCGGCTTCGAGAATGGCCGACATCTCACCGGTGCGTGAATCGAAAAGTGTGACGTGAAACTTCGCGCCGTGCTTCGTGGTGGTGTACGCTTTGAAGCCAATCGCACCGAGCGTCTTGGCCGCGGCGGGCAGCACGTGCAACATCACGTGATCCGTCTGGCAACGCTGACGCGGAATGTTCATGGCCTCATCAAGAGCCATTTTTCGGAACGCGGCTTCTACCGTCGGCAAAGCCAGTTCCATGGTCAGCAACGAGCCGACATCTGCTTCCGTTAAATACAACACGGGCATAAGGCACCCCACCACGGCGAAGGGCCGGTCTGAGCCGGCTGGTGGAACAGGCAACGCCAGGCAGAGGGAGATCTGCGCGGCGCATCGAATCACGTCCCTGTGCCCAACCACTCCTTGAGTTTTGCAAGTCCTTCCTCGATCACAGTCGCACTCGTGGCAAACGACATCCGCACGAAGCCCTCGGCTCCAAAGGCACTCCCAGGAACCAGATTCACGTGGGCCTGTTCCAGCAGCGCCGCACAGAACGACATCGAATCCGTCACGGGCTTGTCGCCGAACGTCTTGCCGAAGTATGCCGTGACATCGAAGAAGGCATAGAAGGCTCCGTCAGGGACCGGCAACTTCAACCCGGGGATGGCCTGAAGGCGGGCAATCGTGAGTTCGCGGCGAGCGGTGAACTCCTTCAGCATCTCAGCGACGCATTCCTGCGGGCCATCGAGGGCCGCGATGAGAGCCGCCTGGCTCACGCTCGAGGGGCAACTCGTCTCCTGGCTCTGGATGGTGTCCATCGCTTTCACCAGGGCAGTAGGGGCGATGGCCCAGCCCATGCGCCAGCCCGTCATGGCGTAGCTCTTGCTTGCTCCGCTGATGGTGATGGTGCGATCCTTCAACCCCGGCCGCAGCATCGCCACGCAAGTTGGCTTCACATTGCCGTACGTCAGTTGCTCGTAAATCTCGTCACTGAGAATGGCCGCATCAGAATGGTCAACCATCGTATCCGCGATCGCTTCCAGTTCGCTGCGATTGTACACCGCGCCCGTGGGATTCGAGGGCGAGTTCAGCATCAGCATTCGCGTCCTGGGCGAGATAGCCGCCAGGAGTTGGGAGGGCGACATCTTGAAGCCTGATTCGGCCGTGGTCTGCACGAGCACCGGCTCCGCACCCGTCATGCTGACCAGGTCCGAATAACTGACCCAGTACGGTGCGGGGATAATCACTTCATCGCCCGGTCCGACGCTGGCCGCGAGGGCATTGTGAATCGAATGTTTGGCACCGTTCGAAACGATCACATTCTCCGGGCCGAATTCGAAGCCGTGCACTTTCTTGTACCAGCGAACGATGGCCGCCTTCACCTCGGCGGTGCCGCTGGTCGGTGTGTAGTGCGTCTGGCCGCCGAGTGCCGCTTTCTCTGCGGCGTCGCAAATATGCCTGGGGGTGTTGAAATCGGGTTCGCCGAGGCTGAAATCGTAAACCTTGATGCCGGCCGCCTTCAGTTGACGGGCCTTCGCTCCCGCGGCTATGGTGGCGGATGGTTGCACGGACGCGGCCAGTTTCGAGATCCGGATCATGAGACGTTCGGCCTCAGCGGGAGAAGTGGAAACGGTTATCGATTGCTCATCCTACGCGATTCCGGCCGGAGCGGAACTCCCATTTCGTGATGGAATGCCGGGAATGCACCTCGCTCACTTCATTCAACGATACCCGCCCGCCCTCGGTGGTTCGGAGGTGTACTTCGAACGGCTGGCTCGTTTTCACATCGAGCATGGCGACAGCGTGACCGTATGGACGAGCACCGCGATTGAACTGGAAGAAATGTGGCAAAAGGCGAGCCACGGGCGTCAGCCGGCTGTTCAATTGCCTCTCGAGTGCGATCAAGGAGAAACAAATACTTCGCAGGAACAGCCGGCTGACGCTGGCCGCTCGCCTGTGATACGCCGTTCGCGCCCCCTGACGTTTCCCGGACGCCGCTACATCCTCAAGGCGCTCTCACTCATTCCGATTCGCCCACTGCAGTGCCTGGCGATGCCGTGCAATCCTGTCTGCCCCGCGATGTGGCGCGACGCGGGACGATATGATGGCCCACTCGATGCTGTTCATGCCTCGGCGTTCCCGTACGCATTTCCCCTGATGTGCGGCCTGCGTCTGGCACGCCGGCGCAAGGTGCCGTTCTTCCTCACGCCGTTCTTGCACCTGGGGGATGATGGTGATTCGCAGGATCGCACCCGCCGACAATACACCGCACCGCACCTGCGCGGGTTGCTTCAGCAAGCGGATGGCGTCTTTGTGCAAACTCGACTGGAACGCGATGCCGTGGTCGCTCTCGGCATTCCCGAGGATCGAGTGATTCTGCAGGGACTCGGTGTCGAAGTGAGCGAATGCACCGGCGGCGACCGCGAAGCTGTGAGAGCGAGTTGGAGACTGGAACCGCACGAGGTGGCGATTGGCCATCTGGCAAATAACAGCCCGGAAAAGGGGAGTATCGACCTGTTGAAGTCTGCGGAACAAGCCTGGAACATCGGGAAACAATTTCGCGTGGTGCTCGCTGGCCCGGAAATGCCCGCATTCCGCAATTTCTGGGAAGGGTTCAAAACCAAAGAACGAGTGATTCGACTTGGTGTACTTTCCGACAAAGCGAAACGCGACTTCTTCGCTGGCATCGACGCCTTCGCCTTGCCCTCACGCTCCGATTCATTTGGCCTGGTGTTGCTTGAAGCCTGGGCGAATGGCAAGCCCTGTCTCGTATACCGTGCTGGCGGACCCGGTGAACTTGTGCGTTATGGTTTCGATGGTTTGCACGCGAAATGTGGCGACGTGGCAGAACTCGCCCGGCAACTTGGCCGGTTGATCGAAAGTGATCGGTTGCGACGCGAACTTGGCGCGAATGGTCGGGCACGCCTGACCCGCGAATTCCAGTGGGCTGCGTCTCTTGGCCTCGTGCGAACGACCATCGCGATAAATCGTGCCTGCCGCTGACCGCGCGTTCACGCGGCGGCTCGAACAGCCCAGCTGGCGTCTTGCATCGTGGGCCGCCGGCGGCGCTGC
>JBGSZR010000226.1:0-2467 GCA_041750275.1 Gemmataceae bacterium
TGTCTGGTTGCCGCTGCCTGGGCGGTGCTTGGCGTACCCGTGCAGGCGGGGGACGATTCCGCAGCCGTGACGGTTACGCTTCGCGCCACTCCCGAGACCAAGTACGCGGACGTCGTCAAGATCCTCCAAGTCCTGGGGAAAGCCCAGGTCAGCAGGATCAGGTTGGAAACCGCCGCCAAGCATGAGCCAGGTGTGTCGGCCGTGATCCGGGCACGGAGCGACGCCCCCTATAAAGATGTGCTCAAGTCGCTGGAGGCGTTGCAAGGCACAGGTGTTCGCCAAGCGACTCTCAACTAAGAGCCGTGAGTCGATGCCCAACCGCGTTCATGGCCACTTTAATGAAAAAGACTCCCGGGCCGGCGATTCGGATGATTGAATGCGGCTGATAGCGTTGCTCGTTGGGTCACTTCCGCTTGCTCACCAAACGCTCAGCATCGGGATGGTTCTTTCGTTGGCCTCTCATCTCGGGGTTGTGACAACGCACTGTCACAACAGCGGCGTGCCAAACAGTTCGTCGAGCACAGAACGCTGTTGAATTAGCCGAGATCGACGGCGAGAATCGTGGTGCCGATCATGTGATGTCTCCGGGAACGGTGACGGGCTATCTGTCACGATAACCCCACCCACGACATGCGTGAATTCTTTCGGCGGGGGAGGAGCTTATGGCATCGCCGCATCGCCGCTTCCGCGGGGCTCACTTCGCATCCCACTGGAAGTGCTTTGACGAAGACATCGAGCCGCTGACCGTGACCATGTGGCGTATCAAGGCTGGCAGTCGGCTGACGGCCGCGATTCAGGGGGATCTACTCTGGCTGTTCCCGAGCGGACTCAAGTGCATGGCCAAGCTGGACGAGGACGAGTGGCCCGCGGATGTCGCGGATAACTCGGCATATCTCGCAGAGGTGTTCACGGTTCAGCGGATCGTCCCACAGAAGGTCGCGGAGTACGATCTATGCGTACACGGAACGGCGGGGCGATGCATCAGACTCAATCCGCCGATCCTGATCGATGACATCGTCCGGCCGCCGGGGCGCGAAGCAGATGTGCCGATCGGCTCCCTCCGCCAGGGCGCGTGGCGGCTGCAGGACGACATGGCCGACCAGCTGTGTAATCGACTCAGGCGCGACGCACCGGGGGTATACGAGTCGCTGTTCGGGCGGGAGTAGGCTGAGGCCGAACCGCTTTCATGTCCTCGTAACTTGAGTGAATATTTCCCCCGCCCGGCAATTCGTTGGAAAAAGTCACGAACGTCGGTGTTGCATTTTCGGAGGCGTTCGCGTCGCAACCACACACTACGCGGCGCCGGGATGGTTCTTTCGCTGGCGTCTCATCTCGGGGTTGTGACAGCACATTGTCACACCGCGGCGGGGCCAAACAGCCCGCGAGCCATTCACACTCAGGCGAACGCACGGGAATGGTGAATGTGCCAGAATCCCGTTTGCGTTGTGACCGCCGAGGCCGTTACACTTCTGCAAGTGACCGTGGAAGCGATTGGATCTCCATAGGACTCCGCTCCGCGGTTTCGTTCAACCGAAGCTATCCTGCGTGCTCCGCCGTCCAAGGCCGACGGCGCTGCGCCATGACTCACCGAGCGGAGCACGCAGGATAGCTTCCTCAGCGTTCTGCCGTAAGACTTCACCCTGAGCCTCTGATGGACCGTCTCCAAGAAAAATACGCATTGTTCACCAAACTCGGTGCTCTCCTTGGGCCGTTGCAGCGTCTCGTCGATCATCCGGAGCAGTTCGACGAACAGGAGTCCGCGCGGGTCATTGCCAGATACTGCGAAGAACATCGGCGCCTTGCTAACGAAATGAAAGTATTCTCTAAAGGCGAACCCGGTCACGATTACCTGATTCAACATTCACGTTTCTTCAACGCTCTCGACGAAATCAAAGTGGGGCTGGAATACCATAAGAAACTCGAAGACCTTTTGCCGGTCTCCACAGCAAAAGCACAAGCGGCTATAGATGCTATTCCGGTCCCTTCTCCGTCCGTGATCCTTGAAGCTGGCAGCCCATTTACCGCATATTGTCGCTTACGCGAACTCTGTGAGGTTGACGCAACAAACTCGATCGCTTGGCTGGACCCATATGTGGATTCGTCACTGTTTCATCGTTACTTGCAGCACGTGCGCCCCGTGGCAACCATCACACTTGTGACGTGCGGGCCACATGCAAACGCCCGGCGACGTGATCACGATCGCTGGACCTCTTTTCTCGACATCTCACGTCTGTTTTCCCGCGAACGATCGCCAACAACCTATCGACTTGTTGTTCAACCATCATTACACGACCGCTGGCTCGTACTTGACGATAAACGCATATACAATCTAGTGCCCCGTCCAGATTAATTGTTCGGGTTGCCACAACCGTCGATTTCGGGGAACCTCCACATCAACACGGAGGTTGCCATGAACAAGAAGTACATCGTGCGGCTCACGGACGAGGACCGGGCGATCTGCGAAGCG
>JBGSZR010000227.1:0-3517 GCA_041750275.1 Gemmataceae bacterium
GTGCGGGCGGGCCGCCGATGATCACGTTCACGCGCAGGCGTTCGCCACGATCGCGCGCTGCGGCGTGGTGAACGCCGATGCCACGGTGAATCTGGTAGTGGAGTCCAACTTCGCGGTCGCGTTCGAAGTCATTGCCAGCGAATTGCACGCGGTACATGCCGAGATTCGACTTCCGCCAGCCCGGTGTAGTGGGGTGCTCGGTGTAGACCTGCGGGAGCGTGACGAAGGGACCACCGTCTTGTGGCCAGCACTTGAGTTGTGGCAACTGCGAGAGCGTGGTGCGGTGTGCCAGGATAGGCCCGCTTCGCACGAACTTCGGTCGCAAACGCCAGAGCACGAACGGCAAATCGCGATAACGCCAGGGCCGCCGGGCGAAGTTGCCGGGATCGATTTTGAGTTCAACCAACTTCCGAACTTGTTCGAGTGAATCGCGGAAGAGGAAACGGGCCCGCTCCAGTGTGCCGAAGAGGTTCGAAACCATCGGGAACGGCGTGCCCTTCACACGGGCAAAAAACACCGCGGGGCCACCGGCACGATAGACACGCCGTTGTACCTCCGCGGCCTCAAGTTCGGGATCGATCTCGGTTTCGAGGCGGACGAGTTGCCCCGCACGTTCGAGATCCGTGATGCAGTGCTGCAGGTTGTGTAGTGCCATTCTTCCTCTGTGTAGAGACCCCGACACAATCGGAACCGTTGGAACTTTCTTGCCACAACGCATTCGCCTCACTCTCGTAATTGTCGGACCTGGGATGAGGGATTTCACGGCAGAGCGGAAGAATCGGAGCCGGCGCAAAAGCCCATCGATCCAATTGCGTTGATCCCACTTGGATCAAGGCAAAATGCGACTTATGGTGCAAGGAACATGGACTTATCGAGTAAGCCGATGAGGATCAGTCATTCCGTCACCCTGCCGCCCCCAGCAATGCCCACCCTGTCGCGAACACTGATTGCCCGTCTAGCCTGGTGCGCCGGTATGGCCCTCGCGGCCTGGGGTGGTGTGCTGCTGCACTCCTCGTTCCCGGCAACCTTTGGCCCGGTGGTTTCGCTCACCGCACCACTTCTGCTGCTTCTTTCGCTGGCGCTGGCGATCACCTTGCTCGTGTACATGCTGGAGCGCGAACGCAAAGCGGCGCTCTCGCGCGAACAAGCCTACGGCGCGGATGCGAAAGCACGCAACACTCGCCTGAAGCTCCTGGAATCGGCCGTGGTCCACGCACGCGATGGTGTGGTGGTGTTGGAGCCCGAACCCAGTGAAGGGCTGGGGCGGCGCGTGCTCTATGCCAACGATGCTTTTCTTCTCATGACGGGCTACGACCGCGACGAAATCGAGGGGCGCACACTGCACCACTTGCGCGGGCCCGAAACGGACCCAAAAACCCTGGCGGAATTGCGACAGGCGATGGATGCGGGGCTGCCTCTGCGTGTGGAGCTTCGCAATCACCGCAAGGATGGCTCGGCCTTCTGGGTCGATCTGAGCCTCGTGCCGGTGCCGGATGCAAGTGGCCGCGTTTCGCACTGGGTCATGGTGCAGCGAGAAACTTCCGATCGCCGCGCGGCTGAGGAAGCCGTGCGGCGAAGCGAAAGTTTGTTCCGCGGCATCTTTGAGGGCACCTCGGCTGGTGTCTCACTCACTGATCCCTCCGGCCGATTTGTCGCCTGTAACCCCGCCTTCGCGGCATTGCTCGGTCGCCCGGTGGAGGATGTACTCCGCCTGACACCAGCGGATGTCACGCACTCGGACGACAACGCCAGCCAGGCTCCGCTGATTCACGAGGTGAACGCCGGTCTGCGCGATCGCTACAGCTTCACCAAGCGGTACGTGCGACCTGATGGAGAGATCGTCTGGGCTGAACTCTCCTTTGCTGCGATCCGGGGCGTGACGGGTGATCTCGAGTATGGGCTCGGGGTGTCGTTGAATGTCACCGAACAACGACGACTCGAAGAGCAACTCCGGCAGTCGCAGAAACTCGAAGCCATTGGCCAGATGGCCGGAGGCATTGCCCACGATTTTAACAATCTGCTCACTGCCGCACTTGGCAACCTGGCCCTGGTGAATCTGCCGGGGGATGATCCCAATCGCTCGCTGCTCGCTGCCGTGGAGCAGGCCTCCCGGCGAGCCGCGGAACTCACGGGCATGCTCGTCAGTTATGCTCGCCGAAACCAGCTCCAGGCGGGATGCATTCGGCCAGCCAAGGCGTTCGAGGAAGTAGCCAGCTTGCTGCGGCGGACATTCGATCCACGAATCGATATCGTCATCGACGTGGAACCCGAATGTGGCTGTGTGCGGGCCGATGCCACACTTCTCTCGCAGGCACTTGTCAACCTTTGCCTGAATGCACGCGATGCCATGCCGGAAGGTGGCACCCTCACGCTTCGTGCCGAGACTGCGGCGCTCTCCACGCTGACACGCCTCAAGTCGCTCCAGGAGTTGAACGGACCCTTCCTCCGACTCACGGTTTCAGACACCGGGACTGGCATGACCGCTGAAGTGCAGCGACGCGTCTTCGAACCATTCTTCACCACCAAAGAACCGGGCAAAGGCACCGGGCTCGGGCTTCCCATGGTGCTTGGCATCATCCGGCAACACCACGGTTGGCTGGACTACCATACCGAAGCCGGGAGAGGCACGAGCTTTGATTTGTACCTCCCCGCGGCAACGGCGACCGAGACGCCTCCCAGCATTGTGACACCTCCGCCGCGGATCAACGAACTCGATCCACTCGCTTCGAGCCGCACCATTTTACTCGTCGATGATGAACCGATGATTCGCCACCTCGGCAAAACGGTACTCGAGAGGGCTGGCTACCAGGTGCTCACCGCCGAGGATGGCAACGACGCGGTGGATGTCTTCGCACGGGAGTGCAACCGCATCAGTCTGGTTATCCTCGATGCGATCATGCCGCGAATGTCCGGCACCGATGCCTATCGCCACATGACGGCCATCGATCCCGAAGCCCGCGTACTCTTCTCGAGTGGTTACTGCTCCGAAGACCTCGCAGGCATGAGCGGTGCACTGGGTCTTCTCGCCAAGCCCTATCGACCCGAGGGACTCCTCGCTGCGGTGCGCGACGCTCTCGCCCTTGCCAGCACGGCGAGCTGAGTCATTGCACGCGTTTTGCCATCTCCTGCTCTTCGCAGTTTGCCACAAACCCTGCAACTTCTTCCTGTTTCCGCTGATTTCTGGTCGCGCCGTGGTGGACTGGCAAATCGGCGCAGACACGGCGGATTTCGCTCGCTATTCTCCGCCCGCTCGAACTGGGTCTGCGACCCCGCGGGTGCGGAACGCCCGCTGGTTTTCCCCCGGTCGCCGGTCCATGGAAGGAGATGAGGCTATGACGAATTCCCGCTGGAAAGTAATGGCTGGCGTGCTCGGTGTGTCGCTTGGCGGCCTTGCCGCGATCGCCGGACAGTGCCCGAAGACCGATGGCACCCAGACGCGCCGACTGGACGACACACCATTCTCCGTCGAAGCACCGCGAGTGCCCTCGGCGGGTTCGGGTTCGAAGCCCGCATTGCC
>JBGSZR010000228.1:0-34000 GCA_041750275.1 Gemmataceae bacterium
GCCATGCCGCTGGCGTCGGTGGTGCCGTGCCCGTAGCCTCGCTTGATGCCGCCGCCGGCGAGCACGCAGGCCATCGAGCGAGCCCAGTGATCGCGGCCGCCGTTCTTGTTCACCTTGGGCGTGCGGCCGAATTCACCGGCACACATCACGATGGTGCTGTCCAACAAACCGCGGTCATCGAGATCGGCAATGAGGGCCGACAGGGCCTGGTCCAGCGGCGGAATCAAGCGGGACTTGTGGGCGTCAAACGTCTTCTGGTGTGTGTCCCAGCCGCCGATGGAGACGGTGGAGAAGCGGACGCCGGCTTCCACGAGTCGGCGAGCGGCGAGGACGGACTGGCCGAATTGCGAGGTGCCATACGCTTCACGGGTCGAAGCCTTCTCGGAAGCGAGGTCGAAGGCGTTCTTCGTCTTGTCGCTGCGGAGGATTTCCAGGGCCTGCTTGTGGAACGTATCGAGGCCGTCCACCAGCTGGTTGTTCTGGTCGATCGAGCGGAAGCCGTTGTCGAATTTGCGGAGGAGCTGGTCGCGCTTCTCGAGTTCATCGAGCGTGAACTTGCCGTCGAGGGTGATGCCTCGGACGCGGAAGCTGGCCGCGGCCTTGCCTCCGCCGCCGTTGCCCTCGATGACGAACGGGTTGTAGCCCGTGCCGAGGAAGCCTGCACCGCCAGCGCTGCCGCCTCGCAGATCGCCGAAGGTGACGTATGGCGGGACGCCGAGTTCCGTCTTGAGCAGACGTGAGGCAACGGAACCCATCGAAGGGTACTGGATCGCGGCCGTCGGCTTGTTGCCCGTGGTCATGAAGACCGTGGCCGGGCTGTGTGACGGGATCGTGTGGTACAGTGAGCGAACGAAGGTGGCCTTGTCGGCGACAGCGGCCATCTTGGGCAGCGTCTCGGCGAGACGCACGCCGGGAGCTGTGGTGTTGATCGACTTGAATTCGCCGCGGATGCCTTCGGGGGCATCGGGCTTGTTATCCCACATGTCGATGGTGGCCGGGCCGCCCGCGAGCCACAGCAGGATGACGCTCTGAGCCTGGGCCTTGGAGCGGGAATCGTCCTTCTTCTCACCCGCCCGCGCCTGTGCGGCGAGGAAGCCGGGGAGCGTGAGACCCAACAGGCCGGCGCTGCCGACCTGCAGGAAATCTCGGCGGTGGAAACCTTCACAATCGGTCGTGCGGAACGAGGACATGGGCAGGATCTCCAGCGGAGGATAGGTAGCAAGCGGATCGAATCGGGTGTGATTATAGACGCGAAGCGGCGACCCCCGGCGGGCCATCGCTCCGACGGGTCAATGATTCAGAATAAATTCCCGTGTATTCACCAGGGCCCAGAGGAGGTCGGTCACGGCTTCGGTGCGGGACTTCGTGTTCTTCAAGTGATCGAGGGAGGAGGCCTTTTCCTCGGGCTTCGGGAAGCGGGTCAGCGTGGCGAGGAAGAGTTCATCGACCAGTTGCTCGTCCGTCATCTCCGATTTGGCCAGTATCGCCACGCGGCCTGTGCGATCGCTGAACTTCGCCATCACGGTGGGGTCCGTCATGCGGAAGAGCGTTTGCGGCAAGGCGGGGTCCGCAGTCCGTTCGCAGTCGCAGGCGGTGGTCCGCGGTGGGCGGCCAAAAATGCGGAGGGCATAGGCCAGGTTGGTGTTCTGCAAGCGGCTGGAACCGATCTCGATCATCTTGGTGCCGGCCGGGGCTTCATCCACGCCGGTGAAGCGTTCGTCGGTGCCGAGCCCCGAGTTGAGCACGTCCACCACCTGTTCGGCCATCAGCGGGCGGATGTAGGAGTGGGAATAATTGTTCTTGTCAAACTTGTTGGTGTCGTTGGTCTCGTTGCCGAGCTGGTATGTCCGGCTCAAGAGGATGTCGCGTTCGAGTTTACGGACATCGTACTTCGACTTCACGAACTCCGCTGCGAGTGCATTGAGGAGCCGCTCGTTCGAGGGCGGGTTGGCGAGCGAGAAGTCGTCCACCGGATCGACCAGGCCAAGCCCAAAGTAGTGGGCCCAGACGCGGTTCACGAAGCTGCGGGCGAAGAACGGGTTCTCGGGAGCCGTGACCCAGTCGGCGAGTGCCACGCGGGGGTCCTTGCCCACCTCGAGAGCGATCTCCGGTCCGCCCAGCGTTTTGGGATTCGGAGCCTTGAGTGTGGCCGGGTTCAGCTTGAGCTTCGCCCCCTTGGGCAAGATGAACATCTCCCGCACGAGGAGTAATTGATTGTTGTTCTTTGCCCCGGCCAGCTTGGCCTTGCGATCGGCATTCTCGGCCGTGGCCAGCGTCTTCAGTTCGGTGCTGCTGAACTGGTTAGCGGAAAATGTGACCGGCACGAAGATATTCGCGAAGGCCCAGTATTCGTCCTGCGTCCAGCGATCGGTGGGGTGTTTGTGACACTGGGCACACTCGAGCCGAACGCCCAGGAAGGCCGCGGCGACCTTCTCGCCCCATTGCTCGCTCGGTACCTGCTGCTGCCGCCGCCAGAACAGGTCCAGTGTCTTTTTCTTGGGGTAGTCCGTGGCAACGCCCTTCGCCGATTGCTCGTCCACCGTCTTGACGAACTTCAGCCATTCCTCGGGCGTCATGTCGTCGGTGCTGGTGGCAGTGATGATGTCGCGAACGGTCTGGTCGTAAGGCGTGTTATCCGCGATGCGTTTCCGCAACCATTCGTGCCACATCTGCGAGCGCTTGGGTTGCGTTTGTGCCGGGTTCTCGAGTGCAGCCGTGTTATTGCCGGTGATATCCGAGAGCTTCGTGGCCCAGAGTGCCGCATGTAATGGGTGTGCCAACAACTTGTCGATCAACTTCTCGCGTTTCTTCGGGTCCTTATCGGCGAGAAAGGCTCGCACTTCATCCGGCGTGGGTAACTGGGCGATGGTGTCGATGTAAATGCGCCGCATGAAGGCTTCGTCCGAGGAAAGATCGGAAGGCACCATGTTGAGCAACTTCAGCTTGGCGAAGACTTCGCGATCGATCGCATTGACTTCCGGCACACGCGGATAGGCCCCTCGGCCCGGTGCGGGTACGAGCACACGAATCGCCTGAACGCTGCCGCGATACAGCACGGTCAGGCCTGTGTCGCCGGGTTGGAACGGCGTCAGCAACCCTGTTGGCGAGATGGTGGCGATCGAATCATCGCTGAGCTTGAAATCGCAGAACGGCGTAATATCTTCGCTCGAGCCGTCCGCAAACTTTGCCGTCACCACGATTTGCATCGGCTTTTCGCCTTTGAGCACGGCGAAATCGTTCGGCGTGATCCGCAGTTCCGTGATGGCCCCGCTGCCGAGCGTCCAGTTTGCGCCCGTGCGAATCCACTCCTTCAGCACCATGTACATCCACGAGTCACGGCCAAAGCGCATGCCGCCATCGTGGGCCATCGAACCGGTGGCCTTCGTCAAGATCAGGCTTTCATCCGGCTTCAGAATGTTGACACGGCGTCCCAAATTATCCCGCGTCAGTGCGGCGGCATCCATCGCGGGATCATAGCCGAAGAGCGATAGGCGGAAGCCGTTCTTGCCCTGAAAGGAGCCGTGACAGCTGCCTGAGTTGCAGCCCGCTTTCGAGAGCAGACCCATGACATGGCGCTCGAAATCGACTTCCTTGATCGCGCCACCTGTGGGCAGTGGCACATCGGCTGCACGCGAAGCAGCGGGAAGAAGAACGGCGAGTGCGAGGGCGCTGGCAAAGTGACGGAGCATGGGTGCATCCGATCGAGCAGGTGCGGGAGGGTTCAGGCGAGTTCAGACTGCGAGTCGCCCCCGAAGGAGCGGGCCGGGCGGAAGGCGGTGAGTTTTTTATGAAGGCGGGTCGCCGGCCATCAACTCTATTCAACACGGACTCTCGACAGAAGTTTCGCGGACAAACCCCGTTCACGCAAGAATTATTTTATGGCTCGTTTCAATTTGCGTGGTCACGGGTTACGCTGACAGTTCCAGACTACCACGTTTCACACACTCTCATTCTGGGTGAATGGCATGTTTCCCAGTCGTCGCGCGTTCGTGGCCACGGCGAGCTCGCTGGCTCTCAGTTCACGTCTGACCGCAGCCGAGCGTGCGCCGGTGATCGATACGCACCTGCACTGCTTCGCGGGCAAGGGCAGCGTTTCGTATCCGTATCACGCCAACGCTCCATATCAGCCCGCGGAACCGGCCACCCCTGAGCACTTGTTGAAGTGCATGGCGGAAGCCGGCGTCGACCATGCCGTCGTCGTGCATCCGGAGCCCTACCAGGATGATCACCGATATCTCGAACACTGCCTGAAAGTGGGCAATGGCAAGCTGAAGGGAACCTGCTTGCTGTTTGCCGAGCGTGCCGACACCCCGAAGCGGTTGGCGGAACTGGCGAAACAGATGCCACTTGTGGCGGCTCGCGTTCATGCGTACAACCCCGATCGTTTGCCGCCGTTCGGCAAACCCGAGTTGCGGGCCCTGTGGAAAGCGGCTGCCGAGGCGGGGATCGCCATTCAGTTACACTTCGAGCCACGCTGGGCGGCCGGCTTCGAACCGCTCATTCAGGAGTTTCCCAGGCTGCAGGTCTTTGTCGACCATCTGGGCCGTCCATTCCAGGGAACGGAGAAGGAATATGCAGTCGTGCTCCGCTGGGCCAAATACGACAACGTGGCGATGAAGCTCTCTTCCGTACCGGATCGAAAGGCCTATCCGCACCGCGATCCCCAGCCAGTCCTGAAGCAACTGACGGAAGCGTTCGGGGCTTCTCGCCTCATGTTCGGTGGCGGCTTCTCGGCCAGCGCGACTGGCGAAAGCTATCGGAAGGAACGCGAGCGCGTGGCGGAGCTGTTGGCCCACGTGACTGATGAAGATCGTGCGCAAATCTTTGGCGGGACGGCGGCGAAGATGATGGGTTTCAAGAGGTGAGAGCAGCGGAATTGATCAGATTGGGCGCGGGTTCTCACGCTTTCCAGAAAGTCCGGAGCGACTACCAGAGGAAAGGTGTGGCAGCCCTGCCGCCGCGGGTCAGGATGTGACCCGCGCGAATGGAGAGTTGTCTCGTGTGTGGTTGTGAATTAGTTGCGGACGCGGAAGGTGATGCGTCCCTTGGTGAGATCGTACGGCGAGACTTCGACCTTGACGCGGTCGCCCGGGATGATGCGGATATAGTGCTTGCGCATCTTCCCGCCAATGTGGGCAATCACCTCTCCGCCGATGTCGAGTTCGACGCGAAAGGTTGTATTCGCGAGAGCTTGAGTCACCCGTCCCTCGACCTCGATCCCTTCTTCCTTGGCCTTCTGCATGTTGGTCTCCGCGTGCCTGGGAAATGGAAAACACCCGATGGGAGCGACAACCCCCACAAACGGGCGCACGATTGAATGATACCGCGCCCGGCTCCGAATTACGATGGCAAAGGCGATTTTGGTGAGCTTCCCGGGTGTAACCGAATTCTCTTAGGATATTGAATTCCTCCGCAGGAACGTTGTCCTGCAGTGCGGAATGAAAAACCCAGCAAACCGCCGCAATTGTGCTCGTGCCCCCCCCGAGAGAATGGTTGCACCCAGCCTCCCTGGCGTGGATCAGTTTCTGACGTGAGGTGTCAGTCGGCCCGACTCGGCGGTTGTGATACGCACCCGCGACGGCCCTCGCGGTCGGTGTTACGGATCAGGTAGACGAGTCAAACGGTTCTCGACGGCGCCAGCCTCGGCGAACAGTCTCCGCCTGCCGGCGAAGTTGCAACGCCGTCGCAGGTGCAGCCTCAAACGATGGAGCAGGTGGAGCTCATGGCACCTCGGCGGCAAGGGTCTCGCCGAGTGCTGGCTTCCGTTGAACCTGTCTATCGGTCGATCTAATATTCACGATGAAACTTCGATCCACATTAATCACAAACGTGGCAGCATCGGGTCCTTCCCATAACAATTCGGGAAGACCGCGAAGTTCCCGGTCGCATCTCCATCTCAACCGGATACGAAGCCCAGAAGGCGTTTCATTGAACATTGGAAACGTGAATGAGACAAGTCTGAGTATCACGGCTAACAGACTGGCTCAACGGTAAAAGGTACTGAAGATCACCCGGCTTCATGCCGCAACTGCTATCAAATCGAACTCGGTGCCCCACACTCTGGGCAGCCTGACGCCTCGCCACGTCGGACGCAGACATCATGTCTTGGTGAACGACAAGCTTTACAGAATCGACCATCAAGATCTGTGGCGATTCTCTGCTCGCACATGATGCACTTCTCTCCGACCAGCTGCTTGCTGGGGAGACGAGGTGTTCGTTTGGGGTGCACTTCCCACTGGACGGCATCGGGGCGCGGCGAATTCATACCCAGGCAGTCTATGTAAATCACAATGTTATGGAGGAGAACGAACGGTGCTACAAACATGGAGATCAATCCCCACCAACCGAGCAAAAAAGTCGTACCTGTCATTCCCCAAAATTGCCTGTGGAGGCATCGTTTGCAGAGCGGAGCATCCAATCGTCGATGAATCGCCATCACAAAGACGCAAATATGCTGGTGAAAAGCGACTTGACGCGTCTCGGCTTGCACTCTGCAGAGATTGCAGATCTGTGGCCCCCCTTGCAATTCCCATTTTTCGAAGTTGTGACCACAATCACACAGGCGTGCCTCGGGAGGATTGATTATTTGGCACATGGGACAGGCTTTCGCGTTCGCCATCGCTGCGACCTCTGAAGTCGAATAAGTCAATAATGGCCGAAGCTGTAACGAGAATTGCAAACCCGTCACAAGCCTTGCATGAAATCCTCCAGAGACACACTCTCGATGTTGTGATGTTCAACACAGATTCTAACTTGCACGAGATCAGTGTCGATTGTGGAACAGGAGCATGTCTTCACTCCGCTTAGTCTGGCAGTTCTTTCACGTAGATATTGCGGAACTCGAGCGGGTCGCCGTGGAATTGCAGTTCGATCGGGCCCTTCGCGGGCAGGGGCTTGCCTCGCTCGAAGTAGTTGGGCAGCTTGGCCTTGTCCACCACCAGTTCGCCGTTGAGCTTCACGGTCACTTCATCGCCGATGACTGTGATGTGGAAGGTGTTCCACTCGCCAACGGGCTTGTCGGCGTTCTTGAGAGGTTGCTTGCCCTTGTCGCCGCCGGGGTTGTTCCAGAGGCCGCCTGATCCCTTGCCGCGGTCTGCCTTGAGGTTATCGGCAAGGTTCTCGGAGTCCCAGATTTGCACTTGCGGTTGGCCGCGCAGATAGATGCCGCTGTCCCCTTTGGCGTGAATCTTCCAGTCGACGAGGAGTTCGAAGTTGCCGTAGTCCTTCGCGGTCTGCAGGCTTACGCCGCCCTTGCCATCGCACTGAACGACGCCATCTTTCACGATCCAGTGTTCCTGGGCGGTCTTGGTGCGCTGGGCGAGCAATGCATCGAGTTTCTCCTTCGGCAACGTGGCACGCTGCTTCATGTCGACGTTGCCCTGCCAACCGGTCAGGTCCTTGCCATTGAAGATGGCCGTGAATCCCGCCGGCGGTTTGGGAGAAGCATCATCCGCGGCACGCATGCCGGGCGAAAGTGCCACGAGGAAGCCGACGGTGATGACACCGAGACGAAGCAGCGCGAACATGGGAAAAGACTCCGGCGGAAAGGAACAGGAGGGCAGAAAGTACATGCTGAGCCGTGGTTCAGGCTATTCCAGTGAGCAGCAGCAAGCAACGAGAAAGCGACTGACAACGGCCGCGCACGTGACCGGCCTCCATGTGCGTTCAAAAGAGTCAGCTTATAATAGCCTCATATTCCTCCTCATCGCGTGAGACTCTCCATGGCGGCATATCGCACCGAGACCGACACAATGGGCCCGATTCGCGTGCCCGCGGACCGCTACTACGGCGCGCAAACGGCACGTTCGCTGGTGCATTTCGCGGTCGGCTCCGACACCATGCCACGCTCGATACTCCGCGCGTTCGGCGTGCTCAAGAAAGCGGCGGCGCTCACCAACCAGGATCTGGGGTTGCTCGCTGGCGAGAAGTCCGAACTACTTGTCAAAGCCGCCGATGAGGTGATTGCCGGCACGCTCGACGAGCACTTCCCTCTGCGTGTCTGGCAGACCGGCAGCGGCACGCAGACCAATATGAACGTGAACGAAGTCATCTCGAATCGAGCCATCGAAATTGCTGGCGGCGTCATGGGTTCCAAGAAGCCCGTGCACCCCAACGACGACGTGAACATGTCGCAATCTTCCAACGACACGTTTCCGACCGCCATGCACATCGCTGCTGCGGAAGAACTGGTTCACACGCTGATTCCCAGTGTGGAGACCCTGCGCGATACCTTCGCGGCCAAGGCGAAGGAATTCGAGGCGATCGTGAAAATTGGCCGCACCCATCTGATGGATGCCGTGCCACTCACGCTCGGCCAGGAATTCAGCGGCTACGTGGCCCAGCTCGATTACAGCCTTACTGCCGTGCAGGCGGCACTGCCCATGCTCCACGAACTCGCCCTCGGCGGCACAGCGGTCGGCACGGGTTTGAACGCGCACGTCGAATTCGCCGAGCGTGTGGCGACGAAGATCGCGGAACTCACGAAGTTGCCGTTCGTCACAGCTCCGAACAAGTTCCAGGCCCTTGCCGGGCACGAACCACTCGTATTCGCCAGCGGTGCATTGAAAGCACTCGCCACCTCACTGATGAAGATCGCCAACGATGTGCGCTGGCTTGCCTCGGGGCCGCGTTGCGGGCTTGGCGAAATCACGCTTCCGGAGAACGAACCGGGCTCCTCGATCATGCCGGGCAAGGTGAACCCCACGCAAAGCGAAGCGATGACGATGGTGTGCGTGCAAGTGATGGCCAACGACGTGGCCGTGGGACTCGCCGCCAGCCAGGGCAACTTCGAACTCAATGTGTTCAAGCCGGTTCTGATCCACAATTTCCTGCACTCGGTGCGGTTGCTGGCCGATGCCTGCCGCAGTTTCCGCGAGCACTGTGCCGCGGATATGCCGGAGAACGACTATGAGGCCCTGGAATACTTCACCAGCCCGGACACGGGCATGGTGGAAGTCGATCAGTCGAAGCTGAAGCCAAAAGCAGGTGGCAAGGTGCGCTCTGGCATCGCGGCAAACCTCAAGCAAATCAAACACTTCCTGAACAACTCGCTCATGCTCGTGACCGCTCTGAACCGTCACATTGGCTATGATGCTGCGGCCAAAATCGCCAAGACCGCCCACAAGAACGGCACCACCCTTCGAGACGAAGCGATTGCCCTCGCCCCGCTGCTAAAGGACGGCACACCGCTCACCGGCGAAAAGTTCGATCAGATCGTCCGGCCCGAGACCATGACGAAGCCCGGCCTGTAGTGATAAGGAATGCGGAATACGTAATTGAAGAGCGTGAAACCACAACTTTCGATTGCTTTGCCACGTGATCCCAGCAGGGGATGCGCTTGCTTGTTTCTGCATTCCCCACTTCGAAATCCGCACCATAAAATAGTACCGCCCGGCGGTACGGGGATACCGACGGGCGGTCAGGAGATCGCACCTGCGCGGGTGCTATCTAACCACACGCTAACCACTTCGCCGGGCCAGTTCAACTGTCTGGCATGCGTTTTTGATTCGCGGGCCGCAAATGGGGCAAACTTTAACGCCAGGCGAATTTCACCGGTGTCCCATCGTTCCGGCGTCGGATATCGTCGTTAGAGAAGTACCGATCGCAGGATCGGCCACGCGATCGCGCTCCAGCCCGCACTGAGCTCGAATCGAACGTACTCGAGCGGCCCACATGGCCGCTCGCTTTCTTCAGGAGAATTGCACCATGCGTTGGCTCCTCGGATTTCTCAGCCTTGCCCTGATCGTGGCCCCCACACCTGTCCATGCCCTGATGGCGGCACCCAAGAGCACTTTGCAGAAGGTCGCTTCCTCCGATGCCATTCTCGTCGGCAAGATCACGGCAATTGAGAAGGAGACCGTGGAACTCGCACCGTTTCCAGGTTCGCCGAACAAACTGGCTTACAAGATTGCCGTGGTGCAGGTGAAGACGCCGATTACGGGCACCGAGAACATCACGCACGTGAAGATTGCCTTCCTGCCGCGGCCCGCACCGAAGCCCGCTCCGGTTCCGAATCCCGGCCTCCAGCCCGTGCCCATCCGCCCCCGCCCCGGCATCCTGGCACCCGAACTGAAACTGGACGACGAGTTCCTGTTCTTCCTGGTGAAGCATCCGGACGGCAACTTCTACGCAATGCCCAGCCTGAGCCCGCCGCTTGCGATCGAAGGTGATGAAAGCAAGAAGACCATCGAGAATGTCAAGCAGATCACGGCTGCGCTCGCCGATCCCATGAAGGGATTGAAGTCCACGAAGCCAGAAGATCGCTTTCTCACCGCTGCCGCCGTGCTCACGCGCTATCGCACGTACCCGGATTTCGCCAGCAAGGGTGTGGACCAGGAGCCGATCCCGGCTGCGGAAAGTCAACTGATTCTCAAAGGTCTTCTCGATGGCGACTGGCTCAAAGTCAGCCCGGACGGCAGCAGCCCCGTGCAACTCTTCTTCTCACTCGGCCTCACCAAGAACGATGGCTGGGTCATGCCCAAGCCCCAGGCTGGCATGAACTTCAACGCTCTCATCAAGGATGAGTTCACCAGGTGGCTCGAAGGCCCGGGCAAGGACTACCAAATCAAGCGAATCGTCGCGAAGAAATAAGATGTCGCATTGTTTTCAACCCAGGAGAACCCGAAATGAACCGATTCGCCATACTTCCCCTGATCGGTCTCGTCATGGCCACACCCGTGCAGGCCAAGCGTGTCGCGGCCCAGCCGGCTCCCGTGGTGCGGGCCCTTCGTGCTAACGCGGTGATTGTGGGCAAGGTCACGAGCATGGAGAAGGGAACGGTCGACGTTGCGAATCCCGGCGAGGCCGCCAAGGTGCCCTATCAGGTCGCTGTGTTGAAAGTGGAATCCTTGCTGAGCGGCCCGGTCGGGGTTACGCATGTGAAGGTCGGCTTCCCCGCCCCAGCAGACCCAAACAAGCCCGCTCCACCTCGCCGCGGTTATCCGTCTGTCACTCTTGTGGAAGGGCAATCCGGGCTCTACTTCCTCACCCAGCATCCCACGGCCGGGTTCTACGTCATCAATCCGATGATGCCGCCCGTCGATGCCAGTGCGGAGAACTACAAGACCGATCTGGAGAGCGTGAAGCACGCCCTGGCGGTGCTCGCCGAGCCAATGAATCACCTGAAAGCGGAGAAGGCGGACGATCGCTACTTCGCCGCCGCCGTGCTGATTCTGAAGTACCGCACGTACCCCGAAGGCGCAGCCGAGGTCGATCAGGTGAAGGTCGCACCCGAGGAAACTCAGATGATTCTGAAGGCCCTGGCCGACGCACCGGACTGGAGTCGTTCAGCCAGCTTCCCGATCCCGCCCACTCAGATCCGCAACTATTTGGCACTGACCGAGAAGGACGGCTGGAAGAATCCCGTTCTCCGCCCCGGCGTGGCCGAGGATGTGAACAAGGTGTTCAAGGACGCTTTCACCACCTGGCTCGCCGGCCCTGGGCAAACGTACCAGATCACCAAGATGACGCCGAAAAAGTGAGTTCAGCCTTCGCTCCGGCATGAATCGATGCCGGAGCGAATACCTGGCAACCAAACGGTGACAAATCGCCCGCGGCTGCCAAGGCAAATGGTTCAGTCCAGACAGGTTTACACATCCTTTCCCTTGACGCTCGCAGGAATCCCGGCAGAATCAGTTCCAGGGAACCTCCGGGGCGGTTGGCCCGTCTAACCCCGTATCGATACCCGTCGCCGATTCCGCGGACCCCATGGAGCCGCTCGCATGTCTCGTCAAATAATCTTGCCCGCCGCCTTGCTCGTGGGTCTTTCCGCTGTCGTGGTGGCACCGAGTCCACAGGTGCAGGCCCAGCCCCCAGCGGCGGCTCCCGTGGAAGGTGCGCCATCGCCGCTCGACCTGGTGCAGGGCCTGCGCGAACAGGGCATGTCCGATCTCGCCCTGGAATACTTGAAGGAACTCGAGAGCAATCCGAACCTGAGCGCGGATCAAAAGCTCGTGCTGCCGCTGGAAAAGGCGAAGTGCCAGCTCGAAGCTGCGGACATCGAACCGGACGACGCGGCCCGTGCGTCGCTGATCGCCGAGGCGACGGTCGGCTTCTCCGAGTTTCTGAAACGTTCCTCGACTCATCCGCGTGCAGCCGAGGCGGCCATCGCACTCGCCCGCTTGAAATCACTTGAAGCCAAGTCCGTTCTCATCAAGGCTCGCCGCATCGAAGTGCCAACTGAAGATGGCCCGGCCAAGGACGAAGCCATCACCGCCCAGAAAACCGAGGCTGCCAAGGCCCGACCACTCTTCCAGAAAGCTTCCGAACTTTTCAAGCAAGGTTCGGACCGGCTTGAAGCCCAGATCAAGAACCCCGCACTGGATGTGCCAACTCGGAGAGCCCTGGAACAGGAACGGCTCGACGCGGAACTGGCCCGTGGCATCAACTTTTTCGCACTCGCCGACACGTACCTGCATGCCACGGCTGGTGAGTTGAAGACCCGCAGCGATAATCTGGACAAAGCCAAGGATCTCTTCTCGGCACTGGCGAAGCAACCGGGCTCGGGCCGCGCCGGCTGGGTGGCTCGCGCCTGGATGGCCGAGTGCGAAATGGAACGGGACAACCCGAAGGTCGCCGAGGCCGAGTTCGAGGCCATCCTGAAGTCCAATCTGCTCGAGGCCGACGAGGGCAAGCGCACGGTTCGGTTCTTCCAGCTGCGCCGCAACTACCTGAATGCCTTCGCGGAAGGGGATCTGAAGAAGGTCTATGAAGCCGAGCAGATGTGCCGGACCTGGCTAAACTACTATGGAGCCAATCGGCGGGCTCGCCACGAAGCCACCGCCGTGCGGTACTACCTGGCATATATCTTGCAGCGTCAGGCTTACGTGCTCACGCCGCTGCCGAAGGATTACCCCAAGACCGCTTACAAACCCGGCAACCAGGCGGAACAGAAGCTCAAGGAAGCCGAGCGCCATTACCGCGTTCTCACACAGTCCGACAGCGAATACACGGATCGCGCGATTCGCAACCGCATGATCGTGGTCCGGCAACTTGTCGGTGAGGCCCAGCAACCCCCCTCGGCGTACACCACGTTCGAGGATGCTCAGATGGCCGCGGTGATTCAAATCGCACAACTCAGCGACATCGAGAAGGACGACACCAAAGCCGAAGAACTCAAGGCCCGCCGCATGAAGGTGGTGGCACTGCTCGAACGTGCTCGCAGCCTGGCCACCAGTCAGGACAGCACCACGGACGTGCTGAACGTGATGCTGCAACTGATCTACTTCTACGAACTCACCGGTCAGCCCCAGCAAGCCGCGATTCTCGGCGAGTACATTGCCCGTTTTGTTAAAACGTCCGGAGGAAAGTCCTCGCTCGCCGGGGCAATGGCACTCGGCGGCTACGGGCTTGCCTCATCGCAGGTTCCCGCCAGCGTCGACGTTCAGAAATACCGCCAGGCCGATCGCATCCGCGCCATCCAGCTGGCCCGATTCATTGACGAAAAGTACCCGAATGACACCTACACGGATCGCGCCCGCTTCCGGCTCGGTGCCATGCTGTTCGAGGAGCGAGACTTCGTCGGTGCGTACGAGGCGTTCGCCAAGATTCGCCCTGGTTATGAAGGCATCATCACGGCCCGCCTCTACCAAGGAGCCGTGGCCACACAGTTGCTCACCGACCCCAAGGCGGGTTTGCCCGACAACCGGAAGATCGCGGTGTTCCGGCAAACGGTCGAGGATCTGGAGAAGCTAACAGCACCGAACTCTACCGCCACATCAGACGAGGTGCGTGCATACTTCAGCGCCCGCGTTCGCCTCGGCATGTTGATGCTGCTCCAGTCACGCATCGATCCCGCCGGCGAGAAATCCAACCCGGGTTACAAGAAGGCCCAGGATCTCGCGGACGAACTGCTCGCACAAATCAACAACTTCCCGGCACTGCAGACCGACAAGAAGCTGAACCTCGATGGTTGGGAATCGAAGTTATTGGCAGAGGACTCGCGAGCTCGTGCGGCTTTCCTGCGAAGCCGGCTGATTCTCGATCAGGCCGCCGACCCCGCCGGGTACGAAGCGGTGTTCACCGTGATTGGTCCGCTGCTCGCCGAGATGGACAGCCAGGGACCCTTTGTGGATCAGGTGAAGGGCATCGCGGCCATGGGTGCGGAGGACGATGGCGACGGGGCCCAGAAGGCTCGCATCGCCGCCATTGCCGCCGGGGCGGACAAGATTCGCCGTGAGATCATCGTGGTCGCGCTCAAAACACGTGTGCGCCAGGGCGATGCCGACAACGGTGTGAAACTCATTGATCTCCTGAAGAAATTCGGTGGCAGCATCGAGGCGAATGTGCCGGTGCTCGAACAACTCTCGCGTGAAATCGGCGGGCAGATTCAGAAGTACCGCATGGAAGGCAAGGTCGAGGAAGCCAAGGCGCTGGCCGATGGCTTCGCCAAGCTCCTTGCCCGCGTCTCGGACGAGCCCAACCTCTCGCCGACCGTGCAATTGTTCATCGGCCAGTCGCTCATCGCCGTGGAGAACTTCACGGGTGCCATCGAGGTGCTTCGCAAGATCCCGCCGCCCGCCGACGAGAAGTGGCTAATGCTCCCGGCCAAGGAATTCCAGGCACTCGAAGACAAGGATCGCCAGGACACGATTCGTTACCGTGGTGCGACGCTGTATCTCGTGCGCGCCCTGCGACTGAGCGGCCAGTTCGATGAAGCCGCGAATATCCTGACCGCCACCATCGGCACCAAGGAGGCGCGTGGCTGGGGTTATTCGAGCCTCGATTTCCGCAAGGAAACCGCTTACCTCTACGAAGCCCGCGGTGCCGCCGCCCCACCGGGAGACCCCGCAGGCAAGGAGAATTACGGCAAGGCCCTGCAGGAATGGACCGTCATCTACAGCATCTTCAAGGGGAGCGTGGAACGCGACATCAAGGAACCACCGATGAACGGTGGCAACGTCGATAACCAGGCCATCCTCCGCAACAAGAATTCGCTGTACGATGCCTTTTTCGACATTCAGCGTTGCCTCGTGCAGGCGAACCTCAAGCTCCTTGCCGCTAACCCCGCATCCCTGGATAAGTCGCTGGAGAAGGTGGCCAAGAGTTGCATCGATGTCGAGAAACTCATGGGCGATGATCTCGACGCCGCTGTGTGGAACAAATACTGCGATTTGCTCGAGATTTCACCGCGGTTGAAGCAGCTGTACGAACAGGCCGGCGGCAAGAAATTCTTGACCCGCCCCGAAACACAGTGAGCGTGATGCACGCTCAAACCTCCGATCAATGGACCTGGTTCCACGCGGACCGACACACTCGCTTGAAAGGAACACGGCAATGATCCGTCATGTTGCCCGTGGGGCATTCGCCCTCGTGATCGCGACCACCGTGCTGTACTCGGATAGCCTCGGCCAACCGGGGGGCACTGTCCGGGTGTACTACCGGGACAGCAAGACCGGGGCGGACCGCAGTGCGGAAGGGAACGAGTTGAAGGCCACACCTGCCGGCTACCAGATTATTAGCGCCGGCAAGGTGGTGGCCACCGTTTCCCCCGCCGATATTGTTCGCGTCGATCCCGGCGAAATGCCCGGAGTCGACCGCAAGGACACGCTGGCCCAAATCACCCTGGAACGGGACAAGAAGTGGGAACAGGCCCGCGTGAACTACGTCGATATCAACAAGAAGGCTCGCGTCAACAAGGCGACTCCCAAGGTGCTGCAGACGCTCGAATTCAAGATCGCGTACACCTCCGGCAAGGTCGCGGACGAGACTGCCGATGATGCCTGGGAGGCCAAGGCCAAGGCCGCCCAAACGCTGCTGAATGATTACTTGATCTCGTACGAGACGGGCTGGGAGATCTGGCCGGCTGCCAGCATGCGTGGCCGCTTGCTCGTGGAGCTGGGCAATCCCGGCGAGGCCGCTTCGATGTGGGCGAAGGTCGCCAAGAATGAGAGTGTCCCCGCGGACCTTCAACGCGATGCCGCACTCGAGGAGATCGATTGCCTGGTGCGGGCCAAGCAATTCCCGGAAGCCCGCGACCGCATTGCCAAGTTTCCGAAGACCGACGCCGTGGGTGGCGTGAAAGAACGGCTGGCGATTTACGATGCGGCCATCAAGGTGGCCGATTCACCGCCACCGGCCGCGGGCACACCCGTCGCCCCCTGGGTCAAGCCGATTCAGGATCTCGTGGACACGGCCAAGGACCCCGAGAGCCGGGCCGTGGGTTTCAACATGATCGGCGAAGTTTGCATGATGGCCGACCGCCCCCGCGACGCCATGTGGTCGTACCTCTGGGTCGAAGTGGTGTATAACGCCGACCGCGACGAGGTGGCGAAGGCGATGCTCCGGCTGGCCAAGTCGTACGAGATGCAGCAGGACGAGGAGCGTGCGAAGGCATACAAGGATAAGCTCCGCCGCTACCGCGAGAATCTGTAGAAACGTTTCGACTTTCACCACCCACCCGCTTGATCGGGTGGGTTTTTTCATGCCATCACCGCCGTTGTGGGTGGCATCGCAGTGCAGGCTGGCATGGGTTAAGATAGACATCTCTCCCGTTGGCAGCCGTGCCGATGACCCCAGGCCCACGACCTCAGCGAGAGTGCGGGAATGAAGCTCGAGGAACTCAGCCGGCTCCTGAAGGAGACCGACCCGGCCGCCGTCCTCGTTTCGGGGCCCGTGCTGGCCCGTGTGGTGCAAAACGTCGCTCGCATCACCTGGACGGTCTGGTCCATCCCGCACAGCCGCTGCTTCGTGATTGATCGCGCCACGTTGTACAAGCATGTGGAGCAGGAAGAACTCGCTCTGCCGCCGGACCATCTGTTGCCACCGACGGTGCTGTTGCTGGAACGGCCCAGCAACGATGAACTCAACGATCCCAAGATCGATATCCCGGGCCGCTACTGGCGCTTGTTGTTTCATGCCACGCTGGACCGCGAACTGTCGCAGCGCCTCACCACACTCACGCCAGCCGAGTTGAGAAGCCGCGTCGAGCGCATCGGCCCCGCGGCATTCGAAGAAGCTCGCAACGTTCTGGTGCAAGACAGCGAAATGATACCGACGGGCGACGACAAGGCCGCGTACATCGAATTTGCAGCCTCGTATCTCGAACTCCGCTACTTCGCACCGAACTTGATTCCGGTTTACTTTCCCAGCCTGCCTCCCGTTGCCGAGGTCGAGGCGATCCTTGCAGCCGATGTGGATGGCGAAGCGCTCTTCAAGCAGACGCGGCTCGACGGTGCAGCCAACCCCACACCGCGCACAGACGACCAGTCCGATGAATCACACGATTACTACGAGCAGCTAACGCGTGCCGCCCGTCGAGCCGGAAAAATCAGCGACACTGTTGGTGCGGCGATTCTGCACACGCGTGCCGCCCGCGTGGCCCCGGCCTCACGCACCAAGCCGGCCCAGGACGCGGCACGCAAGGATATCCATCACCTCATCAAGCGGCTGCAGGACGCGCTCGGCCTCACCGAACTCGAAGCCGATTCCTGGCGCAAGGTGCTGCCCGCCCTGCTGGACAAGGCCGACCAGGGTGCACGCCCTGTGGAAGCGGCACTGCTCTACGATCTGCAGCGCGCGTGCATGGACCACGAGCAAACCATTTACACGCTCGATGTGCCAGAATGGCTGCTCTCGGCGGGCCACAAGCCGATCAAGCGGCCACTGGATAGCCAGAAGTTCGTGCGTGTGCCGGCCCAGCTCCGGAATGCCACACGCCGGCTCGCGGCAGCGCGGCTCACGGATGCGGATCGACGAGCGCTCGCAGTGCTGTTGCAAGAAGCGTTGAATCGCTCGGAAGATCGGCTTCGGCAGCGTTTCCGCCCAGTGCTCACAGACGCGCTGCGTGACGCCGGCCTGCAGCCCACGACGCTCCCCGAACAGGCGGCTCTCTCCAAAACCGTGGAGGAGTTGCTCGACCGTATTTCGTCGGCGGGCTTCCTGGGATTCGCCGATGTGCGCGATGCCATTGCCCGCGGCCAGATGAAACTGCCCGATCTCGCCGGGCCGAATGAATACGTGCGTGGTGATCCGCTTTTGCGTCTGGATCGCCGGCTGGCTTCGCTGCTCGATGGCGTGTATCGACGGGCCGAATCGTACACGCGTGCACTCGAGCGTGTCACCGCTTTCAACTTCGGCACCCAGACCGGCCGCTGGCTTACCCGCAACTTCACCTTTCCATTCGGCGGGGCGCTGCTGATTGCCCAGTTCATCTGGATGCTGGTCTTCGATGCCCGCTGCAAGGCGGCTCGCAAGGCGGGTGAATCCGAACCTTCATTCTTCTCCGGCTGGAACCTCGAACCCTGGTTTCATCTCGCCTGGTTCGCCCTGGGATTGGGCTTCCTCGCCACCATCCGTTCCGCACGCGTTCGCGGCTGGCTCACCACCGCATTACGCACCCTCTATCGCGGGGCCCGCTATCTCGTCTGGGATCTACCCATCCGCATTGCGAACCACCCGATGGTGCGGGCCGCGCTTGCCACGGTGCCGGTGCAGCTGGGCTTGAATTACGTCGTCAAGCCGCTCGCCGTCAGCGGTGTGGTGTGGGCGGCGTTTTACAATCCTCTGTGGTCGTCCGGTTGGCCGGCACGCATCGTCACACTGGTTGCTTCCATCTTCGTGGTGAACTCGCGCATCGGTCGGGCCGCAGAAGCCATTTTGCTCGAACTCGCCCGGAGCCTGCTGGAAATCCTTCGCTCATTTCCCGCCATCCTCCGCTGGCTCAGCGACCTCTTCCGCGAACTTGTTTATGCCCTGGAATGGACGCTGGCCCGCATCGAAGATGGCCTGCGACTCCGCGGCAAGGGCGGGCCGTTCGCCGTCACCACCCGAGCGATTGCCAGCGTCATCTGGATGCCGTTCGCCTTCCTCATCCGCTTCTACACCGTCGTACTCATCGAGCCGATGGTGAACCCGCTCAAGCTGCCGCTGTCGATCCTCTTCGCCAAACTCGTTTACCCTCTGCTGCTGCTCTTCCCGGGCGTGCTCCGCGAATCGAGCAACTTCCTGGGCTATGATTCGCCGCTGGTCGACACACTCTCGGCGTACATATCCACGCCTGGGGCCTGGCTGCTGGTGATGGGCACGCTATGGCTCTTGCCCGATGCCTGCACCTTCCTCTTCTGGGAGATGCGCGAGAACTGGAGGCTCTATCGTGCCAATCGCCCCACGGCGCTTCGCCCGGTGTCTGTCGGCCCGCATGGCGAGACCGTGAAGGCTCTGCTGTATTACGGCATCCACTCGGGCACCGTGCCGCGGCTTTACGGCAAACTACGTGAAGCCGAACGCGAAGCCGCCCGCACCGATGTCTGGCGCGCTGCTCGAACGCATCGACAAGCGCTGCGTGGCGTGGAAGAAGCCGTGCGCCATTTCGTGCTGCGAGACTTCATCGAGGTGCTCAACAATCCCGATGCCGGCTGGGGCGGCCCGAAGCTCGGTGTTGGGCACGTGAACCTCGGCACCAATCGCATCCGCATCGAGATCGTCCCCGAATGGGTCGGCAAATCGGCCTGGCTCGAATGGGAAGACCGCAGCGGTTGGCTCGTTGCCGGCTGGGCCGAGACCGGCTTCCTCGCCGAACTCCCGGCGGAATCCGTCCGCCCGTTCGGCAACGCCCTGGCCTACCTCTACAAGCGAGCCGGGATCGATGTCATCCGTGAACAGGTGCGAGCCGAACTTCCCAAGAATGCCGTGCACTTCGACATCGCCCCGGATGGCATGCTCGTCTGGTACGATTCGCGCGAAGCGGTACCGCTGCTCTACGATCTTGCCGAGCCCGTGGATGAACTGCGTTCGCGTTCGATCACCGATTTGCGCCCCGTGCCCGGCCCCACGCTCAATGCGGACCAGATCATCTATCGCCGGGTGTCGCTGACCTGGTCGCAGTGGGTCGGCGTCTGGCAGATCGAACCTTCGAGCGAAACCCGGCCCCGTCTCGGCCCGGCCGACTGGGAGATGTCACTCTTGCCACAGCGCGTCAAGACCCACACTCCGGGATCTGTGGAGCCGAGCGAAGAGGAACTCGCCGAGACGCTCATCCTCTCCAGCAAGATCCCGTATCCCCCGCCACGGGAGTGACCGCAAACGGTCCACATCATTCGAGGGAACGCACCGACAAGTCGCCTCGGTGGAAGTCTTGACACGGTCGCGCCTATTATTATCGGCGTCGTATATGGCATTGCTTGGGGAGGCCGTGATGCGCAGATCGTTTGAGGCGATTCCTGCCTTGTTGTTATTGGTTTGTTCCGCTTTTGCGGCGGACGTGCCCACCTGGCCACAGTGGCGCGGACCAAACCGCGATGGCATTGTTCCAGCCTCAGCCTGGCCCGACAGCTTGAAAGGGGACGCCGTCACAGAATTGTGGCGGGTGGGGAATCTCGGTCCCAGTTATTCCGGGCCGATCGTCGCTGCAGACCGCGTCTTCATCACCGAGACCGTGGACAAGCAAACCGAAGTCGTCACCGCCTTCGATCGCAAGACCGGCAAGGAACTCTGGAAAGTGAAGTGGCCCGGCTCCCTCACGGTGCCGTTTTTTGCTGCGAAGAACGGTAGCTGGATACGCTCCACGCCCGCTTACGATGGCGAAACCCTGTACGTCGCGGGCATCCGCGATGTGCTCGTGGCTCTCGATGGGGCCACCGGGAAGGAACGCTGGCGGGTCGATTTCGTGAAGGAATTCGCGTCAGCCCCACCCGACTTCGGTTTCGTCTGTTCACCCCTCGTCGACGACACGGGCGTGTATGTTCAGGCAGGTGGCGGCTTCTGCAAAGTGGACAAGAAGTCGGGCAAGGTGTTGTGGCGCACCCTCACCGATGGCGGCGGCATGATGGGCTCGGCCTTTTCGTCGCCGGTGTTTGCCACGCTCGCTGGCAAGGACCAACTCGTGGTGCAGACGCGCACCCAGCTGGCGGGCGTCGACCGCAAAAGCGGTGATACGATCTGGAAGCAGGATATTCCTTCCTTCCGCGGCATGAACATCCTGACACCGATTCCCATCGGCACCGATGGCATCTTCACCAGCACCTACGGCGGCACCACGCAACTGCTGAAAATCAAGGCTGACGGCGAGGCACTCCTGCCCGAAAAGGGCTGGGCCTTCAAGTACGAAGGCAACATGACCACACCCGTTATCGTGAAGGACCACGCGTACTTTCTCGGCAAGGACAAGCGTGCCATTTGCGTGAATGTGAAGACGGGCCAAGAAGCCTGGCGCACCGACGAGCGCTTCGGGGATTACTGGAGCATGGTGGCGAGTGGCGACAAGATTCTTGCACTCGATAATCGCGGCATGCTCATTCTGCTTCGCGCGGAGACGAAGGACTACGACATCCTCGACCAGCGGAAAGTCGCGGACTCCGAGACCTGGGCCCACCTCGCGGTATGTGGCGAAGAACTTTACATCCGCGACCTCACCGGATTGACCGTCTATCGTTGGTCAGCCAAAAAGTGAATGGCCTGGCACCCTGATAACGAACTCAGGGTGCTTGCTCTGCTGTCGCGGATTCACTGCCAGGCGCTGTGTCGGTTCGCATCTTGCGGAACCGACCGCGTCCTTCATATCTCGGTCTGATTCACTTCTTTCGCGGCATGCGATCGTTGCTGAGCCACGTAGTCATTCCATTTCGTATATCATTTCGGCATCTCGTCCGATGCAGGAATTCACCCATGCTGTGGCCGATTCGCTGGCTGTTCTGGATCATTTTGCGAGCCGTCCTGTCGTGCCGCTATTGGCTGACGCTGGAGGGGACACGCGAAGTCTTTCGCCATCCTGGGCCGTATCTCATTCTTCCGAATCACCCGGCATATGCCGATCCGCCGAACTTGCTGGTGCGGCTCTGGCCTTGGTTCAAGATGCGGCCCATGCTGCTCGAAACGAACTTCCAAAATCCCGTGCTCGCACCGATTGCCTGGCTACTGCGGGCGATCAACGTGCCCGATGTGACCACGGCCAGTGCCGAGTCGCGGCAGCGGGCCGAAGAAGCGGTGCAGAGTGCCGCCGAGGCGCTGAAGGCGGGCGCCAACGTCATCCTCTGGCCCAGCGGCCGCTTGCAGCGCGGCGGCATCGAGCGCATCGGCGGCACCCGCTCCGTGGCCGATATCCTGAGTGATGTGCCGAACGCCACAGTCGTGCTCGTCCGCACCCGCGGGCTCTGGGGCAGCATGTATAGCTATGCCCCGACTACCGCCTCGCGCATCAACCTGGCCAAGCTCATCATCAAGGGCTTCTTCATCTGGATGAGCAACCTGTTTGTGTTCGCGCCGCGCCGCCGGGTAAGCGTGATTCTGGAAGCCTTTCCGCAGGATCAGCGGCCCGAGCCCACGCGCGAGGCACTCAATCCCTGGCTGGAGAAGTGGTTCAACGCCGATCTCGATGGCAAACCGGAAACGCCGACGTTCGTGCCGCATCATTTCCTGTTCGGCAAGCGTAGATTCGAGTTCCCCCATCGCCAGGTGGCTGCGGATGTCGATGTGTCGAAGGTGAAGACTACCACGAAGGAAGCGATCGCGACGATACTGGAAGAGCGCCTGAAGAGGCCCCTCGTGGCAGACGAACAGGCCGCGGACACGCCTTTCACGCAACTCGGGCTCGATAGCATCGATGCGATGGATGTGGCGCTGGTTGTCGAGCGACAATTTGGGTTTTCCGGCACGACCGTGCCCGCGAAGGTTGGGGACTTGTGGGCGCTCGCCGAGGGGTTGCAGGCCGCCGCCGCTGCGGTGACGGCTCCACCGGCGTGGTTCATTCCGCCGGCCGATCCGGGTGCGGTCACCATTGAGGGCGACACCATCCCGGCCGCCATCCTCAATCGCGCCATTCCGCAGCGCCGGGATGTCATTGTGGCGGATGACCGCGCCGGTGCGATCACCTATGAACGCTTGATTGCTGTAGTCGGTGCGATGGCAAAGCGTTTTCGTGACGTCGAAGGCGCGAACATCGGCCTGATGCTGCCCGCGTCGGTCGCCTGCGACATTGCCTTCGTGGCCCTGCACTTCGCCGGCAAGTTGCCCGTGTTATTGAACTGGACCACGGGCCCTTCGAACCTCGCCCACGCTGCCGAGGTGATGGGGCTGAAGCGCGTCATCACGTCGAAGCTCTTCATCGACCGCACGCAGATCGAAGTACCCGGCACCACGTATCTCTTCCTCGAAGACCTTCGCGGCGGCATCGGCAAGCTCGAACTGTTGCGCCGCCTGCTCGCCTTCCGCTTCTTCCCGAAGTCGGTGCAATCGCGCCTGCTCGCAGACATCAAGAGTGACCCGGATGCCCCGGCCGTCGTGCTCTTCACGAGCGGCAGCGAGAAGGCCCCCAAGGCCGTGCCGCTCACGCATACCAACATACTTTGCAACCAGATCGGCATCATGACGGTCGGCAAACTCACTCGCGACGAATCGCTGATCGGCATCCTGCCCATGTTTCACAGCTTCGGTCTTACCGTTACGGGTATGTTGCCGCTCGTCACGGGCGTGCGTGTTCTGCACCATCCCGACCCGACCGATGCCGCCGTGATCGTGCAGAAGATCGCGGCGTACAAGCCCACACTTCTTGCTGCCACACCCACGTTCCTCGGCTTCATCCTGGAACGTGCCAAGCCCGGCGACCTCGATTCGTTGCGGCTCGCGGTGATCGGTGCCGAGAAGTGTCCGCCAGCCACGTTCGAAAAGGCGAAGCGGCTCGCTCCCAATGTGCAACTCCTCGAAGGCTACGGCATCACCGAGTGCTCGCCCGTGGTGAGCGTGAACCGCCCCGGGCAGGTGAAGCCCGGCACCATCGGCGATCCACTTCCGGGCGTCGAGATTTGCGTCGTCGATCTCGAAACCGAGAAACCGGTGCCGCCCGGCACACGCGGCATGCTGCTCGTCACCGGGCCCACGGTTTTCCCGGGCTACATCGCGAACGACGGGCCATCGCCGTTCCGCGAGATGGACGGCAAACGCTGGTACGTGACGGGCGATCTCGTTGCACTCGATGACAGCGGTGCCGTCGTGTTCCACGGCCGGTTGAAGCGATTCCTGAAGGCGGGCGGCGAGATGATTTCCCTGCCTGCACTCGAAGAACCGTTCACCCGGCAATATCCCGCAACAGACCAGGGGCCACGTGTGGCGGTGGAAGGAATCGAGACACACGACGGCCGGCGTGTCGTTCTCTTCACGACCGAGGAGATCAACCAGCGCGAGGCGAACGCACTCCTGCAAAAGGAAGGCTTCCGCGGCGTCATGCGGCTCGATGAAGTCCGCAGGATCGACGCCATCCCCGTGCTCGGCACCGGCAAAACCGACTACAAGGTGCTTCGCGCACAGATCGACGAATAGATATTGCTCACCGCGTGAAGAGCACCGCTCCGGGGCCGAGGAGCATCTCCAGGTCGTCCACCTTGAGACTCGAGGGGTTCACCTGGAATTCGTCGCGCAGTTTCAATTGCACTTGCTTGCCATTGCCATCACGCACGCTCAGGAACACGGGCGTGCGGCCGCGATGCCGCTTCAAGATCAGGCTCACGGCGTCCAGCTTGCGCAGCGTTTCGGGATCATCCGAATAGGGCATCTTCAGCAGCATGTTCTTGGTCATCTCACTGCGGGCTTCCTCGGGTGTGAGCACCTTGCGCACGATGAGGTCGCCGGCGGTGCCGCCCTCGCGCCACTCGATATTCCCTTCGAACAGCAGCACGGCATCGTCCACCACCTGGTCCTTGAGCCGGGCATATTCATCGGCCCACAAGATGCACTTGCACTGGCCGGTGAAGTCTTCGAGGAAGAACATGGCCCAGCGCTTGCCGCTCTTCTGGGCGGTACGCACCTGGAACTGCGTGACCATGCCGCCAATCAGCACCGTGGAACCGGTCGGCATCTTGATCGCCTGGGCCGCATCGTGCGTGCGGAATCGCTTGAGTTGTTCGTCGTGCCGGGCCAGCGGATGGCTGGACATATAGAAGTCCAGAGCCTCCTTCTCGAACTTCAGCTTCTCGGCGTCAGGCCACTCGGGCACATCAATCAGGTGATCGTCGCTGCGCCCATTGCCCGCGGTATCCGGCTCCGTGTCGAAGACATCGAAGAAGCTCTTCTGCCCTCGGCGGCGGTCCGCGGCTTTCTCATCCGCGGACTGGAACGCCTTGGCCACCGCGGCAAACTGGGCCGCACGTTTGCCAAAGACATCGAACGCCCCGGCCATGATCATCTTCTCGACGGCGGCCTTCTGCACGAGCCGCCGATCGACGCGTTCGCAGAAATCGAAGAGATCGAGAAACTTCCCGCCCTCGGTGCGAGCCCGCACGATCTCCTCGGCGGCCCCGCGGCCGAGCCCCTTGATCGCGGTGAGCCCGAAGATAATGCGGTTGTTCTGCACGTCAAAATCAGCGAGCCCGCGGTTCACATCCGGCGGCAACACCTCGATGCCGAGCCGCCGAGCGTCCGCAATGTGATCGACCAGCATCAAGCGCTTGTTGCCGTCATCGATCTCCGACGACAGCAACGATGCCATGAACTCCGCGGTGAAGTGATGCTTCAGGTAGGCCGTTTGATAGGACACGATGGCATACGCACACGAGTGTGATTTGTTGAACCCGTAGCCGCCGAACTTCACGATCAACTCGAAGATTTCCTCGGCCTTCGCATTTGTCAGGCCGCGTTCCTCCGCCCCCTTGATGAAGTCGGCCCGGCGGGCGTCGATGATGTCGCCTTTCTTCTTGCTGATCGCCTTGATACACGCGTACGCACTGGAAAGTTCGATGCCGCCCAGGCGGTTCAGGATGCGCATCAGGCTTTCCTGGTACACCATCACGCCGTGCGTTTCGCCCAGCACTTCCTCCATCACGGGATGGGCATAGCTGGGCTTCTTGCGGCCATGCTTGCACTCGATGTATTCATCCACCATGCCGCCCTCGAGCGGGCCCGGGCGGTACAGGGCCGTGCTGGCGATGATGTCGCGGATGTTGTCCGGTTTCATCCGCTTGAGCAGTTCGCGGATGCCATCGGACTCGAATTGAAACACGCCCTTGGCGTCGCCGCGCTGGAGGAGCTTGAACACTTCGGCATCGTCCAGCGGCACCTTGAAGATGTCCAGATCGAGGCCGCGGGTGCGTTTCAGCAACTTTAGCGTGTTATCGATGAGCGTGAGCGTGCGCAGGCCGAGAAAGTCCATCTTGAGCATCCCGATTTTCTCGAGGATGCCCATCTCCCACTGTGTGGTCATTGTGGCCACATCGCCGTTCGCATCGTCGGTCTTCTTGGGCGGCCGCTGCACCGGCACGTAGTCCGTGATCGGCCCGTTGGCAATGACCACACCTGCGGCGTGCGTGCCGACATTGCGATTGCAGCCTTCGAGTTTCAGGGCGATATCGACCACCTGCCGAATCTGCGGGTCCTGGTCGTACTCGCGGCGGAAGTCCGCGGATTGCATCGCTTCCTCGAGATCCGCGGCAATGGCTCCCTTCATCGGCACGAGTTTGCAGAGTGCATTGATGCGATCGAGCGGCACATCGAGCACGCGGCCCACATCCTTGATGGCCGCCTTCGCTGCCAGGGTGCCGAACGTGCCGATCTGTGCCACCGAATCCGCACCGTACTTCTCCTTCACGTACTGAATGACACGCTCGCGCCGTTCCTGGCAGAAGTCGATATCGATATCCGGCGCTTCCGAGCGGTTGGGGTCGAGGAAGCGTTCGAAGAGCAGATCGTATTCCAGCGGGCAGACGTGGCTCAGATAGAGCGCATAGCTCACGATCGCACCGCACGCCGAACCGCGGGCCGAGCACGGAATGCCGTTCTCGCGAGCGAATCGCACGAAGTCCCAGACAATCAGGAAGTACGACGAGAAGCGCATCCGGCGAATGATTTCGAGTTCGTGCGTGAGGCGGTCCCACACGGCCTGCGGCGGGTTCGCACCGTAGCGTTCGTAAATGCCTTTCTCGCACTGCTCGCGGAGGAAGATATCCTCGTACACGCCTTCGGGAAGCTGGAAGACGGGGAAGTGCCGCTTCTTGAAGTCGATGTCGATATCGATGCCGTCCGCGATCTCCTGGCTGCGGGCCACGGCATCGGTGAAATCCGGAAAGAGCCGGTACATGTCCTGTGGTGTGCGCACGTAGTACGGGCTCGGCATCCGCTCTTCGGGGTAGCGTTTCTTCTTCGGATCGCGCTTCTGCTGCGTGCTGATGCAGAAAAGCACGTCGTGTGCCTCGGCATCGTCTGCACAGAGGTAGTGGGCATCCGAGGTGGCGACCAGCGGCACGCCGAGTTTGTCGGCAATGTCCGCGGCCACGGGTGTGCACTGGTCCTGCAGGGCGATGCCGTTGTTCTGGATCTCGATGTAGAAATCCTTCTTGAAGAGCTTCGCGAACCAGGCGGCGAGTTGCTCGGCTTCCTTGTGCTTCTCCGCGAGAATGTACTGGTTGAATTCGCCCGCCAGGCAGCCGCTCAGGCAGATGAGCCCCTCCGAGTGGGCTTCAAGCACCTCGCGGTCGATGCGCGGGTGGTAGTAAAAGCCTTCGAGAAAGGCGATGGACGAAAGCTTGATGAGGTTCTTGAAACCCGTGGTGTTCTTGGCGAGCAGCGTCAGGTGCGAATAGGCATCGCCTTGCCGGGCGGCTTTCTTGTCCGTGCGTGAACCCGGTGCCAGGTACGCCTCGTAGCCCACGATGGGGTTGATGCCGGCTTTTTTGCACTCGTTGTAAAACTCGATTGCACCATACAAGTTGCCGTGGTCGGTGATGGCGAGCGCATTCATGCCGAGTTTCTTGGTCTGCTCGACGAGCGGCGGAATGCGGTTATAGCCATCCAGCATGCTGTAGTGCGTGTGGAGGTGGAGATGCGCGAACTTGGTATCAGTCATGGCGGCGATCGACCGTGAACGAAGAGGAAGACAGGCTGGGGTGCATTCTACGATGCAACGCGAGCGCAGGTAATGCCGGGAGCGAGTGATGGCTCCAGCTGCTCAGGAAGCCGACGCGTCGTGGAACAGGCACTCTGTGCGAAGCCCAGACGTGGCGACCCACGTCAGCGGCCGGCGGTTTGCTCGATCCCTCCCGCCTTGTACCTCACCCGGTTTCTCGTTGCCTGCCGCCGCGGGGCCGCTTAGACTACTTTCACTTTGAACCTGCCGGGCTTCCGGGTGCATTTCGCCTCCGGCCCCTTCAAACATCACTCGTTCCATCGCGGAGGCTCTCCCTCATGGCTCGTCGGATCACACGTCGCCAGGCCCTGGCCACCGGTGCCGCTTCGGTTGGTTACCTGTACACCGCATCATCTGTTTCCGCCGTCCGCATCCACGGTGCCGCGGACAAGCTCCGCGTGGCGGGCATCGGCGTGGGCGGCAAGGGCTCGAGCGACATCGATCAGGCCGGCAACCTGATGGAAGTCGTTGCGCTCGTGGACATCGACTCCAAGAAGCTCGGCGACAAGACGAAGAAGTGGCCGAACGCCAAGGGTTTCAGCGACTTCCGCAAGCTCTTCGACGATAGCAGCCTGCTCAAGAACATCGATGCGGTCACGGTCTCCACGCCGGACCACTCGCACGCCCTCGCCAGCATTCTGGCCATGCGAGCCGGCAAGCACGTGTACTGCCAGAAACCGCTGACCCACGATGTGGCCGAAGCCCATCTCATGGCAGCCGAGGCGGTGAAGAACAAGGTCTGCACGCAGATGGGCAACCAGGGGACCGCCGCCAACGGACTCCGCAAGGCGGCCGAACTCGTGCGTGCGGGTGTGCTCGGCGACGTCAGCGAATTCCACGTCTGGACCAACCGCCCCATTTGGCCGCAGGCTCCGGGCCTCAGCGATAAGAACCCACCAAAGAAGGCAGAAGTGCCGGCAAATGTCAGCTGGGATGAGTTTCTCTCCGTGGCTCCCGATCGCCCGTACGGCGCTGGCATCCATCCCTTTGCCTGGCGTGGTTTCTGGGACTACGGCACCGGTGCGATCGGCGACATGGCCTGCCACACCGGCAACATGGGCTTCATGGGCCTTCGCCTCGCACACCCTAGCAAGGTCTCGGCCGAGGCTGGCGATGTAAACCCGCTGAGCTGCCCAAGTTCCGCACACGTGACGCTCGAGTTCCCGGCTCGCGAGAAGCTCGTGCCCGTCACGCTCCACTGGTACGAAGGCAAGAAGGATGGGAAGAAGCTGACACCGCCCGAAGGCCTCGTGCAAAAAGCGATCGCGCTGGACACCAACGCCAAGCGCAAGATGAACCTCGTGGCCAGCGGTTCCATCCTCGTCGGCACCAAGGGCATCGCCTACTCGCCTGATGACTACGGCTCCGAAGTCTTCTTCAGCACGGGTGAAATCGCCAACGGGAGCACCAAGCCCGAGACGATGCCGTCCAACAATGGCGGCGACCAGGGTCAGAAGAACGAATGGGTCGCCGCGATCAAGGAAAACAAGCCCGAACTGGCACTCTCGAACTTCAGCTATGGCGGCCTGCTCACCGCGGCCTTCCTCCTCGGCAACGTCGCCATCCGCTCGGGCAAAGCCTTCACCTGGAATGGCGAAGCCTGCATGGCCGTCGATTGCCCGGAAGCGATGCCGTTCGTTCGCCGTGAGTACCGCAAGGGCTGGGATCTGATCGGCTACAACAAGAATGCGTAAACGTGCGAAGGGCGGAGTGCGATCCGTAAACTCGCACTCCGCACGAGTTGGTGCCACACTGCTATAATTCCCATCATGGATCTTGATGCCACACTGGCCGCGCTGGCGGCCAATGCTGATGCAGATGTGGACCTCGCCGAGCTGGCCCTGCACCTCGCCCGGGATGAGTACCCCGATCTCGATATCCCCGTCTATCTTGCACGCCTGGAAGAACTCGCCGACACACTCCGACCACGCCTCACGGGCGCGATCGCGCCCGATGCCGTGGAACTGACACACTTCCTCTTTCGCGAGGAAGAGTTCGCCGGCAACGCGGAAAACTACTACGACGCCCGCAACAGCTACCTCAACGAGGTGCTGGATCGCCGGTTGGGCCTGCCCATCACGCTCTCACTCTTGGCTTCCGCCGTGGCAGAGCGTGCCGGCTTGAACGTGGTCGGTGTGGGCCTTCCGGGACACTTCATCGCCAAACTCGTGGACCACGAGCAATCGGAAGTGCTGTTCGATCCCTTCAACGGCGGCCAGTTCCTGGATGGCGAGGCCTGCGAAGCGCTGGTGAGCGCCGTGATTGGCCGCCCCTTCACACTCATACCCGACTCGCTCGCCGCCACGCCACCGGGGCAGATCGTCGCTCGCATCCTGAACAATCTGAAAGCCGTCTATTTGCAGGAAGCCGAGTTCGTGCGTGCCAGCCGCGTGATGGAACGCCTCGTGCAACTCGATCCCACGAACCCCCTCCAGCGCCGCGACCTGGGCGTTAGCCTGGTGCACGCGGAACGCTTCGGCCGGGCCATCGACCACCTCCAGTACTATCTCGATAGCGTCCCGGAAGCCACCGACACCGACGACGTGTATGCATTCCTGAAGACGGCCAGGACCGGCGTGGCAAAGTGGAATTAGAACGCGACTCGCGTGGCACCAGCGCGGTGTCCCGGTCTCAAATGGGAGTAGATGCGAGTCATGGCGTCGCCAATCTTGGTGGTGTTTGTGATCGCAAACGCCTTATCTTGAGTGATTTGTAACACGCAAGCGAAGGTGAAAATCGATCTGACACTCATTCTTCCAGACACATGACATGCTTCCAGCCAGGGGGGGTGGGGTAGTAGATCGGAATCAATGAGAACCGCATTAATCGGAGATATGCACAATGGCCAAGCAACATGCACCGGGGTTCCTGAAGATCGTCCAGGCGGCAAAGGCACACGTGAAGGAGTGCACGGTCACAGATGTGAAGCGGCAACACGATGTCGGTGACGCCTTCACGCTGGTCGATGTGCGTGAGGAGAGCGAGTTCGCCGCCGGGCATCTTCCGGGTGCCATTCACATCAGCAAGGGGGTCCTCGAGCGCGATATCGAGGCCAAGGTTCCGGACGCATCAACGCCACTCGTGCTCTATTGCGGCGGCGGCTTCCGTTCCGTGCTCGCCGCGGAGGCGTTGCAGCGGATGGGCTATACCAATGTCATCAGCATGGACGGCGGCTGGAGCGGCTGGACCGCAGCTGGCTATCCCACCGAGAAGTAACCGAATCCACCACTCTCCGGAGGCCACGGCTTCGGCCGGGTCGCATGCCCATGATCCCACGTTCGGAAATCCTGGCCCGGCTCCGTTCGCAAGTCGCCTCAGGTGTGCCCATTATCGGCGGCGGTGCGGGCACCGGCATCAGCGCCAAGTGTGCCGAGGCCGGGGGCATCGACCTCATCATCATCTACAACTCTGGCCGCTTCCGCATGGCAGGCCGAGGCAGTCTTGCCGGGCTCATGCCTTACGGTGATGCCAACCAGATCGTCATGGAGATGGCCCGCGAGGTGCTCCCCGTTGTCGAGCGGACTCCCGTGCTTGCCGGCGTGTGCGGCACCGACCCCTTCCGCATCATGAAGCGCTTCCTGCTCGATGTGCGCGATGCCGGCTTCAGCGGCGTGCAAAACTTCCCCACGGTTGGCCTGTTCGACGGCACCATCCGCGTCGGCCTCGAAGAGACGGGCATGGGCTACGATAAAGAAGTGGAGATGATCGCCGCGGCACGGGACCTGGACTTGCTCACCTGTCCGTACGTCTTCACGCCGGAGGAAGCGAAAGCCATGGCCGCGGCCGGGGCGGACGTGCTCATTCCACACATGGGGCTCACCACGAAGGGAAGCATCGGGGCGAAGTCGGCCATCACGCTTGCCGAGGCCGCTCACCGGGTGCAGGAACTTGCCGCTGCCGCGAAGGCGGTGAACCCCGATGTGCTCCTCCTTTGCCACGGCGGCCCGATCTCGGAGCCGGACGACGTTCGCTATGTGCTCAAAAATACCACGGGAATCGTGGGTTTCTTCGGGGCTTCCAGCATCGAACGTCTCCCCACGGAAGTGGCGATCACCGGTTGCGTGAAAGAGTTCAAAGCTATTGAATTGCATTAAGACAAATAATTTTGCAGAATTGGTGTCAGTGTTCTGGGCGAGTTGGGCATGAACCCCAGTGGCTAGCACCATTGGCGTGTCATCCCTTCACGAGTGACCTCATGTTTCGCCACACCACCGCCTTGCTGTTGACGATTGCCCTTGGCTTCGTGCCCGCGGCGAATTCGTCGACCGCTCCGGAGAACGCGGTCGAGGCGGCTGGTGTATATCGGGAGACGCTTCCGGGTGTGGCCTGGGTGGTCACGACGAAACCAACGGCGGGTTCCCGGGACCAGAATTGTCAGGCCACCGCCTGGGTGGCGGATATCAAAGAACGACTGCTCGTGACCAATGCCCACGTGACTGATCGCGCCACCTCGATCCGCGTGTATTTTCCTTCGGCCGATAGCACAGGCCGTATGGCCAACGATCGCACATGGTATGAAGCCGGCGGGTCCGGGTTAGAAGCGCAAGTCATCGCCTCGGATGCACGGAAAGATCTATCTGTCATTCAGGTCCCGAAATTGCCGGTCGGCACACGTGAATTGCGATTGGCGGGGCAACGCGTCTCGCGCGGCGTCTCCGTCTTCACCGTCGGCAACCCCGGCTCCAGTCAGGCGATGTGGGAGTGTGCTGCGGGAACGGTGAAACAGGCCTATCCCCTGACCATGCGGGATGGCTCCTTCGCCGGCAGCGTGATTGAGTGCTCTGTCGCTTCCGCCCCCGGTGCGAGCGGCAGCCCCGTGGTGAATGCTGCGGGTGAGGTGGTGAGCGTGGTGTTCGCGACGACGCGAAACGCTCGCCCCGTCACCCTCTGCATCGATGCCGCCGAGGTCCGCATCGTGCTGGAAAGTGCCCGCCTGGCGACGTCGAATCCGCTGGCCGTCAATACCGCAAGATGAAGTCTAGAGTCCAGCTGTAATCAAACAGGTCGCGGTTTCCCGCCCACGGGAATTCAAACGCCGCACCGAACTGAGCCATCTCATTGATCTTGAAGCGGGCACCGAACGCACCCGAGAGCATTCCATTTCCCTCGGCCCGTCCACCAAAGTTAATCAGGTCACGCCCTTCCGAGCCAATCGGTGTGCTTGTGCCGTTGGTGGTATACAGGAAGTAGTTGAGTTCAAAGAGCGGATAGATGCGGTGCCAGTTGAGCACATCCAGGTCCACGTGGGCACTGATGTACCAGTAGTCACTGCGCTGGTTATTGGTGCTGATCGAGTAGCCAGTGGAGACCAACCCATTGAAGCTGCCAGCCCGGCAATCGCGAAGGAAGCTCTGACCGTAGGTCAGCCAGGGCACAAGCGAGAGCGTCCCGGTGTCCTGGTAAACGCTGGAGCTGCCGACCGGAATCTGGAACTGCAAGCCGCCCGCCAGTAAGCTGCCGGTGGTCTCGTTGCGAATGATGGTGTACTTGGGTCCGAGCCAGAGTTCTGCGAAGCCACCCTGATCACCGATGAAAGCACTGTCGGGATTGAGCCAGATCCCGCCAAGTTTGTTGAAGACGATCGACCAGCGATTTGTGATCGCTACACGGCCTTGGACGCCGAAATACTGGATGTTGCCGCCACCAAAATCAGCCTGGCCGCCAGGCACTTTTTGGTAGATGTAGATTGGTCGCACTTCGGTGAGTGAACGCGGGTCCTCGAACAAGAACGGATTTGTCACGGGTGAGATGAACCCATCAAATGCGTGATCGCTCTTGAACCACTCGCAGCGCTGACCCAGGATGCCATCCAGATGATCGCTGAATTTCCCGGATGTGCTGGCGGTCTCCGCACCAAGGGTCGCACGGGTGTCGAGCAAGGCATTCACAGGATCGGTATCCGCGTGCACCAGTTTGCTCTCGCCGCGACTCTCGATGCCACTTGCCGGGATCGCGGTTGAACCACTGGGTGCTCGCAAACTGGCTGAGCGGGTTTTGCTCGGAGATTCCGGTTCGAATGCCGTTCGCACCTCATTCTGCGAGGGGGGCAACAACCCTTCCGTGGACACCGGAATGATCGGCGACTCCGAGGGTCTCGACGGAGCATCGACCGGCTCACCCTTCACCGGGATCGGCGGCCCCAGCACCGATGGCGGCGGTTCGCGGTAGCTGCTCGCCGGG
>JBGSZR010000229.1:0-38035 GCA_041750275.1 Gemmataceae bacterium
GAGCCGACCGAGCGTTTCGAGGCGGCGAGCGTGCTTCAAGCGTTCCTCGGCGGCCCGGCTTTCTTTCTCGAGACGGCGCGTGGTGAACTCGGCAGCGCGGCCTGCAGCCTCGGCGGCAGTCGCGCGGTGCTCGGCGGCAGCGAGGCGAGCTTCCAGTTCGGCATGCTCCGCTGGTGGACGGTGCAGTTCCGCGGCCACACGTGGCGCAAGTGCACGCAAGATGCCGCGGATGTCCTTCCCATCGGAACGCGGGCGATCGTCCACCACGGCGAGGAAGCCGAGAAGCGCACCCTGAGCATCGATGAGCGGCTCGGTGAATGCGGCCTCGGCACGAAGCTGCGTCAGGAAGTCGTCACCGGGAAATTGATCGCGAGCCGTGGCGAGCAATCGCTTCGAGACACCGGCCAGGGAATCACGGAGGAAGGGGCCCTCGGCCGCGAAGCTGAAAGAAGCCAGCCGACCCTCAAGCCACGCGGCGGCTGTGGTGCAGCGCGAAGGCGTGAGGGCATCGGGTGTCACGATGAGGGCGGCGTGAAGGTCGAGCCCGGTGGCGAGTTGCTCCACAGCCTTGTTAAGGAAGTCCGTGCCAGTGGCGGCACCGATCCGTTCGAGGGCGGCACCGAGGAGCCAGCCGGAACGAGTGCGGATAGAGACTTCCGCCGTCGTGCCATCAATTCGCAGCGGCAAGCCGGCGGCATTGCGAATCAGCGTGCCACGCGATACCACCCAGCGTGACTGGCCCGTGGCAGAGGTGAGAGGATGTTCGAGTTCGAAACGGCTCACCTCGGGCAAGCGGCGAAAGGTGGCGGCCAGTTGTTCCCGATCTTCACCTGGCACCGCATCGAGCCAGGCCCAGGGGTTGCCCTCGAGCACGGACGCAGATTGGCCATAAATACGCTCGACCGCACCGGCGAGGAAGAAGACGATCTGACCATCGGGCGAAACGGACCACACCACTTCATCGAGGGAATCGAGCACGGCCAGCGGAGAAACGATCGAAGGCCGGCCGGATGCAGCGGGAATCGGTCGCGGTTCGGCGACGGCGATGCGCTTGCTCGCCGGCACGGCACGTTTTGTGGGCCAGGGAATTTCCGGTGGTGTTTCGAGCTGATTCAGCGTCTTTGTGTCCGCCGTCGAGGGATCAGCCGCGGGGGCGATCGGCAAATCCTTCAGCGGCACCGTCGGCGGCGCAGACTGGAACAGCAGCGTCTCGATCGCTTCGAGTTTGCGTTCGTGCTGGGCGAGGCGATCGAGGGCATCTCGCAGGGTGAGTTCGGGCGACTCGGCGATCATCGCGAATTCCCCCACCTGTTGCGATTAAAAGTGCGGCGTGCTAACCTGTGCGACTGAGTGCTCTCCCACACACCGGAAAGGTTTCCTCCATGCGTCGCTTCGCACCGGTTGCTGCGTTCGCCCTTCTCCTGGCTGTCGTGCTGCGCCCCGTGTCGGCTACGGACGACTACCTTTTCGGGCCGGATTCCTATCCACAGGAAGGCGTTCCCAAGGGAACCGTCACACAGTTCAAATGGACGAAGAGCAGCGTTTTCCCAGGCACCGAGCGCGATTGCTGGCTCTACGTTCCTGCGCAATACGATGGCAAGACGCCCGCCTGCGTGATGATCTTCCAGGACGGCGGCAACTACCAGAACCCCAATGGGCCCTTCCGTGTGCCAGTCGTGTTCGATAACCTGATCCATAAGAAGGAAATGCCCGTAACGGTGGGAATCTTCATCAACCCGGGCACGTTCCCTGCCGGCGATGCGATGTCAAAAGCGCGATCCAATCGCAGCTTCGAATACGACACTCTGTCCAACCAGTATGCCAGCTTCCTCGAGAAGGAAATCCTGCCCGAGGTGGGGAAAAGTGTGAAACTTCGCAGTGATGCATCCGGTCGTGCGATCTGCGGAATCAGTTCGGGCGGCATCTGTGCCTTCACAGCGGCCTGGGAGCGACCAGACCTCTTCTCGAAGGTGCTCTCACACGTCGGCAGCTTCACCAATATCCGCGGTGGCGACGTGTACCCCGGCCTCATTCGCAAGACGGAACGCAAACCCATCCGCGTGTTCCTGCAAGATGGCTCAGGCGATCTGGACAATCTGCACGGGAACTGGCCGCTGGCGAACCTCGCGATGGCCTCGTCACTGCGACACATGAACTATGACTATAAGCTCCTCTTCGGCGACGGCGGCCACAACGGCAAGCAAGGCGGTGTGTTCCTGCCCGAGAGCCTCGTCTGGCTCTGGCGCGGTGAGAAGTGAAATTGTGTTCGCGAGCCGATTCGGTCGCGAGACGGCTCATTCCCTGCGCCAACAGCATCCTGAGAGATGACGCTCGCCCACTCGATCTGTGCTTCTGGACAGGGTGTCGCGTTGTGGTACGATCAACCAAATGCTCCCACACCGCACGGTCCCACGGTGCCGCGATGGCCGACGATCAACTCTTTCAAGAGATCATGGAACTACTTCGCAAGGGGGATAACGCCTCCGCGGAACTCGTGTTCAAGCGGTATGCCCGTCGGCTGATCGGCCTGGCCGCTTCACGTTTGCCGGCACCCATCCGCAGCAAGGAAGATCCGGAAGACGCCGTGCAATCCGCCTTCCGGAGTTTCTTCGGACGACAGAAGAAAGGCGAGTTCCAACCCGAGGACTGGGACGAACTGAGCACGCTATTGACCTATCTCACGGTCTGCAAGGTCGATCGCCGCATCCGCAAGCACCTGGCGGCCAAGCGCGATGTGCGAAAGGAATCGGCACCAGCCGCCAACGCGGATGGCGAGAGCACCAGTTTTCAGATGGCCGCGCCCGATCCCACGCCGGCCGAGGCTGCCATGGTGACGGACACACTTCAGGAATTGATGAGTCGCCTCGATCCAGACGACCAGCAGATTCTCACGATGCGGTTGCAGGGTCACACGAACGCCGAGATCGCTGCAGAAGTCGGCAAGTCCGAGCGCACCGTCTTTCGCGTGCTGGACGAAATCAAGGAGCACGTCCGCCAGCTGGTCGGCAAGAACGACGACACTTGAAGCATGATGACGGAGTGCGGCTAAACAAGCACTGTAAGATGCAGGCTCGCGGTCGGTATTTGGTCCTGTTCCAAATTTGTCTGCCACCTCTGGTTGCGACATCATGCCACGAACTTCGCGTAACCTTGAGTTCCGCATTCTCCTCATCGCAATCCTCACATCCGTGCTGGTGGGCTGTGCCCGCAAGCCGGCTCCGCTCGTCGATCCGCCCCCGGTGCGCGTCGAGGCGTTCGACATCGCCGTGGAACCGAACGTTATCGACTACGAAGACTTCACCGGCCGCACCGAATCGTTTCGCATGATCGAGATTCGCCCGCAGCTCACGGGTGAGTTGAAATCGATCCACTTTGCCGACGGAGATTACGTCGAAAAAGGTGATCTGCTCTTCGAACTGGATGACACTCTGTTTGCCGCCCAGCGCGATAGTGCCGCGGCCTCGCTTGAGGTGGCCCGCGCCGATGTGGACTTGAACACCGCACTTTATCGCAGTGCGAAGACCTCGTTCGACAACGGCACGCTCGGTGCTGATGATTTCAAGAAGGCGGAAGCGGAACTGGACAAGTCACGGGCCTCGGAAAGGCTCGCCCGCGCCGAACTGAACAAGGCCGAGAAGACACTGGCTTTCACACGCATCCACGCTCCGGAGACAGGCCGCCTCAGCCGTCGCCGGGCTGATCCCGGCACCATCGTGAAGGAGAATGAAACCCTCCTTACCACGCTCGTGGCACTCGAACGCATCTACGTCAGCTTCGACGTGGACGAACGCACCCTGCTGAAGCTCCGCCGCTTGCTCGGCGACCGCCAGATCACCTCCCGTCGCGAGGTGCGACTCGAAGTGCGTGTCGGACTCGCCGATCGCGAAGGCTTCGACTTCGTCGCCGTGGTGAAGTTCGTCGATAATGTGCTCGATCAGAACACCGGCACCTTGCGTCTTCGTGCCGAGATGGCCAACCCATTCCTGCACCGCGACCGTGATCCCGAGATGCTGGCCGGGCCGATTCCCGCAGTCGTTGGCGTCCCCGCCACCATGCACCCGCCAGACCTCTGGCCCGCGCCCGGAGCCCTCGCCGCCGCCATCAGCATCCCACCCACGCTTCGAGTCGAGGATCGCAACTTCCGCCTGCTCTCGCCCGGCATGTTCGTCCGCGTCCGCTTCCCCATCGGCAAGGAGCATCCCGGCCTCGTGATCCCCGAAGAAGCGATTTCCAGCGAACAGGGGCTCAAGTTCATCTACGTGCTTCGCAATCGCGAGCCCGGACCGAAAGGCGACTTCAAAGGCATCCCCGAACAGGTGTGGGTGAACACCGGACCACAAGTGGTACGCACCGTGAAGGGTCGCGACGAAACTTTCCGCGTGATCAGCGCCGCGGACCCAGACCTTCCCGTCGTTGCGGGTGACCCCGTGATTGTCGCGGGCCTTCAGAAGGTTCGCCGCGGCAAGGACGGCAAGATGCTGCCTGTGGTTTGGGGTTCGAAGGGGAAGTTATAACACACGCGGAGCGTTCAACCGATCAGCCTGCAGCGTAAGCAAAAGATGAACGGTTGCGCTCGCCCACGCTGCAGGCTGGTGAAGTAACACCCTCCCGAAGCCTCCCGTGCCTGTCTTCTTTCGATCCTGTTCACGAGCGTCGTTCCGGAATGATCCCTCGCTTCTTCATCGATCGGCCGATCTTTGCCACCGTGCTCTCGGTGCTGGTCACGCTGGCGGGCGCGCTCGCCGTGCCCACACTCCCCGTCTCGCAATACCCCAAGGTTTCACCGCCGACTATCCAGGTCGATTGCAACTACCCCGGTGCCAGTGCCAGCGTCGTTTCGAAGACCATCGCCTCGCCCATCGAACAGCAAGTCAACGGCGTCGAGGACATGCTGTACATGACCTCGCAGTGCACCAGCGAGGGCACGTACACACTCACGGTCACGTTCAAGCCCGGCACCGATTTGAACCTGGCCCAGGTGCGCGTGTTGAACCAGGTCTCTCTGGCGATGCCGAACCTGCCGCCCGAGGTGCGGGCCACTGGCATCACGACCCGCAAGCGTTCACCGGAGATCTTGCTGACGGTGGCGCTCTCGAGCCCCGATGGCCGTTTCGACCAGCTTTATCTCAGCAACTATGCCGTGCTGCGCCTCAAGGAGGAACTCTCGCGTCTGCCCGGCATCAGCGATGTCACGGTCTTTGGCCAGCGTGACTATGCCATGCGTATCTGGGTGAACCCCGAGCGGCTCGCTGGCCTGGGGCTCAGTTCCGCGGATGTGGTGCGGTCGTTGCGCGAGCAGAACGCCCAGATTCCGCTGGGCCAGATCGGTCAGCCACCCATCGGCAGCGGCCAGCCGATTCAGGTGCCGCTGGACACGCTCGGCCGACTCGTGACCATCGAGGACTTCGAGAATGTCGTAGTGAAGGTTGGCAGCGAGGGGCAACTGGTCCGCATTCGCGATGTCGCTCGTGTCGAACTCGGGGCACGCTCTTCGGATGTCGCCAACAAGTTCGATGGCAAACCCACCATCGGCCTCGCCATCTTCCTGCTCTCCGATGCCAATGCCCTCGAGACCGCCCGGGTGGTGAAGGCCAAGATGGCCGAACTCGGCGACGAGTTTCCTGCGGGCATGGAATGGGAAATTGGCTACGACACCAGCCCGTTCATCCAGGAATCGATTAACGAAGTCTTCAAGTCGCTGCGCGATGCCATCATTCTCGTGGGCATCGTGGTGCTCGTCTTCCTGCAATCGTGGCGGGCCGCGATCATCCCCTTGCTCGCCGTCCCCATTGCCATCGTCGGCACCTTCGGGGCAATGTCGCTCGCCGGCTTCACCATCAATAACCTCACACTCTTTGGTCTGGTGCTCGCAGTCGGCATCGTGGTGGACGATGCGATCGTGGTGGTGGAAGCCGTGCAGCACCAGATTGAGAAGGGCTTCGCGCCGCGCGAGGCAACCGTGCGGGCCATGAACGAGGTGGCCGGCCCCATTGTCGCCGTGGGCATCGTGCTGGCCGCGGTCTTCATTCCCTGTGCTTTCCTCTCCGGCATCGTGGGGCAGGTCTTCCGCCAGTTCGCCCTCACCATTGCCGTCAGCACGCTGATCTCGACGTTCAATTCACTCTCACTTAGCCCGGCGCTGTGTGCGATTCTGTTGAAGCCGAAACGTGAACCGCAACCACGCCCGCGAATCGTGGCCGCGGTGCTCGGCCTGCTGTCGTTACCCTTCACACTATTCAATCGCGCTTTCGATTTCTCGGGCCGCCTGTACGTGCGAACCGTCGGCTTTGCCCTGCGTGTGCCGGTGCTCGTGCTCGCCGGCTACGTCGGGCTCGTTTCCGCTGGCCTGTTCGGCTACGGTCAGTTGCCGACCGGCTTCATCCCGCTGCAGGACAAGGGCTACCTCATCGCCAGCATCCAGTTGCCCGATTCCGCCAGTGCCGAGCGCACCCGCGATGTGATTGACAAGATCTCCCTCATTGCCCGCGAATACCGTGTCGAAATCCCGGCCACACCCGGCGAGGAGGGTGCGTTCGAAGTCGAGAAGGATGGCGTGAAGCAGTGGGTCAAAACCGTGCATCCCGTGAAGCACACCAACGCGGTTGCCGGCAACTCCTTCGTGCTGAGTGCCTATGGCTCGAACTTCGGCTCGATGTTCATCATCCTGGACGGCTTCGAGAATCGCCGCCATCCGGATCTTTATGCCGATCGGATCATCGCCGGGCTTCGTGCGGAATACGGCCGGAAGGTGCCCGAGGCCCAGGTAAATGTGTTTGGTGCACCCGCCGTGTCCGGTCTCGGGCGAGCCGGCGGCTTCCGCGTGATGATCGAGGACCGTGGCGACGTCGGCCCCGAGATGCTGCAGAAGGAAACGGATGCGTTCATTACTGCGATGAACCGCCGGCCCGAGGTCGCCGGGCTGTTCACCGTGTTCAAGACGAATTCGCCTCAGGTGTTCCTGAATATCGACCCCGCGGCGTGTGCCACGCACCAGGTGGAAATCACGGAGGTCTATGCCGTCCTTCAGGCCTCGATGGGCAGCCGATATGTGAACGACCTGAACCTCTTCGGCCGAACCTGGCAGGTTAGTGTGCAGGCCGATTCCCGCTTCCGCGACGAGGTCGAGGATATTCGCCGGCTCAAGGTCCGCAACCACCGCGGCGAGATGGTGCCGCTCGGTGCACTCATCAGTGCTCCGCCGCGTTCACCCACCTCGAGGGGTGCGCTGCGTGCCTCCACAGATTCACTCGAAGTCAGCGGGCCGCTCGTGATCACGCGCTACAACATGTACCCTTCTGCCGCGGTGAATGGAAACGTCGCCCCGGCCACGAGCACCGGCGACGCCATCGCCGCACTCGAATCACTGGCGGAGCAACAGTTGCCGGACCGCATCTCCTTCGAGTGGACGGAACTCATGTTCCTGGAGCGGCAATCGCAGGCCACGGGGATGTACGTCTTCGCACTCTCCGTGGCGTTTGTGTTCCTCGTGCTGGCCGCGCTTTACGAAAGCTGGGCATTCCCGCTCGCTGTGATCCTGGCGGTGCCCGTGTGCGTGGCCTGTTCACTCGCCGCCGTGTGGCTCACGGACCCCGGCTCGGCGGCCCAGTCGCTCGCCAACTGGAACGCGAACCCCAGCATCCCAGGCTGGCTCAAACCGCTCGCCTGGGGCACCTCCTTCGCCAACTGGCTTGATCTGCACCTGATCGAGGCCGCGAAATCCACACTCACCAGCGCCGGCATCCGCAAGCAGGATGTGAACATCTTCACGCAGGTCGGCTTTGTCGTGCTCATCGGCCTCGCCTGCAAGAACGCCATCCTCATTGTCGAGTTCGCGAAGGTCGCGCGGGATCGTGGTGTCGATCTCCGCACGGCCGTGCTCGATGCCTGCAAACTCCGCTATCGCCCCATCATCATGACCTCGGCCGCGTTCATCCTCGGCGTGCTGCCCCTGGCCGTGGCACGCGGAGCCGGTTCCGAGATGCGCCAGGCCCTCGGCGTCGCCGTGCTCGGCGGCATGTTGGGCGTCACCTTCTTTGGTATTGTGCTCACGCCCGTCTTCTTCGCCCTCGTTGATCGCTTCACACACACGCACCTGATCCAGAATCGCTACGTGCGTGGGCTCAGCGATGCCACACTCTACGTCGTGCGGCTGCGCTTCGTGCGGCCCCTGGCCATTGGTTTCGTCGCCGCTATCCGCACCATCCGCACCCGAAAACCGACACGATGAAAGCGGAGCAATCCGTTCGAGTACAGGCTCATGAACGACCGGACCTGATGTTGTTTCAATCTTCAAACTCAATTCATCAGTTATAAATCCATGTTCACTCGCCGCTTTATTGAACGCCCGATTCTCGCCTCCGTGCTGTCGATCATCGTCACGCTGGCGGGCACCGTCGCGCTTTTCTCGCTGCCCGTGGCGCAATACCCGGAGATCACGCCGCCCACGGTCGAAGTCTCGGCCGTGTATCCCGGGGCGAATGCGAAGGTCGTCGCGGATACGGTCGCTTCACCGATCGAACAGCAGGTGAACGGCGTCGAGGACATGATGTACATGTCCTCGCAGTGCACCAACGATGGCACCTTCACGCTCACGGTCACGTTCAAACCGGGCGTCGATCTGAACGTGGCCCAGGTGCTCGTGCAGAACCGCGTGAACCTGGCCCAGCCGGTGCTGCCCGAACTGGTGCGCCGCCGCGGTGTGCTGGTGAAGAAGAAGTCGCCCAGCCAGTTGATGATCATTAACCTCTACAGCCCCGATGGCTCGCGCGACAATCTTTATCTGAGCAACTATGCCACCATCCAGCTGCGCGACGAACTCGCACGACTGCAAGGTGTCGGCGACATCACTTATCTCGGCCAGCGCGACTACTCGATGCGGCTCTGGATCGACCCGGACAAGCTCGCCGCGAAGGGGCTTTCCGCCACGGATGTGGTGAGCGCGATCACGCAACAGAACGCACAAATCGCCGCCGGGCAGGTGGGCCAGCCGCCCGCACCCGATGGCCAGGCCTTCCAGTACACCATCAGCACACTCGGCCGGCTCATCGACGAGGAACAGTTCAGCGAGATGATCCTGAAGACGGACGACCAGGGCCGGCTCGTGCGCATGAAGGATGTCTGCCGCATCGAACTCGGTGCTCTCGGCTACGACCAGACCTGCACACTAGATGGCAAGCCCTCGGTAGCGCTTTCGGTGTATCAACTCCCCGGCACCAATGCACTCGAAACGGCCCAGGGCGTTCGCGACAAGATCGAAGAGCTGAAAGCCCGCTTCCCCACCGGCGTCGACTATGCCATCGTCTATGACACCACGCCCTTCATCGATGAATCGATCAACGAGGTCTTCCTCACGCTCCGCGATGCCATCATTCTCGTGGCCGTGGTGATGCTGGTGTTTCTGCAATCGTGGCGGGCCGCGATCATCCCGCTCGCCGCGGTTCCGGTCGCCATCGTGGGCACCTTCGCGGCCATGGCCCTGCTGGGGTACTCGGTCAATAACCTCACGCTCTTCGGGCTGGTGCTCGCGGTCGGCATCGTGGTCGATGATGCCATCGTGGTGGTGGAAGCGGTGCAGCACCACATCGAGGAAGGCTTATCGCCAAAGGAGGCCACGATCCAGGCCATGGATGAAGTGGCGGGCCCCGTGATTGCCGTGGGGCTCGTGCTCTCTGCGGTGTTCGTGCCATGCGTCTTCATCTCCGGCATCGTCGGCGAGTTCTACCGACAGTTCGCCGTCACCATCGCCATCAGCACATTGCTCTCCACCTTTAACTCACTCACGTTAAGCCCGGCTCTGTGTGCGTTGTTGTTGAAGCCAAAGCACGAAGGCGAAGCGAAGGAACCATTGCCGCGCATCGCCTTCCCGCTGCTCGGTGCTATGCTGGGGTACTGGTTCCTCCACACACACACGGAGCAAGTTCTTGCCTTGTTGCCGGGCGAGTGGCAAGCCACGCTCGCTCCGTTCTCCTCGTGGCTTGTGCCCGTCGTCGCCGGTTTCGCAGGCGGGCTTGTGGGCTACTTCACCCGCATCATTCTGAACCGCACACTCGGCTATCTCTTCAGCGGTTTCAACATCGGCTTCAACGCCGCGACGTCCGCTTATATTCGCGCCGTCAGTGGCACGCTCCGCATCAGCTTCCTCGTACTGCTGGCTTATGGCGGCCTGCTCTACTTCACCTATTACACGATGACGACCACACCCACGGGCTTCATCCCCGATCAGGACAAAGGCTACCTACTCGTGAACGTCCAGCTTCCCGATGCCGCGTCCATCGACCGCACCGATATTGCCATGGCCCAACTCGATCGCCTCGCCCGTGAAACGCCTGGCGTGAAGCACACGGTCGCGGTCTCGGGGCAATCGGTGTTGCTGAATGCCAACGCACCGAACTTCGGCACGCTTTATGTCATGCTCGATGACTTTCCGGCACGCCTCGACCCCGAGCGCCATGCCGAGGCCATCGCGGCCAAACTCCAGGCGCGCTTCGACGCCGAGTTGCCCGGAGCCATCGTGAATGTGCTCGGTGCCCCGCCCATCGACGGGCTCGGCACGGCCGGCGGCTTCAAGCTCGTGATTGAAGATCCGGGTGGTGCTTCCGGGCCGCAACGTCTCGAAGAAGCGGGCCGCGCTGTGGTGATGAACGCGTCCAGCGAGGACGAACTGCGTGATGTGTTCAGCGGCTTCCGCGCGGACACGCCGTGGCTGTTCCTCGAGATCGATCGCGCCAGCGCCCAGGCGATGGGGGTGAACGTTGCCGAGGTGAACAACGCACTCCAGGTGTTCATGGGCTCGCTCTACGTGAACGACTTCAACCGCTTCGGTCGGACCTGGCAGGTGAATGTGCAGGCCGATGTCGGCTTCCGCCGCAAGGTCGATAGCCTCCGGCAATTCAAGGTGAAGAATGCCCGCGTGGAAGCCCGCATGCTCGCCCGCGCGGAAGAGATGCGATTGCTCGGCACGACGGGTTCGATGCCGGAGGTGGCGGATGAAATGATGGTGCCCGTGGGCACGTTCCTCACCGCGAAGGAAGTGACCGGCCCGGTGATGATCCAGCGCTACAACCTTTACCCGTGCGTGACAGTGAACGCGACACCCGCACCGGGTGTGAGTTCGGGAGAGGCCATCGCCGCCATGGAACGCTCGGCTCAGGAGAACCTGCCCTCGAACATGCGGCCAGAGTGGACGGAACTGGCATACCTGCAGCTTCAAACAAAGGACACGGCCATCCGGGCCTTCGTGCTCTCCGTGGTGCTTGTGTTTCTGGTGCTGGCTGCGCAGTACGAATCGTGGGCCCTGCCGCTGGCCGTGATTCTCGTGGTGCCGATGTGCCTGCTCAGCGCCGCGATCGGTGTGCAGATGGCGGGGCTCGAGATCAACATTTTCACGCAGGTTGGTTTCGTGGTCCTGGTGGGGCTGGCGTGCAAGAACGCGATTCTGATCGTGGAGTTCGCCAAGCAGCGCCGCGATGCCGGGGCCAATCGCAGCACGGCTGCCCTCGAAGCGTGCCGGCTCCGCCTGCGGCCCATCGTGATGACCTCGGTCGCCTTCATCATCGGCGTGCTGCCGCTGGTCGTGGCGGAGGGAGCCGGGGCAGAGATGCGGCATGCGCTGGGCACCGCGGTATTCGCCGGCATGATCGGCGTCACCGCCTTCGGCATCTTCCTCACGCCCATCTTCTTCGTCAGCGTGCAGCGCATCATGGACGCCTATTCCCGCAGACCGTGAACAACGGTTTCGGCGGGTCACAACCGCTTCGCGCATCCCTACAACAATCCCTCGCACCCAACCGAGGGATGATTCATGGCGAAGTCTGATGTTCCGAATCCGATTGCCTCGAATCTGCCGCGAACGCCCGTTCGCAAGATCACGCGGCCCCTGGTGCGCTTTCTCGAGATCGAATCGGCGGGCGGCATCGTCCTGATCATCTGCACCCTCATTGCACTCGTGCTCGCCAACTCGACCTTTGCCGAGGCTTACCACAAGTTTTGGCACGCTCCATTTTTCCTGCAGATCGGCAATTTCACACTGGGCGGCGAGATCGGCCACTTCCTCGTCAATGATGTGCTGATGACGATCTTCTTCTTCGTCGTGGGCCTGGAAATCAAGCGAGAACTGGTCTCCGGCGAACTGCGAGAATGGCAGAAGGCCTCGCTCCCCGTCTTCGCGGCACTCGGCGGTATGGTCGTGCCCGCGGGCATCTACATGGCGCTGCGAACCGGCCATCCAGACTTCCGCGGCTGGGGTGTGCCGATGGCCACCGATATCGCCTTCGTCGTGGGCGTGATGGCGTTGCTCGGCAAGCGCATTCCCTTCGGCCTCAAGATCATGCTGCTCTCGCTCGCCATCGCCGACGATATCGGAGCGGTCGTTGTGATCGCTGTCTTTTACACCGCGGATTTGAACATGACCATGCTCGGGCTGGCCGGGCTGGGACTGCTGACGACCTATGGCTTGAACCGGCTGGGTGTGCGGACGGTGCCCGTCTATATCGCACTCGGCACGGGCATCTGGCTGGCCTGTTATCACTCCGGCATCCACCCCACCGTGGCCGGGGTGATACTCGGTCTGCTCACGCCTGCATCCGCCTTCGTGGGGGACGCCACTCTCATCGAGGTGTTGCAAGCCACCATTAACCGGGCACCGGGTGAAGGTCCGGAACGCTTCGAGGCACTGCGGACAGCCGAGTTCACGACGCGAGAAGGGATCTCACCACTCGAACGGCTCGAGAACAGCCTGCACCCGTGGGTCAGCTTCATCATCATGCCCGTCTTTGCACTCGCCAATGCCGGGGTGCACATCGAATCGCGTCTGCTCCTGGAACCCGTGGCCATCGCCGTTGCACTGGGCCTGTTCCTGGGCAAGCCGATCGGCGTGGTCATCTTCAGCTGGCTGGCGGTGAAGACGCGGATCGCCCAGCTACCTTCTGGAGTCAGTTGGGGGATGCTGGCGGGCGGCGGTTGCCTCGCGGGCATCGGCTTCACGATGTCGCTCTTCGTCGCCCAACTCGCCTTCAACAGCGAAGAGTATCTCACCGCTTCCAAGGTCGGCATCCTGGCCGGATCGATCTGCAGTGCCGTGCTGGGTGCAGCGATCCTGATCGCGATCGGCGGCAAGAAACGCGACTCGTAAAACCCTGCTTGGCTGCTTGAAGCACCCGTTGGGCTCGCGGGACTGGTGTGAACGGGGGCAGCCTTGCCCGCGTTCACACTTCGGGCGCGGTCACTTCAAGTACTTCTCGAACCAGGCGATATCCCATTCCATCTTGGCCTTGCGATTCGCATACTTGCTGAGGCCGTGGGGTTCGCCCGTGTACACGATCAGTTCGGTCGGCACCTTCACGTATTCCTTCAAGGCCCGGTGCAACATGCGGCTATGCCCTGGCGGGCAGCGCACATCTTCACCACCCACATGAATGAGTGTGGGCGTGGTCACATTGCCCAGGCCATACGTCGGCGAGGTCTTGCGATAAATCTCCGGTGTCTCCCACGGCAGCCCCTTCTTGAAGACGCGCGGATAGGCAGGTTCATCGTTGAAGCCCCACTCCGCGACCGTGTCCAGAATGCCCGCCCCGGAACTTGCGGCCTTGAACTTGAAGGGCGAATCCTTCAACGTGATGAGGCAATTGGTGAGGTAGCCGCCGTTGCTCCAGCCCATGACGCCGACGCGCTCGGGATCGACGATGCCTTCATCCACGAGGTGCTGGATGCCAGCGAGGATGTCCTTCACCTCAATGTCGTTCTCGTTCCCGACGAGGTCAGTGACAAACTTGTCACCATAACCCGTGGAGCCGCGATAATTCGGGCAGAGCACAGCGTAGCCCTGAGCCGCGAGATAGAGCCGGCCGTTGTGCGGATCGAATTCGAGATCGGCATGGCTGGCCGTGGTCGGGCCGCCGTGCATGGCCAGCACGAGCGGCAGCTTCTTCTCTCCCTTCTTGAAGCCGAAGGGCAGCTCCAGCACACCACCGACACGCGAGCCATCCGGGGCTTTCCAGGTGATGTGCTGGACAGTTGGAAGCTTCCAGGTCTTGGTCTGGGGGTTCAGGTCCGTCAGGCGCACACGCTCCACGTCTCCATCCTGCACACTCACCGTGTAAAGGTCCGCAAACTCATTCGCCGTGGACCAGACAGCGGCAACATCACGCGGTGTGACGTCGAAGGCGTAGATCACGGCTTCCCGCGAATAGTTACCGAACGATGTCTCTCCGACGACACACCAGCCGCCAGGTGCCAGCGGTGCGCAGGTGAGGAAGCCCACACTCCCGGCCTGATCGCTTTGTGCGATTACCGTGTTATTGCTGCGCCAGCAGAGCCGAGAGCCATATCCATGCACCTGGCTATCGCCTGTGCGAATGACGCGGGTGGAGTTCCAGTCTGCTCCTTTCGCCTCGCACACGATGATCTCCGCCGGGTATGCATCGTGAATGCAACAATACGCAAGGCGGGTGCCGGCCGGGTTCCACGCCAGGTTTTCGAGCCAGGGCCAGGGTGAGGCCGCGCTCTTCTTCCAGCCCTGATCCGTGTTGACGACCTTGTTTGTCTCGCCCTCCCACACATCCACGGTGGAGCCGCCCTCGGCCCGCAGAACGGTGTCGTCCGGCGCGGCGATCATGGCCACCTTCTTGCCATCGGCTGTGACCGCGAACTCGTGAATGTATCGTTTCTCGGCGATCACCTTCTCGGGCTTCCCGTCTGGCAGTCGCAGACGCATCACTTCGGAAACCGTTCGCGATCCGCTGCCGTATTCCGGGGCAGTGAACTTCTGGCGGAGCTTCGTGAAGTCGTCCGTGTCCGTGGCTTTCGCCTCGACCGTGTAAAAGAGGGCGTCAGCGTTCGGTGCGTAGTCGAAGCCTTCGATGCCACCGATGGCCCGGCTGAGCGGCTCGGCGTCGCCTTCAAGCGGCACCTTCCACACTTGCGAACCTTGTGAAAAGTCCTTGCCCGCAGGTGGCCGACGGCTCGTCTGCACGAGCACGGCCTTGCCATCCGCGGTCCACTTCGGGTTCTTGTAACCCGCTCCATCCTTCGTCAATGCCACCGGGGGGCTCTTGCCATCGGTCGCGACGACCCACAGATCGGTGCGCCGGCCATTGGCGGCCTCGTTCCACGAACCAAGCACATAGGCGACTTGCTTGCCATCCGGCGAGACTGCGATCTCAGTGATCGTCTTCAGTGTGAAGTAATCATCCGGCGTGATGTCGTGAGTGCGTTCCTGGGCAACGATCACACCCGAATAGGACAGCAGAATTGCAAGGGCGGCACTGCGCATGACGCGGCTCCCGAGATGGGGATAAACACAATGAGCCCGCCGTTATCGGCGGGTCAGTTGGTTGTGGGAGATTCCCGCCATTGTTGGCGGGTGACGACGCAGATTCTCGTTACTTCCCGAAGACGCTCGGCGATTCCTTGAACGGCTTGTACGGCCCGGCGGGAATGAGGAACGGGTTCACGCTGGGGTCCGCCGCCGTGTCCAGCCACACCACGAAGTGCGTGGCCTGATCGGGTGGCACATAGGCGGCGATGGTTTTGTCCGGGTTGAGCGTGACGCCGGCGGCAATGTTGAGTTGCACGGTGGGAGCACCCTCGAGTTCGATGGCAATGGCCAGGCCCTTCTCCGTGGGAGCGAAGCCGTACTCGGCTTTCGCACCACCCGCAAGGAAGCCATCCGCGTGCATCAGATCGACCACGCCAATGAACATCGGCACCTTGTTGGGGTCGATCGCGATCGGAGGCGAGGCCACCTTCACCCCGGCATACATCGTGTCCGAGGGCACGGGTGTGTAAACCCAGCTGCCGTCCGGCCGCTTCTCGAAGACCACCATCTGGGCGGCCTTGGTTTTCTCGAACCAGCCGGCGAGCGTGACCTTCTTGACCTTGTTGCGGTCGAACCGAACCACGGTGCGATCGCGGAGATCGAGCTTGTCCAGCCGATCGAACAGCGACTTGTCCACGAGGAACACGGCATCGCGGCCTTCCTGGCGAGCGTACACGTAGGTCTTGCTGTCGCGGGCCACATCGTTGCCGAAGTAGAAGATGCGATCCTCGCTCTTCGGGGCTTCGGGTGCGGGCTGACCTGGCACGGGAACTGGTGGCGGCGGCGACTTGAGCGTCACCGTCACCTTCATACGAGGTGCGGTCGGGCTCAGACCCCAGGCGGTCCACTGCGCTTCGTCGCGTGCCTCGGAGATGAACGGGCCGGCCGAGAGCGTGGCCAGAGCGGTCAGAATCGAGCGTGTCTCGCCTTCATCCGCCGGGCGAGGCGGTTCTTTCTTGTCCGGTGAGGCCGTGGGGTAACGCGTGTACGTCCACTTCCCGGCCGGGTGATACGGCGGGTCCGCCTTGTCGTCGAAGTTCACCTCCAGCGTGTTCGGTCCCGTTGCAATGGCGAACTTCGAAGCACTCGACGGTGCGAAGTCCTTCAAACGCGGGTCGAGCAAGGCAAGGCGATTGAGTTCCACGGCGGCGAGCAGGTTCGTTTCCGTTCCGCCGATCGGCGTCGGTGTGGGGAACTGCGGGTTCACCGGTGCGGCTGCCGTCTTGATCTCGGCCGGCAGGATGAAATCTGCCTTGGTGCCGCTCGGCAAAATGCGACGCACATACACTTCTGTGATCTTGCCAGTGCCATCGCGGATCACCTTGCCAAACAGGTACGTGATCGGGTTCCCCTTCGTGCGTGGCTCCGTCTTGGCGTCGGCCTTGGGGTCCGGTGTTTCCATCTCCGGCCAGAGCTTCACCTCGGCCTTCAGTTCCGGCCCGGCGAAGTTGGCATCATCCGGCGTCGGGAACTCCTTCACCGTGCGCGGCTGCGACAGCACCTCCAGCAGCTTGTTGATAGTCGCGGTGTTCGCATCCTGGGGATCGCCTGGCCCGCCGAATAGCTGCCACTTGCCGAAGCCCGAGGGGGGCTGGCGTAGCTTCGCGGTTTGGCCGCCCGTTGTGATGTCGATGGCAGCGATCTGCCCGCGGTTGATATCCGTGGGGAAGATGTTGCGGTTGCGAAGCGGCGTGGGGTTGGCGAGCACACCCAGTATGGCCTCGCCGCTCTGAGCCGTCGCGCGAATCACACCCGGAACGCCGGGCACTTTCACATAGAATTTGTTCGGCGAACCCTCGACCTTCTTGCCGATGAAAGCGGTCTCGGTGCGGTCCGGCTGGCCAGGCACCTTCAGCTTCAGTTCCACCTTCACCCGGTCCGGGTTGCCATCGGCGAGGCCGTACTCGGCAATCTTGACGGGTTCATCGGGGAGGTAATCTTCCGACGAGATGGCCTGCAAGCTGGTGATGGAGGCGAGCAGCGGTCGCACGCCATTGAAGGTGTCCGGGCCGGAGGAGAAATCACCGGTGGCATCGGCATCAACGTTGTCGAGCACACGGGGTTCGTCCTTGCCGTTGGCCTTCACATCGTAGTGGGCAAAGAGCCGCCAGCCGTCCGCGGTGCGGGTGAGGGCCAGATCGTCGCCACGCCCGGCGAGGGTGATGCCGTTGATTTCTTCCGTGGAGAGCTGCGGGTTGACCGAGAAAATCTGCCGGGTGCGGTACTCGTTCACCCACTTGGCCAGATCCTTGGCGTTACCGCTGGCCTTTGCATCTTTCAGCAGGCCATCAACGGCATCGCGGTTAATGGCGATGGGGCGATCGGGGCGATCGGATGTGGTGACGAAGGCCACGGACGAGCGGCCGCCGCCGAGCACATCTCCGACATCCACGGTCATGGAGCGGTCCGAGCCCTGGCGGAGCGTGACCTTCAGCCCGGCGGGCTCGAGCCCGTGCGTGGACTTGCTCGAACTCAGTTCTGCGAACGGAATCGGCCGGGCCTTGAAGAGATCATCGATGATGCGGCTGACCTGGCCGCCCTCGGCCTTCGTCTTGATCGGGCTATCGATCAGCCACGTTGTCTGATCGGCCTGACGGACGAACTTGATCTTCTGGCCATCGGCGCGTTCGATCTCGACGGTGTCGATCTGGTCGGGCTTTACGCCGTCCTTGAGGAACGTGTCGAGAATGCCGCCGCTGCCTTTGTCTTCGTCCTGGTACAGCGAGACGCCGAGGAGCGCGAGGCTCGAGACGAAGACGAGGCCGAACAGGATGCCGGTCAATCGGAAGTTCATGGTCCGCAGCTCCGGTTTCCCGATGCAGTTGAAAGTCAGTGGAACGAGAAACAATTACCAATTTCGATGGCGATCTCCGTGAGATCGCACGTTTGTTAGCGGCGGCGAATGGCCCACACGCCGGCACCAAGACCAACGACAGCAACCATGGCCAGCACCAGCGGCAGGTAGATGAGCCGGGTGCTGTTCAATGCGATGGGGTCGGGCACGTTGTACTCGACATAGATTTTGTTCTGCACACCCGCGGGCAGGGGCGGCCGATCGCGCAGCCAGTCCACACTCACGCCCATGATGTCGAATGTTGGAGGCACGCCGCTCTGCGAACGCAGCATCTGGGCGGCTTCATCCGAAACGATAAAGGCGTTGCCGATGACGACCACGCGGCCCGCACCACCCGGTTCGGCCACGGCCACCATCAGCGGCCGGGGCGAGCGCGTGAGTTGCTTCTGCTGACGCACGGCCTCGCTCGATTCCAGTGCCTGGATCGTCGGGGACACCTGCAAGAGTTGATCGTCTTCGAGCCACGTTTCTAGTTGCGGCAGTGTCTGGATGATTGTCGTGGCCTGGTTCGCACCACCCGTGGTGAGCGGCGTCACCACGCGGCACTGCGGCAAGCTCATCGGTGGAATCGCCTGGCCCAGGGCCTGCACGATCGGGTTCGAGGCGGCATTGCGAGCCGTGTTGAACACGGCCACCACCGTCCGCGGGTTGAAACGTGGGTGATTCGTGTAGATAAACTTCCGCCCAAGATCGACGTTGTATTCCGAGAGCAGGCCTTCCAGCCCCGTGGCGGTCATGCCGCGGCCATCGAGCCCAGGTGTGGAACCGGCCATCACGATCAGCTTGCCCTTCCGCTCCGCCATGTACTTGCGAATGGCGTTCACGGCTGGATCGGTCAACGGCGTCATTGGTTCCACCACCACCACGACGGTGGCGTCGGCGGGCACCTGTGGGTTCGCCTCGCCCGTCGGGAACTTCAAAGGCTTCACATCCACCGAATACGACGCTTCGAGGAACTGCTGCAAGCGGCCAATCGAACGGTCGCCCCCGGGCAGGTCCTGTTCGCCAGGAATGGTGAGTGCGAACTCGCCGTTCGACTGCGTGAAGTAAATCACCGGCCGCGTGTCGGTCTCGGCCAGGATGCGGACTTCCTTGAGAAGCCGCCCTTCCCCGGCGAAGGCTTGCACGGGCTTGCCGTCGCGGGTGGTTTCCTGCGTGAACAGGTCCTGAGCGGGAATCCAGCCGTGCTTTTGCAGGGAGGGTTGGTCCTCGGTGCCGGTGACGAGCAGGACGCCGTAGTTATCCTTGTCCATCTTGGTGTAGAGTTCGCCGAGTCGCCGCACTTCGCCCTTGTCCGAGACGGGGCTGACGAACTTCACCGAGAACTTGCCATTGCTCGCCTCGTGGTAGCTCATCAGCACCTGGCGGATGTCGCTGACCATGCGATCGCTGGAATCGGGCAGAACCAGGTACGCCGTCATTGGCTGATCGACGCGCTGCAGGAACGCTTTTGTGGTGTCCGAGAGCGTGTAGAAACCGGTCTCGGTGGCATCGAGCGTGTTGGGGGCCTTGAGTGCGAACACCACGTTACCGACCACGAGAATCACGAGCACGAGCAGAATGGTGAGGACGAAGTTCGTGCCATAAACCAGCCGGCGGAGCCAGGCGTTGTTGCGTTCTTCGGCGCGGGCCGGCTGGGCCGCGAGGAAGGCGACGCCAGCACCGAACACAATCAACACGATGGGCAACATTACCTTCCAGGCCGATTTCTTCTCGTCCTTGTCCAGCCAGGCCGAGAGCGCATCACTCCAGAGGTAGAAGAAGGCTAACCCGACGAGTGTGATCAACGCTCCGATCAGCCCGCCGATGGCCAGGAGCAGGACGCGGGCCTCGGTGCGTTGCCGTTCCTCGGTGGGCGGTGGAATGCTGACGAGATACCACGCACCACACGCGGCCACGACAAGGAAGCCACATAGTGAGGCGACCGCTCCGGTGATCCAGTCGTAACGCTTGGGGTTGGTTATTTCGACCGGCTTGTTCGCGTCCGGATTGAACGGATCGAGTGGATTGGTGGCGGCTGGCTTGTCGCTGGCCTTGCTGGCCGGCGTCTTGAAGCCACGCACTGCCATCCAGATCGTGAGAACCAGGAACAGGACGGAGATCGCCAACAGAATGTATGCGGTCGTGTCGCGATTGGTGCGAACGTATTCGACAAGCCCGGACCCCACGACCGGCGGGGTCGGTGCAGGCGGTGTCGGTTCGGTGGTCGGATTCATGGTGAGTTCCGTATCGGGCAATCAATCGTTTCGGCGAACAACCCCGGCGAGCGGCCCGGTCTCAACCGGCAGTTCCGATCGCGATTCTCGAGCAATTCACTTCGACATTTTGCACAGCATGGTGCGCTTCACACTTTGTGAGACGGTATTGCGATATTCGATTGAGCAGCCCGCTCACGCGGGGCCGCTCGCCGGATCGCACCTAGTTCCACTTCCTCGCTTCGAGCACCTTGACCGACAGGAACAGGAAGAAGACGCCAATGGATATGAAGATCGCGGTGTCCCGGAGCGGCAGGCGGCCCGAGAGTGCCTCGATCCACACATCGATGAACGACATCTTCCCGGCCACGATCTGCAGGAACGTCGGCAGGCCCAGGGCCGTTTGGCTCCCCTTGATGAGATAGCAGGCCACCAGGAAGACCATCACCACGAACATCAGCACCGCGGCCACAATCTGGTTCTTCGTCATGGTCGAGCAGAAGAGGCCGACGCCGATGAAGGCCACACCCTGCGCGGCGAGTGCAACGTAGAAGCTGAGCAGCGGGCGGTAGTCGAATGGCTGGCCCACTTCCACACGTAGTGCGATCAGGAATAATCCCGCCGGTAGCCACGTGATCAGGAAGAAGAGCCAGGTGGCGAAGAACTTGCTCAGCACAATGGGGGTCTCGTTCACTGGTGCCGTAAGCAGCACTTCGAGTGAACCGCTTCGCTTCTCCTCGGACATCAGACGCATCGTGAGGGCCGGTACCTGCAGCACCAAGGCGAACACGGTGAGCAGCGACACGAAGTAGCCGCGAACGATCGGTTCTTGCACGGCCCGTCTGGATTCGGTGAGCCCATCCACGAAGGCCCAGTATGCACCCCACTGGGCGAGCACCATGCCGCCAAGGACGAGGTAGCCGATGGGCGAGAGGAAGTACGCGGCGAGTTCCCGGCGCGTGAGTGCGATGAACTGGTTATCCGAGCAGATGCCAAGTGCGATGGCCAGATAGATGGTGCCGAGCACCACGAGCACGATCCCCGTGGGGACCAGTGAGGGCAGCGGCGGTGTGTGAACCGGGCTCGAGAATGAGCCGAGCACAAACACGGCGGCTCCGATAACACCGAGCGCCGCAAAAGTGATCCGCAGCCAGTTCGGCAATTGCCGCAGAGCGGCAAGTGCACCGATGCCCACAAAGAGCAGGATCATCAAGACACGGCCGACAACTCGCCAGGTGTCGAGGCTGCCGATCGGCTTGCGGAGCACCGCGGGGCCTTCGTAGAGCACGGTCGGCACCACGGCGCGGCCAATGGCGTAGATGGCCACGGCGGCACCGGCGGCACCCACGGTGAAGGCGACCCAGTAGCCCGTGCCTTCGGACGTATCACGCTGGCCAAGGTGAGCACAGAGGAAGGCCAACCCGAGCAGGGCCAGCGCGATGCCGGGACCGATGAGGAAATCTGCACGGAAAATCTGGTACTGCCGCAACCAGGTGAAGAGGTCGCCGAGCACGGGGCCGAGCAGGCTCACGAGAGCGAGGCCGGCACCGATCCAGAGCAATCCCTGCTCCGCGGCCGCCTTGTATTTTTCATCGGTTTCGTGGCGAGTGAACGGGATCGTGAAGAGCAGGCCGAGCAGGCCGAAACCCACGCCCCAGGGGAGCAAGTTGTAGCCGCTCTTCTTGTCCTTCGAGAGCACGCCGCTTTCGGAGAGTGGGCCCGGGATCACTGCGGCGGCCACTGCCAGCACCAGCCAGGCAACGGCGAGCATGGCGTACATGCGGCGGACTTCCTGCTCCCCATCGCGGATCGCGTGAAACAGCATGAGCCCAACACCGACGAAGGCTAATAAGTAGCCCATACCGGGCCCGACGATCCGCGGCCCGACATACATGTTCGTAATAACGGCGACGGCACCCAGCACCAGGAAGAAGAGCCCGGCGAAGCCGATAATACGCGTGAACGTGGGGATATCGGCCATCATTTGGGACGGGGCCGTTTCCACCTGCAGCGGTGCCGACCCGATGGGCGGGTTCGGTTCAGTCGTCGGCGTGCTCGTCGTGCTCATCGCGGAATCCGTCGGGTATGCGGGGGAAATCTCGGGTATCCCGGGGATCGGGGATGTATGGCTTCGATGGATCAAGCTGCAGGCGGTGGTGCAAGCTGCGGCTGCGGTTCGTCCTTCTGCATCACCACGGCGAAGTACAGGTGCTCGAGCCCTTCACGCTTGAGATCCAGGCGTCGCACAGGCCAGCCCTTCGTGGCGATTTTCAGGCCCAGCTCTTCGCGAATATCCTTGCCGCCCTGCGTCTTCACATGGTAGGCCGTCACGCCATCATCCACCGGTGTCGCATTCACGTTCACCACGCCGCTCTGCTCCTGCAGGAACTTCGTCACCTGCTCCACAGGGCCACGCACTTCCAGTTCGTGCACCGGTTCGCGGCGTTCGATCGCCTTCATGGTGTCGTCAAAGCGAACACGGCCCTTGTTAATGATGATGACCCGCTCGCAGACCTTTTCGACCTCGGTCAGGATGTGCGTTGAGAGCATCACGGTGTGCTGGCCGCGAAGCTCCTTGATCGTGTTGAGCGTCTCGGCGATCTGGATGGGGTCGAGCCCGCTGGTGGGCTCGTCCAGGATGAGAATGGGCGGGTCGGCGAGCAGCGTGTCTGCGAGGCCGACACGCTGGCGATACCCCTTCGAGAGCGTGCCGAGCAAGCGATTCTTCACTTCCCGGATGCGGCTCTTCTCCATGCAGTAGTCGATACGGCTGGTGCGGCCCACACGCTCGACGCCCTTGAGGCGAGCGCGATACTGCAAGTATTCGACCACGCGCATTTCGGGATAGAGCGGCACGCTCTCGGGCAGGTAGCCGATGCGTTCGCGAACCTGCATGGATTGATACATCACGTCGAACCCGGCCAGCCAGGCATAGCCGCTGGAGGCGGGGAGGTACGTGGTGAGGATTTTCATGCTCGTCGATTTGCCGGCACCGTTCGGCCCGAGGAAACCGACGAGTTCGCCGGGTTGCACCTCGAAGCTGATGTTGTCGACGGCCAGCACGGGCCCGTAGTTCTTGACGAGATTTTGAACGCGGATCGCAGGCGTTGCCATGGGGTCGTTCCGTCCCCGCGTTCGCGGGGCATGATGCAGGTTCGTGTGGCGATGATCCGTCCGTCGCCGCGTTATGATATGGCGAGTGCGAACGCCGACAAGTTGGTAGGATGGGGGAAAGCTCACAGAGGTTACAGTCGTGCCGTTGCTCGACCACTCTGATCCACCGCTGTCCTCGCGCCATCACTGGGAATCGTTCCACGTGACCTGGGCGAGCCGCATTGCAGATGCGCTCAACGAAGAACTGCTGCCCGAAGGGTACTTTGCCGAGGAACATGCACACGCCGGGGCTCGCATCGAAATTGACGTGGCCACATTTACAGAGGCAGCGAGCGCGGCTCCGACCGGCGTGGTCGCGACTCTAACGTACGCACCGCCGATGCCGACGCTTAGCGTCCCCGCAGCGTTCCCCGATGAATTCGAGGTGCGGATCTATGAAGCCGAGGGTGGTGCCCGGCTCGTGGCTGCGTTGGAGCTCATCAGCCCAGGCAACAAGGATCGCGACGCACATCGTCGAGCTTTCGCCACGAAGTGCGCAGGCTATTTGGCACAAGGGATCGCGCTGATCGTGGTGGATGTGGTGACGAACCGCCTCGCAAATCTGCACGCCGAGATCATGCACTTATTGGGGCAATCCCGTGAAGCAAGCACGCAAGCAGCGTCTTCGCTTTATGCTGTCGCTTACCGACCTCTTATTCGTGATTCAGAAGCGACCATTGAGATCTGGGTGGAAGCTCTGGCTGTGGGCCGCGAACTCCCCACGCTGCCGCTGACATTAAACGCCGAGCTCGTGCTCCCCATTGATCTGGAGGCCAGTTATTCCACCGCCTGCCAGCGCCGGCGTCTGAGCCAAGAATGAGAATCTGTGTCTTCCCCCTTTCGCGATGTTCACTTGCGAAGTAAACTTTCCTTCACTTACAACACACCTCACCGGAGAATCTCCTTCTCCGGCTTGTCGGGAGCCTGCCTGTTATGACCCGTCTCATGGGTTGCCTGATCACTGCACTTCTCTTTGCCGTTGGCACGGTTCCGGCCGCGGATGTCGCCGTGGCCCCGCCGCCACGTGAGAAAACCGTGGCACCCGCCGCAGTGAACAAGATGTCGCTCACCGGCCTCCCAGTTGCGAAGCCGATGTTCGACGCCTGCCTGTATCGCTACCCCGTGGGGACCACGAATCAGGAGTGCCAATCCTTCGTGGATCAGGGCCTGGGCATGTATTACTCTTACGTCTGGATTGAAGCGGCCCGTGCCTTCGAAACGGCCACGATTCTCGATCCGAACTGTGCCTATGCCTGGTTGATGCTGCACCGCTCACTGGAGAAATGGGGCAAGAGCGGAGCCAGCGTTCCGGCATCGCCGTTCCAGTCCGTGCTCGGCGGCAGCATGTTCGGCAAACTTCCGGACCGCGTCGGCAAGAACTCCTCGGACTATGCACTGGCCATCGCCCAGAAGCTCTCGACCAGAGCCAACCCGCGCGAGCAGTTACTCATCAAGGCTCGCCTGCAGGAAAAAGGGATGTGGCCCAACACACCGCCCGACCAGCGCACCAAGAACGCCTCGCAGACCCTCGATGAACTCCTCACGCTTTATCCCGATGATGAAGAGGGCTGGTTCTGGCGAGCCCAGATCGCGGAAGGAACCTACGGCAAGGCACCCTTCTACAAGTCGCTGCTCCGGCTCAATCCGCTGAATCCCGGTGCCAACCACGAATTCGTGCACTTCTTTGAAGCGATCAAGCGACCCGCACTCGGCTGGCCGTACGCCGAGGGCTACATCGCCTCCTCGCCCGGCATTCCACACGCCCTGCACATGCAAGCCCACCTCGCCACCCGCATCGGCAAGTGGGGACCGACCACGGACTGGAGCTGGAAAGCCATCGTGCTGCAGAAGGCTTATCACGAGTATCAGGGCGTCACGCCGCGTGAAGATCACCAATTCAGCCACCACATGGAGACGCTGACCCGCGGCCTGGTCCATGATGGCCGCTTCGAGGAAGCCCGCCAGATCAAGAAGGAAGCGGAAAGCTACAAGTATGCCTTCCGTGCCGAGTGGTTCAAGATGGCACTGGCTACCAAGGACTGGGCCGAGGCCGAGAAGATCGTCAGCTACTACCGCCGCAGCAAGGCCGACGGTGCTTATTATGCCGCCCGACTCTATCTCGAACGTGGTGACACCAAGCGTGCGAGCACGGAGATCGACACACTTCGCCAGGCCCAGCAAGCGCGCAAGAGCGATCGCCGATTGGAGAATCAGTTGCTCGAAGTGCAAGGGCGGTACCTGTGCATGACCGGCAACGGCGACGCCGGGCTGAAGCTGTTCAAGAAACTCGTGGATGCCACCAAGAATGACTACAGCCATCACGCCTGGGGCAACGGAGCCGTGCTGATGGAAGAATGGGGCATCGCTGCGCTGGACTGTGGCAACGCTCCGGAAGCCGAAGAAGCGTTCCAGGAAGCGCTTGCCCACGATATGGGCAGCGTCCGCGGAGCGCTGGGCATGTGGGCCATCTGCGACCGGCTTGGCCGTGGCGACGAGGCGTCCCGTTACCTGAAGGTGGCCCAGCGATTCTGGAGCCGGGCCAATCCGAAGGACTTCGAGATGCTCAAAGCCGACATGGCCACCCGTGCCAGCAAACTCCGCAGCAGCACCACCGCAGCAACCGGCGACGAGTAAACGACTGGTGTTCCCAGCGGCTTCTGTTCAGCTTTTTGTCGCGATTTCGGGGCAGGTAGGATCTTCCCCGGTTGTTACACGGAAGCCGTTGGTCAGGGATTTGCTCGACCCGAAGGTCTTAGACTTGATCACGCCCAACGGGTTGGCGTCTGCAGATGCCTCTCAGGGCACCGGCAACCGATCGAGCACTTGTTTCACGAGGTTCTCGGGCCGCAGTTCTTCCGCCTCTGCTTCGAAGGAAATGGCCAGGCGGTGCCGCAGCACATCCGGAGCCATCGATTTCACATCCTCGGGTGTGACGTAGCCTCGGCCGGCGAGGAACGCGTGGGCCTTCACGGCTCGAAACAGCGCGATGACCGCTCGCGTGCTGCCTCCGAGCTGGATCAGACCCCCAAGATCCAGCCCATACTCCCCGGGGTTGCGGGTCGCACGAATCACATCGAGCAGATATTCCTTCACCTTCTGATCCACGTACACCGCGTCGGCGGCCGCTCGCAGCGATTCCAGTTCTCCGGGGCTCAGCACCGCGGCGATATCCGTGGCCGCATTCATGCTCCCCATGCGGTCGAGGATGGCCAGTTCATCCGCCCGGCTCGGGTAATCGATGCGTACTTTAATGAGGAAACGATCCAGTTGTGCCTCGGGTAACGGATACGTGCCCTCTTGCTCAATGGGGTTTTGCGTGGCGAGTACGAAGAAGGGTCGCGGCATCGAGAAGGTGCCATCGCCAATGGTGGCCTGGCGCTCTTCCATCGCCTGGATGAGCGCCGATTGCACCTTGGCGGGAGCCCGGTTGATCTCATCCGCCAGCACGATATTGCCAAAGATTGGCCCTTGCTTCACAGAGAAGGTGCCAGACTGCGGATTGTAGATTTGAGTGCCGATCACGTCCGCAGGGAGCAGATCGGGTGTGAACTGGATGCGTGAGAACTTCAGGTGCAATGCCTGGGCCACGGTGCGAACGGCAAGCGTCTTGGCGAGCCCGGGCACGCCTTCGAGCAGCACGTGGCCATCGGAGAGCAAGCCGACAAGCAGGCCATCGAGGAGCCGCCGTTGGCCGATGAGCACGCTTTCGACGGCGCGATAAAACGGATCCAGCTTGGGACGCAACTGTTCAATCCGCTTCACATCGGCGCTCATGCCACCCCCGCTGTTGCACGACATACCCACCCATGATATACGGCTGCGTTCGCCACTGGCTTGCCACGGCAGTCGCGAATTTCCGCTGGCACGCTTCGCCCGGCTTTCGCACAATTCCCTTCACTCCTCTCGCACTGATCATCCCGGAGAGATGCCGTGGCCCGTTTAAGAGTTGGTCTCGCCTTGCTACTGGCAAGTGTGGGCTTGTTCCCACTGCACGCAACGGTCGATGGGCCGGAGCTGCAGACGGTCGCCGAGAAGAGCGACTTCAAGGAAACGTCACGCTACGCCGATGTCGTGGTGTTCTGCGATGAACTCGCGAGGCGCAGCCCGCTTGTGCATCGGGAGAACTTTGGCACCACGGTCGAGGGCCGCAAGCTGCCGGTGCTCGTGATTGCGGAGCCGCCGATTGCTTCAGCGAAGGAAGCGGCCGCGAGCGGCAAGCTCGTGGTTCTGGCCTTCGCGAACATCCATGCGGGTGAGGTGGACGGCAAGGAAGCACTGCTGGCCCTGGCTCGCGAACTGACCACGGAGAAGCAGCACCCGTTACTGAAGCATCTGGTGATTCTGCTCGTTCCCATTTTGAATGCCGATGGCAACGAGAAGTTCGCTGGCAACAACCGCCCCGGCCAGAACGGCCCTGCCCTCACAGGCACACGTGAGAATGCCAACGGCTTCGACCTCAACCGCGACTTCGTCAAGCTGGAGACACCCGAGGTGCGGGCGCTTGTGAAGTTCGTGCAGACCTGGAATCCCGCGGTCGTGATCGATTGCCACACCACCAATGGTAGCAAGCACCGCTGCACGCTCACGTTCGACGGCCCTCGCTATCCCTCCGGTCAGTCGCAACTTTGCACGTGGTCCAATAACACGCTGCTTCGCCATGTTCACGATCGCGTGAAAAAGGAGACCGGTTTCGACACGGCACCCTACGGCAACTTCTCCGCGGATCGCACCAAATGGGAGACGTACCCCGCGGGGCCACGCTTCGGCGTGCAATACTTCTCGCTGTGCGGCCGCATCGGCATCCTCAGCGAGTCGTATTCGTACGCCTCGTTCGCCGATCGCGTGAAGGCCAGCCAGGCCTTTGTGAAAGCCTGTTTTGAAACCGCTGCGGAACAGCGTGATGTGATCACAAAGCTCACGGACACGCGACCGCCCTGGCCCAGTGCCATTGTCACACGCACACGAACCATCGCCTTCCCCGGCACGATTAGCATCCCCGGCTTCGAGGAGGAGCAGAAGGACGGCAAGCTCGTCGCCACCGAACGCAAGAAGGAATACGCACTCGAATACATCGGCCAGGTTTCGCCCAGCCATATCGTGAAGCGGCCACAGATGGGCTACCTCATCCCGGCCGAGTTCACGGATGTCATTCACACCATTCGTCGGCATGGCATCGCCGTCGAAGTGCTGCGTGAAGACATCCAACTCGATGTGGAATCGTACCTGGTCACGCGTGTGGATGTGACGTCCCCGGATTTTCAGAAGCATTTGCTCGTCTCGGTTGAGGGTCAGTTGCGAGCGGGCTCACGTATGATCCCTGCGGGCACCGTGCTCGTTCGCACTACGCAACCGTTTGGCACACTGGCCGCGTACCTGCTCGAACCACATTCGGAGGATGGCCTCACCACCTGGGGGTTCTTCAATGAAGTGGTGGTGCCCGGCAAGGACTTCCCCGTGTTGCGGTTGCCCCGGGAGCGCACTGTGTTCACGGGTGAGCCACAGCCGCTGCCCGAGGATCGCCCCACACCCGTCGCAATCACGGACGATGTGCTCTTCGGTCCGCGGGCTCCGCAGTTCGGCCCATCCTTCGGCGGTGTCGCCTGGCTCCCGGACGGCGAACACTATCTGCAAACAAAGCAGGGCAAGCTGCAAAAGGTGAACGCCCGCACTGGCACCTCCGAGCCGTTCGTCGATCCGGAAAAAGTGAAGAAGTCGCTCGAAGCGATCGCGGACCTCAAGCCCGAGGAGATTGCCTCACTCTCGAAGGGCACCTTCTCGCGCATGAACAAGGCCCGCACCGGCTTCCTCTTCGACATGGGTCAAGACCTCGCCTTCGCCTACTTCGACGGCACACCCGGAGTGCGCCTCACCACGAAGGCCAAACCTGGCAAGGAGTTCACCACGCTCGCCCCGGTCGGCACGCGCGTGGCATACGTTCGCGACGGCAACCTCTTTGCCGCCTCCGCGGACAACCCCGGCGAACAACAACTTACCACAGATGGCGGCAAGAACGACATCCTCAACGCCCGCGGCGACTGGGTCTACGAAGAGGAGATCTTCCTCCGCAATGGCCGGGCGTTCTGGTGGAGCCCGGACGGCACCAAACTCGCCTTCCTTCGCTTCGACGACACGCCCGTGAAGCGATTCAATCTCGTCGATAACAAAGAACTCACCGGCCGCCTCGAAGCATACCCTTACCCCAAAGTGGGCGACCCCAATCCCACCGTGAAACTCGGCGTGGTCGCGGCCTCCGTTGGCAAACCCGCCTTCCTCGACCTCACCGGCTACCCCGCCGCGGACACGCTCATCTCCCGCGTCGGCTGGCTCCCTTCTGGCAAGGTCTACGCCTATGTCCAGAACCGCACCCAGACCTGGCTCGACTTCGTCGTCTGGGACAGCGTCGATGCGAAGCCGAAGAAGCTCTTCCGCGAGACGACGAAAGCCTGGGTCGAGGATCTGGGCGAGCCCGAATTCCTCGCCGATGGCAGCTTCCTCATCGCCAGCGAGCGCACCGGCTTCAAGCACCTGTACCATTACCAGGCCGATGGCACACTCCTTCGCCCCGTGACGACGGGCGACTGGGAAATCAGGGACGTGCAACGTCTGGATGAGAAAGGCGGCCATGTCTACTTCACCGGTAAGAAGGACGGCCACACCGTGACGCATCTCTATCGCGTGAGGCTCGATGGCAAGGATCTCGAACGCCTCACACCGGCCGGCGGCACACATCAGACTACGGTTGCCCCCGCCGGTTCACTGTTCATCGATCGCTTCTCGGATCCCGCCACGCCCACGCAGACGGTGCTCCGTGAAGCGGGCAAGGAGGAACCGGTCCGCGTGCTCGATTCGAATCCGGCCACGGGCAAGGAGAACCTGAAGGGCGGCAAGATCGAACGCGTGCAAGTGCCGATGAAGGACGGCTTCGTGCTTGAGGGGCAAGTCATGTATCCGCCGAACTTCGATCCTGCCAAGAAGTACCCCATCTGGGTGCTCACCTATGCGGGGCCCAATGCACCCACCGTGCGCGATAGTTATGGAGCCGGTCGCGGCAGCTTTGATCAGGCGCTGGCTGCATCGGGCATCGTGGTTTTTCGCATCGATCCTCGCAGTGCCAGTGGCCACAGCGCTGCCGCGACCTGGACCTGCTACAAACAACTCGGCGTCCAGGAACTGAAGGACCTCGAAGAAGCCGTGGCCTGGCTGTGTAAGAACCCCTGGGCCGATGCCAGCCGCGTCGGCATCAGTGGCCACTCGTACGGCGGATTCATGGCCGCTTATGCCCTCACCCACAGCAAGACCTTCTCAGCCGGCATCGCCTCTAGCGGTGTCATGGACTGGCATCTATACGATTCGATTTACACCGAGCGTTACATGCTCACACCAAAGGAGAACGCGGAGGGCTACGAGAAGACCAGTTGCATCAAGGCCGCGAAGAACCTACACGGCAAGTTGCTGATCATCCACGGCATGATGGACGACAACGTGCACATGCAGAACAGCACGCAGTTCATCGACGCCCTGCAGCGTGCCAACAAGGATTTCGAGATGATGTTCTACCCGCAAGCACGCCACGGCACCGGCGGCCCACACCTGAACAAGCTTGAACTCGACTTCATTCGCCGGGCAATGGGAGTGAAGTGAACCGAGAGAACCCTGCGGATGCTTTCAGACCCGGTGGGCGTGTGAACGATGCCCCGAACATCAATTTCACACGCTCGACGGATCGGCTCTTCCAGCGCGAGGCGGATTATTATTGGACGTTGACGCGTCATGCGGCCTGTGGCGAATGCATGGCCCGGGCGGCGAGATCGCGATCGAGCAGCGCGGTGTAGATCGGCTTCCCACCGAGTTCCCCGGCCACGAATTCCGCGGCAAGGCACGTTGCCAGCAGTGGTAGAATCAGTTCGTAGCAGCCGGACATTTCAATCATCAGCAGGATGCCCGTCACGGGGGCGCGGATGCTGCCGGTGAAGAGAGCGGCCATGCCAAGCACCACGCAGACGGGCAGCAACGGCCCCGCGGCCGGCAAGAGGCTGGCGACGGCCCCCATATACGCACCCAGAACCAGCAGCGGCGAAAAGAGCCCACCCGCAGCACCAGTGGCGTAACTCCCTAATGTCAGCACGGCGCGCACGCTGATCATCGCCAGCACAGTGAGGAGCACGGGCGGCCCGGCGAGGGCCAAGCCAATCAGGCGATGGCCGTCACCGAGCAACCCGGGATGGAAGTAGCCCAGCAAGCCAATGAGGGCACCCACAATCGCGGCGAGTAGCCAGCCCGGGATTCGCCGACGGATGCGCGTGAAGAGGCCGATGGTGCGAAAGAGCCCGGAATTAAAGAGCACGCCCAGGAGGCCGCCGGCCACGCCCAGGCCAATGGCGAGCGGTACCACCTCCAGCGGCGGCGGTGCCGTGATGGGCAAGACTCCGAAGACTGGGCCTTGCCCCAGGATTTCGCGTGCCAGCAAGTCTCCTGCGGTTGATGCCAGAAGTGCTGCCAGGTAGTCGTCCGGGCGGTCGCCACCGCGGAGTTCTTCGAAGAAGAACATCATCCCTGCGAGCGGTGCGTTGAACGCCGCAGATAAGCCGGCCCCGGCTCCAACGGCGATCAGCGTGCGTTCTTCTTCCGGGTTGCTGCCGAACCAGAGCCCGCCAGCCCGCCCCACGGACGCGCCAACTTGAACCGTCGGTCCTTCGCGACCGAGCGCCAGGCCGCCACCAATGCTGAGGATGCCGCCCACGACTTTCACCCAGAGGACCCGAAACCAGCGAAAGCTGAAGCCGTGGTGCAACACCCCTTCGACATGCGGAATGCCGCTGCCAGCCGTTTCCGGAGCCACACGCCGCACCAGCGCCACTCCCGCTGCCGCGAGCACGGCCGTGAATCCGGCCGAGATCGCGAGTCCCCACGAATGCTGGCCAGCCAGTTCCATCACGGCATCGCGAATCTCCTCGGCTTCTTCGAGCAGCACGCGAAAGGTCACGGCCGCCAGGCCGGAAAAGAGACCGACCGCCATCGCCCGCAAGAAGAGTGAGCGTCGTGGTGAACCGGGCAACCGTGGCGGCGGCTCATGCGGCGTATCCGCCAGCGGCTCAGCCGAGCGAGGCACCTCGAGTTCCACAGACTCTGGAGCAACAGCGGAATCATGCGGGACATCAGCCAATTCACTTTCTCCTCAAATCGATCCGGCTCAAATCTCGGTGTGTCATACTAATCCTGATTCGAGCGGCGAGACGTGGTGTGGATCACCCCCTATCAGGCCGAGGAAGCGATCGGTTCGCGCCGCCGTTTCGCACTGGCTCTGTTGCGTCCGAGCGAGTACGCTGCGCGGGCCTCTTCGTGGTCCGTGAGGATGTTCGTCATGTGTCGCTTGTTGCTCGTATTGTTGGCAGTTGGTGTGCCGAAGCCGCTTTTTGCGGCAGACTGGCCGCAGTGGCGCGGGCCGAACCGCGATGGCGTTGCTCCCGATGCCCGCATGCCGGCGAAATGGCCCGCGGAAGCACCGAAGCCAAAGTGGACGGCAGCCGTGGGCGAGGGCTACTCCGGAGCCGCGGTGGCGGGCGGCAAACTCTTCATCATGGATCGCATGGGCGGTGAGGAGCGCTGCCTCTGCTTCGATGCCGCCACGGGCAAGGAACTCTGGCAGCTCGCCTACAAGGAGCCTTTCGAAGCCCCGGACCCCACCGCTGGAAAGGGGCCGAGTGCCACACCCACCGTGGACAGCGACCGCGTTTACTTTCTCGGCCTCGGCGGGCAACTGCACTGCCTTGACATTGCCACTGGCAAGGTGCTCTGGAAGCACGATTGTCTGAAGGAATACTGGGGCATCGTGAAGGCAGAACTGGGAAGCGATGCCTGGTTCCCACCGTGCGGTTGTGCCACCTCGCCACTGGTGGATGGCGACACCATCATCATCGCCATCGGCGGCAAGAAGGCCGGAGCATTCGCGGGCTTCGACCGCACCACGGGCAAGCACCTCTGGAAGGCCCTGGACGACCGCAGCAGCTATGCCGCCCCACTGCTCCGCTCGCCCGGCGGCGTCGACCAACTCATCGGCTTCACCGGCACTCGCATGGTCGGGCTCAGCCACGATAAACGCGAACTGCTCTGGGACTTCCCCTTCAAGGCCCGCTTCGAACAGACCATCATCACGCCCGTGGTCTGGAAGGATCTCGTGATCATCGCCGGCGAAGCCCGCCCCACCACGGCCCTGCGTATCACAGAGAGCGGTGGCAAGGTGAAGACGGAAACCGCCTGGGCGAGCCCTGACCTCCGCACATACCTCACCACGCCTGTGGTGGTCGCGGACCACCTGATCGGTCACGATATGCGCACCAACCGCCTCGCCTGTATCAGCCTGGAAACGGGTGAACTCGCCTGGACCTCACCCGTGGTGAAGGGGAAGTACTTTTCCATTGTGGTCGCCGGGAAGGCCGTGCTCGTGCTCACATCTGAAGGCGAACTCATCGCCTTTGAAGCGGACACGGCAGAGTTCAAGGAACTGGCACGCTGGAAAGTGAGCGAGAAAGGAAGCTGGGCCCACCTCGCCGTCACCGGCAATCGGCTCTACGTCAAGGACAAGGACACGCTTTACTGCTACGAACTATGAGGGGAATTACAGATCCGATGCAAGAAACTCACTCTCGACATCACGTGAGCCATGAATGATCCGCAAAACGAAAAGCTCGTCCTCAGTGGATTGAAAGAAGAGAACATACTTTCCTACACCCTTGCGACGAAGTCCCAGCAGAAGATCGTCTCGTGATCGTCCGTTTTTGGGCTGTGCGGTAAGAAGTTGACACACCGATGCAAGCTCGCTGACGAACTGATCCAAGACCCTGGGAGAGTGTTCGTCCATGTAGACCAAGCTCGCATCGAAGTCTTTCTCGACCTCGTCAGAATATCGTACTTGCCGCACGAATACTCTCGTAGGAACAGTTTTCGCACTGCGAAATCGAGCCAATATCTCGACCGGGTTGAATGGTTTCGTCCGTCCTTCGCGAACATCAGCAATGCCCTCCTCGATCAGCGCGTAGCTCGTTGTGACGTGATTGCAGCAGGCGGAGGCCGGCTTCAATCACGTCGTCGCTGTGCGGGAAGACGCCGTGCGCGACCTATTCTTGCACGAAGCGGTCGAGGTCCGGGGGAAGTGTTCGCGTCATTGTGTTCTCCTGGAATTGGTTCCATTATTTTCCATTACCCTGGCCTGTCAAACCCGTATGAATGCAACGAATGTCGTCGATGGGGAAGCGGTTTGTGCCGCAGCGAAGCGCCTGGCCGGCGTGGTGCACCGCACGCCTGTGCTGACATGCGAGACGCTCGATCAGCTCGCGGGTCGTCGGCTCTTCTTCAAATGCGAGAACCTGCAGAAGACCGGTGCGTTCAAGTACCGTGGTGCGTCCCATGCCGTGCTCCGGCTGAGTGAAACCGAGGCAGCGAGGGGCGTGGTCACGCATTCCAGCGGCAACCATGCGCAGGCACTCGCGCTGGCGGCTCGCACTCGCGGCATCCCGGCATATATCGTCATGCCGCGAAACGCACCCATCGTGAAACAGGCCGCGGTTGCAGGGTATGGCGGCATCATCACACTCTGCGAACCCACGCTTGCAGCCCGCGAGCAAACAGTGGCGGAGGTCGCTTCACGCACCGGAGCCATCCTGATCCCGCCCTACGATCACCCGGATGTCATCGCCGGACAGGGCACGGCCGCACTCGAGTTGCTCGAAGAGGTGCCGGGTCTTGATGCCATCGTCGCGCCCGTCGGCGGTGGTGGCTTGCTCGCGGGAACGTGTCTCGCGGCCCACAGAGTCCACCCGGCACTCCGCGTGTTCGGTGCGGAGCCGCTCGGTGCCGACGACGCAGCCCGCTCCAAGGCTGCAGGCACGCTCTTGCCGCAGACGAGCCCGAACACCATCGCCGATGGCCTGCTCACCAGCCTGGGGCAACTCACCTGGCCCATCATCCGCGACCAGGTGGAGCGCATCGACACCGTGACGGACGATCAGATCCGCGCGGCAATGCGACTCGTGTGGGAGCGCATGAAGTTGATCGTCGAACCCAGCGGCACCGTGGGGATCGCCGTGGTGCTGAGCGACGAATTTCAGCGACTGAAGGAGATGAACTGCGTCGGTATCATTTTCAGCGGCGGAAACGTGAGCTTCGATAAGCTCTACTGGTAGACATTTCTGCAGTACGTGACAGGCGCGAGGTGCGGGTAAGGATTGTTCCCGAGGAATTGCTGAGACTCCCCAGACTTGTCCGTCGTTTATTTCTACCCAAGCCATAAAATAGCTGACCGCGACACCAACAGGATGTCTGGAGTTCTGCATGCATCAAGTCCTCTTCACGTTTCCAGTTCTCAAGGACTGGTTTCCGCCGGATGGCATTCCCGTGTATGGCTTCGGGGCGATGCTGTTCCTGACGTTCATTGCGGTCACGCTCTGGGGCACACGGCGTGCGAAAGCGGTGGGTTTGCCACCGGACAAGTTCCAGGACTTCGCCATTATCGTGTTCGTGTGTGGCATCGTCGGTGCTCGCATCCTGTACATGGTCCAGTACGCCAATCAGTTTCCCGACAAATCGATCCTCGGCCTGGCGGGTGCTTTCTTCCAGATCTGGAAGGGCGGAATCGTCTTTTATGGTTCCGCATTCGGCGGGGTCGTCGGCTATGGGCTCTTTTACTGGTTCGTGATGCGTCGTTTGAACGTCTCGGGCTGGAAGCTCGCCGACGCTGTGGCCCCGCTCATCGCCATGGGCCTCGCCATCGGCCGCATCGGTTGTTACCTCAACGGCTGCTGTTGGGGACAGGTCGCGGTCGAGGAAGTCTGCCCTGTGCCGCTCGGCGGTGCCCACTTCCCCCTCCTCTCCGCACATGCCCGCTCGCAGCTGGTGAACAAGGAGGACAACGTTGGCTACGGCTACTTGCAAACGTCAACGGGGTTCACCCTGAAGAAGCCCGGGCTCGAAGGCGGCAAAGATCCGCGCGGCGTGGTGGCGGCCGTGGAGCCCGGCTCCGCGGCTGAAGAGGCCGGCTTGCTGGCCGGCGACAAGATCGTCAAGGTGAATGGCCGGCCCAATGCCGTCGTCGTCGAAGTCATGGGGCCGCCGGACAAGGTGAATGCGGCACTCGAAGCTTTCGGCAAGGCCGGCGGCGATGCCCGCGTCGCGGGAGAAGAGCGGGCAGCCCGGGCGTACTTCGATGACCCCGCTGTCTTCGATTCCGCGTATCCCGTCGTGCGGCTGGAGTTCCCGAGCCTCTCGTACAACGTCACCGATGTGCTCTGGGAGCAGGTGCGCGAGTGGCCGCGCGGTCGCGAGGACATTTCACTGGCGGTCGAACGCAACGGCGAGGTGAAGGAGTTCACCTTCGAGCCACGCACCGTGGGGCTCTATCCAACGCAACTCTACGAAACCGTGAGCATGGTGCTGCTGATTCTCCTGCTGCTGGCCTACTACCCGTTCCGTCGCCGCGATGGTGAGGTGATGGTTTTGCTCATGGTGGGTTATGCCCTGCATCGCTTCATCAATGAATCGATTCGCGTCGAACCTTCGTACGCAATGGGGCTGACGCTATCGCAGTGGGGCAGCGTGGTGATCCTGACCGCGGCCATTGGGCTCGAGGTGCTGCTCCTGAAGATCGGCACTTCCCCGCAGCACGAAGCCGCCACCGCGTGACATCGTGAGCGGATCACTCACTTCCCGTCGACCGGCTCCTTCAGCACCCTGGCCAGATCCGGGTGCTTCAAATGGTGGCCGGTCGCTTCCTGGTACGCCCTGGCAACCGTCAGCAATTCGCTTTCGCCAAAGAGCTTGCCCGTGAAGGTGAGTGCGGTCGGCGTCAGGATGTCCTTGCCCGCCTTTGCCAAGCCGTTGGGCATCACAACGCAGGGGTGGCCGGTGAGATTGGTGATGTAGAGGTCGAAAATGCCGACGTAGAGATCGATCGATTCGAACAGCTTCGCCATCTCTCGCATGAGAAGCGTGCGGGCACGCAAGGCACGAAGATATTCCACGGCCGGCACGAAGCGATTGCTCTGGAAGGTTCTTGGCCAGAACGAGCCGATCTTATCGATCTCGCCCGCTCGGGTGATGTCGTCGAATGCAGCGGACGCTTCCACGGTGAGGATGGTGTGCATCGCCTGGGCCGGGAGGTTCGCCGGCAGTTCGATGGGAACGAGCTTCACACCCAGATCCTGGAGCACCTTCAAATCGACGCGGTCGCCGCCAGCGTTGTCCTTCGCATAGCCCACGCGAATCTCGCTCAGCGGCTTGCGGCAGGGCCACTCGAAGGGGCGCTCTTGCGTGGAAGGGTCCTTCGCATCCGCACCGTGGATTGCCGCGAAAATCAGGGCACAGTCTTCGACGCTGCGGGCGATGGGGCCGAGCTTGTCCATGCTCCATGAGAGCGTCATGCAGCCGTGCCGGCTCACGCGGCCGAAGGTGGGGCGAAGCCCGGTGGCCCCGCAGCGCGTGCAGGGTGAGACGATGCTGCCGTTGGTCTCGCTACCGATGGCGAAGCCG
>JBGSZR010000230.1:0-5417 GCA_041750275.1 Gemmataceae bacterium
GCGGGCCGCCAAGCAGGCCAAGATCGACGCCATCGTCAAGGCCGGGGGCACCCCGCCGCCGGTGAACAAGGGCGGCAGGCCCCGGGGCATCCCGCAGAAGGTGACGCCTTCATGGAGAGGATGATCCTCTCCATGAGGGCCGAGCAGCGGAAGGTGGCGGTCATCGCCCGGGAGTTGCGGCTGAGTCGGCAGACCGTGTACGAGGTGCTCAAGCGGGCCTGACCGCCCCGCCGTCGCAAAGTTTCACCGAAGGGAACTCGAAGTGCGAACCCCGGGGGCGCGGGTCCCACCCGCCCCCGGGTGGACCACCGACACCCTCACCTTCTTCGTGGAGGCCGCGCGGCTCGCACGTCCCCACCAAGTTAGAGTCCGTGGTCATGGTTGGTCGCCAACCCCGGCGTAGTCCCGCCGACCTCGTTCAAGCCAGTAACGCCGTAGTAGCTTCACAACCCGGCCGAACTCTTCGGGGTCGTCAATCGCCCACTCCGAGTTGCAGACCGGGCAGCCGATTGGCGGCAAGCGCCGATCCCGATTGAGTTTCATCGGTTCCCCGCAGCTACAGAAGAACTCCTCCGTGAGTTCAAGTGGCGGTTCGACTGGATCGGGACTCATGTTACCGCCCCTCGTTCGGGAAGTATCGAGTGGTATCGACTCGGTTCGGCCCATAGATCACGCGGCTGTGCGGCATCCTGCCCTGGTAGCCCATCCGCTCCCAGAGGCGGTTCAAGGTCTCCACGTCGCCCGCCATCCGGCCCATGTCCTCGCTGAAGAAGTAGCTCGGGTCCGGGCTGCGGCTCGGGTGGACGTGACCGCCGTACCTGACGATCTGCTCGCCCGACTGCACGTTGTACCGCACACTGCCGCTCGACCCGCTGTACATCCGCCAGACCTCGGTCCCGTCAGCACGCCGAACGCGGGCGAGGCCGTACTCGATCCCGTGGTGGTCGCTGAGTTCCCACATCCGCCGGTACACCTGTAGGTCGATGCTGCCGGGAGCCAAGTCCACCCCCTGCGAGCCGGGGATGCCACGGGTCCGGTGCAACTCCTGAAGGGAGATGGTGTCCGGCAGATCGGGGGTACGATGCTGGTACGGGACGTTACGCGGCTGAACGGGGTTTGCACCACGGTTCAAGACCCGTGGGGCGAAGTCCGTCGCAGCGCCTGGGGCAACTCTTACGCTGGGATTCTCACAATGTAGGCCTGACGAAGCCATGCCCGGCATCAATTCCTTCGTTGCCTTCTTTGTAATATAAGCCAGGATGAGTTGCTCGCCAATGATCACCGACCACTTGCCCGCGGCCCGTGATGGATTCTCACGGAAATCCGATTGCATTGTGTCCCAGAGTTGCTCCAGGCCTTCCACATTCTTTGGCTTCTTCCCATGCACGACCCAGTCATAGATCACCATGGGATTGTTAGCGGGGTTGTCCACAAAATGCGATATGACAATACTCTGTACAGTATTGATTAATCTGTCAGGAGATTTAATGTAATTGTCAACTGTATCTAGTGCTCGGTCTAGACTAAATTTTCGGGTAGAGCCGCTTCAATTTCACCCTCGCTTTACCGACCGTGAATTGCCAATCGACGGCTCGTTGCTTCTCGTTGACGCGGGTGGACCAGGCGGCAATTTCCGATTGCAGTGACGCGAGGTCGCCGATTCGTCGGTTCGCCAGGCACTGGCTGGTCAGGCAACTCAACTCGCACTCCGCTACGTTGAGCCAACTGCCGTGTTTGGGGGTGTAGACGAAGTCGATCCGCCGCACGTAGTCGCGGGCCTTCGCGGGCGGGAACGCTTCGTAGAACGCCCCCTTGGTGTGCGTGTTCAAGTTGTCGCAGACCAGCGTGATCCGCTCGACGCCCGCGTACCGCGTCTCCAGCAAGTGGGCGACCTCCTGAGCCCAATCGTCCTTGGTGCGACGCGGCCGGGCCGTCGCCTGGCGAAAGCCCGAGAGCGGTTCGGCAAACATAAAGATGCTGGCCGTCCCCTTCCGTTCGTATTCGTAATCGACCCGCTCCGGATGCTCCGGGGTCGCCGGGATCGGCACCCGCGTCTCGCCGATCAGTTGCACCGGTTGCTCGTCCATGCACACCACCGGACAGTTGGGATCGTAGGCCTTCTCGTACGTTTCCAGCACCTCCTCCATGTTGGCGACGAACTCACCGTCGGCGTCGGGGGGGATGACCCAGTACTCGATCTTCCGCCTCGTCATGCCGTTTTTTTGAGCGTCTGACGGACGGTCTCCGGGCTGATCGACTCCACGACCTCCAGTTCCACCAGTTGATCGGCCAGCAGTCGCAGGGTCCAGTGGCCGAAGCCGGCGGGCGGCTTGCCCAAGCGCAGGGCGATCAACTTGGCCTCGGCGGCACCGTCGAGTCGCTTCGGCGTCGGCGATGTCGCCCGCTTCTTGCGAACCAGTGCCCGCTCGAAGCCTTCGAGGACGAACGCTTGCCGCACGTTTTCGACCGTCCGCGTCCGACAACCAACCGCCTCACTGATCTTCGCGTCATCCCACGCCGGCCCATCGACGTCGGCCTTGAGCAAAATGGTTGCCCGCCGTAGTTTCTGCGACTTGCCCGTTTCCTTCTTGATGGTCGCTTCGCAGATCGCCCGGTCCTCGTCCGTGAGCCGCACGATGTACTTCTTGTTCATGGCAACCTCCGTGTTGATGTGGAGGTTCCCCGAAATCGACGGTTGTGGCAACCCGAACAATTAATCTGGACGGGGCACTAGGGAACACTAATCGAAGAGATTGTCGCAGCCAAACGTAAAAGAAATCCGAGAGGTCGGCATAGCCAATGTTGTCGTAGTAAGGTGGATCGGTAGAGACGTATTTCAACTCAGATCGACGTTGTAGTTGCGCGGAAGCTTGTTCAGCGATTCCATATCCTTCGATTGATCTGGCATCAAGAACACGCGCAATATTGCCTAACGTAACCGTAAGATCGCCCATTGATCCTGAGAACACCCCAGGTTCGGCAAAATCCCACACCATCGGGATCGCCTGTTTTGTGAACAAATGTATGGCCTGATCCATGCTCGGCTTCCACGACACGAGGGAATTCCCACTATCGGAAAGCTTGCTAACGCCCAACCCTAAATACACGCTCACCGCTTCGGCATATGCCTGCGCTCCATTGCCGCCGGTGTCGAGAGATGATTTATCGTCAGTTAGTTTGGCAGCGACCGCGTCTCGGTGAATTCGCTCTCGTACCACGGCAACCAGATCGCTGAATGTCGTTAACGCCACCAACTGTCGCGAAGTAAAGAGGTCGCTCCATTTCGTCATGCCGTAGTTGCCGACACGAAAACCGAGAGCACCTTGGAAGAATTCAACGTCAGGCTTCCAAGTTGGCGAAGCGGATTTGGCAGTTGCTTCGTGATCTTGTGTCGGTGACAGATAAACGCGACCACGTTTTCCCTCAGCGACAATAGCCATCAACTTTTGACCCATTTCTCCAGCCTGGGCATCGGTGCGAAGATTTTTACTATCGATTGGAACCCCACTCATTAGGCAGCGGAAGTTGCCACGTGACGCTTTTGTTCCCGCCTTCGCGTCCCCAGTTGGTGTGCCGACCTTCACCGTGAAGGTGTAACCGGACTTGCCGACGACCGGCTGCACATACGCTTCCTTGCCTTCCTTGCTGCTGAGGATGAACGTGCTGGCCAGCGGCACATCGACGTTGCTAAATGCCGGATTCGGGCTTTTCACCGTGCGCGCCCAGAGCCAGGCGATCACCGTGAGCTTCTCGCCTTCGTACTGTGCCAGGTCGGGCCGCTCCTTCACCATTGCCTTCGTGATCTCGATTGGCGGGTAGAGATGACCGATGCGTTTGAAGGCTTCATCCCGCATCCACTGGCCGTAGCGGCGCACGTCTTCCGCCAGCCCGGCCGCACCGCTCCAACTTGTGAGTGCCGTGTTCGCACCGGGAAACACCGGCGGATTGCCTGCGAACTTCGGCGGAATCTCAATCATCGCCTTGTTGATGAGCACCGCGACGGGGTTAAGGTCGCTGGCGAACGCCTCCAGCCCGAGCCGCTGGGCCTCAAGCGGGATCGCCCCGCCGCCGGCGAAGGGGTCATGCAAGCCAGGCATCTTCTCTGGGTCGAAGAGCGTCTTGGCGTCCGGGTGGTTCTTGTTCAATTCGCAGGTGTCGCGCCAGCTTTGGCGGATCGCCTCGCGGGCCGGCTTCAGTACCGCTTCGTTCGTGGTGTTCTCCCAGAGCACCAAGTCTTCGATGATCTTGAAGAGCCTGGCTCGCGCCTTCGTCCAGTGCCCTTTCACCTGCTGGTTCGGTTCGACACCGGGGTTCTGACACTTCCAGAGGTCTTCGGGGTCGTTGACCAGTTGCGAGAAGATAACGGCCCGCGCCGCGGCCAACGGCCGCCGTGCCCACCAGAGGTGCAGCGTGGACGGGTGCCCGTGGCGAATCGACTTTTCCTTCGCCGAGGCCACATTGATGGCATCGAGCGGCAGGGCCACCTCGATGAGTTTTTTGGGAGAGATGACAGTCACGCGGATCCTTTAAATCGTTCCAGCCATGGACGGATGAGGAAGGTGATACCGGCCTCATTGAAGGCCGGCTCACGGTCGAATGGTTTTTCGATGTAGTACGGCCCGTCGGTGGTGTCGTCCGGGTTTACGAACACCAGGCCCAGTAGGAATTTATCTTTCTGGTTGAATCCGTAGTTGATTTCGTTGTGCGTGATGTACACGTCCTTGGCCCCGGCGATCCGGCCCTTGACCTCGATGTGCTTCGGGTCCGGCTGGATGGTGTTGACCGCCGGCGGGTAGCTTGTGACATCCCAGCCGCATTTCTTGGCGGATTCGTCCACGACGCGGTGCCCCTTGGCTCGTTCGCAATCCATGACGGCTTTCATGGCGAGCAGTTCGATGCGCTTTCGAGCCGCTTCGTCCGGTTCCGGCACATCGGGCGTGGAATGGGTTTTTCGCAACGGATTCAGCATTCCCGCCGGCACGACGAGTGCGCCGCCGAGGATCACGGGCGTGCCGTTCTGCACCTGCCGCATCGCACGGAGTTCCTTCTTGCGGCCGTCGAGCCGGCTTTGCAGGTCGTCGAGCGTCTTCTGGACGTTGTCGATCTTGAGCCGCATGTCCCGCCCCGCCGCGAGGTCGTCCTTGAATTTGATTTCGCGGTCGGTCCAGAAGGCGATTTCCTTGGTGAGCCGTTCGTGGACGGCGGCGAGGGTTTTGTCGACGTGCTCGATCCGCCGGCCGGCGACTTCCGCGAAGTGCTCCGGCACGAGCGACCCGGCCGCGAGGGCGATGGCCTTCTGCTCCTGGTCGGTGCGAACCCAATCGGCGTTGAGCAGGTCGGCGATTCGGGGCCGGTCGGCGTCTGCCAGCGGCGTCAGGTCGAGGTGCGGGGCCCAGCCGGCGAACGCGGTGGAACCG
>JBGSZR010000231.1:0-62084 GCA_041750275.1 Gemmataceae bacterium
CCAACGGGGAGGGCGGCGCGATCACGTCGATCCGGGCCGGCGTGCCAGGAACGAATGACGCCGTCGTCGCCCGCCGTGAAGAGTGTGCGGCGATCCCGCGTGGCCACGGCCGCACGCACGATTCCGACATCACCGGTGGCCAGATCCGCATTTTCGAAGCGGATGCGACCTGCCGATGCGTTGGTGGAATACCCTGCCGAGCCGCGAATCAACCACCGCACACGCTCACCGGACTCGCTCGACAACTTCAGACCGTGGCCATCACGCACGCTGCCATCGGAGAAGCCCACGAGCGTGTTGTCGCCCGTGCCGGGGGCCAACGCCGTGACACATCGCTCGGGTAAGGGTTGCTCACGGCTCTCGGCTCGTTCGAGTAAAGTTGTCCAGCGCTGCACTCCGCCTGAAGCCGAGCCAGTCTCCAGATATTTTCCGTCATCCGTCTGGGTGAGCACCGTGATATCGTCGCCTGTCTGCACCGTGAGATCCTTCATGCCACCACGGAGATGTTGGCGACGCAAGTTGCCGTCTGAGCTAACCGTGAACAACGTGAGACCGTCCGGCGCGAGGCACATGGCGACGATGTCGACACCCAGCAGACCCCGCTCGGCAGGAATCTCCGACGGACCACCGCGGGAGGTGAGGCTCCAACCGCGTACTTCACGGTGTTGCGTTTGGTTCAGGCCGAGCGTGATCAGCATCTCTGCATCGAGTGCGAACGCCAGGCTCTCAATCGGACCGTGTGCAGCAAGGAAGCTGCCGAGCGACCTGGCTGTGCTTCGTTCCCAGATGGTGACACTGCCATCCGCGTGGCCACTGGCGAGCCACTTTTCATCGGGCGAAAGTGCCAGTGCCGTCACGGTTCCGACCGGGCAGACGATGGTAAGCTGCCCGGAGTGTGCCAGGCGATTCAAATAACCCCACGTGAAGTCAGGTGTGTCGCCCGAGTAGCTGGCGGCGAGTCGCGCCTGATCGAGTTGTTCAAGTAACTGAGTGGTGTTGCCGCCACGCCAGGCCAGGAACGCGTCATGCACATAGCGTGTATACGCCTGCCGCTGATCGGTACGCATCCGTTCGAGTTGTTCAAGTCGATCGCTCTCGCGGGCACTCTTCAACTCGCGTGTCTGGTACACGTGAAACGCCCCGATGGCAAAGAGAATGCAACAGACCGTGGCGAGCACGATGAAGGCGAAGATCTGGTCGTTGCGGCGAATCCACCGGGCCGATCGGCCAAGCCTGTTGAGCGGGCGGGCCAGCGTGGGCAGGCCATTGAGATAACGCTGGATGTCGTCCGCGAAATCAATGGCGGTTCGATACCGGCGGGCGGGTGTCTTCGCCATCGCCTTCAGGCAGATCGCCTCCAGGTCGCGTGGTGTGTCGGCTCGCAGATGGCGTGGCGGCGTCAAATTGGCCTCCACGGAGAGGCGAAGCACCTCCACGTCCGTGGTTCCTTCGTATGGTGCCCGTCCTGCCATCGTCTCGTACAAGATGACGCCAAGGGCATACACATCTGCCTGCGGGCCAATGTCGTCTCGCAGACCCTGAGCCTGTTCCGGAGCCATGTACTTCGGTGTGCCGAGAATCTGGCGTGTGACCGTCTCGGAGGGGCCGCGCTCGGCGAGCTTCGCCAGGCCGAAGTCCACCACGCGTGGCACAAAGTAGTCGCCACGCAGCGGGCACGACCCTGGCGGCGGTCCTTCGTTGGCGTTCGGGTCTGCCTTGATGCCCTGCAAAATCACATTGTTCGGCTTTAAATCGCGGTGAAGCACACCCCGATCATGCGCGTGTTGCACAGCCTCGGCAAGAATGGCCACGAGCCGGGCCGCCTGGCGAATCGGGACGGGAAAGGCCTGCTTATCCAGCCATTCCGCCAGTGTGTGGCCGGGACAAAACGCCGTGGCGATGAAGCAGACCGGGCCAATCTCGCCGGTCTCATACACCGGCACAAGATTCGGGTGATCGAACTCCGCTGCCGCTTCCGCCTCACGCATGAGCCGACGCTTCGCATCACTGCTCATCAACATTTCCGGCCGCGGGATCTTCAAGGCCACTTCGCGGCGCAGCTTCGGATCGAAGGCGAGAAACACGATGCCGCAACCACCCTTGCCGAGTTGCTTGCGGAGTTCGAAGCGGCCGATGCGGTGCGTGTTCTGATGCGGTGCCGGGGTTATTGTGATATCGGTGGGATCGTGTGCGGTGCTTTCCGTCCGATGTGAGTCTGGCAGCAAATCGCGGAAGGAACCCTCGTTCGTCGGTGCGGCACTCCGCACGCCTTGCGGGGAGGGCGCTGGGCTCGACGGAGGTGGCTCGATCTGCAAATCGATGGTCGGCGCTTTATCATCGCCACCGGCCAGCCCCGGATCGAAGGCCGCCAGCAATCGTGCCAGATTCTCATCGAGATGCAACGAGTCGGACGGATTCATCGGCCAGCCAGAAGAAGGTGCGAATCGTATTCCGCCGGTGGCTTCCAATGTACCATACGAATGGCTCCGGTTCGTGCGGCAGACAGAAAATCAATTGCGGGGAACGGATTATGAAAGCATTCGCCATTCAGGATGGGTTTGGCTTCGAGAACCTTGGCTTCACCGAGCAACCGCAACCTGTGCCCGGGCCCGGGCAGGTGCTCGTGCGCATGCGAGCGGCGTCGCTCAATTACCGCGATCTTCTCATCGTTCGCGGCCACTACAACCCTCGCCTCACCTTTCCGCGTGTGCTCGGTTCGGATGGTGCTGGAGAAGTCGTGGCCACTGGCGAAGGTGTGACCCGCTGGAATGTGGGCGACCGTGTAATCGGTTGCTTCTTCCAGAACTGGAGTGAGGGTCCGATCACCGAGGCCGCGATGAAGTCCACGCTCGGCGGCGACCGGGATGGCGTGCTGGCCGAACGGGTGCTCTTCGAGGAAGCGGGCCTGGTCGCGATGCCGGAACATCTCCATTTCGAGGAAGCCGCCACCTTGCCGTGTGCGGCCCTCACCGCCTGGCACGCCCTGACGGATGGCGGCTGTGGCCCGGGCAAGACCGTCCTGCTCCAGGGCACCGGCGGCGTCTCCATATTCGCTTTGCAGTTCGCCCATGCACTTGGGGCAAAAGTCCTTATCACCTCCAGCAGCGAGGTAAAGTTGGCACGCGCCCTTTCGCTTGGTGCCGAGGCCGGGACGAACTACAAGACCGATCCCGACTGGGAGAAGTGGGCCCGCCAGCAGTCCGGCGGCAACGGTGTCGACCTCGTCGTCGAGGTGGGCGGTGCCGGCACGCTCGAACGCTCTACCAGGGCAGTGCGACCCGGTGGTTTCCTGGGCCTCATCGGCGTCCTCGCCGGCACGGGCTCATTTAACCCCCTCCACCTCCTGATGAAAGCCCTCACACTCCAGGGAATCTTTGTCGGCTCGCGCACCCAGTTTGAAGCCATGAATCAGTTCCTGACTCGACACCAACTCCACCCCGTCATCGACCGCGTCTTCCCCTTTCACGAGGCCCATGCCGCGTTCCAACATCTCGAAAGCGGCAGCCACTTCGGCAAAGTGGTGGTGGCGATGGCGTGAATTCGCAGGCTCAAGGTGCCTCGGGAATCCGTTTCGCCGCGATGGCTCGCACGCGCGCTTCCAGTTCCTCGGCGATCTCCGCGTGGTGCGTGCGGAGATCGTTCACTTCCCAGTAATCATCGGGCTTCTGGAAGAGCCTGGCCTGACGTGGTGGATCAGCAATTCCTGCGCTAATGGGGACGAGCAAGGCCCACTCGTGGGTGCGGATCGCGAGTTCGTGGATGCCATCGAGCTCCAGGCTGGTGCAGGCCGCGTCTCGCAACTTCTCCGCCTGCCCGCGAGCCAGGGGCAGAAGACTTTGGCCATCACCTTCACGTGAAACAAACCCGAAGAGATCGAGCAGGGTGGCTGCGAGGTCAGCAGGTTGCGTGAGGGCAGGAACACGCCGGCCCGCTTGTTCGTCACTCGGCAACCGCAACATCAAGGGCAAGTGAACCAGCTCCTCGTGAAGCCAGGGGCGGTGCAGGCCAATTTGCCCGTGCTCACCGAGTGGATAGCCGAAGTCCGACGTCAACAGGAGTGCCGCCGATTCGGTGAGGCCGTGTGATTGCAGCATCGCTTCGAGCCGGCCCAGCTCCGCGTCGAAGGTAGTGACTACAGCGGCGAAGGAGGTTCGCAGCCATTCCCAGGCGTCCGGGTCCGCACCATCGAATGGGCCCGTGGGCGGATCGGCAAACGGCTCGACTCGCTCCTCTGGCTCGCGGAGCACGGGCACTTCCACCTCCTCAGGTGCGGCTTCCTCCGTTTCGTCCTGGTCGTCCGTGATTTCGTCTTCATCGTCTTCATCGTCTTCATCGTCATCGGTTGGCCGTGCCTCGCTTGCGTCCTCCTCCTCATCATTCACATCCTGAAGATACACCTCGAAGACATCCTGCGGCACATTCCAGGGCGGAATGAGCCGATCGGTTTCCACCCAGAGCAACCAGCGCGGCACAGCCTTCAAGCGATCCTGCACGCCCGGAAACTCGCGCAGCAGGCAATCAAGCGGAGAGCGATCGGCGGGATCCGGGCGGGTATCGAACACTTCGTCCCAGCCAGCGTAGAACGGGGATGGCCCGTCCGTGTCTGCGTGGTTGGCACGCACGAGCACGGTGCGCACTCCGGCCGCACGAAGTTTCATGAGTAGCTGAGGCGTGAACTCCAGCGTGGGTCCACAGAACTGATGCTGGCCCGTGAGCCAGGCCACACGCGCGGCATCCGGGTGCGGGCAATCGCTGATGTGCCGATCAAAGACCACACTTTGTGAAGCGAGGCGATCGAGGTGCGGCGTGGCGACCCACTCGTTTCCGTATGCACCCAGCCAGCGAGCGGGGCAGCCACTTAAACTGAAGACAATGACTCTCATGGTGAACGGATTCTAGCAGCCTGGGCCCTCATCGAATAAGCTATCCCCGTTTCGCAGTCGATTTGCCCCTCATGAATGGGGCTTGTCTTTTGGAGTGCTCGCTTGCTCGGTCCGATCTTCATGCGCGAACTGGTCACGGTTCCGCGCCGTGCCGGGCACTTTGGCTCGCGGGCCGCCCTCATCGGGCTCCTTGGCGTCCTGGGCATCACCACCTGGCAAGCCACCATCGGCTTCTCGCGTGATGCCACGCTGGGTGAGACCGCGCGCTTCGGCCTGCTCCTCTTCCAGATCATCGCCTTTGTGCAGTTGCTCCTCACGCTCTTCTTCGCCGCCCTCTCGGCCGCGAGTGCCGTGTCTCAAGAGAAAGATCGCCGCACGTTCCTGCTGCTGCTGCTCACGGATATGCACGACTACGAAATCGTGCTCGGCAAGTTGCTTGGCTCGCTCTTGCCCATAACCATTCAACTGCTCGTCACCGCACCCGTGCTGGCACTGCTGCTCTTGCTCGGCGGCATCGACCCCGAGCAGGTGTTGCAGGCGATTCTCGTACTTGGAGCGGCCGGGTTCGCTTCGGGTTCACTCGGCGGGCTGATCGCCCTCTGGCGCGAACGCACCTTCCAAGCACTGGCTCTCTCGGTGCTATTCCTGGTGCTCTATATCTGCCTGACCCAAGCTGTGGGTGTGCTCGGGCCCATGCTTGTGGCGGGGCAGGACTGGGGCACAATTCAGGCCTGGCTCGATCCGTTTTCGGCCATGCAGGCTGTGCTGGAGCCCCCCGCAGGTGGCTGGGGTGGGCTCGCACCGGCGTACGGATTCGTGCTCGTGATGCTCCTCTGGTGTGCGATTCTCAATGGCGTCGGCATCTGGAAACTGCGGAAGTGGAACCCGAGCGGCGAACCGATCATGCAGCGCGAAGGGCCGCAACCGGACGAACCCACCGATGAGCTGGTGGCGATTGAGAAGCGTGCCAAGGCGCACGCGGCACCTGGCAAGGCCCGGCAGGTGTGGCCGAACCCGATCCTCTGGCGCGAAGTGCGGACACTCGCTTATGGTCGCCGGCCGCTATTGGTGAAGGTCGCCTTCGGCATCGTGCTGGCGCTCATCATGTACTTTGCCGTGAGTGAGCTGAACCGCCCCGGCGGCCGGACCGCGTTCGCCGCGGCCTATGGTCTCGTGCCGATTGCGGTGCTGAGCCTGTTGCTCGTTTCGGCACAGGCGGTCACGTCCATCACCTCCGAACGCGATGGCGGGGCACTGGATGTCCTGCTCGTCACGGACGTGTCGCCGAAGGAGTTCGTGTTCGGGAAGTTGCTGGGGGTTGTGTATAATACGAAGGAATATTTGCTGCCTCCGTTATTGGTGGCGGTGTTTTACGCCATCCGTGGGGTGCTGACACGGACGCCGCCGGGTGCTGATGCAGGAACCGCATTGGCCACGAATTTCGGGCCGATGCTGGCCGTGATTGCCGCTCTGGGCGTGCTGCTCGCCTTCGCCATCGTGCTTGGCCTGCACGTGTCGCTGCGGGTACCGAACAGCCGGTTGGCCATTGTGAACACGCTCGGCACCATCTTTTTCCTCTCGATTGGCACTCTGATCTGCATCTATCTGATCGTGATCAACGGTGGCAGCTTCGCCAATCAGTGGGTGAGCTTTGTTTCGTTTCTGATCCTGGGCATTGGCGGGTTGCTCTATGTGCTCAGCGCCGATCGCCCGTCGCCCGCACTCACACTGGCGAGCGTGCTGTGTCCGATGGCAATGTTTTACTGCGTCGTGAATATCCTGATCGCCAAACCGGGCACAGATGAATCGGCCGATCCGCTGGTGCCGTTCCTCGCGCTTGGTGCAGCATTCGGGCTTGCCATCGCAGCCATGCTCGTGCCACTCTTGAGCGAATTCGATGTGGCTTTGGGCCGCACCCGTGAACCGAACGAGAGTTAAGCCATCGTGACAGCGATGGCGGGAGAATTCCCATGCTTCGCCATCTCGCGTTTCTGACGCTTCTTCTGCTCGCCCCGGCTTTGCAGGCAGCCGACGCCTTCCCCGCGGCCGCGCACGGCAAGGGCGATCTGCAGTTCATCAACAAGATGCCCGTGCTCACGCTTCGCGGTACACCCGCCGAGATGGGCGATCAGTATGGCGTGCTCGCCATCCGCAATGCCCCGGACATCGATGGCCTGCACCAGCGCTTTCTCCATGATTCCGGGCAGGAGAAGCTATACCCCATCACGCTGGCGCTCGCCCGCAAGCTCAAGCCGAACTTCCCCGCGAACCACCTCACCGAGCTGCAAGCCGCAGCGAAGGCCGTCGGGCGTGATGAATCGCTGCTCCTCTTCGCCGATACCGTCGCCGATTTATCCAGTGGCCTCGGTTGTTCCACGATCGTGGTCGAGAAGGAACGCAGCATGACCGGAGGCCCGCTCTTCGGCCGCAACTTTGACTGGCTGCCGACCAAGGGGATTTCTGAGCACACGTTGCTCATCATCTACAAGGGCGAGGGCAAGCGGAGCTTTGCCGCCATCTCGGTGGTGCCCATCGGAGGCGTCATCAGCGGCATGAATGATGCCGGGCTCTGTGTCACCATCAACGAAATCTCACTGAAGCGATCGAAGGACAAGGCTGAGTTCAACTGGAAGGGCACACCGCTGCTGCTGGCGTTCCGTCGTGTGCTTGAGGAGTGCGGTTCGGTGGAGGAAGCCGAGAAGTTGTTGCGAGCGATGCCCCGGACCACGACCTGTTGTCTCACCGTGTGCGACAAGAATGGCGGGGCCGTGTTCGAGATCACACCCACGAACCTCGTGCTACGCGAACCGGAGAACGGTGTGACCTGCTGCACCAATCACTTCCGCAGTGAACTCCTCACGGTCACCAACAAGTGCTGGCGTTACGAGAAACTGGCCCCGCTCTGCCAGCCTGGTGCGAAACTGGCGGTCGCCGACGTGTTCAGCCATCTCGACGAGGTGAACCAGGGCAAGTTCACGCTGCAAAGTATGGTGTTCGAACCGGCGGATCGGGTGTTGAATCTGGCGTATGGAGAGGGGCCGGCGACGAAGCACGAACGCCGGCGCTTTGACCTGGGAAAGTTGTTTGACGCGAAGTAAACGACACCGCCCGCACAAGATGTGCGGGCGGCTCGAAGTCGAAGACACAGCCGATTACTATCCGAATGAGTTGGGCAAAACCTTACTTGCCACCCGAACGGCCACCCGAACGGAACGGGTTGTTCTCGTTCGAGCCCGATTTCGAACTGGACCCACTGGGTTTGCCGTAGCTCCCACCGCTTGATCCATAAGAACCACGGCTCGAACTACTCGGTCGTGTGGCGGTGCCGCCCGAGCCCTCGCCCTCGTATCCCTCTTCTTTCGCCAGCACCTTTTCACGCTCGGCTTCGAGTCGCTTGAAGCGGGAATATTCATCGTAGGTAACAAGGCCGTCTGAGTTCAAATCCATGGCGGTGAACTCGCGGATGTCGCTACCACTGTTCCGCCATTCGTAGAGTGCAACCTGAGCGTCCTTGTCCGTGTCGAGGTCCGTGAAGAAAGAGGGAGCCTCCTTGGGCAGGGTGCCATAGCGGATGGCGACGTCTTTCACCTCTTCCTGCTTCTTGTTGTCGTCTCCGCGATAGTCCACGCGACCATAATCGCCGGAGCTACCAGGACCGCTGCCATTATTGCCCGTCAGGCGATTGTAGTAGTACATCTTGTATTCTTCGTAATCGACGTGGCGGTCACGATTCAAATCCATCATCTCGAAGTTCGGCTTGAGCTTGTCATCGGCTTCCTCCATCGAGATCCGACCATCACCATCGCGATCCTGCTTCTTCATGCGATCGCGAGCGGCCTCCTCGGCTTTCTCCATGTTGCGGTCGCCGCCACTGGAACCACCCGAACTCATTCGCTGTTGGTTGGCAGCGTAGAACTCCATGAACTGGCCCTTGCTCCACTCACCGGATTCCGGAAGCGGGCGGGTGCCCATCCGCTCGGACATGCTGCGGAGTGCCACTTTCGTATCGGGCGGAATGTTATCGAAGCGGATGGTATCCCGGCCACCCGAGACCTTGACGAGCATGTTCCAGACCTGCTCGGGATCCATCTGCCCACGACCTCCGCTCGGAGGCGGGCCACCGGGACCCACGGGAGGGCCACCCGGGCTCATCGGGGGGCCGCCAGGGCCCACGGGCGGGCCGCCAGAGCCTCGATCGCCGCGTGATCCGAAGCTACTGCCCCCGCCGGGTGTGAAGCCGGGGCCACCGCCTGGAGGTCCACCACCAGGGCTACCAAAGCGGGGACGCTCTCCGCCACTTCCGGGTTGTCCGAAGCCGCCACCACCGGGAGGTCCGCCACCAGGGCTGCCGAAGCGGGGACGTTCTCCGCCACTTCCTGGCCCACCACTGCCGGGTTGCCCGAAGCCGCCACCACCGGGAGGGCCACCGAAACCACCGCGTCCACCCTTGAACTGGGCCGTCGAAGGCACAGGATCAAGCAGCACGATGAGCCCGAGCACACCGGCGAATGCAAAGAACTTGGTGAGACGCATGGCAACACCCTCCACGGGGTAGATGAACTTACAGAGATAGTAACCCGAACCCCACGAGCGTGACACCCGATCTTCTGACAAGTCTCACCTCGTTCTCAGAAACGGAATCAACGTTGATGGCTTGAAACCGAAGCTTGCTCAGCCTGATTCGAGGCCCGATCCGTGCGCCTGTAGCGATCACGCAGGCGTGTCGGGCGGCAGTTTCCGCTCTCGACAAACTGTGCGCTTTGCACCCTTCGTGACGGTCCGGTAATCTACATGGCATCTTCTTGAGGCACTTCGCAACGTTTCGAGGTCTGACTCATGCCTGCTCGTCGCTGGTTTGCACTCCTCATTCTAATCCTGACCTCAAGTGCGGAAGCACAGGAACCGATCCGTTTCGCGCGCACGCCAGACATCTCGCCCGATGGAAAGCTGATCGCCTTCAGCTACCTCGGCGACATCTGGACCGTCGAGACAATTGGCGGTGTGGCCCGGCCCGTGACGATGCACGAAGCACACGACATCAACCCCCGCTTCAGCCCCGATGGCAAGCAACTCGCCTTCAGTTCCAATCGCCATGGCAGCTACGACGTCTTCGTCGTCTCTGTCGTCGGCGGCCGACCCACACGACTCACCTTCGACAGCGCCCAGGACATGGTGAACGGCTGGACACCCGATGGCCAGTCCATCGTCTTCTCCTCCACGCGTTCCACGGCCTTCCCTCGCAACGCGGAGACTTTTACCGTGCCAGTCGAGGGCGGTGCCGAACGCAAGTTGCCCCTGTTTGAAGGGAAGGAAGCTCACTTCGCACCGAACGGTAAAGCCATCGCCTTCGTGCGTGGCCCCGGAACATGGTATCGCCGTGGCTACCGTGGCTCGAGCAATGACGATATCTGGATCAGCACCGTGGATGGCACGAGCCAGAAAGCCCTCACCGTATTCGAAGGCCAGGATGGCGCACCAATGTGGAGCCCGGATGGTGCGAAGCTGTACTACGTCAGCGAGAATCTGAGCACCCGGGGCTGTGCCAACCTGGTGTGTCAGGATCTATCCAGCGACTCCACCGCGGTCGGTCCACTCAAGCGTATCACGAAGCACGAGGACGACACGGTTCGCGAGGCTCGCCTCAGCGGCAACGGCGAGTGGATCGTCTACGAATGCGGTGCCGATCTCTGGGTGGTAAACACGAAAAGCACGCTGTCGCCCCGGAAACTGGCCATCGAGGTGAATGCCGACGACAAATCGAACACCGAGAAATCAACCACGTTCACGCGTGATGCCACCGAGTTCGCCCTTTCGCCCGATGAAGAACATGCGGTGATCAGCGTGCAAGGCGAACTTTTTCTCACCCGCGTGCCAGCCGGCGGCAAGGCCACACGCCTGACGGACTCCCCCGCCTACGACCACAGCGCCAGCTTCAGCCCCGATGGCAAAAGCATCCTCTTTAGCTCCGATCGTTCGGGTGTGGAGGAACTGTATCTGCTGGAAGCCGATGATACGGAGCACCCGGAACTGCCCACGGCTCACAAATTCAAGGTGAAGCCACTCACGAGTACGCGCGAGGAAGAATCGCGTGCCTCGTTTAGCCCCAAGGGGGAGCGGATTGCCTTCATCCGCAAGGGGCAACTCTGGACCATGAAGCCTGATGGCAGCGAGCAGAAAGTGCTCGTGGCTCAGTCGCGCGTCTTCGACTACGACTGGTCGCCCGATGGCAAGCACCTGGTTTTTGCCCGCACGGATGGCTCCTTCGCGAGTGAGTTGTTCATCATCCCAACGGATGGCAGCCTGCCGCCACGGAACGTGACGCGCTACGCGACCTACAACGGCGACGTGTCCTGGAGTCGCACTGGGAACCACATCGGCTTCATTGGCCAGCGGCGCGGGCAGTATGCACCGCACGTGCTCAGCCTGCAAAAACCTGTGACGCCCGGCACCAAGCCCGCCCCTTCCGGCACCATCGACTGGGACGATTTGCACCTGCGTGCCGACAAGGTCACCACGCTCACCGCGGACTCCATGGCGATTTCGCCGAACGGCTCGCAGATCGCGTTTCGCTCGATTTCCAGCAGCAGCGATGATCTCTGGATCGCCAACAGCAACGGCGGCCTGCTGAATCGGCTCACCTTTGGCAGCCAGGCACCGCGGCAGATCACCTGGGCCAAGAAGACCGGCGGCCGCGTTTACTTCCTGAACAAGAGTGGCGAACTGCGTTATGTGTCGACCTATTCCGCCCTCGCACCGGCCACCGGTTCTGCCACACCCGAGCCGAGCAAGGTGAACTTCTCCGCGAAGATGATCGTCCGGCAGAGCGAGGAATTCGAGGAGATGTTCGCCCAGAGCTGGCGAGCACTCTCCGACCACTTCTACGATGCGCAGCACCACGGTGCCAACTGGGAGCGAGTGCGTGCAAAGTACCAGCCGCTCGTTCCCCATGTCGCCATGAAGGAAGATCTGTACGCACTCGTGAGCCTGATGCTCGGTGAACTGAACGCCTCGCACCTCGGCATCAGCGGCAAGCTCCCCACGGCCGACGAAATCACGGCCGACCTCGGCTTGATCTTCGATGACGCCTATCGTGGCCCCGGCTTGAAGGTGCTCGAAGTGCTCAACCGCGGACCCGCTGACAGGCGCGGACTCGACATCAAACCTGGCGACATCGTGCTGACCATCGACCGCATCGAACTGACGGACAAGGTGAACATCTCGGAACTTCTCAACAACAAAGTTAACGAAGGAGTGGCCCTCGAAATCACCAGCAATGTCAAAGATGCCAAGGCGAAGCGACGTATCGAAATCGTCGCGTGGACCGCAGCAAGGCGAGTGCGCTGATGTACGATCGCTGGGTGGCCCGCAATGCCGCGGCCGTCGACAAAGCCTCCGGTGGCAAAGTCGGCTATATCCACATCCCGAGCATGGATGATGCCGGGCTCGAAACATTCGTGCGTTCACTGTACTCGGATAATTTTGAGATGGACGCCATCGTGCTCGATGTCCGCTTCAATGGCGGCGGTTTCACACACGATCAGGTGCTGAACTACCTCAGCGGCAAGGAGCACACTTTCTTCCGTCAGCGCGACGGCGGAGAGGGGTTGGTGCTGCGAAACTTCGATCGCAAGTGGACGCGGCCGGTGGTGGTGATGTGCAACAACCGCTCCTACTCGGATGCCGAGATCTTCCCCCATGCTTTCAAGACGCTCGGCCTCGGCAAGGTCGTGGGCCAGCCCACGGGTGGCTTCGTCATCGGCACGACCTCCACACGCCTCATCGATGGTTCCACCTTCCGCATCCCCAAGACCGGCGTCTTCACGGTGAATGGTGTGAACATGGAGAAGCAGGGCGTGGTGCCGGATGTGGTGGTCGATGCCACGTTGGCGGACTGGGCAAGCGGCAACGATTCGCAACTGTCGAAAGCTGTTCAAGTCGTGAGTTCCGATGTGGAAGCCTGGAAGAAAGCGAAGATTGCAGGCCGCACGCCGCCGAGCCCACCTGCACCGCCACCCCCCACGGGCGGGCCAAACTGAGCTGCGAGCCCGCACAAGCTTCCAGGGTTCTGCAGGCCCGGAACGGCTTGAGGTATCCACTCCCTTGCACCGGACCCCGCTCATGGTCTACATTGTGGGGAAGACCGCACGCCGGTGCCGAGGGTTCGAACGTGTCCTGCCCATTATTGCTCGAGTACTACGACCAACTGCCCGAGTTGCACCCGGGCGACGACGAGGAACTCTGGGCGGCCGGTGCTCAGGATGGCATGCGCGAGTTCCGCGCCGCGGTGCGCGAACGCTATAGCGAAGGCACACTGCAGCGTCTGCTGAACACCACGGACCTCCGCACGCGCCGTGCAACCGTGCTCGCGCTCGGGCTCATCGGCACAATCGATTCGAATGCCGCTGTTGCCGCGATGCTGCGCGACCCGGACTTGCTCATCCAGCGATTCGCCTCGGACTCGCTTTGGGAACTCTGGTTTCGCGGCGGCACCGCGGAGCAGAACTGGCGCTTGCAGCAAGCCGCCCGGCAGAACGATTCCCTCGTGGCCCGGGCGGATCTGGATGATCTCATTCGCCAGGCCCCGCACTTTGCCGAGGCGTATAATCAGCGAGCCATCTGGTATTTCAAACGGGGTGAACTGACCCGGGCCGTCGAGGATTGCGAGACGGTGCTGCGTCTGAACCCGTACCACTTCGGGGCCGCCGCGGGGATGGGGCAATGCTTGCTGAAGCTCAAGAAGCCGCGGGCAGCCCTGCGAGCGTTCCAACAAGCGTTCGAACTCAACCCCACGCTGGAACACCTCTGCGACACCATCCGTCAGCTGGAAGAGGCGACTGACAGCGGTACCCGCGAAGAGTGATGTGCCTCTCGTTTCGAGAAGCCGGGTCGCACGATTTCAAGATTCAGTCGCTCGATCAGAATAAGTACCATTCAAGATCGAATCACATTCCAGGTGACGTGCACTCACGGGCTGAACACGAACGCTGCTCGTTCAACGTCGTGCATTCTTTCGCTTCGATCACACGGCTCCACCACCAACTCGAGGTTGTCATGAATCCTGGACAGGTTGAATACAAGACGACGCAGTACGAGTTCAACGACGAGCAGAACAAGGAATTCAGCCAACTGGCCAGCGCGATGAGCGGCGTGGGTTCACTCTTGAAGATTCTCGCTCTCGCCTTCGTGGTATTCTTCGGCCTCATCGTGTACGACGTGATTCAGTCGAAGTCCGGCAACTACGGCCCTGCTGCGGGAGTGGGTGCGGGGATGCTCTTCTTCCTCTGCATGGGTTTCTGGACGGGCAGCGCCGCACATTCATTCCGTCGCATCGTGGAGACGAAGAACGAAGACATCTGGCACCTCATGAATGCCCTCGGCAGCCTCAAGAACATGTACGCCATGTTGAAGGGCATCATCATGCTGAGCCTGGTGCTTGTGGTCATCGGTGCAACGCTTATTGCTGTTGCCTGGAGCAAAACGAACGGCTGAGCCGCCTTTTCACTTGCAGTCGTGATCGGGCCGGGGATGATGTCTTCGCCCCACTTGGGGCACACCTTCCCACGCCAATCGGAGTCCCCAATGCCCCGCGATGACGACGATTTCGATGATGCCCCCATGACCACGCAACCCTGCAAGAAAGTGACCGCTGGCATTCTCGCCATCCTGCTCGGCGGGCTCGGTGTCCACAAATTCTACCTCGGCTACACCTCGGCCGGGCTCATTCAGATTCTCCTTAGCTGTGTCTTCGTCGGCGGCCTCATCGGCCTGATCGAAGGCATCATCTACCTCACCAAGTCCGACGAAGAGTTCATCCAGACCTACCAGATCGGCCAGAAACAGTGGTTCTAATCGGTCAGCCTCCCCCAGGGCGTTGCCCTGGGCTAGGCGGTGCCACCCTTCCCGGGTGAAGTACGGAGGTCCTTGATCTTCAGTCCGAAGGACTGTGACTCCCTAACCCAGGGCAACGCCCTGGGTGTTGAGTTGCTTGTTCTTCCAGTCCGAAGGACTGTGACTCCCTAGCCCAGGGCAACGCCATGGGTGCCAAGCTCCATGGCCCAGGGCAACGCCCTGGGTTCGGATTGGCGATTCCTGGATCAAACTGGATCAAACCCATCCGGCTCTTCGGGGCTCAGGAAGATAGTGACCGGTCCACGTGTGATTTACTACATCATCGATAACGATTTGCAGAGCGTCACCTTCACGAATGTCGCTCCGAGCCATTGATGCGATCCGGCCACTCCCATGACCTATCTCGATAACGCGGCCACCAGCTTTCCCAAGCCCGAGAGCGTGTACCTCGCACTCGATCGCTTCGCCCGAACTAGCCTGGCGAACCCGGGGCGGGCGGGCCACAAGATGGCACTGGCCGCCGAGCACGTGCTGGACGACGGCCGGCATCGCCTGAATCGATTCTTCAATGGCCGGTCGCCCGAGCGTTTCGTCTTCACGCTCAATGGCACCGATGCCTTGAATATGGCCTTCAAGGGTGTGCTCGCGGGAGGCGATCACGTCATTACGACGGACCTGGAACACAACAGCGTGTCGCGGCCTCTGGTGGCGATGGCGGAAGCGAAGTTCATCACGCTCACACGGGTCGCCGCCGACGCAGGCGGCACGATCGACCCGGCCGCGATCGAGGCGGCCCTCACACCGCACACGAAGCTCGTGGCGATCACGCACGCCAGCAATGTGCTCGGTACTGTGCAACCGATCACCGAGATTGGCCGCATGGTTCGGGCACGCGATCTGTTATTTCTTGTGGACGCAGCACAAACGGCCGGTGTCGTTCCCATCGATGTGCAGGCGATGTGCATCGACCTGCTTGCCTTCCCTGGCCACAAGTCGCTCCTCGGCCCCACCGGAACCGGAGCACTGTATGTCGGTTCCCGCGTCGCGCTGCGGCCCTGGCGCGAGGGCGGCACCGGCGGCGATTCGTCGACCCCCACGCAGCCCCTCGAATACCCTTATTATCTCGAAGGCGGCACCCCGAATGTGCTCGGCGTTGCCGGGCTGATCACGGGGCTGGATTTCGTGGAGGAACGTGGCACTGAAGCGATCCTCAAGCATGAACTTCAATTGTGCGATCAATTCCGTGTGGCGGTCGCAGCAATGCCGGGATTTGAATTATTCGGACACGATGAACCCGCACGTCGGGTCGGCACGGTGAGTTTCCGGTGTGAAATGCTCCCTGCACCGGAACTCGGCGGCATTCTCGACCAGGCCTTCGATATCGCTGTCCGGCCCGGTCTGCACTGCGCACCCTACATCCACCGGGCCCTGGGCTCCTATCCCGATGGCCTTGTGCGTGTCAGCCCGGGTCCATTCACGACATCAGCGGATATCGAGAAATTGACGGCCGCTCTCGCGGAAATTACAGGCACGGTTTGAGCCACATAAGAGTGGCGAATCGAATCAACGGTTGCCCATGTGAAAGCAGTGATCGAAGAGCAGTTGCCATTCAAGGAGTTGCACGCGTTTCACCTGCTCTTCCTCTTGTGAGTCGCTTCCGCGGACTCGTTCGCAGTCATCCACGAAATCCAGCGGGTTGGTGTAAGCATATCCAAGTGAAGCGGCGTGTTTGCCAATCTGCTTCAATACGGGGTGCGCGCCCACCTTTCTCCACCAGTACTTGCTATTCCAGGCATCCGGTTCCCGGCGGTGCATGATGGCGTGCCAGAAACTGCCTTCGGATGTGTGCAGATCCTGGCTGATCGTGTGCGACTCGTCCAGGAAATCGAAGTAGAGCCAAAGCCCGGACAGACAGCCGGGCGGCAGGGTGAGCGCAGCGAGTTGGGCCTGCACGGCACGAACCGGCTGGCCAGGCCCGAGCGCAGGCGTACGCGGCGTGCGCAACAACTCGGCGACGGCAGGACCATATTGCGTTGAATCGAATCCGAACGCGTTCACGCGAGGATTTCCTTCACGACATGGCCGCTGACATCCGTGAGGCGTTCGTCGCGGCCATTGTGGCGGTAGGTGAGCTTCTCGTGGTCGAAGCCGAGCAGGTGCAGGATGGTGGCGTGGAAGTCGTGGACGTGTGCGCGGCCCTCGACGCCATTGAGGCCGAATTCGTCGGTGGTGCCGTGAACGGTGCCGCCCTTCACGCCTCCGCCGGCCATCAGCATCGAGAAGCCGTACGGGTTATGGTCGCGGCCGTTGCTTCCTTCGCTCATGGGTGTACGGCCGAACTCGCCGCCCCAGATCACCAGCGTGGAATCGAGCAAGCCGCGGGCTTTCAGGTCCTTGATGAGTGCGGCCGAGGGTTGATCGGAGCGCAGGCACATCTTGGTGTGGTTCCCCTCGATATCGGAGTGGGCGTCCCACTGGCTGCCCGGCCCGCAATAGACCTGCACGAATCGGACACCGCGCTCCACGAGCCGGCGGGCGAGCAGGCAGCGTTGGCCAAACTCGGCGGTCTCCTTGCGATTGAGCCCGTACGCTTCCTTGATCTTCTCCGGTTCCTGAGTGAGGTCGACAGCGTCGGGTGCTGTGGCCTGCATGCGGAACGCGAGTTCGTACGCGGACTGGCGGGCATCGAGTTGCGAGTCGCCGGGCCGCTGTGAACGGTGAATGTTGTTGAGCTTCGTAATGAGTTCGAGCTTGTCCTTCTGGCGGACGTCGCCCACTTCTGCAGGGGTGTTCAGGTTCAGAATCGGGCTGGCTCCACTGCGGAACTGCGTGCCCTGGAACGTGGCAGGCATGTAGCCCGTGCCCCAGTTGCGAGCCCCGCCGAAAGGCACACCGGGGCTATCGGTCATCACCACGAAACCGGGCAGGTTCTGATTCACGGTGCCGAGGCCATAAAGCGACCACGATCCCAAGCTCGGCCGGCCGGCGAGGATCGAACCCGTGTTCATCTGGCAGACGCTGCCGACATGGTTAAGGCCATCGGCCCAACAGGCTCGCAACACGGCGATGTCGTCCGCACAGGTGGCGAGGTGCGGCACCCAGTCGCTGAAATCGAGGCCGGAGTGGCCGTACTTCTTGAACTTGCGTTTGCTGGCAAGTAGGTTGTTGCCGCCCGTGCCCATCGGCGTGACGACCTTGCCGAAACTCGCAGGCAATGGCTTCCCGTGCTGCCGGGTCAGTTCCGGCTTGGGGTCGAACAGATCGACATGACTCGGTCCGCCTTCCATGAACAGGAAGATGACGGACTTGGCCTTGCCCGCGAAGTGCGGTGCCTTCGGTGCGAAAGGCGCAGTCAGTTCGCGATCGGCGTTGGCCCGGCTCTCTTCCGCGAGCATGGCCGAGAACGCGATCGCACCAAAACCGCTCCCGGCCAGGCGGAGGAATTCACGACGCGAACGGAATGCGGGTATGTGTGGATTCATCATGGTTTGGTTCAATCCACGTAGAGGAATTCATTCAAATTCAATAACGCATGGCACAGGTCTGTCGCGGCGGTGGGGAACGGGCCCGTGTGGTTCTTCAGGAAGGCCGTGGCGGCGGTGCGTTCCTCGGTGCTGGGTGGCCGGCCCAGGGCGAGTGTGAAGGCACGATCGATGACCTTGCCCGGATCGTTGCCCGCGTCCTTGAGCACGCGATCGCTGAACGCGTTCGCATGACCCATCACAATGGGATCGTTCAAGAGCGTCAGGGCTTGCGGTGCTGTGGTTGTGACGAATCGTCGTGAACAGGTTTCGGTGCGGTCCGGGCTGTCGAATAAGGTGAACATCGGGTAACGCAGGTTCCGCTTCACGTACACGTAGATGCTTCGGCGATTGCGTTCCTTGAGATCACTCGAAACCTTCCAGCTGCCCGACTTCAACTCGGCCGGTATCTCCGGGAAGATGCTCGGCCCGCCCGCTTTCAGGTTCAACTGACCCGAGACGCTGAGCATGGCATCACGCAACGCCTCGCCGTCGAGCCGGCGTCGGGGGAAGTGCCAGAGGAACTGGTTATCCGGATCGAGCGAGGCAGCCTGCTCATCGACGCGTGCCGACTGGCGATAAGCGGCCGAGGTGACGATGAGGCGGTGGATGTGTTTGAGCGACCATTGTTGGCGGACAAACTCACCCGCCAGCCAGTCCAGCAATTCGGGATGGGTGGGGCGGTCGCCGGTGACGCCGAAGTCGCCCGCAGTCGCGACGATGCCGGTGCCGAAGTGTTGCTGCCAGAGGCGGTTCACCATCACGCGGGCGGTCAGCGGGTTCCTGGGATCCACCATCCACTTCGCCAGCGCCGCACGCCGGCCACTGGTGGAGGCTGTGGGTGTGCACTCGGCATCCTTCCCACTGAAGACCGTGAAGTAGCCGGGGAGAACTTCGTCGCTCGGAAAACGCCAGTTGCCTCGTTTCAGCAAGTGCGTGGTCGGTGGTGCAACACTCACATCCGTCATCGCTATCGCCTGTGGCGGCTCCTTCGGCTTCTCCTTTGAGAGTGAAGCAAGCTTGGATTGCAGTGAGTCCCACTGCTCCTTCTCGGCTGGCTTCAAACTTTTGGATACGTCCTTGGCTTGCGAATAGACCTGCTTGTCGATCATGGCCCCGATTTGCCGTTCGAGCGGCGTGCGCTTCTCGAATGGAATATCGAGCAGGGCCTGATGCTGCTCCTGGAAGCGGCTGCGTTGTTTCTTGCTGTCCCTGGTGCGATAGGGTGCTTCGATCTTCTCGATCGCGGCCCGGACCTCGGCACTCCTGGCTTCCCACACATCCAGCTTGGCTTCGTACTGCTCGCGGGCTTCCTTTGAAACCGCGGGTACATCCACAGGCCAGTAGCCGGCGAAGAACGCCTGGAAGCGGTAATAATCGAACTGCGGCAGCGGGTCGGTCTTGTGGTCGTGGCACTTGCAGCAACCGAGCGTGAGGCCCAGGAATGTCGAGGCGGTGGTGTCGGTGATGTCGTTGAGGATTTCCTGGCGGCGTTGTTCGAGGTTCACCGCGTTGTATTCGTCCGGGTAGTGGCGCAGGAACCCCGTGGCGATCAAGGCATCGGGATCGTTTGGATATAACTCATCTCCGGCGAGTTGCTCCATCACGAAGCGGTCGTAGGGCTTGTCCGCGTTGAAGGACTGGATGACGTAGTCGCGATAACGCCAGGCGTGGGGGCGAGCGGCGTCCGCATTGAAGCCATCCGTTTCCGCAAAGCGCACGACATCGAGCCAGAAGATAGCTTGCCGTTCACCGAACTGCGGCGAAGCGAGCAGGCGTTCCACGAGTTTCTCGTACGCATCCGGAGCTTTGTCGTTCACAAATGCCTCGATCTGCTCCGGCGTGGGTGGCAAGCCGATGAGATCGAAAATCACTCGACGAATGAGCGTGCGACGATCCGCCTCGGGAGCGAATGATAATCCCTGGCTCTCTAGCTTCTCGAGGAGGAACGCATCCAGCGGGTTGCGAATAGCACCCTGAACCTTTGGCACACCCGGAGTGCGGACTGGCTTGTAAGCCCAGTCGTCCGGCACATCCGCGGCAAAAGCGGGAAGTGCAAGCAGCAATAACACGAGGGCGGCGGGGTTGGAGAGCAACCGCATCGACGAACCTCAGTACGAGTCACAGATGGAGACAAACCTAACCTTCAAATCATACCTCAGGCGTCAGCCCGGAGCCACCGCGATTTTATGCGAGAGCGGGCTTTCTCTCCGCTTGCGCAGTAGTCACGACCACTTCCTGCAGCGTCCATCCATTCCCTGGCGATCTCTTCACTGATGCTTGGAGGGCCATCGCCCGGCCACAGAGGAACGCGTGCAGGTTCAGACTCGCTCAGCCGCGATTCATCCCTTCGGCGTTGGGGGAGGATTCGGGTGTGTGCAGCAGATACGTCTTGAAACCACCACCGAGATTCGACGCGACATACCCTGACTGCATCAGGATGCGCGTGGCAAGATAGCCACGCTGTCCAACCTGGCAATATGCGACCACGTGACGATTCTTCGGCACCTCGGAGAGCCGATTGCGAAGTTCGTCCACCGGGATGTTTAGTGCGTTCGGGATGTGGCCACCGGCGTATTCTTGCGGCGTTCGCACATCGAGCAGTATCGGTTTCTCCTGCGCGTCGCGGATTGTTTCCCAGTCCGTCTGAGGGTGTTCACCCCGGAGCAAACCTGCTGCGACGAAGCCGACCATGTTCACAGGATCCTTCGCCGAGCCGAACTGCGGCGCGTAGCACAGTTCCATTTCTTCGAGATCGTAAACGCTCATCCTGGCCTGGATGGCCACTGCCAACACGTCAATGCGTTTATCGACACCCGCTCGACCGATGCCCTGAGCACCCAGCAACTGACCCGACTCCGGGTCGAATAGCACCTTCAATGTCATCCCTTCTGCACCAGGAAAATAACCTGCATGGTGGGACGGGTGAACATAGACCTTGCGATACGCAACACCCTGTCGCTTCAAGAGTTTCTCGGAGGCCCCGGTGATCGCGGCGGTGTGATCGAAAAAGCCGAGGATGGCGGTCCCCTGCGTTCCGCGATAGCGGGATTGCCGGCCAAACACATTGTCGGCGGCGATGCGGCCTTGCCGGTTGGCGGGCCCTGCCAGTGGGACCTGCGTGCGCTCGCCTGTGCCGAAATCCGTGGTTTCGATGACGTCGCCGACCGCGAAGATATCGGGGTCAGACGTCTGGAGGAGCGCGTTCACGCGAATTCCGCCCCGTGGCCCAATTTCCAACCCCGCGTGCACGGCAAGCCGGTTCTCCGGTCGGACACCAATTCCGAACACCACCAACTGCGCCGGGCGGACCTCGCCGGACGTGAGCTGAACGTTCATGCCATCCGAAGTCGTCGTGATGGCTTCGGCCGTCTGCGATAGCAAGACTTCTATGCCTTTCTCACGCAGGGCAAGAGTGAGCGGTGTTGTCATCTCGGGATCGAATGGAGGCAGCACCTGGGGATTGCGGTCGAGGATGGTCGTGGTGATGCCGCGATGGGAAAAGTTCTCGGCCAGTTCCAGGCCGATGAAACCTCCCCCGACGATGACAGCGTGCCGGGTGCCGCTATCGACCAGCCGCTTGATGCGATCCGTGTCGGCCAGATTGCGAAGTGTCATAACATTGGGCAGATCTGCGCCAGGAATCGCCGGCCGGACCGGCGCGGCCCCGGGTGCCAGAATGAGCCTGTCATAGCTCTCTTCATACACCCGGCCGCTGCACAGGTCATGGATGCGAACCGTTTTCCTCGTGCGGTCGATGGCCTCGACTTCGCTCCGGGTTCGCACATCCAGCCGAAATCGTTCACGCAGTCGCTTCGGTGTGGTGACAAGCAATTTCTCCCGTTCGGGAATCACTTCACCGATGTGATAGGGCAGACCACAGTTTGCGAAGGACACATCCGGCCCACGCTCGATCACGATAATCTCGGCCTCTTCCGAGAGTCGCCTGGCGCGAGCCGCAGCTGAGGCACCCCCCGCGACGCCACCGACGATAATCAACTTCATGATGGCTCCTCTTATTGCCTGGAAGAACTTGGAAGGGTTCCCACGCCTCGAGCAGCGATGAGAACAAAATGGCATGCGGGGGGTTGGTCCGAACACACGATCGCTCAGGAAACACATGTCGGCGGCTTCACGGCCCCGACCGGCTCGCTCACACGGTTCCACGGCATCCGGGCAAGCATCAGGCCCATGCCGCAGGTGTCGGTCACCCCGGCGAAGACCAAACCGACGCCAACAAACGCAGCGAGACCGAGCAAGTACGGGTGAACGAGAGAACCCAGCACGACACTGATCACGACGAGTGTGCCAGCCGCAATTCGCACCTGGCGTTCCAGCGAAACCGTCTTCTTGCCGCGATTCACAGGCAGGCTGCAATCGGCCCAGGCCAGAGTGCCACCCTCGACGTTCACCACGTTGTTGAAGCCCTGTGCCAGGAACTGCTCGCACGCTTGTCTGCCACGGCTCCCCGACCGGCAAATCACATACAGCGGTGTGTCCCCGTCACCCTTGCGTGCGGCCATGACGGCCTTCGGATCGAGTCCTGAAAGCGGCACGTTGCGGGCGAAGGCACAGTGGACTTCGCGAAACTCGACGGGCGAGCGCACATCGATTAACTCGATGGTCTCACCGGCCTGCTGGCGGGCGGCAAGTTCTTGCGGGCGAATGGTTGCGATGTCCATCGTCGATCTCCTTGAATGTTGAGATGTTTAAAAGTCGCGATATATCGGGTAAAAATCATCAGCGAGCGCCGGTGCCAGCGAATCGCTCGCGGATGCAGGTCATGATTTTCTTGAGGCTCGGTTCGGTGATCGTGTAGTAGACGTTTCGGCCATCGCGCTCGGGTGCCAGGAAACCACACCGCTGCATGAGCCGCAAGTGTCCCGAAGCGACATTGCTCGGGATCTCGCACGAGTCAGCCAGTTCGCCCACGGTGTAACGGTTCTGAAGCAATAATTCCACAATCCGCAACCGGTGCGGGTGGGCAAGCGTCTTGAGACACTCCGCCGCTACCGTGAGGCGTCCCAGGTCGATCAGTGTGGGTGAGGCCATCAGTTTGTCTCCTCAAAATAATATATCGAGATATCTCGACATGTCAAGATCTTTCCGCGACACTTTGCTCTTCTGTGATGGTCCGCACTGCGAGGAGAACGATCTCCGTGCAGGTGGGTACCGATCGGAATGCACAGGACTCGATCCAGGGGGACGCTGATTGGAACACCAGGGCCTCCCGAATGGGAAGGCGTGAACGCGGAGGCAAGCAAACCCTTCCGGGGCCACCGCTGTCCGGGTAGACTGTGCTTGCGCGTGCTCCCCTTGTGATATCAGGGGCCACGCTTCGAAATGCCCATCCTGGGTGCGATTCAACGAAAAAGCCCGCGGGCCTCCGCGGGCTTGGCAATGGAGCGGAAGAGATTCGAACTCTCGACCTCTGCAGTGCGATTGCAGCGCTCTACCAACTGAGCTACCGCCCCCTGTTCGACTCATCTTAGAGCGGCGGGTCGCGTTCCGGCAAGCCCGCAGCTCCCAGCATGCTGCTCCACAAGGGCGGAAGCCGACGCAATCACGTTGCATCCTTGCCGTACTTGGTTTCGGGGACCTCCGGCGATTCGGCCTTGAACCAGTTCTCGTCGAACTTGATTCGCACCTGCTTGTCCATGGCCATGTTCGCGGTGAGGGCCAGGATGGCGTCGGCCATGGCCACTTCGCCGTGGCACTTGGGCAGGCGCTTCTCGTTGGCAAGCACATAGCTGCCGTCGGCTTCCTTGGCATAGACATCCTGCATCTTGTCGCGGCGGGCCATCTGGTCCTCGCGGCTGTCCTGAAGTTGGCGGACGCAGAAGGCGAAGTGCTCCATCTCTTCGCGATAGCCGCGGCTCACGTCGCCCCAGCCGCTATCGTTGCCGGTCTTGCTGACGACGCTGGGCCCGCTGCCGACCGCCCATGTGGAACTCGCTTCCATCGCGGGCTTGCCACCGGCTCCGCCCGTGATCGCGACAGAGGTGCCGCGGCCGCCCGAGTCCTTCTTGCCCGGTTGCGGCTCCTTGTACAGGAAGACATCCGCCTCGGACTCCACCACCATCGTGCCCCGGCTGCCCATCAGGCATTCGCCGTACTTCTCGAAGCTGTTGGTGTTCATCGAGGAATAGGTGACCACGACAATATCGGTTTCGTCCGTGCCCTGGTTCTTCCCCTGGGGGTGGTTCTTGCCCGGGAATTCGTAGGTGACGAAGGCGGCATCGTCCGATTCGCGGGGGTTGGGGCCAGTGGGTTCGCCCTTGTTGGCCTTCTGAAGATCGCCATAGAAGAAGCGTCCGCCGACACCGCTGACGGAGATCGGATGCACCTTGCCGAGGAAGATGCTGCTGGCATCGAGTTGATGGCTGCCGAGTTCGGCCATGAGCCCGCCGCCGGTGCGTTCGTAGGTGCGCCAGCGGATCAGTTCCTCGATGCCGTCCGGATAGCCACACTTGGCGAGCAATTCGCGGTCCGTGGCGCAGCCGTACTTGGCGAGCAGTTCCGGGCTTTTGAACTCACGCGAATCGATGTCGTAGATCGGCTGGAACCAGCCATCGCGGAGGTCGGGTTGGCGGACACCCACGGTAAGATCGAGTCCCTTCTTGGCATCGGCGGGACTCCAGGGCCAGGAGTTGTTGCGGTGCCATTGAGCGCGGATGTGCTTCACCTCGCCGAGCACGCCACTCTCGACCACCTCGTTGGCATGTGCATACAGCATCGAGTAATGACGTTGATGGCCGATAGAAAGAATGACGTTATTCTTCTTCGCGGCGGTGATCATGCTCTTGCAACGAGTGATGTCGCGGGCCATGAGCTTTTCGCACAGCACGTGCAGGCCGAGGTTCATCGCGGCGATGGAGCACGTGTCGTGCATATGCAGCGGGAGCGCGACGACGACGGCTTCGAGCCCGAGGTCCTTGATGGCTTCCTCGTTGAGGATATCTTCCCAGCGCCAGAAGTGCTTGATCTTGGCCGCCTCGGCCGCACCGTACATCTTCTTGAGGCCCTTGCGGGGCGACGGGCTCGGTTCGCCCTCGATGATGCGCTCGCGGTTATAAGGGCGAATATCGGCGATGGCAACGATCTGGAGGAACTCGGGGTTGTGCTCGCCAATGAGGACGCCGCCTTCGTCGCCGCAGCCGATGAGGGCGGTTCGCACGGGTTTGCCGTGGGTCCACTCCTTGTAGCCGAAGTAGACGGCCGCGGAGACGGGCAGAACCGCTCCGGCCGCGACCATCGACTTCATGAAGCCGCGCCGCGTCAGTTCGCCGGTCGCGGCTGTGAAGTTCTCGCGACCGGTCTGCTTCTGTTCCTGGGTGAGGTCGAGGGCCATGGGGTGTATCTCCAGTGAGAGAGGAATGAATTCGATGTTGGATCAAGACTCCCCGCCCGGATGAACGGGGTGTGCATGGGCTTACGTGGGTTCTGGTGCCTTCCAGAAGAAGATCTTGTGGATGATGGCGTCGAGCCCGAGCCAGCGGCCGGTGGGGTGGACGAGAATCACCATGAGGCCGAGCATCTCGATGATGTTCTTGTTGATGAAGACCGGGTTGCCTTCCGTGTTGGGCGGCAACGGCAGCCAGGGGAAGGGCGGGTGTGTGAGGTATGTCATCACGAGGAAGCCCGCACCCACCAGGCAGGCGATGCGTGTTCCAAGCCCGGCCAAGAGCATCGCGCCGACGGCGACGAGCATCCACATCGTCGTTTCGTCCAGCTTCGGCCCAACGCCCTTGTTCGGCTTCGTCGCGGCCGGCCAGCCGGCAATGTCCGAAGGCAGTGAGGCACTCAGTGTCTGCTTCAACGAGGCGTAGCGGCCATCGAGTTCGTTCAGAAGCGCGATGCGGGCATCCGCCAGTTCCTTCTTGTTGGTGGGGTTGGCGAGCAGTGCACGATACTTCTCCGCCGCCTGCGTGTACTTGCTCTTCTTGGGCTTCAGGACCTCGACTTTCAGGTTCTTGCCGATGAACTCATCACGGCCCGAGAAGACATTCGCAGTGCGTTCCCTGGCCAGTTCGTAGGAGCGGTCGATGCCCGGTGTGATGCTCTCGGGGTAATCGGAACGGAACTGAGAATGATACCGGTTCCAGGTGTCCTGGATGCCCTGAGGCAACGTGTCAAAGCGGAAGTCCGTGGCCTCGGCGGATGCGGGCAGGAAGCTATCCAGCTTTGTCGGATCCTTGGCGACGATCATGCTCGGCGAGGGGGCCTGCTGGAGCACGCGGAGTTGCATCGCATTCGTGAAGACGCCCTTCTTCAACTGCAGGATGAACGCATCGGCATCGGCAAGCAGCACAGCCTTGGCCTGCATAATGAGGGCCTTGAGTTCCGCCATGCGCTTCTGTTCGATATTGTTGCCGACGCCAAGCTCGGCCTTGCCACGTTCCTTGAGGTCGTTGAGTTCCTTCTGGCGAACAGCGATGTACTCGAGCCGCTGCGGTGCCGAGAGGTCGACGTCGTTGGAAACGAATTTCATGGTGGATGGCCGGCCTTCGACGCCTGCGGTCCAGCGGCCATATTGAGCGAGAGCGTCCACCGAGAAGTCGCCGACGCCTGCCTCCGAGAGTTCGTTCAGGCGTTTGGTCTTGGCTTCACGCTCGGCGGCAATCTTCTCCCGCTGTTGACGAACCGCTTCCAGTTCCGCGACACCCTTGGGATTGGCGATGCCGACGAGCGATTCTTGCAAGTCGAATTCGCGGCTCTTCAAGCTGCTGTCTTCGCGACCGAGTTTCTGGTCCTCGAGAACCAGGCGATCGTACTCTTCGATCTGTTTCTTCTCCTCCTCATCGAGCACGCCGTCGATTCGCTTCTTCTCGGCCTCGGTGAGGTGATAACGCTCGGCGAATTCATCCACGAACCGCTTCCAGTCCGCACCCACATTGATGGGAACCCACTTCGCATAGTCCTCATCTGTGGCCGTATCGAGATACATTGGCTCGTTTTCGAGGTTGCGCCGCATGCGCTGGTCAGGGGAGAGTTTGGCGAAGGGTGCGGGCAGGTTCTGTGGTTCCAGCTTGGCCTGCAGGTTGGCATCCACGTCGCCGAATTGCTTGCGCATGATCGGCCCCAGCGGGCCGTCGGCGACCGTGAAGTAGGGCTCGCTCGTGAAGACGCGATTGTTATCGGTGGGCCCGAGGTAATACGTGTGGACCTTGTGCAGCCCCTCGAAGAGGAAGTGCCAGCCAATGGCGAGCCGCAAGGCAAGCAGGAAGAAGACACGGCACGACCAGTTGTTCTGGTAGCTGGCGACGAGCAACGCGATCAGTGTGCCGGCAAGCCCGGCGTAGACCACGGCCATCGGGATGGCGTTCAGTTGCGACAGGTCCATGGTGTCAATCCGGGTCGGCAGGTGGAGAGTAAGAATCTGGGCCGAGGTTCAAAAAATGCGGCTTGCATCGTTTGTGTCGTTGCGATGCCGAATCCGGTTCACTCAACAGCAGCACCATACTCAGCGATGGCCGCAGGCGTGTCAGGCGTTCTGCATCCGGTCCGAGCACGAACGCGGCCGTGGACATCGCATCGGCCTCGGCAGCGCTCGCAGCGATCACGCTGGCGCTCGCGGTGCACTCGACCGGCCAACCGCGGCGCGGATCGAGCAGATGGCCCAGTTTCCGTCCGTTATAGTCGAAGTGCTGGAATGTGGCAGCGGAAGTCCCCAGTCCGCGATTCCGCAACCGGACGGTGCCGAGCGAACCTGTGGCGTCCCACGGGTGCTTCAGATGGACCCCCCAGCCGCGTTCGTCTCCGGGCGGATGGCCCATCGCAAAGGCACTACTGCCTCCTGCATGCAGGAGTGCCGAGCGAATGCCCCAGCGTGAACGGAGCAACTCGGCCGCGCGATCGAGTGCATAGCCCTTGCCGACTGCACCGAAATTGAGTTCGAGCCCGGGCACGCGGTACTTCACACTTTGCGATTCCGCATTCAGAATCACGTGCCGCATGCCGCTTTTAGCGAGCGCCTCATTGCGTTCCCGGGGTGTGGGCACGCGACCCTGACGGCTGAAGAACCCCCAGGTTTTTACAAGAGCACCCGTGGCGATGTCGAATGTGCCTTCCGTGAGATGCGACCAGGAGGAGCACTGTGTCAGGAATTCGAAGAGGTTTGCAGAGACGGCTGTCGCGGCTGTGCTGGCGACTGTATTGAGGCGAGAGACTTCCGAATGTGGGCGGTAGATCGTGAGCTGGTCTTCAAGATCATCAATGAGGTCGAGTGCATCCTCGGCCGCGGCCACGGCATCAGGGGTCCCCACCGGCAGGGCAATCTCGAACTGCGTGGCCATGGCACGTCGGGCCACGCGAATGAGCGAATAGTCGGGCGGTGCCGTGGGTGAATCCGCAAGGAACTGGAAGAGAGGCCCAATCATGCAGAATCCGAGGCAATGTGATCGTGAGAGAGACCGCCTGTTGCGGCGGAGCGGTGTGCGACTGCCCGCCGCATTCGGCGGGCAGCCGGACGGTTAGTTCTCGTTCATCTGGTCGTGGATCATCGGGTCGAGGTGCTTGGTATTGCGTTCGACGGCCAGCACGATCGTGCGCTCCTCGACGCCATCCGAACTGGTGGCGACCGCCGGGATGATTTGCCGGCTATCAGGCAAGCTGAACCACATGACGAAGCTGCCATCGGGGCTCAGCTTCACAGGTTCATTTTGAAGCGTGACGTGGGCACTCGGATCGGTCTTCCCCATCACCACGAGCTTGGCATCAAGTTCGAAGTAGAACTTCTTCATGCTGCCAGGCGGCACGGCCCCGGAACCGAAGGCCGTGTCCGTGGGTGCCCCCATCGGTCGTCGCAGGCGTTCCTCAAGGTATCGCTTGAGTTCGGGGTCACCCTCGGTGGTCTCGAAACCGTTGGACATCGCCAGGATTCGCTCGGCCTTCTTGGAGTCGAGATCGGTCCAGCCGACGTCCACGGCTTCGGTGCTGCCGGCCTTGGGTGGTGTCACCTGATTGGAGCGAGCGAGCACATAGAAGTCGCCCCGGCGTGAGATGTAGCCGATGTCGGCGCGATAGGTGCGGGGTGGTTGCGGTACATCGATGTACCAGTCGTTGCAGCCGCCCTGAATAAAGATATCGCGAACAGGGGTCTCGGAGGTGCTGGTGGTGTCCTGGCTGGTCACATCAAAGAGGCGAATCGCAGGCTTGGCCCCGTGCCAGTCCTGCTTCAATGCAGCCTCGGCACGTTGCACGGACTGCGTGGTCAGTTCCCAGTTGGCATGCAGCCAGAACGGATCGCGAACCATCAACAGGATGCGATCCTTCGCGGTTGTTGCCGAGGGCTTGTTGGAGGAAGAGAGATCCTTACCCGCCGGGATCGGCACGGGAGGCAGGGCAGGCTTGTACGCGGAAGACCCAGCAGGCTTGGCGTTGCTCTTCGGGGCGGCCGGTGACGCGGCTGGAACTGACGAGGAGAGTCGCGATTTGGCAACAGGAGCGTGTTTGCCGTTGGCTGTCGCGGCCGGCTTGGCAGGTTTCGTCAGCTTTGCAGCTGGACGTTGCGTCGTCGGAGCCGGGATGGATCGGCGACTCGGCGATGCAACGGGAGTGGACTTGCCTGTATGAACGGGCCGGGAGGGCTTGGGAGAGGTTTTCGCTGTTTTTTGAGCTTCCTTCTCGCGAGCTGCTTTCGCCTCCGCTCGCATGATCGCCCGGACGAGTTCGTCCTTGGACATCTTCTCGAAGCCACGAACGCCTCGGCGTTGGGCCAATGTGAGAAGGTCTTTCTTGCTTCGATCACTCAGTGGGATCGCGGTACTCATCGTGCAGCCACTCCCCCGCGCCTGGTGTGGCTGCGGCTGTGGGACGTTCTGAGCATCCGTGCGTAAGAAGCGAACAACCCGCGGCTTCCGATCCGACGCGAGTCTTGATTTCGGCCCGCACCCAGCGGGAGCAGAAGCATCCTCCGGACACTCCCGGCTTATTCTACGTGAGGAGGTCTATCTTCAGGAACAGTCCAGCGACGGTTCTGAAGTTGTCCGATAATCGGACACAAAAAAAGGCAGCCCCGGCCAATGGAGGTTGCCTTCCGTATCGCACAGGACCACACAAATCGGAAGCGGGATCGCTCCAGCGAGTCCGTTAGTGAGGGGAGAGTGCGGTCGCAATCCTGCGGCGGATCGATGACCGACCCTGGTATGAGGGAATATCTTAGGAAAATTGACTCATCCGTGTCAACGCAATTTGGCCGCTCCTCCGGCTTTCTCACTAACACGGACTGATTTAATCCCACCGTCAAGAGCTGCGAATTCGCCCGTCGAGAGTGTCTCCCAACCCCGGTCCCATTCGGCATCATTCTCGCTTAAAACCATTCCATTTGAAATGATACAATACATTGTTAATAAATGACTTGGGTCGTCATTCTGATTGCGGCCCCAATGCCTTGTGAAATTTTTCACGAATAGGAGATTGACTTTGAAACCCCTGCCACCAGAATACGCCTTCACCCCGTGGTGCATAGGTTGTCCACTGTATTAAACGGTCAGGCCATGAGGCTTGTGCTCCTCGCTCTCGGGTCGATTGCCTCCTGGTGTGTGGCGATTCTGATCGTTAGCGAGTGTCACGGGCCCGGTCAGTTCTCTGAGAGCTTGCTGGCGTTGTTGATTTGCCTCACGCCGGCGATCGCGACGCTGTCTTTTGTGGAGTGGGTCGGCCGGAATGCTCCCACGGTGCTTCCGCCAGCAATCATGGCGGGTATTGGTATTCGCATGTTCACCGTGGTGGCGGCGACATTTGTGCTGGGATCGCGCATCGCAGCGGCGGGTGGGGATCGCGAAAGATTCGCCGTATGGGTCGTGAGTCTATATCTCGTAATTCTGGTGATCGAATCCGGACTATTGATCTCGCTCGTCCGGAATTCCAGTGCCAGGTCGGTTTCATGAATAAGCCTGCTGGCTCAGACTATCGGGCGCTCGCGTTAATCTCGATTGCTGTCAGTGAGATGGTGGCCCCGATTCTTCTGGGCATTTGGCTGGATAGCTTGTTTGCTTCCGGGCCCTGGGGGCTCGTGATTGGCTCGATCCTTGGTGTGGTGGGTGGAGTTGCTCACCTGATACTTTTGGCTCGACGCGAGGAGCGTCGGCCGCCGGCCTCGAGTTGAAGGCTGGCTGGAGTGCAATCGGTTTCCCGGACTGCGGACACCCGAAACTATGGCGCTCGACCCACTTGAACACGTTGTCGACCACGCCTGGGTCGGCCCGATCACCAAGCACCAGATTCTCCTGGTGGTGGCCGGTCTGCTCGTGGCCATTCCATTCATGGCTCTCGCCCGGCGGACTCGCAACGGCGAACTGCCCAAGGGGCCGTTCTGGAATTTCCTCGAGATGATTCTGCTGTACATCCGCGACGAAGTCGCCCGCCCCAACATCGGCGAGCACGACGCCGATCGCTTCCTGCCGTTTCTCTGGACACTGTTTCTCTTCATCCTGGTTTGCAACTTGCTGGGAATGGTGCCGTTCCTCGGCTCGCCCACGGCTGACATCAGTGTGACACTCGTGCTTGCCGGGATGGTGTTCCTGGTGATCCATGTTGCCGCGATCATGGAGAACGGCGTCGGCGGTTATGTGAAGTCGTTCATTCCGCACCTGGAAGCCGACAACTTGCCGATGAAGATCTTCCTGACCGTGTTCATCGTGCCGCTGATTTCGGTAATCGAAGTGCTCGGTGCGTTGATTCGCGCGGCGGTGCTGGCCATTCGTCTTTTCGCGAACATCTTTGCCGGTCACGTGGCCCTGGGTGTCATCCTGCTCTTCGCCGTGGCGGCACGGGATGGTGCATTCCACGAGTTCGGTGCGGTCACGGTTGCCACTGTTCTGATGGGCACGGCACTGAGCGTGCTGGAACTGTTCGTCGCGTTTTTGCAGGCGTTCGTCTTCGTCCTGCTGACCTCGATTTTCCTGGGAATGCAGTTGCACCCTGAACACTAAACTTCGACCTTCTTTCCACACTCAAGGACCCAACGCCATGAAGTTCGCTAGCCGCCTTGCCCTGGCCGTGATTGCTCTGTTCGTGCTGACCGCCGCCCCGGCCTTTGCCGAGACCGCACCTTCGACCGCGACCACGGCCGCCCCGGTCGCCACCGCGAAGAGCGATTCGGGTGCCGGCATCGGTGCGGGTGTGGGTGCCGGTCTGGCCATCGTCGGTGCCGGCATCGGTATCGGTCTCATCGGCTACGCTGCCCTCAGCGGCATCGCTCGTCAGCCGGATCAGGCCGGCAAGATCCAGGTGAACATGATCGTGATGGCGGCCCTCGTCGAAGGTGCCGCGATCATCGCGCTGCTCGTGATCTGTTATGCACTCGTTGGCAAGATCTGAGTCTCCGGGCCCGCAATCTCGGGAGGATACACATGAACCTGCCATACCTTGCCCGGCTCGCCTGCGTCTTGGCCTTGCTTCTCGCCACGCCACTTTTCGCTCTCGCAGCGGAAGAAGGCGGGCAGAAGGACGTGCTCGCGCCGGATCTCGTGAACTCGGTCGTCACTCTGATCGTGTTCCTGTGTCTGCTGGGTGTTCTCTACAAGACCGCCTGGGGCCCAATCCTGGTTGGCTTGAAGAACCGCGAGGACGCGCAGCAAAAGATCGTGGATGATGCCAAGAAGTCGCTGAGCGACGCGGCCGATTTGAAAGTGCAGTTGCAGGCCGAGATGGCCAAGGCTGCCGAGACCGTTCGCGGCATGATCGAAGAAGCCAGACGCGATGCCGAGGCACTGCGAGCAAGCGAGCGAGCCATCGGGCTGAAGGAAGCGGCGGAGGAACGCGCCCGGGCCAAGCGAGACATCGAGAACGCCAAGGATGTGGCGCTGGACGAGATTTACAAGCAAGCGGTTGATCTCGCCACGACTCTCTCGGCGAAGACGCTTTCGCGGCAGATCTCGGCCGACGATCACCGCAAGTTGCTCGCAGATTCGATCACGGAATTGAAGCAAAGCACAACGTAATCGCGGCGTGCGGGCTTCATCAGCCGCGACCCGACCAACGGGAATCGAACTCCATGAGCCAGTATTCTTCGTACGTGGAAGAAGTGAACACCCTGGGCGCACTCTCTCCGGAAGAGATGGAGCGTGCGCAGCATCTGTATGAAGATATTTTGCTTCAAACGGACTCCAGTCGTGTCACCGGTCGGATTGCCCGAACCTATGCGGAGGCGCTTCTTGCTGCTGCGAACCAGCGTGGCGAGGCCGATGCGATTGCCGAGGAGTTCCGCTCGCTCGGCAAGGACCTCTTCCCGAATGTGCCCGGATTGGAAGGGTTCCTCATCAGCGGTGCCGTAAACAAGTACGCCAAGGAAGAAGCCATCGCCAAGGCTTTCGAAGGCCGAGCCACGCCGCTGTTTGTGGATTTCCTTCGTGTGCTGGTTCGCAAGGATCGCATCAGCATCCTCCGCCTGATTGCCGTCGCGTATCGCTCGCTCCGCGACATTGAAGCAAAGCGATCGCGTGTGCTCGTGGAATCCGCGGTGCCGCTCTCCGAAGCCGAGCAGCAATCGTTGACCGAGACACTCACAGAAGTGATTCAGAAGACGCCGATTCTCGTGGTTCGAGTCAAGCCCGAGCTCATCGGTGGTCTGATCGTACACATCGGGGACAGGGTGATCGACACCTCTGTCCGCACCCGATTACAACATATTCGTACCCATTTGCTGGCCCGAGGCTCCCATGAGATTCAAAGCGGACGAGATCGCTTCAGTCATCAGTAACGAACTGCTCCAGTTTCGCGAGAAGGTGGATACCCGCGAGACGGGCCGCGTGCTGGAAGTGGGAGACGGTGTCGCACGCTGCTATGGCCTGTCCCAGGTGATGGCCGGTGAGCTCATCGATTTCCCCGAAGCCGAAGTGAAGGGCCTCGCATTTAACCTGGAAGAATCCTCGGTGTCGGTCATCATCCTTGGCGACTACCTCAAGGTCACCGAAGGGATGGAGGTCCGTACAACGGGTGAGCTTCTCTCGGTGCCCGTGGGTGAAGGCCTCATTGGTCGCGTCGTCGATCCGCTCGGTAACCCGATCGACGGCAAGGGGCCGATTCTGACCACGCAGCGACGCCTGATCGAAAGTCCAGCTCCTGGAATTCTGAACCGCCAACCCGTGAAGCAACCATTGCAGACGGGCTTGAAGGCCATCGACTCGATGACGCCGGTTGGCCGTGGCCAGCGTGAACTGATCATTGGCGACCGCAAGACGGGCAAAACCGCGATCGCCATCGACGCCATCATCAATCAAAAAGAAGAAGACGTTATCTGCGTCTACGTTGCCTGTGGGCAGATGGAATCCAAGATCGCCGGCGTGGTCGAAATCCTGCGTGCCACCGGTGCCATGGACTACACGATCGTCGTGGTCGCCTCGGCCGCGGACTCCGCTCCTGTGCAGTACTACGCCCCCTATGCCGGGGCAGCGATGGCTGAATACTTCATGTACGAAAAGGGCCGCGACACGCTGTGCGTGTACGACGACCTGTCGAAGCAAGCCGCCGCGTACCGCCAGCTTTCGCTACTCGTGCGTCGCCCGCCGGGTCGCGAGGCTTACCCTGGGGACGTGTTCTTCTGCCACTCGCGCTTGCTCGAACGCTCTGCGAAGCTCGCCGAACGCTGGGTGATCGTGCCCGAGGGTGCGAATGCGGCCGAGGTCACCGAAGACTGGGGTGTGAACTCCGCAAGCCATCCCACCCAGAAGCGTGAGCCCGGCTCGGCTGGCAAGGTCTATATCGGCCCGGGTGAAGCGGGTGGGCAAGACCAGGCCAAGCACGATCTGAAACACTTCCCCGGGCACAAGATCGCCAAGGTGGTCGGCAGCGGTGGTTCGCTCACCGCCCTGCCTATTATCGAGACGCTCGAGGGCGAAGTCTCCGCGTACATTCCCACGAACGTGATCTCCATCACCGATGGCCAGATCTACCTGCAGCCGGACCTCAAGAACGCCGGTGTGCTCCCCGCCGTGGACGTTGGTATCTCCGTGAGCCGCGTCGGTGGCAACGCTCAGATCCCCGCGATGAAGCACAAGACGGTCGCCGGTGGTTTGAAACTCGCCCTCGCCCAGTTCCGCGAACTCGAAGCCTTTGCCCAGCTCGGCACCGAACTCGACCCCCTCACCCAGCGCCAGCTGGACCGCGGCTACCGCATGGTCGAGATTCTGAAGCAGCCGCAGTACAAGCCGATGAACGTGATCGACCAGATCATGATCATCTACGCGGGCAACTCGGGGGCGCTGGACAAGGTCGATCGCCGCAAGGTGAAGGACTGGGAAGAGCAGTTCCTGAAATTCATGAAGGAACAACAGTCCGAAGTGCGTGCACTGCTGGCCAAGGAAAAGAAGATGACCGATGAGGTGATCAAGAAACTCGGCGAGGCGATTGTCGCGTTCCAGCCGCAGTTCAAGGCATAAGTTCGGCGAGTGGCCGGTGTCAACCGGCTGTTCTCGCTTCCCGTTTACACGAAACAGCCGGTTCACACCGGCCGCTCGCCGGGATCGCGTTCAGGGTTTGCGTTTTCTTTACACCCGTTCACACGAAACAGCCGGTTAACACTGGCCGCTCGCCGGGATCGATCATGGCAAATTTGCGAGCACTGGTGAAACGCCGCAAGGCGGTCCGGAACATCCGGAAGATCACCAAGACGATGGAACTGATCGCCACGGCCCGCTTCAAGAAAGCGCTGGATCGGGCGACCGAGGCGGAAGCGTACACGCGCAAGATCGCAGAATTGGCTGCGGATCTCAGCAAGAACGCCGGGGAAGTGTCGCATCCGTTGCTCGCGACCCGGCCCGTCAAGAAAGTGCTCGTGCTGCTGATTACCTCGAACCGCGGTCTCTGCGGCGGCTATAACGGCAGCGTCATTCGCGAAGCCGCACTTCGCATCCGCGAATTGATCGCCGCCGGGACGTCATTCGATCTCGAAGTCTCCGGTAAGCGTGGTATCGCCTTCGCCAAGTTTAACCGCTACCCCACAGCCGCAAGCTACACGCAATTCGAGGACAAGCCGACCTTCGAGCAAGTGGATGCGGTGGCCAGCCGCTATGTCGACCTGTTCATCTCGGGGCAGGTGGACCAGGTGCAAGTCGCGTACATGAAATTCGAGAGTGCGGCCCGGCAGACGGCGATGGTGGAGACCTTGCTGCCGCTCTCCTCGATGGAAGTGGCGAGTACTCGCCGTGCGCCAACCACACCACCTCCGAATCCAAAGCCCACTGACGCAGGGCACTCGCCTGAGACGAAAGTGGATTACGAGTTCGAGCCGGAAGCGGCGGGGATCCTGGAAGAGTTGGTGCCGGCCGCATTCAAGGCCCGGTTATTCAAGTGTTTCCTGGATGCAGCGGTGAGCGAACAGATTGCCCGCCGGGTGGCCATGAAGGCCGCGACCGAGAACGCCGGCGACCTCATTAAAGAAATCACCCGGCTCTACAACCGCACCCGGCAAGCGAACATCACGAAGGAAATCTCCGAACTGATCGCTGGCTCGGAGGCGCTGAAGTAGTCGAGGTGCCATCCCGCCGGCATGCGGGCTGATCAAAGGTATTCGGATGCCTGCGTTACGCCGCACTCTGACGTTCTCTACGCTCGATGATGTGTCGCGCGACGCGGAGAACTTGCTCGCAAGCGGCTACGACAAGGCGGGCAACTGGGACTTGCCTCAGGTTTGTGCTCACCTGTCGGACTGGATGCGATTTCCGGTGGATGGTTTTCCGAAAGCTCTACTGCCGATTCGCATGATGATGAGCATGGTCCGTGTCACGATGGGTAAAGCGATGCTCGGCAAGGTGCTCGCTCAGGGTTTCAAGCCGGGCCGGCCCACGATGCCGGAAACGGTTCACACGGCCGGCGGCAACGCGGCCGCCGCTGTGGAAAAGCTGAAAGAAACGGTCGAGCGGTTCAAGGCGCACGAAGGGCCGATTCACCCATCGCCGCTGTTCGGCGCCATGACCAAGGATGAGGCGATGCGTTTGCAGTTGGCGCATTGTGCCCATCACCTGAGCTTTCTGGTTCCGCGAACCCCGCCGGGCTGAGTCCGGTGGTTCGCCTGAAATAGTTTGAACAACATCACGTGGAGTTCCCGATGGTCGCTGCTTCGACGAACCAAAAAACCGGCAAGATCGTCCAGATCATCGGCTCCACCTTTGACGTGGAGTTCGACGAGGGGCACCTGCCACAGATTTACAACGCCCTGAAAATCCAGTCGAACGTCACGGGTGGTGTCGAGATCAACCTCACCGGCGAAGTGCAGCAGCACCTTGGCGGCAGCCGCGTCCGCTGCGTGGCCCTCGGCAGCACGGATGGCCTCGTCCGCGGCATGGACGCGATCGACACGGGTGCACCCGTGAATGTGCCCGTCGGCCTGGAGACACTCGGCCGCGTTTTCAATCTGCTCGGCGACCCCATTGATGGCCGTGGCCCGATTGGTGCGAAAGAGACACGCAGCATCCACCGCGAGCCGCCGCATTTCTCCGAACTCTCGCCGAAGTCCGAGGTGCTCGTCACGGGCATCAAGGTCATCGACTTGCTCACGCCGCTCGTTCGCGGTGGCAAGGCCGGGCTGTTCGGTGGTGCCGGCCTCGGCAAGACGGTGATTCTGACCGAACTCATCAACCGCATCGCCAAGATCTACAAGGGCTACTCGGTCTTCGCTGGCGTGGGTGAGCGCACCCGCGAGGGGAATGACCTGTGGCTTGAAATGCAGGAGACCAAGACGGACGCCAGCGCCGACGCGAAGTCCGTGCTCGAAAGCGCCGCGATGGTCTTCGGCCAGATGAACGAGCCGCCCGGTGCCCGCCTCCGCGTGGCTCTGTCGGCCCTCACCATGGCCGAGTGGTTCCGCGATAGCACCGGCACCGAGACGCTGCTGTTCGTCGATAACATCTTCCGCTTCTCGCAGGCGGGTTCGGAAGTGTCCGCACTGTTGGGCCGAATGCCGAGCGCCGTGGGCTACCAGCCGACGCTCGCCACGGAAATGGGTGAGTTGCAGGAACGCATCACCTCGACCAAGAACGGGGCCATCACCTCGGTGCAGGCCGTCTACGTCCCGGCTGACGACCCCACCGACCCGGCCCCGGCCAACACCTTCCAGCACCTCGATGCGTTCATCTACCTCGAACGCTCGATCTCGGAAAAGGGCATTTATCCCGCCATCGATCCTCTGGCATCCAACAGCCGCTTGCTCGATCCGCAGTTCGTCGGCGAACGTCACTTCGCGGTCGCCGACCGCGTCAAGCGCATCCTGCAGCGGTACCGCGAACTGCAGGACATCATCGCCATCCTCGGCGTCGAAGAGTTGAGCGAAGAGGACAAGAAGGTCGTGGCGCGTGCCCGCCGCATCGAGCGATTCCTGAGCCAGCCGTTCTTCGTCGCCGAGGCGTTCACGGGCAAATCCGGCAACTTCACGAAGCTCGAAGATACGATTCGCAGCTTCGAAGAACTGTGCGATGGCAAGTGGGACGATGTGCCGGAATCGGCGTTCATGTACGTCGGCACGATCGAGGAAGTGGCTGCCGCCGCCAAGGCCATGGCCGAGGGGAAGTAATGTGTTGAAGCCCTGCCCTGGCGGGCGGGTCTCGACTCTGGGTTCTCCGATACCTTCTGATCCAGGTTTTTCATGGCTCCGACATCAACCGGCCATCACCCCGAAGGGGTCACGCAGTGGACCCAGGACCAGGTCCACACGCCCTCCGGGCCAGTGAACGTCAGGCTCATTGTTGTGACGCCGGAGAAGGCCGCCTTCGACGGCGTGGGCGACATGGTCATCCTCCCGATGCACGATGGTGAACTCGGCGTGCTGCCGGGTCGCGCCGCGATGATCGGCCGACTCGGTGCCGGTGAACTGAAGCTGAAGACCGCCGCCGGGCCGACACGCTTCTTCATCGAGTCGGGATTCGTGCAGGTGCGCGAGAATGTGGTGACCGTGCTCACGAGCCGTGCTCGCAGGGCCGCGGAGATCACCCCTGAACTCACGGAACAGGCGGTTCGCGATTTGGAAGCGATGCCCGCAACGAATGCACTGGAGCGTGCCAACAAGAACCGGGCCCGGGATAAGGTTGCCGGGATGCAGAAGATCGTGGCTCACAACGCCTCGGCCTGAGTCATTCCTTCGCACTCGCCCAGATTGCCTACTTAACCAAATGTCTGGAACCGTCTATTCCCGGCAGACAGAACGCGTCAGCTAGGTTAAATTGGCTCGAACATTTACGTCGAGTGGAATTGCCGGTCCACTCGTCTCGCGTCCGCCACAACGGGACGTTCGGCAACTTCCCGATCGGTAACACTCCTCTATGTCCATTGCTCCCGCCGCATCGGTGATTGCCGATGCCGTTCCCGCCTTGCCGTCCCGCACCACCTGGGGCCGCCGCCTCCGCATCGCTTTTGCCCTGGCCCCATTGATCTCGGTTCACCTGGCGCTCTTCGCCATTCCGTTCGTCGAACCGACCATCTGGTCGCTCGTCGCAGTCATCGTGGTCACACGATTCACCGGCCTCGGTGTCACGGTCGGCCTGCACCGCTACTTCTCACACCGTGCCTTCAAGACCTCACGCTGGTTCCAGTTCGTCCTCGCCATTGCCGGTTGCACGGCGCTCCAGAAGGGACCGCTCTGGTGGGCGGCACACCACCGGTTGCACCATCGCCACTCCGATCACCCGGAAGATCCGCATTCGCCTGTGGTGGATGGCTTCTGGTATGGCCATGTGGGCTGGCTCTTCTCGAACGACTTGATTCACCCCGATCAGAAACTCGTCCGCGACTGGTTGCGCTATCCCGAACTCGTCTGGCTCGACCGCCTGTGGATGATTCCGGGCGTTTTGCTGGCGGCGGCCTGTTATGCCATCCTCGGAATGGAAGGGCTGATCTACGGCTTCTGTCTCAGTGTTGTGTTCGTCTTTCAGGTTACATTCGCCGTGAATTCGATTGGCCATCTGTTCGGCCCCCAGCGTTTCGAAACCGGCGAAGGCAGTCGCAACAACCTGCTGCTTGGCTACCTGGCGATGGGCGATGGCTGGCACAATAACCATCACCGCGCACCGAGTTCCGCCCGGCACGGCTTCGCCTGGTACGAACTCGACATGAGCTTCATGGCGATCAAGCTGTTCGCGAAACTCGGTCTGGTGTGGGGGATCCGCACGCCGCCATCCGAGTTGATGGCCGGCCAGGATATGAGTGAAGAACGCATGGAAATGGAAGAGCCCGAGCCCGCCGGCGTGGCCTGACGTCCGACTCGATCTGCCGGGAAAAGCCTCAGAATCGTGCTGAGGCTGCGCTGCCAGGCGTTTGTGGTTCTCGCACGTCGTGGCGTGAGCCGCAAATGCCTCCTGGCAGACGCCGTCGAAACACCTCGAAAAGAACTTATCCAAAGTATTGTTCCAGGAACTTGCGGCTCTGGCGCAGACCCTGTTTTCGCTTCTCGAGACTCCCTTCGAAGGCACGGTCCTCGGCTTCGATGCAGACGGGGCCATCGTAGCCGGCATCGGTGAGTGCGGAGAAGAACTCACTCCATTTCACATCACCGAGGCCAGGAAGCTTGGGGGTGTGCCAGCCGAAGCCGAACACGCCGACTTCGTGAAGGCGATCGCGGTCGATGCGTTCATCCTTGGCGTGGACGTGGGCGAAGTGTGAGCCGAACTCTCGGATGGCCCGCACGCAGTCGATGCCCTGCCAGACGAGGTGCGAGGGGTCGAAGTTGAGGCCGAGTGTGCCACCGGGGAACATCTCCAGCAGTTTCCGCCAGATCTCGGGGCAGTGGGCGAGGTTTTTGCCACCGGGCCACTCGTCCTGGGAATAGAGCATGGGGCAATGCTCGATGCCGATCTTCACCCCGGCGGCCTTTGCTTCCGCCACGATGCCGGGCCAGATCTCGGCGACGAGTTCCAGGTTGGCACTCTCGGGCTTCGCCTGATCCCGGCCAATGAAGGTGTTCACCACGTTCACCCCCACGAGCGGGGCCGCGCGGATCACTTTCTTGAGGTGGTCGATCGCGATGGCACGCTGTTCCAGGTTGGCATCGAGCGGATTGGGGTAATAACCGAACCCCGAGATGGCGACACCGTGAATGCGGACAAGATCGCGCACGTGGGCCACGTGCATGGGTGTGAAGTCCGTGACATCGACATGTGTGACCCCGGCATAGCGGCGCTCCGCCTTGCCGCGAGGCCAGCACATGAGTTCGACGCAAGCGAAGCCTTCCTCGGCTGCGAATGCCAGCACTTCTTCGAGCGAGAGATCGTGGAGAATCGCCGAGACAAATCCGAGTTGCATGATGAGGCTCTCCAGACCCGGATTCTCACCGGGTTTCGTGCGGGGGAAGAGGAATCCAGTGTTGTTCGCGGTGGCTCTGCAGAATCGCTTCACAAAGGACCACTTCGCGGTGGCCATCGGCGAAAGTGGGATAGAGTCCGGTGCCGGGCGGCTGCAGAATCGCATCGTAGACCGAGCGGAACAGTTGCTTGTGCGAATCCGGGAAGCCCTCCGCATGGCCGCCGGGATAATTGGCGAAGTGGCGTGCCTCTGCGCCGAGCAAGGCGGGGTCGCGCGGCAGGGCGTCATTGGCGCGATCGCGGTGGCCGATGTGCAGGGTGTTCGGTTCCTCGCTGTCCCAGGCCAGCGACGCTTTGCTGCCGGCGATGTCGAAGCGGAGGCCATTCTTGCGGCCCGCCGTCACCTGCGACACGGTGAGGCAGCCGCGAACCCCGTTGCGATAGCGGAGCAGGATCGAGCCATAATCCTCCGTGTTCACATTCACGGGTTCGGTGACGCGATCACCGGAGTCCGAACCGGTGAAAGTCTCACTGCCGCCGAGCGGTTTGTATCGCACGGGGTGCACGGTTCGCAGGTCGGCACAGACGGCTTCGACTTCTTGGCCGGTGATGAAGGAAGCGAGATCGAGCCAGTGCGTGCCGATATCCGCAACGGCGCGGAGTGCACCACCTTCACCGCTCTCCACACGCCAGTTGAAATCGGTGGCATGCAACAGCCAGTCCTGCAAGTACGAACCGGTGATGTGGAAGATCTCACCGAGTTCACCGGAGCGGATGCGGGCCCGGGCTTCCAGGCAAAGCGGGTAGAAGCGGATGTTGTAGTTCACGGCCGCGACGAGGTGTGCGTGAGCCTCGGCGCATTTCACGAGTTCGCCAGTCTCCGCGGGGGTCATGGCCAGCGGCTTCTCGCAAATCACGTGTTTGCCCGCGGCCAGTGCGGCCTTTGCCTGTTCAAAGTGCAACCGGTTCGGTGTGGCAATGTGTACCACTTCCACAGCCGGATCGGCGAGCAGTTCCGCGAACGTGGCATAGGCCCTGGGAATGCCGAGACTGGCTGCTGCGATCTTACCTTTCTCGCGTGACGAACCGAGGATCCCCACGACGCGGTGGCCCAGCCTACGCACGGCTTCCACGTGAACGGGGCCAATAAACCCCGTGCCGGCCACGGCCACTCCAACCGTTCTCATCCGTTTCTCCTGAAGGATCGCTGGACTCGGCTGCGAAATGCGTCGATACTAATTCAAGATGTGGGACAGCATACCCCGCAGCAAGGGCGCTCAGCAATGAGGCACCGGCTGCGTTTTGCGGAGGGCAAGCGATGCGCGAACTTCGACGCTGGGCATGGACCGCGGCACTCGCGGTGGCAACCGCTTCGCCCGCACTCGCCCAAAACACTGGCGGCATCAGCGGCACCGGCACCGGTGGCATCGGCAATACTGGCACCGGAGGCATCGGAGGCACGGGAACGGGGGGTGGCGGTGGAAACAGCCTTCAGGGCGGCAACTCCTTTGGCGGCTCCAACCAGGGCACCTCACTCCTCACACCCACCGCCGCACCTTCCATCTCCGCTCCATCCGAACTCACTGGCAGTTCCAACACGGCCATCAATGCCTCGAACTTCCTGCAGCGGACCTACGCCAATCCGTATTACCAGGGCTACATCGTCAACTACAACTCCGGCTCGAACCCAGGCGGCTTCGGGGCTCCGTTGTACGGCACCACGACCAGTACCACGACCACAGGTGGTGGCCGCGGGGGACAGGGTGGTTTCGGCGGGGGCACGGGTGGGGCAGTCAGTTCCACGAGCGTTGGCGGACCCATTGTCCCCCTGCCAATCCAGATCTCGTACCCCGCTCAGTTGCAATTCAAAGTGCCTGTGGTGCAGTCGCAGGTTCTCACGGATATCCAGGGCACCATTGCCCGGGCACCCATGATCACCAACCCCGGCAGCATCCAGATCGTCATGGATGGACCGAACGTTGTGATCCGCGGCAGCGTGAAGGACGACGACGAAGCCCGCTACATCGTCGGTATGGTTCGCCTCACGCCCGGCGTCCGCGAAATCAAGAACGAACTCATCTACCCGCGCACACCGTGATGCCTGCACCTACAATGCCTGTATCGGCGAAGCGCGAGCGATCACACGCACCGCTTCGTCAGTGCATCCGCATTGTGTTCAACAGGGCATTGCATCATGGCCGGCGTTAACCCGTACATTCAGAAGGTCCAGGCCGCGAAGGCCGCCAAACCATTCACCGTCACTTTCCGCGAAGAGGAGACCGGCACCGATACCGTCGTGCCGGTCGATCCCGCCCTCTTCCCCTTCGGCAAACTCGGCGAGACCGGCAGCCTTCTCGACATCGCCACCGAAGCCGGCGTGTCCATCAACCACTCCTGTGGCGGAGTCTGTGCCTGCTCCACCTGTCACGTCTACGTCACACAGGGGCTCACCTCCTGCTCGGCTTCCACCGACGATGAAGAGGACATGCTCGACGAGGCACCCGCCGTGACACCCGAATCGCGCCTCAGCTGCCAATGCGTGCCCAACGGCACCGCCGACCTGCTTGTGATTGTGCCCAAATGGAACCGCAACCAGGTTCAGGAAGGGCACCACTGAATCATGCGGAGTGCGGAATGCGGAGATGAGACGGCGGACGATTTCCCGCATGCCGAGTGCTGCACATAGAAACTCGATTCCTCGGAAGCAACGTAATACACCCAGAGGATCGGGTCGCACCCCACATGATCCGCAGCAACAAGGCGACAGGGTGCACAGTCTGCGGATAACGCGTCCAATGATCTCACCACTCCTGAGGTCCACCCGTGGCAACGACTGACCGCATCACCGTCCACCCGCAACAATGTGGAGGCCGCCCGTGCGTGCGTGGTATGCGCATCCGGGTGAGCGACGTACTCGATCTTTTGGCAGCGGGCGTGTCGCCGGCCGAAGTGGTAGCTGAGCTGCCGGACTTGGAACCGGACGATGTGACCGCCTGTCTGAGGTATGGAGTATCCGCTGTGTGGATCGCGTGAAGTCGGCCGATTGCCGACCGGTCTCGAGCCGTTTGTTTCTTACCACTGCCTGGGTTGCGAATCCGAGCTTTTTTTCTCGATTGGCACAACTCGTCCACTTGATCCTTGGCGTCCTGGCGGTCTTACGCCGCGATCGGCGTCTATAGAGTGAGCATTGGGAAGCCTCCCTCCGCTTCTTTTGCGATGGTCCTGTTTGCGTTGATTTTCTCGGGTTATTGTTTCAAAACGGTAAAGCAACCTGCCGTACGACAGTCACCGAAGTGGATCAAAGTGCGATGTGGATTGGTATAGCTCAACCGAGGCATCCAGTTTCGATGGTGCTTGCCAACTGGTAGTGCCTCAGCTTGCGTAGGTCTGCCTTTCCCGGCTGACGTTTTTCTGCTTTTCTGCGGAATGTCAGCCTCGAAAGGCTGACCTACTTGCGCAAACTGAGACACTGACCTGCCGACAACCACGATTCGAGTTCTGATGTATCGCAAGTCCGCCTGATCGCTCCTGTGAGCCGTCTGCTTGCATGCGGGCGAATTCCGGAAGCTGCTGCAAGGCAAGATGATCTGTGATGCGGAAATCTTCGAGCAGCCATCCGCGTCGTCTCGCAAAACAATCTGACATCCCCACGTTGCTTCCAGCCCGTTGTGAGCGAACGCAAGTCGTTGCGGGCACAGCTTCGTTCCGAAATCGTGGCCTCGTTCCGGTCGTTCCGATCCAGGGGGGTGTGGGATGACGCCGGAATCATTTTGCAAGATTGGCACCCGGAGGGGATCCCCGCTCGCTTCAGGTCCGTGAGAATGCCGTGTCATCAATGATGAAAACGAAACGCGGAGAGCAAGGTTCGATCTCGCTACGATTTGTCTGTTGTTGCTGTCCGGTGGGGTTTGGTATGCTGTTTGAACTGCCAACCTTCCTGCCTGCGCACACATTATCATGCTGACACTTCACACTGGTTCTGGTGGCCGGGATTGTTCTGGTCAGTCACGGCGTGACTTCCTGCGTGCCGGTTCGCTGGCCCTGGGCGGTCTGTCGCTGCCCTGGTTGCTGCAGGCTCGCGCTCGTGCCGCTGCGGTGAATCCGGATTATGTGAAGGATGCCGCCGTCGTCATGGTCTTTCTCGGTGGCGGGGCCAGCCACATCGAGACGTTCAACCCGAACAGGGATGGCCCGGATTATTCGCGCAGCCTCACGGGCGAAGTGCAGACCACCATCCCCGGCGTTAGCTTTGGCGGCACCTTCCCCGGACTGGCCCTGCACGCGAAGAACGCCATCATCGTCCGCTCATTCCGGCACCCCATCGGCAACCACGAACAGGCCATCAGCCACGTTCTCACGGCCGGCACGGATAGCAATGGCCAGGCGAAGGAAGGGCACAGCCTCGGTGCGATGTTCGCCCGGCTCCGGGGTGCGAACCATCCCGCCACGGGCTTGCCCACGTATGCGTTGCTTTCGGATGCTCACAAGGATCCCCAGTACAACCGTGAGATGAACCGCGTGTCGGTGGGTTCGCGGGCCGGCACACTCGGCGCACTCTACGAGCCATTCGTTCCCACGGGCAAGGGACCGGCCGTCTCGAACATGCGGTTGCACGTGCCGACCGAACGCTTCGAGGATCGGCTATCACTGCTCCATGCACTCGATGAGGCCCAGGGGCAGGCCGCACGCTCAGCCAGTGAGATGAACACTTCCGAACAGCAGGCCATCGACCTGCTGCTCCGGGGTGGCGGCGATGCCTTTGATATCTCGAAGGAGCCCAGGAACATCCGGGCGATGTACGACACCAGCTCCTTCAAGACGGGAAAGAAGACCTTTCAGCCGAGCGCCATCGGCCAGCAGTTCTTGATGGCTCGGCGGTTGGTGGAAGCGGGGTGTGGCTTCGTCACGGTGCAGAGCGCCGGCTGGGATATGCACGCCGATGGGAACAACCCCGGTGTCAAGGCCGGGATGGAGATGCTCGGGCCGCCGCTCGATAAGGGGCTCTCGGCGTTCCTCACGGATCTCGAGGCCCGCGGCTTGCTCGAGAAGACACTGGTGATCGTGACGGGGGATTTTGGCCGCACACCCAAGATTAACAAGAATGGCGGCCGCGACCACTGGGCGAACCTTTGCACACTGGCACTCTTCGGCGGCCGCTTCAAGACCGGTCAGGTGATTGGCCGCTCCTCGCGCGACAACGGTGTGCCCGCCAGCGACCCCGTCACCACCAGCCACCTGCTCACTACCGTGATGCACCACCTCTTCGACCTCGGTGCGCTGCGCGTGGCGAGCGGCGTGCCCATCGATCTCGTCAACCGCATCACCAGCGCCGAGACGATTCCCGGCGTGCTCTAGGCGAGCCGCAACCAGGAGGTTGCGATTCACCGGTTCGGGTTGATTCCACTTCCGTGTTTCGCGAACATTGTGGCATGTTGTTCGCATCGGCTCATGTTCGCATCACCGCGGAATACGGCATCGCGACTTTGTGGCTCGCGTTCCCGGGATCGCCGGTAAATGCCTTCGACACCGCACGCCTCGCCGAGCTCGACTCTGCGCTGGCCGCGATTGAAGGCAACCAGTTCGTGCAGGCACTCGTGGTGCGTTCAGCCCATTCCGCGGGCTTCTGCACCGGCATTCATCCTGATGCACTCGCGAGCCTGGCCACCGCCACGGAGCGGGCCCACTTTGCCTGGCTCGGGCAGCGCGTCTTCGACCGTCTCGCGAAACTCCCCTTCACCACCATTGCCTTCCTTGATGGCCCTTGCCTCGGTGCCGGGCTCGAACTGGCTCTCGCGTGCGATCACCGGCTCTGCGTCGCTCGTGCCACCACGCACATCGGCTGGCAGCGCGGCGTGCCACCCTGTTTAGGTGGAAGTGTGCGCCTCACGCAACGGCTGGGCCATCGCCGGGCGGCACAGCTTGCCGCTACGGATCGCACCCTTTCGGGCCGCGAAGCGAGGCAACTGGGATTGGTTGATGACGCCTTTTGCGAACGCCGGACGCGTGTCGAGTTGCGAACCTTTCTCGACACTCTCGAGCGCCGCAATCGGACTCCGGACCGCTCCGCACATCGTGGTAAAGGTGCAGCGGGTTTCGCCGCCGAGCGGCGGACCTTCGCCCGTGTGTTGTTCCCCGAACCGCCCGTGCCGCTCGCGTTCGACACCCTGAATCCGGTGCCGGATTTTCCCGCCGTGGTGGGGTTGGTGGGCGAGGATGAAGCGGCGGCAACGCTCGTGGCCGAGATCGCGATTCGCGGTGCGTCGGCCATCCTGTCCGGAAGCGCCGCCGAGGTGAATCGGGCCATTGCGGTGCGTCTGGCACGGGGCTTCATCACGCCGCTGGAAGCCGAGCAGGCGTGCTCACGTGTGCGAGTCGCAACGAATGCGAGCAGCTTCGCCCATGCGGGTCTGATCTTTCTCGCGCAGCCTGCATTCGAGACGAGTGCACTCAGCCCACGTGCGGTCGTGGCCGTGTGTGAAGGCTCCGCCGTTCCCAGGATCTCGCATCCGCGTCGTGTGATTGGGTTGAAGCTCGCCGATTCGTGTGCCGAATTGGTTCAATTCCCGGACACCACGGCGGATGCCCTCGCCGCGGCGGCGGCCTGGCTGGGCCTCTTTGATTTTCGCATTTCACGACGCACGGCACACACTGCCACGGCTCGCGCGGCCTGAATACGATAAGCTCATGGAACCGAAGTTGCCGCCCCTGCGGGAGCGCATCGCCCCGATTACCACGGAACTGGCCCGGCTCTATCCCGAGGCCGTGACCGCGCTGGCACATACTGACCCGCTCCAGTTGCTGGTGGCCACGATACTCTCGGCGCAGTGCACCGATGCCCGCGTGAACCTCGTCACGCCCGCACTCTTCGCGCGCTACCGCACTGCAGCGGACTATGCCACCGCCGATCCCGCCGAAGTCGAGGGCTTCATCAAGTCCACAGGCTTCTTCCGCAACAAGGCCAAGAATATCATCGGTTGCTGCCAGGCACTGGTGGAGCACTTTGGTGGTGCGGTGCCGCGAACACTTGAAGAACTGGTGACGCTCCCCGGGGTGGGCCGCAAGACGGCCAATGTCGTTCTTGGCGATGCCTTCCAGACACCGGGCATTACGGTGGACACACACGTGGGCCGACTCGCCCGCCGCCTCGGCTGGACGCGCCATACCGATCCCGTGAAGGTCGAACATGCCCTGATGAAGTTGCTCCCACACGCTACGTGGACGGACGTGAGCCATCAGTTAATCCTGCACGGTCGGGCTGTGTGTGGGGCGCGAAAGCCACAGTGCGAAGCCTGCACTCTCAAGCCACACTGCCCGAAAGTCGGCATCGAATCGAAGCGTGTGAACACGTCGGCATCGTGAGGAGCGCAGTCATGTCTGAGCCTGTCCCCGGTCGGTATCGCCACTTCAAAGGTGGGCAGTATGAAGTCATCGGCCTTGCCACCCACAGCGAGACCCGTGAGGCGATGGTGGTGTATCGCCCGCTTTATGATGAAGGCGGGATGTGGGTGCGGCCGCTGAGCATGTTCCTGGAAAGCGTCACGTTAGAAGGCACCGAGGTGCCCCGCTTCACGTACATCGGGCCGATGATGGAGATCTGATAGGCGGATGCGAAAATCCCCTTGCACACATCTTGCTCCTGATTCCAACCCCAAGGATAATCCGTTCACCTCGCATTCGCGAGGTGTTCCCGTGTTCGCCTTCCGCTCCCCATCGGAGGTTTTTTCATGTCGAAGCTTGTGCGCAGCGTTGTGCTGGTGGCCGCGATGGCCGGGTTCGTTTCGATCAATGGGTCTGGCAGCGCTCAGGACCCCAAGGGCAAGGCCACGCAGCCCGCGGCCAAGGACGGCATGGGCAAGGTGGAGGTGTACATGGCCAAGGACGGCTGGCGCTGGAAAGTGATGAATGCCGAGGGCAAGACCGTTGCCATGGGCACCACGGGCTTCGAGAAGCAGGAGGATTGCCTGAAGATGGTGGAACTCGTGAAGACCACTCTCGGCAAGAGCAAGGTGACCGTGACCGAGAAGGCGAAAGAGAAAGAGAAAGACAAGTAATAGCGTTGCCCACAGCTTGTGCGAACCTTTGTGAAAGACGGCGTGTCAGCCCGCAAAGCTTCATCCCGGCACAGGGGTTCGCATCCCATGGCATCCGAAAAGCAGCGCCGCAAGCAGGCCAAGAAACCGAAGCAACCTGGCAAAGCATTCGTGCACCCGGATGGTGATCGGCGACGTCGCGGCGGGCCCGATGTGAAGCAGGCCATCCGCGATAAACGCACCCGTTCCACCTTCACGGGTGGTCTCGACGATGAATCAGAATAATTCACCACTCTGCCCGCACACTTTGCTATTCTGTTGGTCATGCGGGCCGGGGTTCGCCCGGACGCGTTTCGCGTGGAGGCACGGCCGATGACCGGCAAGAGTTGTTTCGCCCTGATCGCCGGTCTTGGACTGGCGCTCACCCTGGCCCAGGCAGCCGATCACCCACCCAAGCATGGCACACTCGGCCAGGCCCCAACCACACCCAAGAAGAAGTTGCCGGAACCCGATCCCGGGCCGCCCGATCCGCTGCCCGTGGCCGGCAAAAAGCCCGTGGTGGCCATCACCGGCGAGAGCATCGCCATCAACGGGAAACTCCTGAAGCTGCCGTGCGAAAAGAAGGAACTCGTCGCGGCGCTCGGCGACCCGGACCGCGAGGCCAGCCTCGCCAATGTGCTGCTCACCTGGGACGACTTCGGCATGTTTGCCTATGTGAAGCCCGGCACCACCCGCGTGCTCGCCATCTCCGTTGCCTTCAACCGCGACACGCCCTCGTTCTGGCCCAAGAAGAACTTCCCTGGCACACTCACGGTGGATGGGGCAACGGTGACCACGGACTCAGACCCGGTTCAACTCAACAAGTCGAAGAAGGGGAAACCCTTCGAGAAATCCGCCTTCGATCCGGACAGCATGACCATCGAAGGCAGCAAGGCCACGCTCTTCCTGCGGAAGGCCGCGGGGCGTGTTGTCGAAGTCACCCTGGATGCCTCGTTGGGATCATAGTGGTGAAGCAGAGGACAATTGCGAAGGGCTCCTGGTTTTGCCAGGAGCCCTTCGTGTTTGAATTCGCACTGTGCTATCGTCGGCGCATGCTGTGAGGTGGTTGGTAGTGGAAGTTGCCGCGAGGCGTGGGCTGTGGGATGTACTGCGGTTGGCCCGGGAAACGGGTGATGGTGTAGCCATTGCTGAACGAACCGCCGTAAAAGCGATTGGTGTTAAACCCGCCATTCGGAACGACGGCCGGTTGACGGAACGGGCTGTAAAGCGCACCGGGGTACGGCGAATAGTAGCCGAGTGAAGCGCTGGGCGTGCCTTGCGTGCCAATGATCACCTGGGCATTCGCTCCACCGCTCAAGCCGAGTACCGCGAGCACGGCCAGCATCGCAACGAGTCGCATGATGGATTCTCCAGAAGTGAATAGCTTCGCCCTCTTTCATCTTACGCGACATCACCGCAGTGGTTGCTCCGCGCTCGATAAATCCTGAGGCGAGGGCACTTCGCGACACGATCACAACTGCCGGTGTTAATGGGGCTATCTGCAAAGCTGGATGCGTAAAAGGCGCAGGCCGTATTGCCCAGACCATATAGGCCGCATAATCGGGCTCCCGCACCTGAGAAACGAGGTTGCCACAGTTCGTTTCAAGATGTCCAGATTCCGATGAATCTCCCAGTGGTGCGGTATCCGCACGCGTTAAGGGAAGCCTCATGTGGATCGGTGATTGGAAACTGGCTTGTGTTGTCACGCTTGTGATGTGCAGCCTGCATGCATCCGCTTCCGCTCAGGAAGTTGATGTCGTTCGGCCACCGTGCGAACCGCTCCCCGATGTCGTTCGGCCACCGTGCGAACCGCTCCCCATCGCTTCTGAGCCGACGCCAGTGGAGAATCCGTTCGCGGGTGATCTTTGGACACGTGAACGCCTCACTGGCAACTGGTTGGGTGCGCGTTCTCAGCTTCTCGACTGCGGAGTGAACTTCGATTTCTTTGCCACCCAGTTCTATCAGGGCATTGCCGCCGGCGGTCGGGAGCAAGAATTTGCTTACGGTGGCAAACTCGACTACCTCTTCAACCTCGACGGCGGCAAACTCGGATTGTGGGATGGGCTGTTCGTCGATTTCCACGCCGAGACGCGCTATGGCAAATCCGTCAACGAGATAGATGGCCTGATCACACCGAGCAACATTGCCATGAACTTCCCGGAAGCAGACCGGGACATCACGGCCATCACGGGTGTGAAAATCACGCAATTGCTCGCACCGAACTTCGCAATCTACTTCGGTAAGATCAACACGCTCGATGAATACCCGGTCCGCTTCAACCAGCACCTGGGCGGTCGCCCCGGCTTGCTCGGCTTTCAGAACACGTCGCTCGTGTTCAACCCGATTGTCGCTCGCACCATCCCCTACTCCGCTGTCGGTGTCGGCACCGCGATCCTCCGTGAAGGCGAACCGTTGTTCACGTTCACGGTCTTCGATCCAGAGGAACGTGCCACCAAGGGACTGGAGAATCTCTTCACCCGCGGTGCAGTGTTGATGCCCGATCTGCTGCTACGCGTTAAACCGCTGGGCTTGCCAGGCGAAATCAACCTCGGCGGCACATATAGCAATGCCCGTTATCGCTCCTTCGACCCGGCCGCTTATCTGAACGTGCCACTCGGCCTGATCCGCGATGAGCGATTCTCGCCGCTCGAGACCGGCTCCTGGTCGGTGTACGCGAACTTCTATCAATCGCTGTGGGCTGCGAGCGATGACGACACCGATAACTGGGGAGTTTTTGGCCAGTTTGGCCTTTCGGACGGCAACCCCAACCCGATCCGTTTCGTGGCCAACGGCGGCTTCGCGGGCCGCAGCATGATTCCGCACCGCCAACTCGACACCTTCGGTATCGGCTACTTCTACCTTGGACTCAGTGATAACTTCAAAGCGCTAGCCAGCCCGTTCCTGCCCCAGCGAGATGAATACGGTGTGGAAGTGTTCTACAATTTTGCACTCACGCCCTGGTGCCGTTTCACCGGGGATCTGCAGATCGCGCGTCCCAGCACCGCAGAGTACGACACAGCCATCATCACCGGGCTGCGCCTCGAGATGCTATTTTAGAAATGCGTGACGTGAGTGTGGCAGCGTTGGGACCCCGCTGTCGTCTCTCACTTCCACTCGCCCACCACACGCCGCACGAGCGCTCGCAACTTTTTCTCCGCTTCGTTCGCGGTGTGCACGATCTCGGGCAAGCTCACGGGTTGCAGTGCATCCGGCAGACATTGATCGGTGATGACCGAGATGCCGAGGATGCGCATTTTCGAGTGAACGCCGACGATGACTTCGGGCACGGTGGACATGCCGACCACATCCGCACCGATATTGCGAAGGAAGCGGTATTCGGCACGCGTTTCGAGGTTGGGTCCACTGACGGCCACGAAGACGCCGGTGTGGCAGGCGATCTGCTCTTCGCGGGCGATGCGTTGAGCCAGTTTCAGCAGTTCGCGATCGTAGGCGAAGCACATATCCGGGAAGCGATCGCCGAGGCGTTCGTCGTTGGCCCCGATGAGTGGGTTGTCGCCGAGCAAGTTGATGTGGTCCTCGATCAGCATCAGGTCGCCTTTTTCCCACTGCGGGTTCATGCCGCCGCAGGCATTGCTGACGATGAGTGTGTCGCAGCCAAGCGCTTTCATGACCCGAACGGGGAAGGTGACCTGCTGGAGCGAGTAGCCTTCGTAGAAGTGGAAGCGGCCTTCGAGCACGACCACGTTCTTGCCGGCCAACGTGCCGCACACCAGTTGCCCCTTGTGAGTGGGAGCAGTCGAGCGAGGCATGTGTGGGATCTGGTCGTATGGGATGATGCTGGCGTCCGCGATCTCTTCGGCGAGCTTACCAAGCCCCGTGCCGAGGATGATGCCGACCGTGGGTTCGCCTCTCCATTGGGTGCGAATCGCGGCGACGGCTTCCTGAATTTGATCGAAGAGCATGGTGCTGGCTCGCAGTTGACGGCAACGAACGCGGGGCCGTATCGTGTACCGGCTCCCGATTCCCACTCCGGACGGTGGTATATGCCTCGCTCGCGTCTCGCACAGGCTCCAACCGCGGCCGCACTCGCCAGAATGGCGTGGAGTCCTTCGTATCGAGCGCCGCGTGCCGCTGATTTGAAGCAAGAAGCAAGCCACCGATTGGAACCGGAAGCCGCCGACCAGACCGAGGCGAACCGCCGATTCGCAGAGAATCCCGCAGCTAAATGCATGACAACGGATCCTGGTACTGAGCGATTCCCCTCGGCTTACATCGGCAGCCGTTGTTCGCAGTTCGCCTGCATGTCGGACCTCACGGGGCGTGCGTTTATCTCGCACGGTGCCGAGTTCCCGGATGTGCGGCTCGTCGCGGTGCAGCCGTTTCTCGAAGAACTTGCTGGTTGTCCACACCTGGCACGCGTTCGCCGGCTCGACCTCAGCGGCAATCACATCGGTGCCGCCGGGGCGAAGCATCTCGCGGGATCGCCTTTTCTCGCGAACCTGCGTGAACTCTGCCTCAGCGGCAACGCGCTCGGCTCGGACGGGTTATTCGCTCTGCTCGAAACAGAGTGGCTCACACAGATCACCGCTCTGGAACTCAGCGACAACCGCCTCGGCAGCGAGGACACGCGCGCCATTGCTGAGCGCTGGCCTGGGCTCATGTCGCTCGATCTCTCGAATAATGCACTCGACACCAACCTCGACCTTCCTTCGCACGTGCAACACCTGCGGCTTGCCGCATGTGGGCTGCACGCGATTTCGCTCCCCGAGGCACTGATCACGCTTGATCTGAGCCGCAATGCTTTTGGCCCGCATGGCATCGCCCCGCTCGTGAGTGACAACGCACTGTCACTGCTGCGATATCTCGATCTTAGTTTCAACGACATCGAGAATGCCGGAGCCGAGGCACTCGCGACCCGTGGTGATGCCAACCCGCTTGAACGCTTGAACCTGTGCGGTAACCGCATCACAGATGTCTCCCGCCTCGTGGCAACGGATTCGTTTCACGCGGTGAAGGACCTCGATCTGAGCACGAATCCGCTTGGCGATGCTGCGGTCTCGCTTCTAAGCGGCGATGCCTTTGACAGCCTGGAACGCCTGTGCCTCGCCAACTGCGGCATCACGGATGCAGGGGTCGAGGCCTTCGCTCGCAGTGGAGCACTCGGCGGCCTCATGTCGCTCTCGCTCGGCTGGAACGACCTGGGCGACGCGGGCGTGAAAGCACTCGCTGCCTGCCCAGATCTGGCAGGGCTTGTGCATCTCGACCTCACCGGCACGCATCTCGGCTTCGCCGGCGTGATCGCGCTGCTGGAGTCGCCCCATCTGGGTCGGCTACGTTCGCTCGCACTTGGGGAGAATCATCGCCTGCCTCGGGATGCTGCGATGTTGTTGCACGAGCGATTCGGTAGAACAGCGATATAACGCGAACACTCCGGAATCTTCACCATGGCCGTCAATCTTCCGCCGCATTACCACGATGCCGATGCCCGCTACAAGAAGGCCAAGACACCGGAAGACAAGCTGGTAGCACTCAAAGAGATGTGGGTGCTGCTGCCCAAGCACAAAGCGAGTGAAAAGGTCCAGATGGACCTGAAAACGAAGATCAGCGAACTGAACGACGAGATTGAACAGGCCAAATCCGGGCCGAAGAAAGCGGCGCCGGGCACATTCAAGATACCGCGTCAGGGTGCCGGGCAGATCGTCTTAGTGGGCCCGCCGAACGCTGGCAAATCGCGGTTGCTTTCGCGGCTCACCAAGGCTTCACCCGCGGTGGCACCGTATCCCTTCACCACGCGAGAACCGATTCCGGGCATGATGGAATTCGAGGATGTGCGCGTTCAACTCATCGACCTGCCACCGGTGACCGCGGACCACTACGAACACTTCATCACCGAGATCACACGTGCCGCCGATGCCGCGGTGCTCTTTCTCGATCTCGCCGACGACGATGGCCCCGCCGCGACGCAGGCCACCATCGACCGTTTGAAGCAAGCTCGCCGCGAACTTGTCGGTGCAGCCACAACGGACGATGACCCGACCACATTCCACCTGCGGACGCTTCTGCTCCTGAACAAGTCAGACGATGAAGCCGCGGACATTCGGCTGGAACTGGCGAAAGAGGCCTTTGGCGATCGCTACCCGATGCTCATCGTCTCGGCAGAGCAGGGCACCGGTATCGAGGAACTTCGCAAAGCACTCTACGACCTGCTTGGTGTCATCCGCATCTACACCAAGCAACCCGGCAAGCCCGCGGATATGACCAGTCCGTTCACGTGCCCGATCGGAAGCAGTGTTGCGGAGCTTGCCGGCCGCGTGCACAACGATTTCGAGGAAGGTTTGAAATCTGCCCGCGTCTGGGGCAGCGGCGTCCACGATGGCCAGACCGTTGGCCGCGATCATATCCTCAGCGATAAGGACATCGTGGAGTTGCACCTGTGAGGAGCGGGCTGTGGAGTTGAACATTCGGCTGGCAACGGAAGCGGACCTGCCGGCGATCGTGGCGATCTACAACGAGTCGATTCCCGCCGGTTGGTCCACGGCGGACACCGCACCCATAACCACGGCCGAGCGTGAGGGCTGGTTTCGCAACTTCGATGCGAACCGTCGGCCGATCTGGGTGGCCGAGGTAAACGGCACGGTGGCGGCAACCGTGTATCTCTCGTCGTTCTACGCCGGCCGCCCGGCGTACAACGCCACCGCGGAGGTCAGTGTGTACATCCGCACGGCTTATCACGGCCAGGGCATTGGCAGACGGCTCAAGGAGTTCGCCATCAGTGAATGCCCGCGACTCGGCATTACCACCCTGCTGAGCATGCACTTTGACCACAACGAAGCCACGCGGCGACTCAATGAACGCCTCGGCTTCGAACCGCTCGGGCACCTCACCGAAATTGCAGTGATCCAGGGGCAGAAACGTGGCCTCGTCATCTCCGCGAAGCGAATTCCACCCGTTCGCCACTCCAGCCAGTGACACCCGAGTCGGTCAGCCTTTCGAGGCTGACATTCCGCACGAAAAGCAGAAACACGTCAGCCTGGAAAGGCTGACCTACGCCAGCACAAAAGCAGAGAAAACGTCAGCCTTTCGAGGCTGACATTCCGCACGAAAAGCAGAAAAACGTCAGCCTGGAAAGGCTGACCTACGCAAGCTGAGACACGACCGTTCGCGGCCCGCACTTGCTTTATCTCGCGCTGGCCGTCACAATCCTGACTTGATGAATGAATCGAATACACCTGGTTCCCCGCCGCCGAGCATGCTGGTTCGGCACGGTGTCATGCGCTTCCTGGGCGAGTTTGTGCCGCCGCCGCACCAGTCGGTGAAACGTGGCGACACTGTGGTGGTTCGCACGGAACGCGGCCAGGAACTCGGCGAAGCGCTCTGCCCGGCGAGTCGGCAGGCACTCGCGTGCATCCCGGAACCGACCCGTGGCGAGATCATTCGCGTTGCTGCACCTGAAGACCAGGTGAAGATCGACCATCTCAAGGATCTCGAGAAGAAAGAATTCGCCGCCGCGGAACGGCTCATCGCCCAGCACCGCCTCGCCATGCAGTTGGTGGAAGTCGAGCATCTCTACGGTGGCGAACGCATCATTTTTTACTTCCTCTCCGAGCAGCGCGTCGATTTCCGCGAACTCGTGAAGAGCATGGCCCGCGAGTTTCACACCCGGATCGAACTCCGGCAGATCGGCGTGCGTGATGAAGCCAAGCTCAAGGCCGATTACGGCGACTGCGGCAAACCCGTCTGCTGTAACACACACATGGTGGTGATGCCGCCGGTGTCGATGCGAATGGCCAAACTGCAGAAATCCACGCTCGATCCCTCGAAGATTTCCGGTCGCTGCGGCCGGCTGAAATGCTGCCTGCGCTTCGAACAGGATGTGTACGAGGAGTTCCAAAAGGAGCTGCCGCCGATCGGTTCGCGCATCGTCACGGCCACGGGGCAGGGGCGTGTGCTGCATCATGAGATACTCGCCAAGCGATTGCTCGTGGAGTTCGAGGATGGCCGCCGCTTGCCGATTCCCGCCGACGAAGTGTTGACGCGTCTGTAAAACGTGGAAGTGGATGCACGCGCTCGGTGCTTGCCAGCGACGGCAGGTGTGCGCTACAAGGAGGAAACGTGGACGCCAAGATCCTCGAAATCACGCGTGAAGATCGCCGCTTCAGCTATGAAGCGTACGAGTTCGTCTGCGAAGCCGTGACCTTCACGCAGGACCGCCTCGGCCGCACACTCGAACTCGAAGTGGACGACGACCCCGAGGGCGATCACCACGTGAGTGGGGGCGAGTTGCTCCGCGGTGCCTGCGAACTTGCCGTGCGCGAGTTCGGCATGATGGCACAGGTGGTCTTCCGCACCTGGGGTATTCGCACCACAGACGACTTCGGCGAAATGGTGTTCAAGTTGATTCGCGCTGGTCGATTGAGTCAGTCCGAACAGGACGATCCGGGCGACTTCCGCGATCTTTTTAACCTCGATCAGGTTCTGACCGAAAGCTTCGAAATGACGCTCGGCGATACGCCGCGTCGGGGAGAACGATGAACCGGAAGCTCCGCCTGGCCCTCACTGCCATGCTGTTTCTCGCGTGGCTGGGCTGGCTCGGCTATGCCGCTCTGAACAAGAACCGCGGTCCCGTGGTCTCACATGCCCAGGCGGCTGCCACGAAGTTCGTCGTGATCGCTGAGGTGAAAGCCCGCGACGATGGCAAGCCTTCCCCGATCGTGAGTGTGGTCGAACCGCTTTCTCCGGGTGCTCCGGCCGCGGGCTCGGAACAGTATATCACGAATCTCCCGCAGTCCACGGGCTTCACGGAGACCGGTCGATATCTGCTGCTGCTCATCCCAGATGCGGATCTGACGATGCTGCGAACGGACGGACCGCAAACCATGCCGTTTGTGGTGGTGGGGCAGCAACGCTCCCCGGCGTATGACCTCGCCGGTGTGGGGCCTCCGATGATTTACCCCGATTCACCCGAGGTCCGCAAGCAGGCCGAGGCATTGTTGAAATGAGGAGTGAACCTGAAGCGAATGGAAATGGTCGTTTCAATAATGCATTGCTTGGCACAACGGGATCATCGGCACGGGTGATGGGAGGCCAAGGAACAGCCTTCGTACGAAGGCCTCTCGCCTTGAAAGGATCCTGCAAATTCGACTTGAAGGCGAAATGGGGTCGGCCTAGTCTGACACTTGCCTTGTGATCGAGGCACTGCTCGCGTAGCTCAGTGGTAGAGCGGCGCTTTTGTAAAGCGCGGGTCGTGGGTTCAACTCCCTCCGCGAGCTTTCCAGATTCTGGACCGGTTCATATAGCAAATGCTTCGAGTTGGAGATGGTTGTCGGGTAGATGGCAGAGTGGTCAATTGCACCAGACTGTAAATCTGGCCTCTTCGGAGTTCGGGGGTTCGAATCCCTCTCTACCCAGTTTGCTGATTTCCGATTGCAGATTTGTGATTGAAGATTGTTGATTGAAGATTCCCGAGTGGATACGTTCGAGCGGCTCTGTTTACAATCATCGATCTGAAATCGTCAATCGGGAATGCAGTGATGCGGGTGTAGCTCAGCGGTAGAGCTCTTGCCTTCCAAGCAAGATGTCGTGGGTTCAAATCCCATCGCCCGCTCTGGCCGGAGATGGCCGCCTTTCGTATTAATCCCACGGTCGGAATTATTCCGGCCAGGATGTCGACCGTGCTGCTGTAGCTCAGTTGGTAGAGCACCTCCTTGGTAAGGAGGAGGTCATGGGTTCGAATCCCATCAGCAGCTCTCGGACCGCAAAGGATTCCTGTCGCCGGGCGCGAGGGAAAGCGTAGTTCGACACCATACCGAGGCTTTGCCCGTTCTGCCGGAGGGTCCGGACGGGTTTCACCAACCCAGCTACGGGTTTTACCAGCGAGGAGCTTAGAGCGATGGCAAAGGGGACATTCGCGCGGACCAAGCCGCACGTGAACGTGGGCACCATCGGGCATATTGACCACGGCAAGACGACCACGACCGCGGCGATCATGGCCCGCAATGCCCACGTGAACAAGATCAAGGAATTCAAGACCTACGCAGAAATCGCCAAGGGCGGTATCGTCCGCGATGCGAACAAGACGGTGACCATTGCCGTTTCGCACGTGGAATACGAATCGAATGACCGCACCTACGCGAACTCGGGTGAGCTGCCGTTCAAGGATTTGCTCGATTACCCCGAGCTCGAGTCCGTACCGTTCGGGTCCGAAATCAAGGGCCGGCACTACGCCCACATCGATTGCCCGGGCCATGCCGACTATATCAAGAACATGATCACCGGTGCCGCCCAGATGGACGCGGCCATCCTCGTGGTTGCCGCGGACGACGGCCCCATGCCGCAGACCCGCGAGCACATCCTGCTCGCCAAGCAGGTCGGCGTGCCCCGCATCGTTGTCTACTTGAACAAGTGCGACAAGGCCGACCCGGAACTCATCCCGCTCGTGGTGATGGAACTCCGCGATCTGCTCAACAAGTACGAAGTCCCCGGCGACACGATTCCGATCGTGTTCGGGCGTTCGAAGGAAGCCCTCGAGAATCCGACCACGGATAACCCCGGCTCGCTGTCGGTCGACGCGCTCATGTTCGCGCTCGATACCTTCGTGCCGCTGCCGGTTCGTGAAGAAGACAAGCCGCTGTTGATGTCCGTCGAAGACGTCTTCTCGATCAAGGGTCGTGGTACCGTGGCCACCGGTCGCGTCGAGCGCGGGACGGCCAAGGTCGGCGACGAAGTCGAAATCATCGGCCTCCGCAAGGACAACATCAAGACGGTCATCACCGGCCTGGAAATGTTCCAGAAGACGCTGGACAAGGCCATCGCGGGCGACAACGTCGGTGCGCTGCTTCGCGGTATCGATCGCGACGGTATTGAGCGCGGCCAGGTTATCGCCAAGCCCGGCTCGATCACGCCGCACACGAAGTTCGAGGCCAACATCTACGTGCTGTCGAAGGACGAAGGTGGCCGTCACACGCCATTCTTCAGCGGCTACAAGCCGCAGTTCTACTTCCGCACGACGGACGTGACGGGCTCGATCAAGTTGCCGGCCGGCGTCGAAATGTGCATGCCGGGCGATAACGTGAAGGTCGATGTCGAACTGATGGACGGCATGCCCGTCGCCATGGACGAAGGCCTCCGCTTCGCCATCCGCGAAGGTGGCCGCACGGTGGGTTCAGGCGTCGTGACGAAGATCACGGACGAAGCTCCTGCAGGCAAGAAATAGTCGATCGATCATTGCCGCGCCCGCCGTCACTGGCGGGTGTGGTATTTGTCCCGCGGGAAGACGCGGGTCTTCGTGGATCGGCGAGAGACGGGGTGGATGCCGTCCATTAGGAGCGTAGCTTAATGGTAGAGCAGTGGTTTCCAAAACCACCGGTTGGGGGTTCGAGTCCCTCCGCTCCTGCTCCTGATCGCGTATCAGCAACCGAAACACTCGACCGTTGAACTGCCGGCCTCGACCCGGGAATATTCCCCGAGTTACGGCCGGCCGGGTTGTCTGTGGCAGGCACGCCGACAGCCAGCGTCAACGGCTCGGAAGAGGACGAGAGGACGGAGCATGGCCACCGCCATCGAGACCAGTTCGCAGCCCACCAAGCCGAAATCGTCGGCCAACTTGGCCCTCACCAGCCTGATCGGCGCGGTTTACGTCGTCGCGGCACTCGTCGCGGTCTTCTACGCACTGCCGAATGTCTGGCGTGAGTCTGTTTCGGCGAACTTCGGCAACAATGGCATGCTCGATACCAGCCTGCGTGTCGCTGCCCAGGTGGCCGCGGCACTCGGGCTCGTCTGGTTTGGCCAGTCGCTCGCGGGTTCGAACCCACCCAAGGGGCTCCGTGGCGGCATCTTTCTGATGATCGCCTTCGGTGTCGCGATCTTCTTTATCGCTCGCCGTGTCGGCTTCTGGTTTGAAGACTACGGTGCCGGGCTCATCATCACCGGAGTCTTTACCGCGTTTCTGGCCTTCCTCGCTTTCCGCTTCTTCCTCTCGCCGCGCGGCGACCGTTGGATGATCAAGCTCGAAGAGCAGGGCTGGTTCAGCACGCATTCCTATAAGCGTGCCCTGGGCCAAAAGGTGCGTCGACTCACGATCCTCGGCTTCCTGCTGGTCTTTGGCAGCGGTGTGTATTCCTTGTATTTCCAGGGAATCATTCCGAACGATTATGTGCTCTCGATGCCCTTTGAGTGGAGCCCACTGACTCTGATCCCGCAGGCGAATTATGCGCTTCCGCTGGCACTGCTTGGGCTGACTCTTTGGGTGGCGTATCGTGTGGTGAACATGCCGGCCTTCGCGGAATTCTTGATCGCAACCGAAGCTGAGATGAACAAGGTTTCCTGGACGAGCCGACGCCGGCTGATGCAGGACACCGTCGTGGTGCTGGTGACCACGGTGCTGCTGACGACCTTCCTGTTGGTCGTGGATGTGTTCTGGGGCTGGCTGCTGAGCCGCGAAACCGTGGGCGTGCTGCCAGGCCAAACTGCCACGAAAGACAAGCAGGATCTCAACAAACCCGTCGATTGGTAAGTCCAGATAGGGGCGCAACCGTGAGCGACGAGAACCGACCTGCCGACGCCCCGACCCCCGAT
>JBGSZR010000232.1:0-13048 GCA_041750275.1 Gemmataceae bacterium
TTGCTCAAGCAGTTGGAGCCGTGGCAGACTGCACGGAACGACCGTGCGATCGGGGTGAAGTGGCGATTCACAACCGCCGATGCCCGGATCAAACTCCACCGACTCTACCCGGCAATACAAGACGGTTGAACTACTAGCCCAGGCCGCTGTGCATGGCAACGTCGAGCCGCGGGAGTTGAGCATGGCCGGTGTCGTCCAGGGGCTGGCCGCGTTCGCTGAGGTCCTGACGGCCGGGACGGGATACGAGGTGCTGCTGCGGTTCATCCTCGCCTATCGCGTGGGCCACCGACCGGACCGGGTCGAGCCACGGATGCGAAAGCGGCGGCCCAAACCGTTTCCCGAGACCAAGCCCGAAAGCGACTCCACCGCTCACGTTGAGCTATCAGGAAGTGCCATTCAACTCAACTCGCGTGGGCGGACCGGGCGTCTCGCTCGCCCAGGGGCCGGACGATGACGTATTTGGCATGGGGAACTTCACATTCGGCAGCTGGCATCCGGGAGTCTGCGGATTCGCATTTGCCGATGGTCGCGTGACGATGGTCAAGAACACTCTCAGCACGTCGATTCTGGAACGACTTTGCAACCGCGCCGATGGCCTTGACACAGGGGATTACTGATGCGTGTCGCTCGGGCCTCGCTGTTCGCCGTTGCGCTGGCAACGGTTATCAGCTGCGAAAGCGGTGAACCACCGACATACCCGACATCTGGCCGCGTCGTGCTCCAGAATGGTCAACCGGTGCAGGCGGGGTCGATCGAGTTCTCGCCTGTTGAAGGCGGGTCCGCAGCCCGTGGCCGGATCGAATCGGACGGTCGCTTCACGCTCACGACGGGTAACCGAGCCGGAGCGATTGCGGGAGCACACCGCATCGTTATCGTGCAAATGACGCTGGGCGATGTGCCCGCCAGCCACGCCGTGAAACATCGTACGTCCATCGTTCACAAGAAGTATGCACGCTTTGAAAGTTCGGGGTTGAACCGCACGGTCGAACCCGGAGACAACGACTTCCTCATCACGGTCGATTCCGCTGAATAGAGCCATCAAGGCTTCATCCCATCGAGTGCCCCTTGGGTATCGCGCTGCTTCGAAATTCAGAATGATTTGAACGCACGCCGCGATTGCTCTGCGAGTAAGAGTTCGAGTCTCTCTTGAATCGCCCAAGGCTGGCTTGTCGTTAGAATCCGTCGCCAAGATCAAACCATCGCACGTGCAGGACAATAGAGAACCAGCCGCCCGTGACGCAAGCACACGGGCGGCTGAGTGGTTCACCCAACGGCCACGCCGTACTTGCTGAGCGAGTTGGACAGCAAGAAACTCTCTTCCTTGGCAAGTGCGAGTTTGTCGAACACTTTGACATGTGCTCCGCCACCCGGCCCGGCCCCGGTCGTGGCTTTCCCGTCAAGCACCCTCACGTGGCGACCGCCACCAGCCCCAGTGATGATCTCGGCTCGGCCGTCCCCGTCCGGTCTTGTGATCGACCCGCCGTTCAGTAGCGCCGCCGGCGAAACGTGTTCGACCTCGTTTGCGTCGCGGTGCGCCTCGGCCATCGTGTACCGGAACGTGACCCCTCACCGGGCAAAGCTCCTACGAAAATCTTGTAAGTGACTTCGGCATTTTTTTACTTGCATGAGCGGTATCATAATGTATAACGATACACGTGGTTCAATAACACGGTAGCACGCTATCTGCGCGCGTTTTTCTCCCTCGGCGCGAGGTGACATGAAGAAGATCGTCGCGTTCAAGGTGGAAGAGGAGCTGGCCCAGTTCCTCGATAAGTTGCCCAACAAGAGCGATTTCATTCGCAAAGCGGTGCTCGCGCAGTTCGGCATGAACTGCCCGCTCTGCACCGGGTCCGGGGTGGTCACGCGCGGGGTCGGGGAGCACTATGAAGCGGTTCTGAGGGAAAACCGGCGTCGGCCCTGTGCGGGATGTGGGAAACCCGAGGAGGTGCCGACAGGAGTCGAGGGTGCGCCCGAAGCGGACTGGCCAAGGGTCGAACAGTTTCTGCACGGCGGGCCACTGTATTGCAGCAGGTGTTATGCGACCGCGCCCCCGTGCAGCGTGTGTGGCTGGCATTTCCCGGCCGACGCCCGAGCCGAACACGACGTGCTCTACCACTCCGATCGCTCTCCATGAGGTCTGCCATGTTCGAGTATGCCCGCGGGCCGCGCCGTGCCTTCACGCTCATTGAGTTGCTGGTCGTTATCGCCATTATCGCCATCCTCATCGGCCTGCTTTTGCCCGCTGTGCAGAAGGTTCGCGAGGCAGCGGCGAAGGCGAAGTGCAGCAACAACCTGAAGCAGATCGGCCTCGCCTTGCACATGTACTGCAACGACCACGGTGGGAAGTTCCCGCGGTCGACTCATGCGACGATGAATTTCTCGGATACCTGGATCTTCACCCTCTCGCCTTACATGGAGAATGTGGACCGCATCCGGATTTGCCCGGCCGATCCGCAGGGCGATCAGCGGGCTCAATCGAAGGGCACGAGCTACCTGATGAACGAGTACGTTTGCGAGCCGGGTGTTGGTGCCGCGCTCTACCTCGACAAGATGCGGTCCACCTCGCAGACGATCGCGGTGTTTACGGCCTCCGACGATCGCGGCTTCGCAATCACCGAGGACCATACTCATTCCCGCGGATGGTTTGCCACACCGAGTGGTAGGTGGAATCGCATCTGCGCCGATATCCAGCCGAACCGCTTTTACGGCGGTGGGCGGAATACGCCGGTCGATCAGCGGGCCGTTGGAGTGTCGAACTACCTGTACGCCGATGGGCACGTCGAAGGCATTTCGGGAAGCCAGATTCGCACGTGGGCCGATAGCGGTTTCAACTTTGCCCTGCCACCCGAATGATCTGCACTTTTCTTCTTGTTTCGCCTCATTGATCTTACCTGGAGTCCCGTCTCATGAGCCGCCGATCCCGTCCGAAGATCGAATATCTCGAAGACCGCCTCGCTCCCGCGACCCTCGACAACTTTCTGACCGACGAGCACGTGGACTTGAATGTGGGATTCGCAGGCGGTGCCTGGACAGTCCAGCCGCGCGATACAGCCGGACCAACGAGTTACGACGCGGATCGTGCGCTGCTGGTGGTCGGCACGAACGCGGCGCAAGCGAGGCCCGCCGGCGCGAGTTACGACTTCATTGGCGTCGGAGCGGGAGCGAACTTCTATCGCCTTCCGCAAACGCAAAACTCGAATCTGTTGTATCTCGGCGTGGCGGGTTACAACGTTCCGCCCGGCACCTTCACCGCGTATGACGCGCAGGCCGAGTCGAAGGGCCGCGTCGGGGCCTTTCCCATCGAGTGGTCGCGCATGCAACTCCTCTCCGTGAATGGACCAGGGCAATTCTCTGTCTGGCAGGACGATATCGGCGGACCTGTCGTGGCGTTTTCGAGCTTCGACGATGGCATCAGCAACCCCAACGCCAACGGCCTGGACGTGACCGATGGCATTTCGGACGACGATGTGCTCTACGTTGTTCCGGGCGGCCACGCTCACTACAACTTCGGCTTCACGGCCGAGGGACGCTACGAGATCACCGTCCGCCTCTCCGCCCGCCTCGGGGCAATGGTCGAGGAAAGCGACCCGATCACGCTGTACTTCTCCGTCGGTAGCGTCGGCCGATTTACGGTCAACCCGAGCACCATCAACGTAAACGTGAGCGCCGGAACTGCCGCCGTGACGGTGACCAGAGTGGGCGGTAGCGATGGCCGCGTCACGGTCAACTACGCCACCGCGAGCGGCACAGCAACGAGCGGTATGGACTTCACGGAGACCAGCGGCACGCTTACCTTCAACGACCAGGAGACGAGTAAGACCATTCTCGTTCCGATAACCGACGACATGCTCCAGGAAGGGGACGAAAACTTCACCGTGACGCTGAGCAACCCTGGCCCCGTGAGCATTGCCGGATATGCGGCCGGGATCCCGGGCGGGAGTTTGCTCGGGACGCCGATCACAGCCACGGTCACCATTCTGGCTAACGACGCCAACGAGCCACCTACGATCTCGGACACGCCTGACCAGACGGTGAGTGAGGACACACCACTGGTGGTGAACTTTATGGTCGGCGACTCGCAGACTTTGCCGGCAAATCTCGACGTGACCGTCAGCGGCGGGAATCTCCAGATCGCGTCGCTTGTGCTGGGGGGAAGCGGAGCGAATCGCACCCTGACCATCACACCCGCCCCAAACGCGTTCGGCCCAGGCGGAACGATCACGCTCTCGGTGAGCGATGGCACATTCACGACCCAAGACAGCTTCGAGGTGACAATCACCCCGGTCGCGGATACTCCGAGCGCGACGGGTGCAACCACGAATGAGGACATTCAATCGACAACCGGCCTCGTGCTGTCGCGGAACGCAGCGGATGGAGCCGAGGTGACGCATTTTCAGATCACGAATATTCGCAACGGCTCCTTGTTCCTGAACAGCGGCACTCCGATCACAGCCGGAAGTTTCATCACCTTCGCCCAGGGCAACGCCGGGCTCCGCTTTACGCCTGGGCTCAACCTGAACGATATGACAACCGCAAGTTTTGGTTTTGATGTGCAAGCCTCCACGTCAAACTCAATCGCGGGTCTGGGTGGTGCAATCGTGCCCGTGAACGTGAGCGTTAACCCGGTCAATGATGCCCCCAATGCCACGACTCTGTCGGTCGCAACCGCGGCCGAGGATTCGGGGCCATTCTCCCAGGCGAACTTTCTGAGTGGCTTTACGCCCGGTGGCGGAGCGGATGAAGCCGGACAGATGCTGGTGATCGTCGGCCTCACAATCGGGAACGGATCGCTCTTCTCGACGCAACCGGCCATCACGCCCGATGGCACCCTGAGCTTCACCCCGGCAGCGAACGCCTTCGGCACGACCACGGTCACCCCAACCATTCTCGACAACGGAGGAACGGCGAATGGCGGCGTGAATACGCGTACTTTACCCCCATTCACGATCACCTTAACTCCGGTCGCGGATACACCCAGCGTGACCAACGCCGCTACAACCGAAGGCGTGCAAACGACGAGTGGGCTCGTGTTGTCGCGGAACGCGGCGGATGGCATCGAGGTGACGCACTTCCACATCACCGGAATTACGAACGGCAATCTGTTCCAGAACGACGGCGTGACCGCAATCGCAAACGGAGCCTTCCTCACGTTCGCTGAGGGTAATGCGGGGCTCAAATTCACACCGTCCGCGGGCATCGGGGATGGCACGTTCCAGGTACAAGGTTCCACCTCAAACGACATGGCTGGCCTCGGTGGCAGCACCGCAATCGCAACAATCACCGTTGCACGGACTTCGCCGTTCGCGGTGGACGATGAATACGGAGTGGCTCCCGGTAGCGTGGTTCGCGGCAACGTCCTCTTCAATGACAGCGATCCGAACGGCGATCCGATCACGGTGACCGGGAACACGCTCCCGATGCACGGGACACTTGTTCTGGACCCGAACGGTTCGTTCACGTACACGCCGGGGCCCACGTTTGCAGGCATGGATACATTCGAATACACCGTTACCGACACGACGCCACTGAGTAGCACCGGCACAGTCACGATCACGGGCCAGGCAGCCGATCCGGGTATTGCAATCGCTCTGTCCGAGGGCGATGTGGATGTCGGCATCGCATACGAAGACGACGAGTGGGAACCACACGTCCACGACGAGGAAAACGAGGCAGAGTACGAACCGGATGAAGCCATCCTGCATATTCGGCCGGAGGCACTGACTCCCCGGCCAGCGGGCGCGAATTTCGACTTCCTTGGCGTCGCAGTGGGCGGGTCGTTTTACCGCCTCTCCGCCATTCCCAATCCTCCCGTGCTCTATCTCGGCTTCGGCGGAGAGGAACTGGTGCCCGGTGAGTTCGTCAACGATGAGGTCACCTTCCGCGTGCTGGCGGTGAGCGGGCCGGGCCACGTTTCGATCTGGGATGACTCGCCGGGCGGCCCAAACGTCTTGGTGGCGACGACCGATGGGTTGACGGAGTCGGATGCCCGAATCGTGCTTTCAGGCTCGCACTCGCACTCCAACTGGGGGTTCACGGAGAGAGGGTTATACGCGATCACGGTTCAATTCTCCGGCACCTTCGTGGGAAGTGGTGAGTTCTCCCAGAGTGAACCGGCGACGTACTACTTCGCCGTGGATCCGATGAACACCGCACCAGTGAACTCCGCACCGGCGACGGCCTCCACCCCGCGCGACAGTGCTCTTCCCATCCTCGGCGTGAGTGTGGCCGATGCCGATGCACACGCAAATCCGCTCCATGTCACCCTCACCGCGAGCAACGGCACCGTTGCTTTACCAACAACGGCCGGCGTAACGGTGCTCTCAAACAGCGGCACCGTGCTCGAAATCGAAGGAGGCACCGCAGACCTGAACGCGGCACTTGCCGGTCTCATCTTCACCCCGACGGCCGGGTTCGCTGGTGCCGCGAGCCTCACCATCCTCACCCGGGATGGCGGGTTCCTCGTCGCGGAGACGGAACTCACTGACACGGACACAATCGCCATCACGGTTGTCGCACCGGATGTCGCGGTGGTGAGCATTGCAGACGCAGCGGAGCCTGGCATTGCAGGGATCCTGCGTTTCACCCGAACTGGGCCAACCAGCGCAGCACTCACGGTGAACTACACCATCGGCGGAACCGCGACGGCCGGAGTCGATTATGTCTCGCTCCCGGGAACAGTTTCGTTCGGCCCAGGACAGTCGACTCTCGATGTGCCTGTAACACCGATCGACGATGGGGAAATCGAAGGGCCCGAGTCGGTTGTGGTAACGATCACGCCGGCGTCCGGAATCGCGGTCGTGGGTGGAACGGCGACAGTTTCGATTGCGGACGACGATGGAGTTCCCGAACCGATTGCCGTGGGAGCGGGAGCCGCTGGAACGGCAAAACTGACAGACGCCAGTGGGGCGGGCTTCATGGTCACTCCGTTTCCCGGGCTGACGGGTGGCACCCGTGTGGCGACGGCCGATGTGACGGGCGATGGTGTCGCGGACCTCATTGTCGCTTCGGGTCCGGGAGGCGCAGCGGTGGTCAAGGTGTACGACGGCGCCACCCAGACCGAGATCGGCACCTACGCCGTCTTCGAGTCAACGTTCTCCGGCGGGTTGTACGTGGCCGCCGCCGACTTCGATGGTGATGGCAAAGCCGAAATCGTCGTGAGTCCGGACGAGGGCGGCGGGCCGCGGGTCACGATCTTCTCCATCGCGAACGGCGTGGCTTCGATACGAAATAACTTCTTTGGCATTGATGACGCGAATTTCCGCGGTGGTGCACGTGTCGCCGTGGGAGACCTGAATGGTGATGGGACACCAGATCTGGTCGTCGCAGCAGGATTCCAGGGTGGGCCACGCGTGGCGGTATTCGACGGCAATTCACTCGGTGGCACTCCAACACGGCTCATCAACGATTTCTTCGTATTCGAAGAGACGCTGCGAAACGGTGCATTTGTGGCGGTTGGCGATACGAACGGCGATGGGTTCGCAGAATTGATCGTCGGCGGCGGACCAGGCGGCGGACCACGCGTGCGCGTGCTCGATGGAGAACGCCTCCTCGCCGGTGAAGTCGTGCAACTGGGGAACTTCTTCGCAGGCAACACAGAGAATCGAACCGGTGTGAGAGTGGCTGCGGCCGACACGAACGGCGACGGCAAAGCGGAAGTGGTGACGGGTGCCGCCGCGGGTTCCTCACGCGTCTCACGCTACACAATCGCGAACGGCGTCGCGTTGCTCGAAAACGAGTTCGATGCCTTCGATGCGCTCGGCGGTGTGTTCGTCGGGTAAACCCTGCGATTTCAGTCACCGGCAACGATCAAATGATTGACCATGAGACAATGAACATACATCGCCCGCCCGGTGCGTTCATTGTCTCATGGCAAGCGACCGGGTAATTCCAGGCGATTTGTTGGCTGTTATGCACGCAGATAAGTCTGAGCCCAAGCAGATGAGCGGTAGTGGCTCAGTTTGCGTAGTAGGTGTGGTCCGGTGGTGCCGAGGCAGTCGGGTCGGACATGTACTCCGTGCGGAGCTTCGTGACGACGGCCTCGATCTGGGGCCACTAACGCTCACGGCCCCCGGACCACTCCCGGGCCAGGCGGCCGATTTCCCCTCGTATGGCGTCCGGCACGTCGCCGCGTTCCGGGACCGTGCCAGCGTTCGACCCGTCATGACCGAAGGCCGACTCGGGGATGCGGGTCGGCGTCGGGATCGTGTTGTCCTTCATGTCCGCGGCTTTAAGCTTGTGCCGCTCATCTTCCTGATACCAGTTGAATCACGGGGCGAGAGTTCGATTCGAGTTCGCAGACGATCAACCGGTCATGCCGGGCCGACTGTCCCCAGTGAATGCGTCGGGGGGAATCACCCCGGCGGTAGGACCGGACGCCCAGCACATCACCCTGTGTGCCGACCATGCTGCGCGAGACGTTTCCCTCAACCTGACGGTCGCCGCTCACCGGAGGGATCGGCCCGACCGGGTAGGTTCGCGGCCACACGACCAGCGACTTCTCGACGGTCAACTGACGACTGTTCTCCCACAGCCCGAAGGGGAACCCGGTCGTCAGCCGAGGAGGGGTGAGCGGGTAAACGCCCCGGTGTGTCGGCGTGAAGTCCCATCGGCACAGACCCGTCCGACGGCGTGGGGCCGAGGCGATTCCCGCGATCGGCCCGGCCGACTCGCCGAACCCGTCCTTCACCGCGAGTCCCCACGCCGACCAGGGTAAGCGGTTGCGAAGTGTGAGCCGAACACCCACGGCTTCGCCCTCCGTGGCCCGTGAGCGGTCGAAGGCGATGCTGCCGATCAGCCGCCGCAGCGACAACCACGGCCAAATGACCCCGAGCGCTACGACGACGAGAACCCCACCGCACAGCACGAATCCTTGCGGGTGCAGGAACAGCCCGCAGAACATCGAGGCCATCCCCGCCAACAACAGAACACCGAGCGGGTTACAGAGCAACCGCCGCACCTTTGCGCTAATCTCAGGGAAGAAGTCGTGGGTCGCCAGCGAGCGGAGCCGCTCGCGGAATGGAGACGAAGAGGACGGTACATCATGCATGCGAATGGCCTCCACATCCTGCAAGTGGCTTGACTTGCGGACCTATTACGCTATAACATGGAATAGTCGAGTAGATAAGCGGAGGAGTGTCGTGAAAGAGATCATGCCTTCCTGTAAGGCGGGCGATCACAGCCACACGGCGAAGGCAGTCGCACCGGTTTCGCTCGAGCGTGCCGCACAACTGTTTCGCGCGATGGGCGACCCCCAGCGTCTCAAGCTGCTGGACCTTCTCACGACCCGCGAACTGTGCGTGACCGAGATCGTGGCAGCGGTCGGGGATAAGTTCTCCACCGTCTCGCAGCGGTTGGGCATTCTCCAGCGGGAGGGCTTGCTGACCCGCCGACGGGACGGCAACCACCTTCACTACTCGCTCGCGGATCGGCACGTCGCCGACCTGATCCTGAACGCGCTGGCGCACGCCCACGAACTGGACGCGGCACCGGCGGCAACTTCCGAAGGAGACGAGTAGCATGTCACACACCCACGAGAATCACGACCACACTCACGGCCCCGCTTGCGGCCACACGGCCGTTCAACACGACGGCCACACCGACTACCTGCACGACGGCCACTTGCACCACCAGAACGGCGGCACGGTTGAGGAACACACCCTCGCTGTCAACGCCGCGAACCCGGATGCCTGCACGCCCAACCACGATTGCGGCGCGCACGCCAAGGATCACGTTCACGGGCCGGGTTGCGGCCATGAAGCCGTGCCGCACGGCGACCACACCGATTACCTGGTGGACGGCCACCTCCACCACCCGCACGGCGACCACTGCGACGACCACGGCAAGGTGGGAGCAGCCTAAGTCTAAGACGATCCCATGAAACCGATGTCGGTCGCGTCAATGATCACTTTCCGGGGCTGGTCGTGCGGACGCAGATGATTTCGGTGCCGGTCCGGATGACGAACATGCCGTCCACCGCCGCCACGCCGTAGACGACATCGCCGACCGCCGAGTACCGGGTGGCTTCAAGTTCATCCTTCGGCAAGGGCGGCCCACCGCCCGGCCCCTTCCCTTCGGGTGGTTTGGGGAGTGTCGCGGCGGCCTTGTCCTTCGCCTCATCCCGGCGCTTGGCGAAGTCAGCGGCGGACCAGAATCGGTTGGACGACACCTGCTCGAAGTCCGGTCCGGCTTTGAGCACGGTAGTCGTGCCGTCCTTGCCGAAGAAGAAAACAGGTTCATCCGGAATGTGCGTACTTGGCGGGTGGTCAGAATGAGGAGCATGCCGTTTCTTGAAGGGTAACAACACCTTCTTCAGGAGCACGGCATGTCCCCAACCTTACTCTATCGCGCGTTGGGCGTTCGCCATTACCAATACCACCGCACGACCGTCGACGATGGCGTCTACACACTCCACCTTTCCCAGGACCCCAAACACGACCGCTGCTCCCATTGTCAGTCCCCCAACGTCATCCGCCGCGGGGCCGACGAACGCACCATTCGCACCGTGCCAATCGGCGGCAAACCCGTCGCGTTGCGACTGCCCGTGCCCCGACTCGGCTGCCTCAACTGCAGCTGCGTCCGACAAGCCGCACTCCGCTTCGCCCGACCCTTCCGCCGCGTCACCCATGCCTTCGAACGTTATGCCCTGAGCCTGCTCGCCCACATGACTATCCGGGCCGTTGCCGAACACCTCCGGGTGGGTTGGGACAGCATCAAGACCCTCTTCAAACGCCACCTCCACGCTCACTTCGGACAGCCCAAACTCAAGAAGCTCAAACGCCTCGCCATCGACGAAATCGCCATCGGCCACGGCCATCGCTACCGACCGGTCGCCCGCCTATAGCGCCGCCGTCCGCGATAACCTCCCCAACGCCCTCCACGTCTTCGACCACTTCCACATCGTCAAGCTCTTCAACGAACGCCTGTCCGACTTCCGCCGCGAACACCAACGCGAGGCCGAAGGACGCGGTAAGACCGTCCTCAAGGGCACCCGCTGGCTGATCCTCAAGAACCCCGAGAACCTCGACGAAGCGAAGGGCGAACAGGCCCGTCTGGAGGAAGCGTTGCGCCTCAACCAACCGCTGGCCACCGCCTACTACATGAAGGACGAGTTCCGACGCTTCTGGGATCGGGAGAGCGTGGAGGACGCCACCCGCTTCCTGGACGACTGGTGCCGTCGGGCCGAGGCGTCGGGGGTCTCGGTGTTGCAGAAGATGGCCACCACCTTCCAACTCCACCGCGTTGGACTGTTGAACTACCACCGCTGTCCGATCTCGACCGGCCCGCTGGAGGGACTGAACAACAAAATCAAAACCCTCCAACGCCAAGCTTACGGCTACCGCGACCGCCTCCGCCGGCTTTTTGCTCGACCCGCGCCGATTGACCGTCGCAGTCAGCCGGGCCAAGCGGAAGATGATCCTGGTGGCGTCGCGGAGCGTCTTCTCGCTGTTCAGCCCGGACGAGGAGACGTTCACCAACGCCCTGTTGTGGAAGAACCTGCTGGCGCGGACCTGCGTGAGCCCGCTGTGGGCCGGCGTGCGCGACGGCGTCCCGGTCGCCGTTTGGGGAGGGCGCTGAACCGCTGGTGATCACATCGTTGGCCTCAGAACATTATGGCCGCTTTTTTTCTGCAAGTTGCGGAACTATTCAGCCGCTCGCGGGTCTCATATTTAGTACGTCTACGTAGCTTATTGGGGGGGCACTCATGTCGCCGGGGCACGATCTGGCCATGCACTTGCGGCATGCGTACCTGCTCCTTCACCGGCGTGCCAACGCCCGACTGACGCCTTCGGGTCTGACTTCCGACCAGTTCGTGCTGCTGACACTTCTGGCTGAGGAAGACGGAATCACCCAAACGGAATTGACCCTCCGCAGTTCGTCGGATCCGAATACGGTCCGAGCGATTCTGGTGATCTTGGAGCGCCGAGGCCTGGTCACTCGCCGGCGACACGAAAGTGACGCCCGGGCGCGTTGCGTCCGCCTGACCGAGCAGGGTCGGGAGGTGCAGCGAAACCTCGCCAGCCAGATCCGGGGCTTCCAAAACGAGTTGGCCCAACTCTTCACGCCGAGCGAGCGACAGCGTTTCCAGACTTACCTCAATCGGGTCACCGCAGCGTTGACTCCGAACATTCCCTCGAAGCAACCAGGAGAACAGCAATGAAACTGTGGATTCACACCGTGATCGTGATTAGCGCCTTCGCCACTCCGCGGGTGATGCAGGCCCAGGATCGAGTCTTGCCCCGGGATTACGTCGCTCACCGCAACCTGAAGTACGTTGAGGACGCGCACGACCTGCAGAAACTCGACGTTTATCTTCCCAAGGAGGCCCCCGGCCCGCTTCCGCTGATCGTGTGGGTTCACGGCGGCGGCTGGAGCGGGGGCGACAAAGCGAACGTTCCGCCACTCCCCTTCGTGGCCAAGGGGTACGCGGTCGCGAGCGTCAACTACCGGCTCAGCAAGCACGCCGTGTTCCCGGCTCAGATCGAGGATTGCAAGGCCGCCATCCGCTGGCTTCGTGGGAATGCGAAAAAGTACAATCTCAACCCGGAGAAGGTGGGCGTGTGGGGGTCTTCGGCCGGGGGACACCTGGTCGCCCTGCTCGGCACGTCCGGTGACGTGAAGGACCTGGAAGGGTCCAAGGGCCATCTCGACCAATCGAGCCGCGTCCAGTGCGTCGTCGATTACTTCGGGCCGACCGACTTCACCCAGATGGGCGGATGGCACAACAACGCGAACTCCCCGGAGTCGAGTCTCATCGGTGGGCCTGTTCAAGAGAACAAGGACAAGGCGGCCAAGGCCAACCCGATCACGTACGTCACCAAAGACGACCCCCCGTTCCTGATCGTCCACGGCGACAAGGATCCCGCCGTACCGTACTCGCAGAGTACCCTCCTGCACGACGCGCTCGTGAAGGCCAGCCCTCTCAACATCAGCTCTTTTGATGCAACTCTTGTAGCAATCGGGCCGTTGAGTAATGTTTGTGCTTCTTGTCGTACACGGGCTTCTGCGCGGGTGGTTTCTTCGGTCCCCGTCGGCTGCGCATCAAGCCTTC
>JBGSZR010000233.1:0-9611 GCA_041750275.1 Gemmataceae bacterium
GGCCGTGGTGCGGCGATGGCCGATACCCACGATACCCTCGATGGCTTGGCGGGCCAGCGCCGCCGCTTGCGGATCGGCCTGAGCATCGGTGAGATCGTAGAGCCGCAGCAACCCCTTCAGCGCTTCGAGCCCCTCGGCATCATCGGTGATGGAGAGGTGATTGAGATTCAGGTGCGAGATCAGGTGCCAGTAGCGGCCACGCGGCGAAGCCGGGCGCAGGGGCGGTGTGGGATTGCGGATGCAACGCACCTTGGTGCCGGGTGCGGCAAATGCCGTGGTGAAGGGCACCTCTTCCCCAACGCGAGGCAGGCGGTTCGGCAGGTCGCGATTGGTGCAGAGCGTGCGGACCACGACTGTTTCATTCGTGGCTTCGGCAGGATCGAAGGCGGCATCGACCAGATGCAAGTACACATCCGAACCGCGGTCGTCATGGGCAAGGCTATCACGACGGCTCGAATACCAGAACGCGGTTCGCGTGTCGCGGTCGCTACCGTGCTGATAGTGATAGAACGGGCGGTACTCGCGATCCTTGCCATCGCTTCCCGCTGCCACCACACCTGTCACCGAGAAGACCTCGAAACCCAGTGGATGGCCGACTTCGGGAACCACCTTATATTCCGGCTTCGTGTGTGTGAGTGGGATCGGCTCGGCCGTGGTCTCGAAGAGGTTGACCGCGGGTGTGCACCCGAGCCGAAACATGCCCGGTTCGAGTTGCTGTTCCAGGCGGCTGTGTGAACGGCTCAGGAAGATCACCACATCCACGGTGCGAGCCGGGCCCAGCGCGGTGCGAGCCTGCTCCCAGCCGCCGAGATCGGCGAACAGGAACTTGGCGGGGAAGGCAAAGTATTCCGTGAGCAGGCGGTAGCCGGGGAAGACGTTTGCGGGGTACGGGATCAGGCCTTCGTCTGGCTCGAATCCGACAGGCACGAGCACCTCGCTGGCCGGAAGTGTGACAGCGGATTTGGGCCGATCCGTGGGGACGAACGCGACTTCGAGTGCGTGGTTGAAGAGCAATTCATACAGGGGGGCCGTGAGTGTGTTCTCGCCGAGCAAGTGAAAGCGCAACCTGTCGAACTTCAACTGCTCAAAGGTCAGTTCTCCCGTGACCTGCAACCGTAGCCGCAAGGCCGCGGCCGCACGGGCTGGCGCGTTCAAACCGGGTGGAAAGGGTGGTGGATGCAAGCGTGCTTCGGCGACGGTGATTGGCCAGAGCTTGAGCGGGTAACAGGTGCGGTACTTGCAAGTGATGTCCGCAACACGGGACGTTTGCAAGGGGCTGCCGCTCTTGATGGCGGCGCCTTCGGGGGTGCCACGGGCCGCATCAAGTGTGAACTGGACGATGGCGCACGAGGGCACGGGGCTCAGTGCGTGTGGGTAGAGCACCGAGAGCAGCGCGTCGGTGAGTTCGGGAAATTCATCGTGCAGTTTGTGGCGAACGCGGGCCGTGAGTAGCGAGAAGGCCTCGATCAGCCGTTCGACGTGCGGATCGGTGGAGCGGTCTGGTTCCAGTTGCAAGCGGGCGGCGGCGGCAGGATACTTGCGCGCGAACTCCTGGGCGAGCTTGCGAATGAAGTAGAGTTCGCCTTCATAATACGGATAGAGCGATTCGCTCATGGCGCCGCCGGGGTGACAAGGTACGCGCCGGTGCCCATCTCCAGAATCGTATCGAACGCAACGTCCGGGGCCGGATCCACCGCCATTCGCGCATCAACGCGGAAGCGCACCGCCATGCGGGTCAGGTCGACTTCGGACTTGAGCAAGGTGACGCGGACGGCCTTCAAACGGGGTTCGAAACGCTCCACCGCTTTCTTGATGGCCTTGCCAATGGCACCGCGTTGCTCGGTGCTGATCGATTCAATCGAGGTGAGATCGGGCAAGCCATAGCCGACAATGGAATCGCGCGTTTCGGTGTAGGCTGCCGAGATATCGTGTGCCGTGTGAACCGTGTTGAGCAGGTCTTGCAGATCGCGGAGCACGGCCTCATACATTTGCTGCACGGTGTAGCCGGTCATGATTGTGGTCCCGGCCGACTCGGGATCGATGAGTCGGTCGAGAATGCTCGGCTGGAGCCCACGTTTCGGCTGGGGCGGTGGCGGCATGCTGGTGATCCATTCAACCGGAAAACATCACCTCACAGATAGAGCGGCACACCCTTGATCGCAAGGTAAAACTTCACGAGATGCATGTACACGCCTCGCGGCAAGGGCTTGTCGAGTGCGCGACCGTCATCCCGGTACGGGACTTTGGTCAAGAAGAAGTCGCGGCGGTAGTCCGCGTACGGCCGGAAGGTGAAATCCCGGCGAATGATTCGGGCGGAGGACGGCACATCGACGCCCCGGATATACGCGCCGCTGGTGCCACCCACCAACTTCTTGATGGGGTTGGGCACGTCGTCGTCGTCGTATTCTTCCTTGCCGAGCCCGAAGTTAAAGACGTACTTGCCGTTCACTTTCTTGATGCCGAAGATGCCGGACTCTTTCACGCCGGGGAGCTGGCCGCCCTTGAGCGTGAGCTTCGCCGTGCCGTTTTTGTACTCGAATACAAGAAGCGAGTAGCTGCTGTCCTTGTAGGTTTCTTCGAATTGCTCTTCATCATTCATGGCGTTGTCCTCATGACTCCAGTGCGAGCAGGGCAGCACGGTAGCCGCACCGTGAATCGGCTATGTGGAGCGATCGTGATTCAGCAAAGGGGCCGGAATCAACCGGCGGGAATCGATGGACAGATCTGGTGGATCGTGCCGAACGGCATCATCGCACCGTTGATGAGCATGACGCGGCTACCGAGCCCGCGGGTCACTTCGCCTTCGGCCCCCACCCATTCGGTGCTGCGGCCGAGTTTGATTTCTTCCTCGATGTGATCGTGCGAGTTCGGATAGAGCCCGGGCAGGAGCACATCACCTTCGATGCCATCGGTGAGCACGACCTGGGCGGGCCGCCAGACCACATCGCGTGGGCTCTTGGGCGGATTCATGGTGATTTCGGTGACACGTTCGAGGGGCACCCAGGTGTACAGGCCGCCCGTGCCGAAGACTTCGAGAACCGTGCCGAATCGTTCGTCGCCGTCGAAGATGCCTTCGACGGGTTTACCGTTGACGAGCCCTGCCAGCGTGGGCACCGCGGCATTCGCTTCATCGAGCTTCTGGCGGGCCTCGGCCTGTTCGCCTCGGGCCAGATACGGCAAGGCTTCGAAGCGAAGGCGGACGTGATCGGGTGCGTTTTCCAGCCCCTTCGGCTCGGCCGTGCCGGCGAACACGGCGCGGCGAAGCTCCTCCGAATCGAGGGCCTGGCGATACTGTGCCACTGCAGCGGTGTGCTGCGGATCGTCGTAGCGGAGCACGTCGAGTTGCTTGCGGACGCGGTCAATCTCACCGGCGAAGAGGAACAGTTCCAACAAGAAGAAGCGAGCCGGGTTATCCGTCGGATTGGCCCGTACCTTCTGGGTCTGCGTGTCGATCGCGTCACGGAGCCGGCCCGCATGGAACAGTTCGTTCGCCGTCATGGCCGCCCCCAGATCAGTGTGAAGTTTGAAGTGTGCAGCGGGCAGTTTGCTGTAATCTGCCTACTGCACACTTCAAACTGTCTGCGTTTAGACTTTCTTGTTGGCCTTCACGTCGTAGCCGGTCTTCACGGCCGAGCCGAGGCCACCGTCTGCCTTCTGCGGCTTGTACTCGAACTCGATCTTGGAGAAGTTCAGGCTGAACTGATCCGTGGGGATCGGGTCGCCGCTGCTGTGTGCGCCAGACTGATACGAGGAGATGAGTAGGTCCGACATGGTCACGGTGTAGTAGTCCTGTTGTTCGCCACCGGCCTTGCGGACGTGCAGGACGGCTTTCTTGATGTGTTTCCCTGTGGCACAGGAGATCATCAGTTCCGGGCTGGCCTTGTTCACTTCTGTCGTCACGTGCAGATCCTGATAACTCGCCTTGCCTGCACCTCCACCACCACTGGAGGCCGAACTCCCCGCGTTCGTGGCGCCCCAGCTGAATGACTGGATCTCGATCGTTTCCTTGTGCTTGGAGTCCGCGCTCTCGCCCTTGATGCCGTCGATTTCCAGGAAGAAGTCTGCTGCCATGATTCGGTCCTCGTCTGGGGTCGAGCGGGTCGACCCGTGCCGGGTGAAGTTGGTTTGTCTGACCGTCCGGCTCACCCGCGTCCGGTTCGGCTACACCAGTGAGATGCGGAAATCAATCCCCAGCGGACAAAACCGTGAGGGGAATTTCAGGGCCACGATTCTCAGGTTCCCAGTTGCTTCGCGACCATGCGGAGTGAGATGTCCAGCGATTCCAGCTGGAAGTGCGGCCGCATGTGCGCCACGGCCCGATACGCTCCCGGCTGGCCCGGGATATCGACAACCTTGATCTCGGCCCAGGCCAGCGGCTTCTCGGCCTTGGCCGCGTCGGAGGCCGATTCGGGGTTGCCCAGCGTGTAGTTATTGATCCAGCGATTGAGCCACACTTCCATGTCCGAGCGTTCCATGAACGACCCGACACGGTTGCGAACCATCACCTTCAGGAAATGGGCGAAACGCGACACGCACATCAACTGGTTGAATTTCGTCGAGAGAATTGCGTTGGCATTGGCACCCGGTCGGTCGTACTTCTTCGCCTTCTGGGTGCTGGTGGCGGACATGAACGCGGCGAAATCACGGCCCTTGCAGTGAATCAGCGACATGAAGCCGAGCTTCTCGAGTTCCTGTTCGCGGCGATCGGTAATGGCCACCTCGGTGGGGCACTTCATCGCCACATCGCCATCGTCTGTCGGGAACGTATGCACCGGCAGCCCTTCAACCTTACCACCACCCTCGACACCACGCGTGCGGGCCATCCAGCCATATTTGTCATACGCGTCCGTGATGCGGGCGGCATAGGTCCAGGCGGAGTTCATCCACAGATACTTGTCCGGGTCCGTGCCATCGACCGCTTCCTCGAAGTTGAACTCGGCGATCTTGTTGAATCGCTCACCATAAACCTCGCGACCCAGAACGCGTGGACAGGTGAGCGCCACATAGCGGCTGTCTTCCGACTCGCGGAACGATTGCCAGGCGGCATAGTCCGGGCCCGTGAAGATCTTGGCCAGGTCGCGGGGATTGGCCAGTTCCGCAAAACGGTCCATGTTGAACGACTTGGGGCTCACTGCGGCCACGAACGGAGCGTGGGCAGACGCGGCAATGCCCGAGATGCCGGCCAATGTCTTCACATCGGCACTTCGACGGGTGTCGAAATCGTAGTCCCCCATCAGCATGCCGAACGGCGAGCCACCCAGCGTGCCATACTCTTCCTCGTAGACCTTTTTGAAGGTCTCGGACATGTCGAACTCGACCGCGCGTTCGAGATCATTCTTGATCTCATCCTTGGTGACATTCATCACACGCAGTTTGAGGTGGTCGCCGGTGTTGGTTTGCTTGACAAGGTAGTGCAGGCCGCGCCAGGTGCCTTCGAGTTTCTGCAGCACGGGATTGTGCAGAATCTCGTTCATCTGCGCGGACATCTTCTGGTCAATCGCGCTGATCCACATTTTGATGTTGGTCTCGACATCCTTGCTGACGACCTGGCCCGGCTGCATGGCGGACTTGATGAAGTCGTTCAACGCCAGCACGCCACGCTGACGAGCGGCGGCGTCATCGGTCACCTTCATGCGGCCGAGGGCGGAATCAAGCCATTGTGCGGTATCGAATTCCGTGGTGGCACCCGCGGCAGCAGCATCGGCGGTCTGTTCGGCGGCCATCGTAAAACTCGCAGTTCGGGGAGGAGTGTTCAGGGAAGCCACAGCGGGTGAGCGCGGAACCGCTGCCGAACCCGCTGAGGGAGCAGCTTATTCCTTCGGCGCTTCGCCACCTGCCTGCTGAGCCAGGGCGTCCATGATCGCCTGCTTCTTCTCGGTATTGCCCAGCACATCAGCGAGGAGTTTCTCGAGCGCGTCGTTGCCTTCCATCTTGCCCAGCAACTCGGTGAGTTTTTTGCGCATCTGCAGCAACTCGTTCATCACCGGCACTTGCTCGGCGATCCGGGCCGGCTCGAAATCCTCGATCGAGCGGAAGCGCAGATCGACATTCAGCAACTCCTCGGGATTGTCGCCGACCTTGTTGGCCACGCGGAATGCCACACGTGGAGCCGCCCGCGTCATCACGTCGTTGAAGTTATCCCGATCAATGGGAACGAATTTGCGTTGCTTGAGCGGCTTCTTCTCCTGGTCGGTCATGGCCGAGAGATCCGCCATCACGCCGACCACGAAGGGCAGCTCGAGAACCGGCTCGGCACCCTCGGTTTCGACCTTGTAGTCGATGCGGACGCGGGGCGGACGGACGCGCTTCAGTGTGTCCTGGTAGCTTTCCGGCATGGCTGGCTCACTGGTTCGGGTGCGGCACGGGCGCGACGTTTCGAGGTGAAACACCACGCAATGTGCCGACGCCAACGGGTCGAGATGGTTCTCTGGTCAGCATGTTACAGTCGTCGTACGGGTGGACGCAACACCCCAGAATGAGAATTACCGAACACACTCGGAAAAGGGGTGCCCCCGAATAGTCTTGGGATATTGAATGGCTCCGCAGGAACGTGGTCCTGCAGTGCGGAATGCGGAGTGCGGAACGAAATACCCAGCAAACCGCCTCAATTGTCCTCGTGCCACCCCCAGAGAAAATGGTCGCACCCCGGAAAATAAAGAGAGTGCCTTTCTTCGAAGGCCAACAGACTCTCCGCCGAATTCGGAAGGCGGAGCACGGATCGGAATCCCCGAGAAATGACATCGTTTGTATCAGCACACCCAAGACATGACAGAGGTTGTCCGCAAGGGGCTTATGCGGCGAGTCGGCTGGCATTGGCGAGCAATTCATCACGAATCGAAGTGTTCAACTCGTGCTCCAGGCGGGCGAGGGCCCGGGCGATCGTGGCACCATCCGTGACGCGATGATCGTAAATGATGCGGACATCGACCATGCCCGCGGCATCGATCACGCCATAGTTCAGCGTGTACGTAATGGGGCTCAGTGGATGCAGCGACTCGGCTCCGAGTGCGGAGTACACGGAGAGGCCGAAGGTGCCGAAATAGTTGGCACGCTGCCGGCTCACGTTCAGACCCACCCACCAGATCAGGCGTCGCAAGAAGCGTGGCAAACCGCTGACGCTGAGGCTGCGTCGGAACGATTTCACCTCGCGGAGCGGGGCCGTCCGGGCGTTGCCGATGAGTCGGGCAATCTCGGCAATGGGCCGCCCGGCTGGGTCCTTGATGGGGAAGACGAAGACAGCCTTTTCGCCATCGTGATCGCGTTCGATGGCCACCGAACCCACGCTGACGGGGTATTCGCAGAGGTGAGGCCAGGGGAACTTGCAGTACGCGCGTCGCAATTCAGGGACTTCAGAGGCGACACGGGCGAAGGCCTTGGTGAAAAGTGCGGCCCAGCCAGGGCGTTCCGTGGAACCCGTGCGAGCGGCCAGGAGCGGGCCCAGCTGCATCCGCCGTTGCACGGGAATGCTGGGCACACCCTGGGCAAAGTGCATCATGTCGATGACCAGTCGCCGGGAACGCGACAGTGCAATCGAGCGGCCCCGCATCGTGCGTTACCTCGTGGCAGGCTTGTGAGCCCGGAAGATGAAGGCTTGCCCGGCATAGCTGAGTCGGTGTTCGATGTTCACGAAACCGGCCTCCGCCAGTTTCGCCTGCACCTCGTCGGCGGGGAGATAGTGGAAGCGGCCGGTGCGTGCTTCGCGCTTGAGCCAGGCACCATAGCGCATCATCCGCATCGAACGCTTCAGAAAGCGCAGGGGCCGACCGGCCGCGAAGATATCCGGCAGCGAGCGCAGCCCCACCTTCCACCAGCCCGGTTCTGGCACATTCACCGAGAAGACAAACCGCCCGCCCGGCTTCAGCACGCGATACGTCTCGGCCAGGATGGTGTCGTACGCATCCGTGGTCCAGCGGCCTTCGAGATCCGAGTACGATTCCGCATAGGTGATCGAGAGCCCGGAGACGGCGTGATCGAAGGCGGCATCCGGGAAGAGTTCCAGCCCCTCGCTGAAGTTGTGGGCCACAAACTGGATGCGATTGCCCGGTGTGGGCGTCAAGGTTTCACGCAGCCGGGCATAAGCGCGTTCATTCACGGCAGCACAATCGAGGCCGAGGATTTCGCTCACGGTTCCGTTCGAGCGTTCCCAGAGAGCCTGCGTGAGCGGGCCACCGCCGCTGCCAAGATCGAGCCATCGCTCGCCGGCTGCCGGAGCGCACCAGTCGATGGTGTCGCTGAGCAAGCGTCGATACGGCCGCACTTCCTGCTGGGACCAGAATGCCTTGGCACACTTGTCATCGGGCCAAAAGTTGCGACGAGCAGGCAGCACGTCCATGTGCAGGACTCCGAACGGCGACGGTATGATCGGCAAGGCAGGCGAATCTACTCCGCCACCGCCTTCGCTCGCAAGCCGAAATTGTCGCAGTAACTGCCCTCGTCAAGGCTGTTCCGCCTGTGCAGTTCGCCCGTTCGGTGGCTCCGGTTGATTCGTGATCACCAGGATGTCGCAGTTCTTGTAGAAGTCGAAGTGCCGGGCTGCGATGCGATGCGGCACCTTCACCTTGTCCGCGATCCACAGATTCCAGGTCGGCTCGGGCACGAAGAGGTAGCCCGGTGTCGGCACGGTGAGAAACTCCGCACATTTCTCGGGTGTTTGCAGCTTGGCCACCTCGCGCTCGGCATAGAAGACGACACTGGGCTGGAACCAGTCGTACGCCCCCGCTCGCACATCGCGATTCGGATCACGCACGCCGCTCTCCCGCACCAGTTCGCGTGGCGACTTGTACGCCTCGAAGACGAGTGGCGGGAAGGCGGCGATCAGCCCCACAAAGGCGATGGCCGTGGCTCCCATGGCGCTGACCACACCACACCGATCATCGCGACGCAGGAAGCGCCACATGAACCCGGCACCGATGAGCGGCACCAGGCCGATGATGGCCCACTGTTCGAGCCCCGGAAAAATGCGGGCCTTCGCCGGAAGCACGGGGATTGCATTGCCTGCGACGAGCAGGCCGATGCTGAAGATCACGGCGATGAGCAGCACGCCCGCCGTTCCGACCGGCATCAGCCAGCGAGGCAATGACACCGCGTTGTCACGCCAGCGGACCAGGAACTGAGCCGTGAGAATCGCCAGGGCGGGATAAAGCGGCAAAACGTAGTTCGGCAGCTTGGTCGATACGATCGAGAAGCAGACGAGATAAGCGGCGAACCAGCAGACCAGGAAGCGATAGGGGCGTTGCGAATTGCTGGGATCGGCCGGTTCCGGCTTGCGGCTCCACTTCACCCCGTACCACAGGGCCCCGCACATGAAGGCACTCCACGGTGCAAAGAGGCCGAACAGGGCCGCGGCGTGATAGAAGAACGGCCCGCTGTGTCCTTCGAGCGAGGTGGTGGCCCGGTTCACATTGTCATGCCAGAAGAATTTGCGGGCCCATTCGCCCCGCGTCTCGGCGGTCACAAGCCCGTACCACGGCCCGGCCACGGCGAGGAAGACTAGTGCGGCCCCGAAGAAGCGGCGATCGACGAGCCGGCCGAGTTCGCGGTTCCAGCCAAAGTACAGCAGCAGCACCAGCCCGGGCAGCGCCACGCCCACAGGCCCCTTGGTGAGCGCGGCC
>JBGSZR010000234.1:0-194241 GCA_041750275.1 Gemmataceae bacterium
CGTCGCCACCATCAACGAATCCTTGTCATTTAATTCCACTTTCTCATCGAATTCCGTGAGCCCGCGTTCGATGAGTTTCGGTGTGGTCTCACCGGTGATTTCTTCGCGCATTCGCAAACGGGCCACGGAACGGCACAGGGCATTGAGGTGGTCGCCGCTGAAGGCGGTGCCCGTGGTCGTCATGTAATTCTCGCCCGTGCGACGCACGGCGTATTCGCGTGCTTCCTCGGAGAATTGCAGCTTCATCTTCTTGTCGTAGATTTCCAAAATCTCGCGGCGGTCGGTCTCATCGGGATAGGGAATATGTAGATGGAACTCGAAACGGCCGGGGCGGAGCAGGGCGGGATCAAGTGATTCGACGAAATTCGTCGTACCCACAATGAAGACAAGTTCGTCCTTGTGGAAGCCATCCATCTCGGTGAGGAGTTGATTGACCATCGAGTGTTCTACACCGCTGCCGGTGTAGGTGCCGCGGGCCGTGGCGAAGGAATCAATCTCATCGAACACAATGATGGACGGGGCCGATTGTCGGGCCTTGTGAAATATTTGACGGAGGTTTTCTTCCGATTCGCCGACCCATTTGGATTTGAGTTCCGGTCCCGAAACGATGGTGATGGCGGCACCAATGCTGGCAGCAATAGCCTTCGCGAAATAGGTTTTTCCAGTGCCCGGAGGCCCCCAGAAGATCATGCCGCGTGGAATGAGTTCTTCCAGGCGAGCAATATCCTCGACCTGCGTGGCACGATCGCGCTTGCCGAGCACATCCAGAATCTCCGCTCGCAGGCGCTGCTTCACCTTGGAGTAGCCACCAATATCCTTTTCGAGATCGATATTAGGAATCTCCATCGCCCCACTGAGTGTGGCCTGTCGAACCTGGGTATACGCTCGCTTGGGGTCAGCAGGATAATCTTCACCTTCAAGTGTTGCGAGCAGTTTTCGCAGACGCACCGCATTCACACCGGATACATACTTATAAAGTTGCCAGGGTGAGAAATCCTTGCCAAACTTGCGACTCTCTTTTTGTGTGATGAGGTGCTTCAATCGGTTGCGGCTGATGCCGAGGATGCTGACCCAGTGTGTAAACAAATTCTCGATGACCTTGGGCAGTGGGAACGAGGGGTCCTTGAAACCGAGCCAGACGAGTTCCGGGTTCTCGTACAGCAATGGAATCACTTCACGTGCCTCGCTGGTGAGGCCGCCCTGACTGGTTGTGAGCAAATCGAGGTGCGGCAACACCACAACGCGTCGATCGACGGCTCCACGCACGGCGTCGCGCAACTGCGAAATCATCGTACCGATGAGCCCCATCGGCATTGCGCCTTGCTGTTGTTCGCGTTGCCGGCCATCCAGGTAAATGCATTGAAGTTTCGCATCCTTGAGGCGGTTGCGAATGTTCATGAACATGTACGGGGCGAGTTCCTTGTCGCACTCGATGAGGACCGGCAAGCCTCGCACGAGTTTTCCCGCGACATCGGCGAGTTCATGGGCGTACGCTGCCTCGACTGCCTGTTCGGCACTCAGTGATGCCGGCAAATCTTTTTCCGTGATGGCGATGGACATTGTGCAGGCATCATCCATGTGAGGTGAAAATTAGATTCCGAATAATGACATCAATCCGAAACTACACTTCCAGCTTAATGGTCAGCGATCCCGTCTCGGCGTCTTCGGAAACTTCCTTTACGGTGCCCATCTGTTGAGCCTTTTGTTTGAGGGCTTCGCGCGTGACCTGGTTCACGATTTGCGAGACCTCGGGTTGAAGCTCGGTCAGTTTCTTTTCGAGTTCCTCGGTGGCCTTGTTTTGTAGGCGTGATTGCTCCTGATCGAACTTCTTGTCCAGGTCTTGCTTGAGTTGTTCCTTCACACGGTCGCGAAGTGTGTTCTCGTTGGGCCCCACATCGTTGAAACCCGTGGCATCACGTCGAGCTTCCTGGTTCACGGTCTCCGCGGTTTCGGCCTTCACGCTCACCTCGCCCGAGCAGGGATCGACCCTCACCGTGAGATCGCCGTCCTGGCGAATCAGGGTGCCATCGTCCTGTTCTTCGAAGCCGCGTTTCTTGAGTTCCTCACGAAGAAGCGCGGCCATGTCCTCCGGCGGCAGAATCTCAAGGATTTCAAGCTGTGTGCAAATCTCATCGCCCGCCTTGAGGTGACGCGACTCCGATTCCTTGACTGTGATTCGATAAGCACGGCTCATGGCTGCTCCAATCTGTGTATTATGTCGAGCGATTGAGAGTTACATTCTCACTTCGTCTGCGGGATGTCCTTCAGCTGTGGCCGTTGCTCCGCTTCCGGGGGGTGTTCGGAGTGGTTCGAGCATTTCCACCACCTGGCGAGCCCGGGCAGCGACACGGTCGCCTCCCGCCTCCTCCCATTCCTGCTTCCAGAGTTGGCTGGCCGGGTAGTCATCGTCGAAGAAGCTGACATACTGGGCCCGTTCCTGCCAGCGTTCCAGGACCACCATTTGCCGGGGTATGGCCAGTGCGGCGCGCTGGGTATCGAGTCGATCCGCCAGTCGTGGTGGTCCGCTGCCTTGCAGGCCGCCGGTCCAGAACTCAGGAGTCTGCTCCGCATTCAGGATAGCCGCATTCGTCTTCAAGATGAAGCGTGCCAGGTCTGTTCGGTTGGCTTTCTCCACCACGGCCAGAAAGCTCTGGAGCATGGTGAACTCGGCGCGACCCTGCAAGCGCATTCGTTTCCAGTCGCCGATCTGCCCCTTGGTTCGTTCGGATCGCAACCAGCGTGAAGCGAGGTGCGGCTGCAAACATTCCAGCATGGCGACACGCAGCCCGCTCAAGAGCGGCTGAAAATCCGGCACTGTGAACTCTTCGTTCGCCACAATTTCGCCGGGTGACGCGAGCCAACAGAACGGATTCTGACGGAAGGCATCCACGTTCCGAAGAGCCGTCACGATCTCGGGGTCCATCCGGCAAGCATCGAAGAACCGCCAAAGGAAGTATTCGTCGGCCGGAGTTAACTCGTTGATCGGTGGGTTCCACACCTGCTTCGTGTCATTCACTTTTTCCGCCGTGACCCACAAGAGGAATTCCATGAGGTGCGACGAAAATTCGAGGACTCTTTCGTCCAGGGGGATCCGTTGCCAGATGCGACCACGGGCGGGTGCGTTTTGCCTCAGAAAGGGATCATTGCGCCAGCCACCTTCGCGGACCAACGTGAGGATACAGCCCTTGGCGAGCGTGTCCTGGACCAGTTCTACTGCGGCTTTGCTCAGGCACGCTGGCCGGGCGATGCCGGCTCGGACCAGTTGTAAGCCCTGATCAGCGGGAAGTTGTCCGAAGACGAATCGCAAGATCCGCAGCAAATTGAACTCGAACTTCGACACGGGCCGCGGTCCATCCGGCTCGGGATTTTGTGGTGCGGCAGCGCGGCTCATATCGCGTCCGGTTCCGTGGCGTCTTTGGTTGCTGGCTTCTTGCGTGTCCAGCCCTTCCACAAGCCTACCGCATCCCTGGCGGGAAAACCATTCAAGGTGATCTCGCTGCCGACCATTCGGATCTCGAGCGTGTTCTTCTTTCGCCACTGTTCATCAAACCGGTAGCGAGTGGTGAGGAAGTGGATGCGTTGGTTTTGCGAGCCAATCCAGCGGCGCTCATCGTCCGGTTTTTCACGAATGTAGGGCCCATCGACGAGGATATCGGTGTGTTTCAGCAGGGCCGAGGTGGCAGGATCAGCGCTCTCACGGAGTTTCTCAATAGTGAATCCGGTGAAAATCATCACACTCAAACTCAGTTGCTGTGTGGAATGAGCAATGGCAGCGGCCGCCTCGGCGTGGGCGAATGGTTCGCCGCCCAGAAGTGTGATCCCCTCGATGCCCGATTCTTCCCGTGCACGAGCGATTGCATTTGTGATTTCCGATAATGTCCGCGTCTGTCCACCTTTGAATGGAAGGAACTCCGGGTTGCAACAACCCGGGCAGCGCAGCGGGCAACCCTGGAACCACAGGGCAAAGCGCTTCCCTGGCCCTTCTGCCTCTGTGCACGCCACCACCTGGGCCACCTGCATTATCAGATTGTTAGTTTCGCACGTCATAGGTGTGATAAACAGATAATGAAGAAAACATCTCGAACCACAGAAACCCTTCGAGGCACAACTCAGATTACATTATCTCTATAGTTGGTCGCTCTTATTCCTGTGGCAGATTATACACGCGCGGCAATGCGGATGGTGCCGGGCTCGCGCTCGTTTCCCTCGATCTGAATATTGCGGTCCACAAATTTGCGAATCGTCTGCACATTGGTCGTGGTGTGGCGGGTGAGCGCGGAGGTGCGGAATTCACTGGCATCGGGGCTTAACGCCAGAGGCAAGAGCAACTGATCGGCCGAGTGCGGATCGACGGGGCAGCCGGAGTCGCGGAAGTCGATGGCTTCGTCCGCCGCTTCATCTGCCACGCGCTCAGCACGCTTGCCGCGTTCACCCAGCGAAAAGAAGAGCGTCGGCACCGGAGCCTGGCGGAAGATGATTGCGGCAACGGTGCCGGGGTTCGCCGCCTGCCATTCCTCCACAGGGATGTGCGATTCGATCTTCTCGGATTTGAGCCGTGTGGAAAGTCGGCGAGCCTGGTTGCGGGCAATTGATTCGGGCAGATTCGCAACCGCCGAGAAACCGCCCGCGGTGATGAGGGTGGGGCAATCGGTGAGGGTTAATCCCTTGATGCGGTCGCAGGGTTCGATCACAGCACGAATCTCACCGCCGCCACGTGGATAAAATCCGGGCCGCGCCATTTCAAGCTTCACATTCAATCCAAGTCGCTTCAAATAGCCGTTCCAGGTCGTCTCCAGAAAGTTGTAGCACGGAGCGTGCTCGTTGTGCGTGCCGCCATCGATTGTGATTTCACTCTGTGCGGACGTGCCGAGCGCCAGCGGCAAGTAAATCGTGTGCAGCACGAGTGCGGTGGAACCGGCTGTGCCGATCGAGAAGCGGTAGGTGCCGGGTTTCACCGCACCCGGTTCGAAGTAAAGCACGCTCGAGCCGACCGCGGCCCCCTTATACAGGGCTCCGCTGATGGCACCGGCGGCCTTGACGCCCATGAGGTGTTGCGGCCGGAGCCCGGGTTTCTCGCGGTTGGCGCGGATATTAATGAGCTTGAACGGCCGCTTGGTAAGGATGGAAAGCGCCAGCGCCGTGCGGAGAATCTGGCCGCCGCCTTCGCCTTTCGAGCCATCGAGTTCGATCATCGTGCCGCTCATAATCAGAAGAGACACGCAGAAGAGAAGGGGGTTCGTTCGTCTCAGTCGCTATGATAAGCCGAATTGAAACCATCGCACGAGTTGAATAATGTCCCGAAACCGCAAGCAGGAAGCCAACGCGAAGGAACTCCCGGCACTCTATGCCATGGTTCATGGCGGGCTCGAAGCCGTGGCGGCCGAGGAGATCACCCGCGACCTGGGTGGCGAAGTCAAGAAGACGGCGCGCGGCGTCGTGGTCTTTCGCGTCGATGAGCTGACGCCCGACCTCCTGAAACTCCGCACCACGGAAGATATTTTCCTGCTCGCCTGGGGCTCGGACAGCCTCACGTACAAGACCGCGGACCTGGAAACGATCCGCACCTGGACGGGACGCAAGCCAGACTGGAAGCATCTTTTCAAACTGCACCACCGCATCCGCCCCAAGACGAAGGGCCGGCCCACATTTAACCTCATCTGCCAGATGCAGGGCGAGCACGGCTATCAGCGGCACGATGCCCGGGAAGTCTTTCGCGAAGCGATGGCCCCACACATCCCCAACGGATGGCTTTTCAACAACGAGAACGCCTGGCTGGAAGTTTGGCTCACCATCCGCAGCAAGACGGCGGTGTGCGGCGTCCGCCTCTCCGACCGCACCATGCGGCACCGCACTTACAAACTCGAACACATCATTGCCTCGCTTCGCCCCACAGTGGCCGCGGCGATGGTGCGGCTCGGTGGCATCGGGCCGGGCATGACGATTCTCGATCCTATGTGCGGGGCGGGCACGATCCTGGCGGAGGCGGCCGATGTCGCCAACAAACGCCGTGGAGAACCGGTGAAAATCCTGGGTGGCGACATCGACCCCAACGCCGTGTTCGTCGCTTCGCAGAATCTCGAGAAGCTCGGTCGCATCGATCTTGCCCGCTGGGACGCTCGCCGATTGCCGTTGCCCACCGCTTCCGTGGACCGCATTATCTCGAACCCGCCCTTCGGCAAGCAGCTTTCGACCATCGAGGAAGTCGGGCCACTTTACCAGGCGGCCGCTTCCGAATGGGACCGCGTCTTGAAGCCAGGTGGCCGGGCTGTCTTGCTCGCCATGGAATCCGAGTTGCTCCGCGGCATTCTCCAGGGACGAAGCTGGATTCCCAGCCGGCAACTTCGCGTGCGACTGCTGGGGCAGCCGTCCGTGATGAGCGTCTGGCAGAAGCCTGAATCGGCGTGATGCTGGTTCCAGTTGCTCCGCTCGGGTAGGATAACTTTCCATCATTTCCCCTGGCGTTGAGTCAGGGATTCATTGTCGGAGTCGTCGATGCCCGCGTACACGTGCCCCAACGCCTCCTGTGGGGTCACCCTCAAGACAGCGAACCGGGTTGCTCCGGGCAAGCAGGTGAAGTGCCCGAAGTGCGGCATCCCATTCGTTGCCGAGCCGGAGGAAAAAGCACCTGAGGCCGCGCCCGGTGCGGGTACCTTCAAGTTTGCGGACAGCGATCCGCCAAAACCGCCGCCACCCCCACCGCCGGCACCTGCGAAGAGCCGGTTCGAGGAAGAAGACGAGGAGGACGCCGAGTCCGTGAAACGCGGCTACGGTGTTGTGAAGGAGACAGAAGAAGAAATTCGCGAGGCGAACAAGAACAAACCGAGTTTCACAGCACTGCAGGACAAGCATAAAAAGAGTGCTCGCGGCCCGGCGATGGCCCTGCTCGTCATGCCTGCGAACCTGCTCGTGGCCGAGGGGTTGCTCACTGTCGTGGGTGGTCTCTTCATGTTTGTGATCGGCATGTGGCCGCTTGTCTTTAATGAAGGTGCACCGGGTGACGAGGAAATTGAGGAAGCGATCGTGATGATGGTGTTGGGTGTGGTCGTGTTCGGCTGGGGGGCGATGATTTGCTTCGGAGCCAGCCAGATGCAAGAACTGGCCTCGTATCCGATGGCCATGGGCGGTGCTGTGCTCGGCATTCTGCCGCTGTTGATCGGCATCTTTGCCATCATCATGCTACAAAATCCCCAGGTGAAAGCGGGTTTTGAGGAGACGGAAGGCGGTCCCGAGGATGACGACGAGGATGAAGCAGAGGACGAAGACGACGATGACGAAGAGGACGATGATGATGAAGAGGACGATGAAGACGACGAGGACGAGGACGATTGAGTTGAACGTCACGGTGTTGCTAGCTCGTCCTGATTCAGCCCACCGTTCGCGGTGGGTTAACATTTGTAAGATGGCGGCATGAAGCACGTTCTCGAACTTTTCGCCACCGTGGCCGCACGCGTTCGCCCACCGGTGTGCATCGCGATGGGGCCGCCCTGGCCCGTGGCCAATCTGGTGAAGGCAATTGGCGCTGCGGACACCACCTGTTTTCAGATCGACCTGCACCAGGCGAACCGCGTCCGTGAGTGCCTTGATGAGGTTGGGGCCACAGCCGAAGTGATTGCCAAGTCGGACCTGTGGGACCTCGAAAGCCGCTTCGAAACGGTGCTTTTCCCCGCCGCTTCACAGCACGATCGCGAACTCAAGATCGACATCATCGAGCAGGCTTACCACATCCTGATGCCCGGCGGCCTGCTTCTCTCGCTCTCGGAATACGAGAAAGATAACCAGTTCGCGAAGTGGCAAAAGAAGATCTTCGGCAAATGCGGCGAGACGCCCGCGAGTGAACAGGGCATGGCCTTCTGGAGCACGCGGAACGAGGACCAGCGCCGTCGTCGGCATGAGGTCAAGGTGCACGCGAAGTTGCCAGGCGGTTCCTCCATGGAGTTCCTCACTCGGCCCGGCATTTTCAGTTATGGCCGCTTCGATGCGGGCTCGCGTGCCATGGTGGAAGTGGCGGAGGTCCACGAGGGCGACCACATTCTGGACCTGGGCTGCGGCAGCGGCATGGTCGGATGTCTGATGTCCGCGAAGGCGGGTCCGACGGGAACGGTCACCTTCATCGATAGCAATCTGCGGGCTCTGGCCCTGGCCGAGATGAATGCCACTTCCAACGGCGTCGCCAACCCGCGCTACATTGCCGCCACACGGTTGCAAGGCCTCAATATGAACGAGTTCGATGCAATCCTGGCGAACCCGCCGTACTATGCGAAGTCCGAGATTACACGACTCTTTGTCGAAGGAGCTCGCGACATGCTCAAGCCCGGCGGCCGCTACTACATCGTTACCAAGATGCCGACCGCCGTGGTGCCACTCATCTTCCAGACGTTCGGCGATTGCTCCGTGATCGAGAATCGCGGTTACTCAGTGATCATGGCGGACGCGTGATGCCAGCAACCACGGCCGAAGAAATCATTCGACTGCTCGATCTGCAACCGCACCCGGTCGAGGGCGGCTTCTTTCGCGAAACCTACCGCTCCCACTCGAGCATGACTGCACACGGCGGCGAGCGTTCCGTCTCCACCGCGATTTACTATCTACTCAAGCCCGGGCATGTGTCGGAATTGCATGTGCTCCCCGGCGATGAGGTGTTCCACTTCTATCTGGGCGAATCCGTTCGCATGTTGCAACTGAGCCCCGACGGCCGTGGTCGCGAGGTGATACTCGGCTCACAGATCGAGGCCGGTGAAGTGCCGCAACTCGTGGTGCCCGGCGGCGTCTGGCAGGGCACGAAACTCGTCGGAAACACCGGCTTCGCCTTGCTCGGCTGCACCGTGGCGCCGGGATTCGACTATGTCGATTACCACAGTGCCTCTCGTGCCGAACTCACGGCAAAGTGGCATGCATTCGCGGATCGCATTGCCGAGTTGACGCCGCGGGGCTGAGTGTTACAGCGTCTTCAAGTACTCAATCACAGCCTTACGCTCAGCGTCGGTGAGCACATCACCATAGCTGTGGCCGGCATTGCTGCGACCGGGTTGAGTGGTGTCATAGATCTTGCGGCGTTCGATTCCAGGCAGCATCGCATCCACAGGGTCCCTCACTTCCGTGACTTTCCAGCCGATGCGATCCGTATCGTAGTCCGCTTCAGCGGTGCGGTAGCTGCGTGTGAAACGCTTCGGACGTGCCTTCGAATTGAGCACACCCGCGAGTGTGGGCACTGAGCCATTGTGAAAGTAAGGGGCGGTGGCCCAGATGCCATCGAGTGGCGGGGCCTGGTATCCAGCGGTCATGTGCAGTTTCAGAGGCGTTGCCTTCTCCTGGGCGAACCACGATTCTGAGTACGCGATGCCGTAATTGGCCTCGACACCCGCGTGCCGCTTCGGGTCGGTGCCGATTTCTTCGAGCGCAATTACCTTATTCGGATAGGTCCAGTTCTCGCCGTAGGTGCCATGACACTTCGCACAGTGATCGCGGAATGTTTGCTCGCCCTTTGACGCGAGAGGTCGGTCGATGGCAAAAGGATATTTAGGAGCCTCCAGGGAGAGCAAGTACTGTTGGATGTCGCGGAACTCGTGCTCAGCCTTCTGGAAGTCGTTGGCGGTGTTCAGGGGGTGCATCATGAACTGCATGAGTGAACGCACCGAACGCGCATCGGTGGCTCCCGTGTAGTACATGGTTCGCTTCTTTTTGAGCAACCACCACGCGGGGACATCGGCACAGGTGTCGTCGTGCAGGCCGAGGTTCTTCCAGTCGGAGCGAAAGCTCAGATCAGGATTGCGGAACCCCATCAAATAGACGCCAAAGCCATCGGCTTCATTGGTGCCGCGAACATTGGAGAAGGTGAAGGGGAGCTTTGCGAGCACACCGTCGCCCCGGGCGAACTCCTCGAACATGGCCTGGATATCGAGCGTGCTGTTGCCCATGCCAATGTAGCTCGTTCCGAGAATCGAGCCGCCATGGCAGACCATGCAATCCACGGCGATGCCCGCACCAAGTAATGTCCGCGTCTTGCGGATGCCCATGGGCAATCCATCATTGGGATACGGGGACGGATGCAGTCCGTAGCGCTCGCGAAACAGCGCTTCGAAATTGGTCGGCTTTTTGGCGATGCCTTCCCACTGCTTCCAGGAGTTGGAGACGGAACTCAGGGACCAAAATGCGGGGATGAAGACCGTTTCCGTGAGTGCCTTCTTGCCGCGCTCTGCAGATGTCGGTTCAGCCCCGGACAAACTTGAAGCGTTGAGAAGAACCAGAGCAACAAGTGAGCGCAACATGAAGAGACCCTCCGCGACGGCGACCTGATCCAGTATAGATAGGATTTCCCCACGAAGTGCAACGGTACCGAGGTCGGGGTTGCAGGCGAGTTAGGCAAAGTGCTACGATTCGCGCTGATCGGATTATCGCGGAGGCAGTATGAATTGCGTGGTGACGGGTGCGGCCGGATTCATCGGCTCGCATCTGTGTGAGCGTTTGCTGGCTGATGGGCACACGGTGACGGCGTTCGATTGCTTCACAACGTACTATGCCCGAGCCGTGAAGGAACGAAACCTCGCCGCACTCCTCGGTCGGCCAAACTTCCAGTTCCACGAAATCGACCTCTCCTCGGGAGTGCCTGACGATGTCGTCGACCGTTCGGAATGGGTTTTTCACCTCGCCGCGATGCCGGGTTTGACACGCAGTTGGATCGACTTCGATCTCTATAACCGCCACAACCTCACGGCAACGCATCGGCTCCTGGAAGCATTGAAGGGTTCGCGCTCGCTGCAGAAGTTCATCTACGCCAGTACCTCCTCGGTGTATGGCAAGTACGCCTCGGGTGATGAGGCGTTGCCCACACGACCGAGTTCGCCCTACGGCATTACAAAACTCGCATCCGAGCAATTATGCCGCGTCTATGGTGAAGAATTCGGTCTGCCCGTCGTGGTCCTGCGGTATTTTAGTGTCTATGGTCCAAGGCAACGGCCCGAGATGGGCTACCATTTGTTCATCAATGCAATTCTTCGTGATAAGCCCATTACCTTGACGGGAGATGGCCTCCAGGTCCGTGGTAACACTTATATTGATGATTGTGTGGAGGCCACGGTGCGAGCCACGGCTGCGCTGGCTGGTGAAACATTCAACCTCGGTGGTGGCGAGCTGGTGACAGTGATCGAAGTGATCCGCAAGCTGGAGCGGATTATTGGGAAATCTGCCCTCATCGAACGGCATCCCCCCCGCAAGGGTGATCAGATTGCCACCGGAGCGGACGCTTCGAAATTGATGCGGCACGTCGAGTGGAGGCCAACTACCAGCCTGGATGCGGGGCTCGCACACCAGGTGGAATGGCAGCGCCGCATCCTCGAACAGAGTTGATTCGACCTAATCATGGGGGAGCACGGATGCTCGACATATTGAATCGTCACATCATGCATCCGCTCCTGGCGCGTCGCGCCGGGAGTCGGCACCTCGAATACCTTCGCTTATTGCAGCAGACGCAGTTCGATTCGGCCGAAGTGATTCGCGCTCGCCAGTTGGTTGCGCTCAAAGTGCAACTCACGCACGCCTACGAATCCGTGCCGTATTACCGAAATGCCTGGCGTGAGGCCGGTGTTCATCCGGGTGATCTGCGGAGCCTCGCGGACCTGACTCAGTTTCCCCTTGTGACCAAAAAAGATATACGCCAGCACGAACGCGAATTGCTCTCCACTCGCTGCGACGCCAGGCAAGTGCGCGTGAAACGCACCTCCGGTTCGACCGGAGTGCCCCTGAACATCCACGTGGATGAGCCCGCGGTGCAGTGGAAGACGGCCTGCACGATTCGCTCTGATGAGTGGTCTGGTTATCGACTCGGCCAGCGTGTCGCCAAGGTGTGGGGCAACCCCGAGTATCGCCAGTTCGGCTGGAAAGGCCGGCTCCGCAATCGCTTCTTCGATCGCGCTGTCTATCTGGATACGCTCAACCTCGACGATGCACGCATCGCGGAATTCGCCACCCAGATTTGCCGACACCGCCCCGGATTAATTTTTGGTCATGCACACTCTCTGTACTTGCTCGCCTGTTCATTGCGAAAATCTCAGGTGATGGATATCCGCCCCAACGGCATCATCTCCACGGCAATGCTGCTCCACGACTGGCAGCGATCGGTGATCGAGCAAGTGTTCGATTGCCCGGTCACCAATCGTTATGGCTGTGAGGAAGTGAGCCTCATCGCAAGCGAATGTGAACTGCACCAGGGACTCCATCTCAATTCCGATTCTCTGTACACGGAAATCGCACCTCACACCGGAAAGTTGCTCGTCACGGATCTGGTCAATCGTGCCATGCCGCTGATCCGCTATGAGATTGGTGATGTTGTGATTGGTTCCGGCCGAGCTTGCCGCTGTGGTCGAGGCTTGCCACTGATCGAGCGTGTCGAAGGCCGCGAAGCGGACTACGTGCTTACACCTTCAGGCAATCTCATCAGTGGCATCTCGCTCACAGAGAATTTCGCGCTGCTCGTTCCGGGCACAGCACAAATGCAAATTATTCAGGAATCGCTGCACCACCTGCGCATCCGACTGGTGCCGGGCGAAGAGTTCGGCGTTGCAAGCCAGCAACGCATCGGCGAACTGGTCATCGAAACATTTGGACCCAGTGTGAAGTATGACGTCGAGGTAGTCGATGCCATTGCTCAGGAAGCCTCGGGGAAATACCGCTTCTGCATTTCGAACGTCGCCCGTGAACGCCTGCAAGCGATGAGCGCATGACACCACACGTCTCCATTGTGATGGCCGCGAAGAATTACGCCCGCTTCATCGCGGAGGCGATCGATTCGGTCCGTGCTCAGACATTCACGGACTGGGAGTTGATCATCGTGGATGATGGTTCATCGGATGGCACGCCGGGGGTTGTGCTCAGCTACACAAACGATCAGCGTATTCGCTATTATCGTGCCGATCGCCTGGGCCAGACGCGAGCCAAGAATCTCGGAATTGGGCTGAGCCGCGCGAGGTTTCTGGCGTTTCTGGATGCCGATGATGCCTGGTTGCCCACCAAACTTGCCAAGCAACTTGCTCTTTTTGAAGCCCAGCCCACACTCGGTGTGGTCTTCTGCAGGCGGAACTTGATCGATGAGGCCAGCCAGCCTCTGGAGGCACTTCCGAGTGAAGATCCTCCACGTGGCCGGGTGCTGAGCACGATTTTCGTGCAGAACTTTGTCTGCTTCTCATCGGCTGTGGTGAGGCGCGATGTTTTTTCGCAGGTGGGGCGATTCAACCCGGAGTGGGATCTGTCGATCGACTATGATCTGTGGCTCCGCGTGGCTCAGCACCACACGTTCGACTACGTGAATGAGTCGCTCGTGAACTACCGCACCGGGCACGGCAACCTCTCGAAGCGCCTTTCCGATCGCGTGGCCATCGCGCTCTCGATCATGCACCGGGCTCAACGCCGACAGAATCTTTCCGGGGAAGTGGATGCGCGAACAGTCGCTGAGGGGCAAGCCTCGACGTGCCGGACACTGGGCTATGTGATGAGATCAAGTGAGCCCGGCATCGCGTTGAACTGGTACGCAAAAGCCCTGTGCTGGCCAACCCGACGCTGGGCATCGCTGAAGGGCATCGTGGCCACGTGCTGGATCGCGGTGCGTCGTCGTCGCCGACCGGGCTCAGCCGAGAATGCCAGCGTCAATCGTTGACCTCAGATGCCGCGTAGCAGATCGAGCGCGGCACCGATGTCTGGCGCACGCATGAGCGATTCGCCGACCAGCACAGCCTTCACACCCGCCGCACTCAGACGCACCAGGTCGGCATGGGTGCGAATGCCACTCTCGCTCACCACTGTGCGATCAGCTGGGATGCTCGCCATCAATTCCAGTGTGTGCTCCAGCCGCGTCGCGAAGGACCGCAGATCGCGATTGTTGATCCCGATCACTCGTGCACCACAATCCAGCACGCGCGGTAATTCGTCGGCGTCGTGCAACTCCACGAGGGTGTGCAGGCCGAGTGCGGTCGCCTCGTGCTGGAGGCCTGCCAGTCGATCACCTGGCAGGCACTCGGCAATCAACAGCACCGCATCGGCACCGGCGGCCCGCGCTTCGAGTAGCTGATACCGATCGAGTATGAAGTCCTTCCGAAGAACCGGCACCGGCACCGCCTCTTGGACCGCAGTGAGGTAGTCGAGGTGGCCCTGGAAATAGTCGCGGTCCGTGAGCACACTGATCGCCGTCGCGCCGTGGCGAGCATAAACCTGGCCAATCGCGACCGGGTCGAAGTCGGCCCGAATAATCCCCGCAGAAGGCGAGGCACGCTTCACCTCGGCGATTACGCGAATCGGCCCCGAACGCGACAGCGCCTGCGTGAAGTCGCGTGTGACAGGCATCGCTTCGCAGCGGCGCTCGAGCTCGACTGCACTCGTCTGCGTGCGGGCTGCTGCGATCTCACGCCACTTGGTTTCGACGATACGCTCGAGAATGCTCGCCATCTTGGGTTCCGCGGGAGTGTTGGGGAGAAACCGCTTCGCCGAATGGTATACAACTTACGATCGCGCTGATCCGCGTTCCCGGAGTAACCGGTTGCGTCCCGATCTCTTATTCATGTTATTTCCGCTTGCACGTGCCAGTCTTCTCGTGTGTAATTATCCGCTATTCTCCAGATTGTTGCCGTGGGTCGTTCTTACGGCTCGACATTAACGCCATTATCTTCCCCTAGTGGAATTTCCCATGCGCAGGTCATGGCTTCGGAAGTGGTTTTCCCCAGCAGCGAATCGCCCGGTAGTGCACCGATTGGAATGCGTTCGCCTCGAAGATCGCGTGACTCCAGCCAGCGCCGGACCAGTGTTCGCACCGGGGACGCCACTGGATTATGTTGATCAGATGATCGCCGCGTTCGAGGGCTCGACTCCTGCGGGGACCTCAGCTTTCAATCTCGCCGGGCGTTGGGGTAGGACCGCCTCGCAATCCGGGCCGTTGCAACAGGGTGATCCAACCACGTTGACCTGGGGCATTCTTCCTGATGGGGTTAGCATTCCTGGAGGTGGAACTGAACCGACCGAAAACAGTCGGCTCATCGCCACACTCGACGCACGGTTCGGATCGGGACCCGGTGGTGCCGACTTGACGCAACGGCCGTGGTTCAACCTTTTCACTGACATTTTCGATCGACTCGAATCCCTCACGGGCAATACTTACATCTATAGCCCACAGGACGACGCGGCCTCGTTTCCCAACTCGCCCGGTGTGTTGAACGTGCGTGCCGATATGCGCATTGGCGGCAAATCGATCGATGGAGGGTCTGGCACACTGGCCTATAATTATTATCCCGAAGGTGGGGATATGGTTATCGACATGGATGACATGAGCCCTGGTGGATTCTACACGAATGCAACATCGAATTATCTGGGGCTTCGAAATGTTTTGTCCCATGAGCACGGGCACGGATTAGGAATAGCACACCAGATGCCGGTGGCACAACTCGCATTGATGGAACCGCTCGTGAGCCTCGCATTTGATGGGCCGCAGTTGGACGATCTTCTGGCTTTGCACAGGCACTATGGTGATGCTCTGGAAAAGAACGGAGGAAACGACGATATCGCCCACGCGGTATCGCTTGGCTCAGTGGGGAACAATATCACAGTTTCCGTCGGAAGTGATGGAGATCTCACCACCCAGAGGATCTTGCCCACCAGAACGGACTTCGTGAGCATTGATGGAAGCTCCGATACCGATGTCTTCTCGTTTACAATCGCTCCGGGAAGTCTGCTCAATTTGACGCTTCGCCCACTTGGTTTCACATACTTATCAGGCGCGCAAGGTGGTCCGCCTCCCACGAATTTCGATGCACTTCTTCAGAACGATCTTAAACTGGAGTTGTTGGATTCGATTGGAACAGTCCTCCAAACTGTCGATGTCAATGGACTGGGTGGTTCAGAGTCGATCATTGATTTTCCTGTCTCTTCCGGCGGTACTTTCTTCGCGAGGATCACCGGTGCGCAGGATGCCGTGCAACTTTATGAACTGTCCATCACCAACGAGATCGTGACAGTCGTCCCCACGATCACGCGAAATCTTTCTCAGCCTGCTCTCACTCGTACCTCGCCGATTCGATTCGATGTGAACTTTTCGCTCCCCGTCGTCGGATTTGATCCATTTGACATCCAGTTTGGACCCGGGACGATCACCACGGGTCTCTCGTCCGTCGTGACGCCCAATGGCTTCACCGGCGATTCTTATTTCGTGGATGTCTATGGTGCGACTGGACAGGGTACAGTTGGGATAAGTTTACCCGCAGGCGCTGCAATTTCTCCGACTCTCGGAGCACTCACGAGCGTGGCGACGACGCCGGTTAGTGAGCTTGTAACCTTTGACAATCTTTCACCAACTCCAGTGTTTAGCCCCGTATCGCTCGGGTTGACCAGGCAAACCTCGACGACCGTGACGGTCGACTTTGGCGAACCCGTCAGCGCACTGAACCCGGCCAGTCTCATCACTGCGAATGCCTCGATCCAAGGATTTACCCCGATCTCCGCTTCGGTCTATGAATTTAACATCCTCCCCTCCGGGCAAGGTGCATTCTCCGTACGCATTCCCGTTGGTGTGGTTGCCGATCTGGCTGGGAACCCCAACTTGACGGCCATTGTCTCCGGCACCTTTGACAGCATCGCACCCGTGGCCACGGTCACTCGCATCTCCGCCGGCATCACCAACGTCGGCCCGGCTGTGTTCGAGGTGGTGTTCTCCGAACCGATCCAGTTCCCGTTCAACTTTTCTTTCGCCGGGAGCACTGTGGGTGGCACCTTGAACGCGATGATTCTACCGGAACCCGGGATTCAGAATGGTTATCTTGTCAGCGTGTCGGGGATGACAGGGCAGGGGCTTGTGCTCCTCACCGTGCCAGCCGGCGGTGCCACCGATCTTGCTGGGAACACCACAGCCGCAGATGCCGTTGCCAACGCGGCTGTGCTCTTCGACACGCTCCCACCCGATGTCGCTGTCACGATTCCGAACAATGGCCCGACCAGTGATGCCACGGTCGATGTTTCAATCGTCTTCTCCGAGCGAGTCAACGGTTTCACCAGCAGCGGAGTCATAGTCAGTGGGGCCGGAACGAAATCGACATTCACCTCATTCGGCGACGGCTTGCGTTATAGTGTGAGCGTGACCCGAACGGGCGATGGTGCCTTCACGATTACGATTCCGGATGGCGCTGCAGCAGACCTTGCCGGGAACGTCAGCAACCCGGGAACTGCCACGGGAATTTTTGACACGGTTGCACCCACTGCCACGGTGACGCGTATCTCCCCTCCACGACTAAGCGTGGGCCCGGCGGAGTTCCGCGCCACCTTCAACGAAGCGATCACGTCGCCGTTCACGGTTAGTTTCGCGGGTAGCACTATTGGGGGCACGCTCTTCGCCACGATCACAGCGGATCCGAGCCCGACTTCGGCACCAAACTCCTACATCATCAGCGTCTCGGGAATGGATGGGGAAGGGTCACTGTTGGTCACTGTTCCCGCCGGAGGTGCTCAGGATCTCGCCGGTAACGTGACGACCACCGATGCGCAATCGGACCTGGCAGTGTTTTTCGACAATCTCTCGCCATCCGTCACAATCTCATCGTCGGCGACAATTCCTTCGAACGCTGCTTCGATCCCCATAACAGTGACCTTCTCAGAAAGAGTGTTTAACTTCACGGCGGCGGGTATTCAAACAACGGGTGCCGTTGTCGTGGGTAATTTTCAGGACGTCGGCGATCGCCAGAATTTCACTTTTGACCTGACATCTGGAGGCGACGGTGCCTTCACGGTGACCGTGCCTGCGGGCTCCGCTACCGATAGTGACAATCCCAACACGGAGGGAACGCTTAGCGGTGCCTTCGATACGGCGGCTCCCACTGTCACGGTGACACCCACACTCACGACGTTCACGGATGTCGATGTCGTCTTCAACGTGGCCTTCAGTGAACCACTCAGTGCATCCACGGCCTTCACCACGGCGGATGTCGTTCTGGGTGGCACCGCAAACTTCAAGTCCTTCACGGTGACGCCGGGATTGACGCCACAATCGTTCCTGATCACGATCAGCGGCTCGACCCGCTCGGGAACGATCACGGCTCAGGTCCTCGCCGGGGCTGTGGCCGATGCTGCCGGGAACCCATCGACCGTCTCAAACGTGGCGACGACCGACTTCGTGACGACCCGCATCCCGCCCACCACCTTGGTGGGCACGCGCGAATACGCCGCGGGCACTGGCCCAGGTGTCGTACCGCAGGCCCAGCTTATCAATCCCGATGGTTCGGTGCGATTCACAACTGCAGCTTTCGATGGGCTCTCTGCCGAGGGAGTTCGCACCGCCACGGGCGACTTCACCAACGACGGGATTGCCGACCTCATCATCGGTTCCGGCCCCGGAGTGCCTTCGTTGATCCAGATGATCGACGGAGCCACGGGCCGCGAACTGCTTCGCGTCAATCCGTTCGAGCCCAGCTTCCTGGGTGGGGTGTTCGTGGCAGTGGGTGAAATCAGTGGCAGTGGCACACCCGAGATCGTGGTGACTCCGGATGAAGGCGGCGGTCCACGCGTGCAGATCTATCGCGGTGTCGATCTCCTGAAGATCGGCGATTTCTTCGGCATCACCGATGTGAATTTCCGCGGCGGTGCCCGGGCGGCGGTGGGCGATCTCAATGGCGATGGCCGTGCCGACGTGATCGTTTCGGCCGGGTTCGGTGGTGGACCACGCATCGCCGGCTTCGATGGTGCCGCACTCGCGATTGGTCGCCTGTCGCGGCTCTTCCCGGACTTCTTCGTGTTCGAATCGACACTTCGCAACGGTGCGTATGTTGCCGCGGGTGATGTCGATGGCGATGGTTTCGCCGACCTCATCGCGGGTGGCGGCCCCGGTGGCGCGCCGCGAGTCCGCGTTCTGAACGGCGAGGACCTCGTCCTTCGCAAGGCGGCACCAGCCACGATTGCCAACTTCTTCGCGGGAGATGTCGCGAACCGCGATGGCATCCGCGTTGCCGCCAAGAATCTGGATGACGATGCGTTCGCCGACGTGGTCGTGGGTGCGGGAGCCGGAACCCAGATCACCGCATACTACGGCCTGAACCTTCGCACCGGCGACGATCTCAGTGCCTATTCGTACGAAGCCTTCCCGGGCCTAGATAATGGCGTCTTCGTGGGATAAGCCGGGTTTCGCTTGAGCAACGAGCACAAATAGCAACACACGGGTTATTCGACCCGTGTGTTGCTATTTGAAGCGGTCGTAACTTCGAGACTCACAGTTCCGAGAAACCAGCGAGGTGCTCGGTAAGCAATCGCTTCAAATTCGCCGCCTGGATGTGGTCCGCGTGCACGAAGAACAGCTTCAGTACATCGCTGCCATCCGCGCGATCCCCCTCAATGACGGCATCGCGACCGATGCCATCCCAGCGATTCAAGTTAAATTGCCCGGGTTTACCGACAAACCAGCACTCGAGTGCCTTGGCCTCCTTCGTCTTGATGCGAGCCCAGAAGCGTGATGATCCCACCGGCCGGATTGTGATGGCATCGCGCACATCCCACTTCCACTCCAGATTTGCATCGACTTCACCAATCGACTTGAGCACCTGAGCCAGGATGCTGCGATCCCATTTCACAGCCCTCCCAACTGGGAAGCCCTTCCCGGAGCGATGCCACTTTTCGCCGTCCTTCTTCCAGGGCATGTGCTTCTCAATCGTATCACCCGGTTCAGCATCGAGAGCTTTTCCTCTGCTGGGAAAGCGAGCCAGGAAGGCATCGCCTGCCTGCTTCAGAAAACGGTGAAATGCTGGCGTGTCGATCTCGGCTTTCTTGTGAACGACGATCACGACTTCCTGGCCGCCGCGATGGTTGTTGACCTCGACGCGGTTGCTATCGCGTGAGAAGCCTTCGAGCCCGGGTGTGTCCGACAACGGCTTCAATCCAAGTTCCGCGGCGAGCAAATCTTGCTTGAAATTCCGGCCGGGGACGCGGAACACGAGCTTCAAATACGCTTCATGACCCGTCATGGCATGAAGAAACCAGCCGTCCGCTTTCTTGGCCGCGGCGACCTCGACTACACTGCGGTGGTTCCAGTTGGGTTCCGAGAACGTGCCGAGCTTCTGGACCTCTTCTGTCGCCCAGAGCACAGCGGCCCCTTCCCAGCGGATCGGTTTCCCGGTGCTCGTGACGCGATCGACACTGTGCCACATCGGCCCGTCCGCCTCCCAGGGGAGCTTCTGGTTCTTACCAACATCAGCAATATCCAGATCGCCTTCGCGCTTGAGCAATGCCGCACGAGGATCAAACTTCGCACGTTCAGCGAACGGCCCGGCTGCGAGCGTCGCTTTCAAGATGCGTGCGGTATGTGAAGTTGCCCCGGCCTCGAACTGCTTCACGATCGCTTCAGGCGTGCCATGTGCCACCACCTGGCCACCCTGATGGCCCGCTTCCGGACCCAGATCAATGACCCAGTCGGCTGTCTTGATGACATCGAGATTGTGCTCCACCACGACGACCGTGTTACCAAGATCGACGAGGCGTTGCAACACATCGAGTAATTTCTTGATGTCGTCGAAGTGAAGGCCCGTGGTCGGTTCATCGAGCAGGTACAGCGTCTTGCCGGTGCTGGGACGGGCCAGCTCTGCCGCGAGCTTCACACGTTGGGCTTCGCCCCCAGACATGGTTGGTGCAGCTTGCCCGAGCGCCATGTAGCCCAGGCCGACGTCATCGAGCGTTTGCAGGACATGGCGAATCTTGGGGATGTTGCCAAACAGTTCGAGCGCTTCGCCAATGCGAAGCGTAAGGACGTCCGCGATCGACTTATCGCGGTACTTTACCGCCAAGGTTTCCGGGTTGTAGCGGCTGCCTCGGCACGTATCGCATTCCACCCACACATCGGGCAGAAAGTGCATCTCGATTTTCTTTTGCCCCATGCCCTCGCAGGCTTCGCACCGCCCACCCTTCTGATTGAACGAGAAGCGGCGAGGGTGATAGCCGCGCACTTTGGACTCGGGCAGCCGGGCGAACAGTTCGCGGATGAGGTCGAAAACGCCGGTGTAGGTCGCAGGATTCGACGAGGGTGAATTGCCGATGGGATCCTGGTCGACGCGGATGATCTTGTCGATGCGTTCGAGCCCGCGGATTTCGTCGTGTGCAGCTCCTGCCGTGCGAGCACGGTGGAGTTTGCGGGCCAGCGTATTATAGAGCACTTCGTTCACCAGCGACGATTTGCCCGAACCGCTGACACCCGTTATGGCGACGAATGCACCGAGTGGAATCTCGACATCAATGTTCCGCAAATTATTCTGCCGGGCTCCGATGATGGTGAGCACATCAGCGGGCGCGTCGGCGATGCGGCGATTCGTGGGCACGGGAATGGCGAGTTTGCCGCTGAGGTACTGGCCGGTGAGCGATGCTTTCGACTTGAGCACGTGCTTCGGTGTGCCCGCTGCGGTGATCTCACCACCGCGGTCGCCAGCACCGGGGCCAAAATCAAGCAAGTAGTCGGCCGCGGCGATGACTTCGCGGTCGTGCTCGACGAGCAGAAGCGTGTTGCCGAGATTGCGAAGGTTTTTGAGTGCAACGAGGAGCCGTTCGTTGTCGCGTGGGTGCAGGCCGATGGTCGGTTCATCGAGGACGTAGAGAACGCCCGTGAGGCCGCTGCCGACCTGCGAGGCGAGGCGGATGCGCTGGGCTTCACCACCCGAGAGCGTCGGTCCTTGCCGGCCCAGCGTAAGGTAATCGAGCCCGACATCGACGAGAAACTGCACGCGATTGCCGATCTCACGCAGCACTTCGCCCGCAACCTGGCGCTCGCGCTCGCCAAGTTCGAGTGTCCGGAATAGCTTCAGCGTCACCCCGAGAGGCTTCGCACAGGTGTCGCCGAGTGTGAGGCCGGCAAACCGCGTGGCTGCGGCATCAGACCGCAAACGCGAACCCTGGCACGCCGAGCAGGGCACCTCATCCACGAGGTGCTCGAGCCGCTGGCGATAGACAAACGAAACTCGCGATGCCTCATCCACCGCGGGAAACAATCCCTTGTACTGAAAGTGCGAAGTGAGAAGTGCAGAGTGTGGTGTAGGAGAATCTGCTCTCTTTCGTTTTCTGTTTCGAGAGTCTTTGCTCCGCGCTTCGCGCTCCGCACTCAAAGGGTGCCATATATCGCCCGTGCCATGCAGAATCGTGCGCTGGTGCTGCGGTTCCAGTTCATCGAATGGCGTATCCAGGTCGCAGCCCGCGTGGTTCGCAATCGCTTCCGCGAACGGAAGCCAGGCACTGCCCGATTCGAGTGAGGGCCAGCCGGCGATGGCACCCTCGCGCAGAGACAGGTTACTGTCGCGGATGAGCAGGTTGGCGTTCGCTCCGCGCTGGAAGCCGAGTCCTTCGCAGGTTGGGCACCAACCGAGTGGGCTGTTGAAGGAATAGTTGTGGGGATTCAACGGTTCGAAGCTGATGTTGCAGCGATCGCACGCCAGATGCTGCGAATACTTGTCGACCCTCCACTTGGTCTCATCCCTCTCCATCTCGACATGGCCGATGTGCATGACGCCTCGGCCCAGATCGAGTGCCTGTTCCACGGCTTCCGCCAGGCGAGTGCGCGTGCCGGCCTTGACTACGTTGCGATCCACGACAATCTCGACGGCATGCTTGCGGCGATGATCGATGGCGGGCGGTTCCTCGAGTGTGTAGCTCTTGCCATCAATTCTCATCCGCGTGAAGCCGGCCCGGCGAATCTCCTCCCAGAGCGTCTCATACTTTTCCTGACCCTTGCGTTCGAGCGGGGCCATGATGTAGAGCTTCGTTCCCTCGGGCAAGGCGAGCACCTTGTCGACGATTTCATCCGCAGTCTGAGTGCCCACGGCCTGGCCGCACTTCGGGCAATGACGTTGGCCGAGCCGGGCATAGAGAATACGCAAATAATCGTAGACTTCCGTAATGGTGCCGACCGTGGAGCGTGGGCTCTTACTGGTCGACTTCTGCTCGATGCTGATGGCCGGTGAAAGACCGGTGATGTGTTCCACCTTGGGCTTCTGCACCTGGCCCAGGAACTGGCGGGCATAACTCGACAGCGATTCGACATAGCGGCGTTGCCCCTCGGCATAAATCGTGTCCAGTGCGAGTGAGGTTTTCCCCGAACCCGATGGCCCACAAAAAACACTCATTTGATCGCGTGGCAAGCGTGCAGAGACGTGTTTTAGGTTGTGCTGACTCGCGCCCTCAATTTCTAAATGCGAGATATATTCATTATTATTGTGTGATTTGCGATTCGATTTTGCCAATGCCTTCGTTTGCGGTGGCCTCTTGTTGGGAAAGAGAATGGGAAAGAGTGCCTGACCCGTGTAGGATTCTTTGCATTTTGCCACCTTTTCCGGCGCACCTGTGGCCACAACTTCGCCGCCGCCGGAGCCGCCTTCGGGCCCCATATCGATGATCCAGTCCGCTGTTTTAATCACATCCAGGTTATGTTCAATCACCAAGACCGTGTTTCCCTGGGCCACAAAGCCATGGAGCACGTCGAGAAGTTTTCGCACGTCTTCGAAATGCAAGCCGGTGGTGGGCTCATCCAGAATATACAGTGTTTTTCCGGTGCCGCGGCGGACGAGTTCCTTGGCGAGTTTGATGCGCTGAGCCTCGCCGCCGGAGAGTGTGGGCGAGGGTTGACCGAGTTTGATATAGTCGAGCCCTACATCGTGAAGCGTTTGCACCATCGCCCGGATTTTCTCGATGTGTTCAAAGTGATCGAGTGCCTCGGCGACCTCCATTTCGAGCACGTCCTGGATTGACTTGCCGCGATATTTTACCTGCAGTGTCTCGCGGTTGAATCGCCGACCTTCGCACACCGGGCACGTCACCCATACATCGGCGAGGAAATCCATCTCGAGCTTGTTGGAACCGTTCCCCTCACAGGCTTCGCATCGCCCACCGGGTTTGTTGAAACTGAAGCGGCCGGGCTGGTAGCCACGCACCTTCGCATCAGGCATCTCGGCATAAAGAGAACGAATCTCATCCCATAATTTAATATAAGTCGCGGGATTCGAGCGCGGCGTGCGCCCAATGGGAGTTTGATCGATATCAATGATCTTGTCGATGAGATCTGAGCCTTCAATCTTTTCATGTGCACCCATTGTGTGATCTTGTGCTTCTTCATCATTTTCGTCACCGGGGGCCGAGTCGCGCCGGCCGCTGATGAGGAGTGCTTCCTTGAGAATATCGTTGACGAGTGAAGATTTGCCGGAGCCGCTGACTCCGGTCACGGCCACGAACAGACCCAGTGGAATCTCCACCGTGACGTTCTGCAAGTTGTTGTGTTTGGCACCCACGATCCGGAGTCTGCGATCCTTTTCAATCGGCCGCCGCACCTCGGGAATTGCGATTTGCCTGGTGCCACTGAGGTATTGCCCGGTGATGCTGCTTGTATTCGCAAACACCTCGGCGGGTGTGCCGGCTGCAACCACGTGGCCGCCACGCACACCGGGGCCGGGGCCGAAATCGACCATGTAGTCCGCGGCCCGCATCGTCTCCTCGTCGTGCTCCACCACGAGCACGGTGTTGCCCATGTCGCGAAGTTGTTCGAGGCTGGCGAGGAGGCGGGCGTTATCGCGCGGGTGAAGGCCAATACTGGGCTCGTCGAGCACGTACAGCACGCCCACGAGCCCGCTGCCGATCTGGCCGGCAAGGCGAATGCGCTGGGCTTCACCTCCGGAGAGAGTGGGCGCGGAGCGATCGAGTGAGAGGTAATGCAGGCCGACGTTCAGAAGGAAGCCGAGCCGTGAACGGATTTCCTTCAGGAGTTCGCCGGCGATGATGCGATTTGTGGGTGTCAGATCGTCCTGGAAGGAGTTGAACCAGGGGACGAGTTCGCCGATGGAAGTATGGCCAACCTCAACGAGCGTCTTGCCGCTTACTTTCACAGCACGGGCCTGCGGATTGAGTCTATGGCCGCTACAGGCCGGGCAACGCACCACACGCATGTACTTCTCGAGTTGCATCCGCCGTGGCCCGGCAGCCGTCTTCTTGAACTGGGAGAGCAACTGCGGCACGATGCCTTCCCACTTACCACCGTGCTTCCAGACGGTGCCGTTGCGCTGTTTCCATTCCCAGACGATGTGCCGATCGCCGCTGCCGTTGAGCAACAAGCTGCGGTGTTCCTCGGGTAGGTCTCTCCAGGGCAGTTTCAGGTCAATGCCCAGCGACCGGGCCACGCCTTCGTAGACGTGTTTTCGCCAGCGGCCCATGCCTTTGAGTGGGCCCACGAGCGGCACAGCACCCGTATACAGACTCAATGAAGAATTGGGGATCAGCAAGTCTGGATCGAAGGTGAAACTGGTGCCGAGTCCGTCGCAATCGAGGCACATGCCGTGCGGGCTGTTGAAGCTGAAGAGTTGCGGCGAGGGTGGCTCGTAGCTGATATCGCATCGGGTGCAGGCATAGTGTGCCGAAAGGAGCAAATCTTCGAATTGCGGAGTTGAGAGTGCGGCGTGCGGAGTTCCGGAATCGGCGTGTTCCTTGGCGAGGGGTTGCTGCTCTGCTTCCATCGAAATAATGAGGTTGCCCTGGGCCAGGCTCAACGCCTGTTCGACAGCCTCGGCGATTCGGACGCGAGAGCTGTTCTTCTCTGGCCCCTCCGCCTTCAAGCGATCCACCACGATCTCAATCGTGTGTTTGATGCGTTTATCGAGTTTCAAGTCGTCGCCGAGTTTCACGAGCTGGCCATCGACGCGGGCCCGAACGTAGCCACGCTTCACCATGTCCGCGAAGAAGTCCTTGAACTCACCCTTTTGACCGCGAACGACCGGTGCGAGCACAAGGTAGCGGGTGCCTTCAGGCAGCGCAAGGATGCGGCCGATGATCTGCTCACGTGTTTGTGCCGTGATGGGTCTAGAACACGTGGGACAATGCCCCTGACCCACACGAGCATACAGGACGCGCAGGTAGTCCGAGACCTCCGTGATGGTGCCGACCGTGGAACGTGGATTGCGGCTAGCACTCTTCTGCTGGATGCTCACCGCGGGAGAGAGGCCGCCAATGTAGTCGACATCCGGCTTGGCAAGCTGGCCCAGGAACTGGCGAGCGTAGCTGGAAAGACTTTCGACGTATCGACGTTGCCCCTCGGCATAGATGGTGTCGAAGGCGAGTGAACTCTTGCCGGAGCCACTGACGCCGGTGAAGACGACGAGTTTGTTGCGCGGGAGTTCGAGATTGACGTTGCGGAGGTTGTGTTCGCGTGCCCCGCGGACGACGATGGTCTGCGTATCCATGACGCCGGGTGGCCCTCACTGCGAGCGGGATAGGGGTACAGATGATTAGTATAGGCGGGTCCGTGTCGGCGAAAACTACGTTGAGGCATTCCGCTTCCCAGTGCGTGATATGATGCCTCCACACGTCTTTGGCTCGGGAAGTTCCAATTCTGGGAACTCTTGTGGCGGCCGAAACGTCATATTCGGTAGAAGGTCTTGAGCGACGATGATCGCCACCTGATCGCACAGTGCCTGGGTGGCCGGCGGGATGCCTTCGGAGAGTTGGTATCCCGTTACCAGGCAAGGCTTTACAATGCCGCGATTCGGCTGGTGGACAATCCGGAAGATGCGGCCGATGTCGTTCAGGATGCGTTCCTGAACGCCTACCAGTCGCTCCGTTCCTTCAAGGGCGACGCCGAATTTTTTACCTGGTTGTACCGCATTGCGTTCAACGTTGCGATCAGCCTGAAGCGAAAGAAGCGGGCCGTTGTCAGTCTTGACGCCCAGGGCAGTGGCGAGCACAGCCTGGAGCCGGACGATCCCTCCGAATACACCCGCCCTGGCGCGTTGCTGGAACGAACAGAAGACGAAGCCCAACTTCATGCCGCGATGGAGCGACTCTCCGATGAACACCGCAATGTGCTCCTGATGAAAGACATAGAGGGGATGAAGTACGAGGAGATCGCGGAAGTGTTGGGTGTGCCAATCGGCACGATTCGCAGCCGATTGCACCGGGCCCGGCTCGATCTTCGAAACTTGCTCGACCCGCACAATGGAAATGAATCGGGTGGCGATTAGTTCTCCCTGAATGAACTCAATGGACCTGAATCGGTTGTCATGATTCCTGAAAAGCAACTACAACTGTTGACCGCGGGCGTGGATGGCGAACTGTCATCCGCGGAATTGCGTCGTCTCGAACGCTTGCTTGCAACTTCCGCGCAAGCTCGTGCGGTCTTCACGCAACTCAAAACCGATCGCGTCCGCGTTGCAACACAAACCCGCCACACGCCGCCCGCTGGCCTCTGCGATCGCATTCTGGCTTCTCTGTCTCTTCTGCCTGCTTATATGCCCGTCGTCGTTCCCTCGACGACCCTCCCGTTCACACGCCCGACTCGCCGGCCCTGGGTTCCCCTGGCGGTTGCTGCTGCCGTGTACTTTGTCCTCTCCGCTGGCTCGCTCCTTTACTTTGTGGGCTCTGACCCTGCGGAAAGTCAGCGAATTGCTCCCGATTTGCAGGCGAAGCTAAACACAGCCGCCTCGTACCTTCCGCCGGAAGATCAGCACCCCTCCATGCCTTCCATCCTGGAACCACTAGAGAATCAGGTTGCCAGTATCGAACGACCTCAGCCCACGACCCCGGTTGTGGGGCCGGAACGTCCCGAAAATCCGTCGCTGCAACCGACCGTGAATCCCGAGTTGCACGCGTTCCCGCCGATACGACCCATTGCACCATTCGATGCGATCCGTGTGCGGATTCCGTTCCTGATTCCGGCGGCTGACCTCGAGCGCGAGGATGTTCGGGAGCAACTCCGTGATGAGCTGGGACGCGATCCCGCTTTCCGTATCGATGTTTTTGCTCACGACCCCACGCGCGCTGCAGAACTTTTCCAGTCCGGCAGCAAAGCCACCGGTGTTCAACTATTCGTCGACGCCACCGCTCACGATCGCATCAAACGCAAGCAAGCCGGCTCTTTCGTACTCTACATTGATTCGCTCACGGCCTCCGAACTCCGTGATCTACTCGTTCGACTCGCGACCGATGATGCCAAAGCCTCACACCGAAGTCTGCACGCATTTCACGCCACACCCGTGATGAACAGTGATGTGGTCGACGCAAAGAGCGTCTTCGGTACGAGCTTCGATCTTGTCCCGAATCGACGACCATCACCACTGCCGGTTGCTGGTGCAGACACAAAATCGATCAGCGCTAATACTGCTGACGAACTTGCGAAGAACTTGACGGCGAAGCATCCGGACAAGTCCGCAATCTTGATGAGCCTGACGCCATCGCGCACTCCGCCTGCACTTTCCAAAGAATTGACACAGTACCGCGATCGTCGTGGCGAGCGCCGCCCGGATACCGTCGCCGTGATGATTGTGATTCGCCCTCACCCGTAATTAATCGCACAGATCGCCCCAGCCCCGGCAGCGGCCCGCGGTTTTTCCGCGGGCCGCGCTGTTTCCCGGCCGTAACTCGTCTGTAACAAGCACGTCCAATCGCAATCGTAATACGAAGCTCCCACGTCATAATGAGGCCACGACGAGTTCCTCGTTTCTGGAGGTGTGCGATGCGATACACGTTTCCGCTATTGGCGCTGTTCACACTCACGGCTTCCTCTGTGCAAGCTGCGGGGCTGCTGATCCCCGAGGACAAGAAGATCCCGCCTCTGGCGATGGTGAACCACAAGGTCACGGTGAGCATCGAGGACCAGGTCGCCATCACCACGGTGGAGCAAACCTTTCGCAATCACACCGACCGACCACTGGAAGCCACGTATCTGTTCCCCGTGCCACGTGGTGCCAGCGTCGATCGATTCACCATGTGGGTCGATGGTAAGGAGACCGGTGGCGAACTGCTCGACGCAAAGCAGGCGGCCCAGGTCTATACGGACATCGTGCGCCGCACACAGGATCCGGGTTTGCTCGAATACATGGGTCACAACCTGATGCGGATGCGCGTTTTTCCCGTGCCCGCTCGTGGCGACCAGAAGGTGAAGCTGAGCTTCAAGTCGATCGCTCAAAAGGACCATTCCGTGGTCGAATACATCTATCCGTTGAAGACGGACGGGAAGGGGACCCGCACCCTCGAAGAGTTCTCCGTGAAGATCAACCTGAAGTCGCAAAACCCGATCCAGAACATCTACAGCCCCACGCACGCCATCACTGTCACACGCAAGGGCGAAAAGGAAGCCCAGATCGAGTTCCAACGTGAGCAGGCGATCCTCGATAAGGATTTCCAGCTCTTCTACGGCACGGGTGCCGGCGACATCGGCGTGACGCCCTTGCTGTACAAGCCCATCACCGCGGAAGACGGCTACTTCATGCTGCTCGTGTCGCCGCAGGTGGAGGCCGAGATCAAGAAGACTCCGCGGGACATGATCTTCGTGCTGGACACTTCGAGCAGTATGTCCGAACTCAAAATGTCTCAGGCCAAGAAGGCGGTGAAGTACTGCCTCGCTCAACTCGGCCCCGATGATCGCTTCGCTGTGGTGAAGTTTTCGACCAGTGTGATGAAGTTCCGCGACGATCTCGTGCCTGCAGACAAGGATCACCTGGAACGTGCCAATAAGTGGATCGATGATCTGCGCGTTAGTGGTGGCACGGCCATCTGGCCAGCACTCGATGAGGCACTGGCTCTTCGTTCAAAGGATCCGGCCCGGCCGTTCACGCTTGTCTTCTTCACTGATGGCCAACCGACTGTCGACGAGACCAACATCGACAAGATTGTGAAGAACGTTGCGGGCAAGAATACAGCCAATGCCCGGATCTTTACCATCGGCGTGGGTGATGATGTGAACGCATCACTGCTCGATCAACTTGCCGATTCTTCCCGCGGTGTCACCACGTACGTGCGGCCCGCAGAAGACATCGAAACCAAGGTGGCCAGCCTTTACAACAAGATCAGCCATCCTGTCATGACGGACGTGAAACTCGCCACCACGGGGAGTATTCGCTTTGGCGAAATCTATCCTCCCAAACTCCCGGACCTGTTCCACGGTTCGCAACTCGTGGTGATCGGTCGATACGCGGGCAGTGGACAGTCCGAGATTAAGCTTTCTGGCATGGTGGGTGGCGAGTTTCGCGAGATCAAGTACGTCGTGAACTTCCCCGCCAAGACCGAATCGGAGAACGGGAAGGACTTCGTGGAGCCGCTCTGGGCCCGCCGCAAGGTTGGCTACTTGCTCGATCAGATTCGTGCCAACGGCGAGCAAAAGGAACTCGTGGAGGAAGTGGTCTCACTGGCCAAGCGGTACGGCATCGCCACGCCTTACACCAGCTATCTCGTGGTTCCCGATGGCCCGCTTCCGGTGGTTCCCGCCGGTTCGTCGCCGCGTCCGATATCTGGCCCGCTCGGTGGCGGGTTTGGTGTTGCACCCGGCTTGCAACCCGCCGGCCCAGCGACCAGACCGATGCGTGTCGAAGATTTTGCGAAGGCCCAGGCACCGAAGGATGATCGCGAGGGACCCGATGCACTCCGCGAGAATCGAGGCAGCTTCACCGATGAACAACTCAAGACCCAGCTTGAGGAACTCAACAAGGAGAAGGATCCTGCGAAGCGTGCGCTCCTGGCGAGTGAGTTGAAGAAACTGCAGGACACCAAGGGCGTGCAGGATCGGGCCAACTCTGCTCTGAAAGGCCGCGATCGCAACGCCTATCAGTCCGGCAAGCTTGGTGTGGATCTGGCCGTGCAGTCCAATCACCTGCGTTGCCAGGACAAGCTATCGCTCACCGCCAACTGCCAGGCCAATGGGCGGCAAGTGCTCGAACTCGGCGGCGTTTGGATCGATGAAGCGTACAAGGCCGACATGCCAACCGTGGTGGTGAAAGCCCAGAGTGATGCGTACTTCTGCATCCTCGCCAAGCAACCCGCCATGAAAGATGTGTATCGCCTGGGGAACAACCTGGTCTGGGTTGCTCCAAACGGAACTGCCCTGGTGATCGACGCGAGCGCTGGCCAGGAGCAACTTGCCGACGCCGAGATCGACGCACTTTTCGCAGCCAAGAAATAAACACGCCGGATCCAGGTATCCACGGAGGGGGAGCGAGGCCAGTGTGCCGCGCTCCTCTTTTTTTCTGGCATTTGCATGCCTTCGCGCACACAATCCCATTCTCCCGCATCAAATGCCAACCTGGAGCCTCTCTCGATGTCTCACTCAATTAACCGACGCACATTTCTGCAATCCTCCGCCATCGCAATCGGTGGTGGCCTCGCACTATCCACTTCTCTCAAGGCAGCCGAAGAGGGCGACCTCGGTTCCGGCATCTCGCTCGGCGTGCAAAGCTACACATTTCGAAACTTCGACCTTGAGCCTGCTCTGAAGCGGATTCAGGAACTCGGTATCAAAAATGCAGAATTTTACAGCAAGCATCTTCCGCCCAACAGTGAAGGGGACAAGCTCAAGGGCCTTCTCGCACTCTGCAAGGAATATGAAGTGAAGCCCGTGGGCTTCGGTGTGTCGGGGTTCACCAAGAACCACGATGCGAACAAGAAGCTCTTCGAATTCGGTGCTGCCTGCGGCCTGACGTACCTCAGTGCTGACCCCTCACCCGACAGCTTCGACAGCCTGGACAAACTCTGCGAGGAATACAAGATCGCCATCGCGATTCATCCGCACGGCCCGGCCGGTGGTGGCAAGCTGCACAAGTGGTACTCGGCCGAGGTCATCATGAAAGCCGTGAAAGATCACAACAAGCTCATCGGAGCCTGCCTGGACACCGGCCACTTGATTCGTGCGGCTCAACTGGGTGAGAACCTCGATCCGATCCAGCAAATCAAGCTCATCGGTGATCGCAACTTCGGCATGCACCTCAAGGACCACGATAACAAGCGAAAAGAGGATGTGATCTTCGGTGCACCCGAAGGCGCTCTCGATATCGCCGGCGTGTTGAAAGCGCTGCACGAAGTCAAGTTCAAGGGCATGATTGCCATCGAATACGAGGCACATCCCGGCGACCCCTCACCCGACATGAAGAAGTGCACGGCCTACGTGCGTGAGACGGCCAAGAAAGTGGGTTAGTCTCCACAACTTCGCAGCCAGACCGGCCGCTGCGCCGGTCGTTTCTATAATGCAGGCAAGCGTTGTTACACCTTGCGGTCTATCCGCAAGAATGGCTCGTTCACCTGTATTCGAAACGACACCGGACATGACGCCAGAGGAAATCGCCGAACTCCGCCAGAAGCGTTACAACGGAACGGTTGTCTCGATCAAGAAGGTCCACTCGGACCTGATGACCCTCCGCATCAAACCGGATTTTCCCCGTCCGCTGCATCAACCCGGGCAATACTGCTCACTGGGGCTCGGCTACTGGGAGCCGCGTGTCGAGGGCTGTCAGCAGGAAGTGCTGAAGCCTGAAGAGGTGAGCCGCATTGTTCGCCGTGCCTACTCGATCAGCTGCTCGATTCAGGAACTCGACGGCTCGTTGCTGATACACGAGAAGACCGACTACATCGAGTTTTACATCGTGTTGGTTCGTGAAAACGCTGATGGCCGTGTGCCCGCACTGACGCCGCGCTTGTTCGCACTCAAGGAAGGCGACCGCATCAACATCGGCGAGAAGATCACCGGGATGTACACGCTCGATCCGGTGCGGCCCGGGGATAATGTCATCTTCCTGGGCACGGGCACCGGCGAAGCTCCACACAACTTCATGCTCTGGGAACTCCTTCGCCGCAACCACACCGGCAAGATTCTCTCAGCCAGTTGCGTCCGTTATTCACGCGATCTTGGCTATCTCGAAACGCATCGTGCCTTGATGCAACGCTACCCGAATTACAAGTATTTGCCGCTAACCACTCGCGAAGCGACCGTCACCAAAAAAGTCTACATTCAGGATGTCATCACGGGTGGTGAACTCGAGGAACAACTTGGTGACACGCTCGATCCCGTTCGCACGCATGTTTTCCTTTGCGGCAATCCCAAGATGATCGGCGTGCCGCATCGCGACAAGGAAACGGGGCTCAAGACTTATCCCGAGCCGCTCGGCGTCATTGAGATTCTTGAACGACGCGGCTTCCAGGCGGATGTCTCGGCGATCAAGTTCAAGGGAAGCATTCACTTCGAAGAATACTGGTAAGCGGAGCAGGGTACTCTTCGCACGGGAGACCAGATGGCGGATATCAACGAACTGATCGGTGGCTACAAGCTGCGCACGCTGCTCCAGACCGGGCAGAAATCGCAAGTCTTCGAGGTCGTCGAAACGCGCTCGAACCGGCACTTTGCAATGAAGGTGCTACTGCCCGAAGCCGCCTCCGAGGGTGCGGCGCGGCGCGAACTATTCAATGATGCCGAGGTCGGCATCAAGATGGCTCACCAGAATGTGATTCGCATCTTCAAGGTCGATCGCTCGAAGGACCGCCCGTTCTTCATCATGGAGTTCTTCCCGTCCGGCAGTCTTCGCTTGCGGCTTCAGGCGAAGGACATGAAGTTCATCCGTGAGAATAGCCGCAAAATCTTCCGAGAAGCGGCGACCGGTCTCGCCTATATGAATGCGATGGGCTACGTTCATCGCGACGTGAAGCCCGATAACATCCTGGTGAATTCACTGGGTGACACCAAGATCATCGACTTCGCGCTGACTTTCAAGCCACCGAAGGGAATCGAGAAACTCGCCGAGCGCGTCCGCCGGGCGTTCAAGGGTCGCCGACCACAGGGCGGAACACGCAGCTACATGAGTCCGGAGCAGATTCTGGGCGATGATGTCGATGGCCGCGCCGATGTTTATAGCTTCGCCTGCACGTTGTTCGAACTCACGACCGGTAAGAAACCCTTCACAGGCCAGACCAACCAGGAACTGCTCACCAAGCACTTCACCGAGAAGCCGCTCAGCCCCACGAGCTACAACAATGAACTCACCGACGAGTTCGGCAACCTCATCTTGAAGATGCTGGCGAAGAAGCGCGATGATCGTCCCAGTGGCTTCCACGAAGTTCTCATGGAGCTTCGCAAGATCAAAATCTGGAAGGACGAGCGGCTCGTCGATGAAGGGTGACAACGCGTTGTCACCGGACTGGTTCACCTGTATGAGGCAAGTGCGAAATGGTTCCCAAGCCGCTACCGTTCGAGCAAGACATCCACGAGATGGAAGAGTTGCTCGCCCGTCTGGAGGGTACGCCGGATGCCCCCGGTGCGGCCGAGTCCATCCGTCGTATGCGCCGCGAACTCGTGAACCTCAAAAAGGAACGCTACGCCAATCTGAGTGCCTGGGAATCGGTGCTCGTGGCCCGGCACCAGGATCGCCCGCAGACGATGGACTACGTCGAGATGATCTTCGACGAGTTCGTGGAGCTACACGGCGATCGTGCCTTCGGCGATGATCGTGCCATCCGCACCGGCTTCGCCAAGATTGGTGACCACAAAGTCATGCTTGTCGGGCATCAAAAGGGACGCACCACGAGCGAACGGCTGCAGTGTTTTTATGGCTGTGCACATCCAGAAGGCTACCGGAAGGCACTCGCCAAAATGAAGCTCGCGTCGAAGTACCGCGTGCCGATCATCTGCTTCATCGATACGCCAGGAGCTTATCCGGGTATCGGTGCCGAGGAACGCGGACAGTCGCAATTGATCGCCACCAGCATCCTCGAGATGACGCGACTGCGCACACCCGTCATCTGCGTCGTCATCGGGGAAGGTGGCTCGGGTGGGGCACTGGGCATTGGCGTTGGCGACCGTGTGAGCATGCTTGAGCACGCGTACTACTCGGTGATCAGCCCCGAAGGATGCGCGGGCATCCTGTGGCGCGCCGCAACTGAGGAGACCAAACCGCGGGCTGCCGATGCACTGCGCATGACCTCCAATCACTTGCTCAAATTCGGCGTCATCGATCATGTCATACCCGAACCGCTGGGCGGTGCCCATCGAGCCGCTCGCGACATGGGCAACACGATGAAGACCTATCTGACCCGTCAACTCAAGGAACTCGTCGGCCAGGGCACCGAAGAACTCCTCGCCGCTCGCTACGAGAAGCTCCGCCGCATGGGGGTTTACTCCTGAGTTCCCATTCGCTGGGTTTTCCAGCGTTTCGTTCCTGGATCGAACAATACATAAGATACATTATCGGACGTTGTGGTGCGAAGTGTCATTACCTCGTGCGACCGATAATCATTGTTATGTTTCTTTCACGCAGCCTGGCTGGCCGGGGCCGCAACCACGACGTATCGATCCAACATGAACACCACACCCGCGCGAATCTCGGCCGGCATGATCGGCTTTGGAATGATCTTCGACGACACATACCGTCCCTTCTTCGAGAGCGCCGCACTCACCCCGCTCTACTCCGTTTCCACTGGCCCGGTCGAAGTCGCGCTCACTTCCGCCGCTAGCCGCACTGGCGCTCGCGCGGCGCGTTACCTGGCCGAGAATCGCGTGCCCGCGTTTCGCAACTTCTCGGGTGACGATTCCGCGCAGCAACTGATCTCTTCGAGTGTGGATGCTGTCTGCATCGCCACGCCGGACGATCGCCACTTCGAGCCCGCGAAGGCGGCTCTGGCAGCGGGAAAGCACGTGCTCATTGAGAAGCCATCCGTGCTCGACCTGAAAAGACTCGGTGAACTCTCAGCACTCGCGGAGCGGAATGGAGTGCTTGCGAAAGTCGTTTACCACAAGCTCGCTGATCCCGACCACAAGAAGCTCCGCACGCTCGTTGCCGATGGCGTTCTGGATCACGTGAACAACGGTTATTGCTCGCTACTCGAGCCGAAATCGATCAGCGGCGGCCAGTTCGCCGAGTGGATCGGTGGCCGCAACCCGGCGACTTATGTGGCTGTGCATTACCTCAAACTCATCGACTTCAGCTTCGGCCCCGCATGGACGCTCTCACGCATTTCAGCTACCGGGCAACGCGGCCTCGTCGGCCCGGCGAACGGCAACACCTGGGACTCTGTGCAGCTACAAGTGGTGTACACGCATCCCGATCAGCGCGAAGCCGCGTTCGATATCCACACCAGCTGGGTGACGCCCGATAACTTTCCTGGCTATGTCGAGCAGGAGGTGCAGTTCCGATTCGATAATGCTGTCTGGTCGGCCCATCAACGAAAGCGTGGAGTCGAACTCACAGTGGAAAATCGCACGCCGCGCGAACTCAAGAACACGCCGAACTATCACTATAACGGAACATTCCTCGAACCCTGGGGCGAACGCAGCCAGCGCGGCTACGGCATCGAAATCATCGAACGCTTCTTTCGCGAAGTCGCGTATGTCGAGCATGGCGGCCCTCCCGCGGCTCGAGCCGAGCGGTTCCAGGAGATGCGAGCACTCACTTACAACGACCTCGCGGCCGATCGCAATTGCGTCGCCATTGTGCAATCGCTCGAAGCGATTCTCGCGAGAGCCGCAAACGGGCAACCAGGCTGCATCGTGAAGGTGAACAGCGAGGACGGCGGCCTCGCAATGTTCGAACCCGGGAATGCGAAGCCTCACATCCTTCACGAAGGCCGCGTTTGATCAGGAGCGAGTTCACGGTGACCGACAAGCGAATGACCCAGGTCAGCAAGTACCTCTCGCGCATCCTCCGGCACGCACCGGAGGCAGTGGGGCTGACACTCGAACCCGGTGGTTGGGTCGAGATCACAGCGCTGCTTCGCGGTGCCACTGCTTCTGGATTTGCGTTCACACTTGAGGAACTTGAGCACGTCGTTGCGATCAGTGACAAGCAGCGTTTCGCCATTGATTCCACTGGCACGCGTATCCGTGCTAACCAGGGGCATTCCACGGTCGTTGAACTGCAATTTGAAGCTGGCGCGCCTCCTCCCCTGCTCTATCACGGCACGCCGACTCGTAACCTATCGAGCATTCTCGAAAACGGTTTATCGAAAATGGCCCGCCATCACGTGCATCTTTCCATCGACACGGAGACTGCAGCAAGAGTCGGTCAGCGAAGTGGCACGGCTGTGATTCTTGTGATCGATGCGGCGAAGATGCGTGCCGACGGATTCAGATTCTTTCGTTCCGCGAATGGTGTCTGGCTTGTCGATGCTGTGCCGTCGGTGTACCTTCGGGAAGTATAACTACTTTCCAGGTTCCGCACGATGCTGCACTCAATCGAGCACTCCGGCGAGGCCGGATCGAATCCCATTCGCGATGCCGTGGCACGGGTGGAGCCGCGGTCGCTGCGAACCTTTACACCCACGCAAGCCGTGATCGCGCGCAGTGCGGGTGTCTATCACTGGACGCCCGAGGGGAAGCGTCTCTTCGACTTCACGTCTGGCGTACTTGTCTCGAACTTGGGCCACAATCCCACCGCCTGGCTGCGTCGCTATTCACGCTATATGGACTGGCCGAGCGAGGGTTTTGAGTCCACCGCTACAGTGGCAGGCGATGTGCCGGAAGGGTTCACACCCGCGATGGCAATGACCGCGTACAACGCCATCACACCCATCGAGGTGGACGCGAGCCGGCGCTTACTCGATGTGCTTCGCAAGAGCCCTGGTGGCGGCCGGATGGAACAGGTCATGTGGGCCGCGTCGGGTTCCGAGGCGATTCAAAAGGCGCTCTGGGCCGCCGCTGCTCGCGATCGCACCCGACCCATGATCCTGGCGACGCGTTTCGGCTTTCATGGTAAGAAAGGGCTCGCGAATGCCGTCACCGGGTCGGAAGTTGATGCCGAGCGAGACCCGCGTGTGAAGTTCATCTCGTTCCCGATGGCCGAGTGCCGCGATGTGTCGATGCGAAACGCCACGTTCGATCCCACGCCGTATCGGAAGGAACTGGACGCTCTGCTCCACCAGTTTGGCCGAAAGATTGGCACGCTGATTACTGAGCCCTATCTCGGCGGCGGCGGCTCTTATCACCCGCCCAAAGCTTACCTGCAAATGCTCGAGGCGTTCTGCCGGGCTAACGATATCCTTTTCATCCTCGATGAAGTGCAGGCCAACTTCGGCCGCACCGCATCGCTCTTTGCCTACAGCAGCTATGGTCTCGAACCCGATATCGTGGTTCTCGGCAAAGGGCTGGGCAACGGCGTACCGGTCGCGGCAGCCGTGGGACGCGCAGACATTTTCGATGCGCTTGAGTACGGCGAAGGCTCGGACACCTGGAGCGCGAACCCGCTCTGCTGTGCCGCCGTACTGGCTACACTGGACGAGTTCGCCGCCCGCGATGTGCTCGGCTCGATGAAAGCCTCTTCGAGCATCATCGAACGCGGACTGTGTGAGCTGAGGGGGCTGCCCTTCGTCGACAATATCCGCGGTGAAGAAGGCGGAATGGTCTGGGGCATCGAGATGAAAGAGCAGGCCGGCCTCACTGCTGCGGAGTGGGCCAACGCTTTTGTGCTCGCCTGCTATCAAGGTGAAGGATCACGCGGAGAGGGCGTGCATTTGCTCGGCCCGCTCTCGAAGAAAGTCGTGCGGGTCGCGCCACCACTCGTCATCACGACTCGTGAAGCGTCCGCTGCCATGACGATCGTTCAGCATGCGGCTCGTCGGCTTGCAACCATGGCCTGAAAGGGAAATGATGTCCGCGGAATGGTTGCGCGATCTGCTCTACTCGATCACAACGACACTCGATGTCGATCACCAAACATTTCGCACTGTCCTGACGGTGTTGCTCGTCTGCACGCTTTGCGGCATGGTCGGCTCGCAAGTCGTTGGCAACCGCATGGCGTTCTTCAGCGACACCATGGCACACGCCGCGTTCGCCGGAGTTGCTCTCGGTTATCTCACTGTGCTGTTCGCCGGTATTCCCCGACAACTCGGCCCGGGAGAACCCAACCCCGTTGCGGACTTGCTGGTGCTGCTCGTGATGGTGCTATTCGGTGCCGCCGTTGGTGCGGCGATTGTGTCTGTGCGCGATCGCACAGGCCTCGCCAATGATACGGTCATTGGTGTCTTCTTTGCCGCAGCCATCGGCTTCGGTGCCATGCTGTTCAAGGTTCTGCAAGCGCGAGCCGGCTTTAACCCTGAGCAATTCCTGTTTGGCTCGCCCGTATTTGTGTTCGAAGAAGATTTGCTCAATCTCTTCGTGGTGGGGGTCATCACGGCCGGTGTGATGTGCTGGCGTTACAACCAGATGGTCTTCGCCAGCTTCCACACCAGCCTGGCTCGCACACGACGCATCAGCATTCGCCTGAACAACTACCTCTTCATCGTGTTGCTCGCACTCGTGGTGAATCTTGCCATCAAGGCTGTGGGTGCCCTGCTCATCAACGCTTTGCTCGTCGTCCCGGCTGCCACGGCCTCGAGCGTGTCGAAGAATCTCCGCCAGATGTTTTGGCTCACCATCGCCTACTGCATCGCCGCGGGCTTGATCGGTTACGGCATCAGCACCACGGTGGATTTTGGACCCAGTGGCACGATTGTAATGGTAAGTGTTCTCTTCTTCTTTCTCTCCTGGGGTGCCGTGCATCTACGCCGACGCTAGGCGAATCGTGCCGCCGATGTGCCCTTGTTCGATACCGGGTTCCTCCCGACAATGACGGAGTAGGCGAACCCGCTGACGCTGGCCAACGTATCACTCGAAGACCCCACACCCGACTGCGGCAGGTTATCGTGCAGGACATCAAGGTCTTTCTGATCACCTTCCAGGGCATTCTCTGGGAAGCGCTACCCTTCATCATCCTCGGCGCGATCATTGCCGGCATCCTGGAAGAACTCCTGCCACAGGAACTCATAACCCGCTTCCTGCCGAAGTCTGTGCTTCCTGCTGTCATGATTGGCGGTGCACTCGGGCTCATCTTTCCGATGTGCGAGTGCGGCATCGTAGTGGTCATGCGACGCTTGCTCCGCAAAGGCTTACCACTCTCGTGCTGCATTGCGTACATGCTGGCCGGGCCGATCGTGAATGTGATTGTCATCATGAGCACATGGGTCGCCTTCGTCGGCCACGGCATCGGGCCGGAAGTGGTCGGCTTGCGCGTCGGCCTCGGCTTTCTCGTTGCCTGCATCACCGGCTTGATTGTTCATCTTGAATACCGCAAGCACGGTGCGAACCTGTTGACTCCCCTGGCCGCACCACCGGTGGCAAAACCTAGCCTTCCCATGGTTGAGACCACGGAGCCCCCTGCCCCACGCAAGTCGTTCATGACGCGGGTGTCAAACATCTCGTCCACTGCCGTTCACGACTTCGTCGATATCACCGTCTTTTTGATCCTGGGAGCCGTGATTGCCGCCTTCGCAAAACTTTACATCAAACCCGAGCAGATGACGGCTCTCTCGAACGAAATGCCGATGCTGGCAATCCCCGCCATGATGCTCCTCGCATTCTTGATGTGCCTGTGCAGCGAGGCGGATGCATTCGTGGCCGCGAGTTTCGTGGAGCTACACATCTCGGCGAAGGTCGCGTTCCTCGTCTTCGGACCCATGCTGGACATCAAGCTGGTACTCATGTTCACGCGGGTATTCAAGCCGCGGCTGATCATGACCATCATCATCGCCGTGGCGTTGCAAGTGCTCATTTACTGCATGATCGTGCACTTCGTGTATGATGCCAACGGCTGGTCTGGTTTGACGATTCGGACCGCAAGTTGATTCGCTTCCTGCATTCCTGGAGGTCGTCATGGCTCACGATCATCACCATCACGGCGAATCGATGCGCGACTATTTCACCGAACAGTTGCTGACGATTCTCGTCGTCGGAGCCTTCGGTTTCGTCGCGATTCGCATGTACATGAATGGGATGGTCGGCCTGATCCTCGTGCCGCAATTCTGGATCCCCGTGCTCGCGGGTGGCATCGCCGTGCTGGCCGTCGTGGCCGTTCGTGCCATCAGCGTCTGGAAGGAAGCCGGGGCGATGAACGCTCACGAGCATGCCCGTGCACACGACCACGTGCATGGCCCGGATTGCGATCATGGACATGCACACAGCCACGATCACGAGCATGAGCATTCGCACGACCACGACCATGCTCATCCTCACGTGCACGGGCCGGATTGCGATCACGATCACTCACCTGTACCGGCCCATGTTCATCATGATCACAGCCACGACGACCACGGGCACAGCCACGATCTTTCGTGGACGATCGCCCGCATGCTGATTCTCTTCTTCCCGATCGCGCTCTTCTTTTTGGGCCTGCCCAATGCTGCGATGGTGCGGGCCCTCGGCGAGGACAAACTCGGTGACGACACCGCTTTCGCGGATGACAACCGCGAGATTGTCGCCAAGGAAGGGATCGTGATGAGCTTCAATGATCTCAACGATGCAGCGTTCGATGCTGTGAAGCGTGAGTTCATGGAAGGCCAGACGGCCCTGCTCGAAGGCCGCTTTCACAAGCTCTCGGATAACCAGTTCACGCTTTATCGCTTGAAGATGACCTGCTGCTCGGCAGACACAATTCCCCTGAAGGTGCGCATCGCTCTTGATAAGGGGGCGCTCAGCGGCTTCCAGAGTTCGCAATGGGTGCAGGTGAAGGGGCGAATCACCTTCCGCGAAGTGCCGGGTTCCGACCCGCCTCGCTTCGTGACCGTGATTCGCGTGGCCGATGTGAAAGACATCAACAAGAACGTGCAGGCCAAGAGCGAATACGAGTAAAGGCTTGCGGGCGAGCGATTGGCGCACGCCCGCTTCACTTCCCCGCGGTCCGCAGATACGCCAATAAGTCGGACACGTCCTGCTTCGCCATTTGCTTTTCCAGGCCTTCGGGCATCAGCGAAAGGCGCGTCGAGCGGAGCGATTCCAGGTTCGCCCGCAGGATCGTGTCTTCCGCGCCATCGGCTCGGCGAAGTGTGACACTCGTCGGCGCTTCCAGGGACACGACCCCTGTCAACACGCGACCATCGGCCGTGATCGCTTGATAGCTTACGTAACGCGGGTCGACCTCGCGATTGGGATCAAATACGGCCGTGAGCAAGTCTTCGCCTGATTTGTTTGGTAACGCAGCGAGCAGATTGGCACCGACATCGAAGCCCACCCCATCGAGCTTGTGGCACGCGGAGCAGTGTTGTTTGAAGACCGCCCTGCCCTTCATCGGGTCGCCCTTGAGTTCGAGCGCGGGTGCATACTCGGCAACGACTTTCGCTCGATCCGCATTGAACGTGGCCTTCAGCACGGCTACAGCACGCCAGCGCACGGTGGGCGTGGGATACGTTCGAAGTTGCTGGACTCGTGCCGGGTCGAGTTCCGCAATCGCGACCTGCTTCTTCTCAACGGCATCGAGCAATTGCAGTACGCGCTCTGGCCGGGCGAATAGCGCTTCCAGAACCTCGCGGCGAACCGTCGGCGAATAGCCGCTCCATTCTCCCAGCAACAACACACTGACCTGGGGATTCGAATGCGAGGAGAGTGCACGAATCGCGGCCAGTTGCAGATCAGCTGAGACGGACGGTTTCAAGCCAGTCGCGAGTGCAGGTCCTGCCAGATCGAATGGAGCCAGCGCCAGTAGTCTTACGGCCGCGATCCGCTCGCCCACCCCTGCGGAGTTATCCTGCATCGTGGCCGCGGCCTTCACCAGGCGGGCATTCAATCGGCTCACCACTGCCTTTGCCTTCTCGGGAGGGCTCGCCATCCAGGTGGAAAGGTGTAGCTTCGTGTTGCTCATCCCCTGCCCCAACCCCTGAAAGAGGGCAGATGCGACATCTTCATTCGTCTCGCCCGCTGCGATCACTGAAAGCACCTGGATGATCTCGCTCTCATTCCCTCTCGCACCGATCATCGCCGCGAGTCGGGCCAGAATCGGCGTGGTGCCCTTCCCTGCTGCTAACTTCTCGATCATGGGCAAAGCACAGTGCGAAGCTGAACATAAGCAGGCAGTCACCGTCCAGGTATCGGATTCATCGCGAGTCAGGATTGAAGCGAGCACAGTCGCGGCGTCCTGAGGCGGCAACTCGCCCGCGGTGAAGGCCAACTGGAAGCGCACACGTGGACTGGGATCATCGGTGAGTTTCATGGCCCGTTCACGCAACTCGGCCTGTGCTGCGAAAAACGGCTCGGCAAGGCGGAGTCCCTGTTCGCGATTGCCAGCTAGCGGATCATCGAGTGCTTCAAGGACATCGTTCGGCTGAAGGGCATTGAGTCCTTCGAGCGTCCAGAGCACATTCGCTCGGCCTGGTGTTCCCTTCGAGATGAGAAGCAACGCTCGAAGCGATGGCGCCACCGCGAATTCTTTTCGTTCAATGAGGAGTCGCTGGGCTGTGATGCGCATCCAGGCGTTTTTTGAGGAGAGTTGGGCGACGAGTTGTTCGGGCTTCATGGTGCTCAAGTCGGGCATCTTCGCAGCGTGGAAGCTCTCGGGTGCGATTCGCCAGACGCGGCCACGTCCCCGGCTTTCGAGGTTCAATTGCTTCTTGATGTCCTCGGGGAGTGACAGAGGGGTCTCGATGGCTTCGCGGTAGAAATCGAGAACGTAGATCGCTCCATCCGGGCCGAGTGTGAGGTGGACGGGGCGGAACCAATTATCCGTCGAGGCCAGGAACTCACGTTCGGCGTCGATGCGGCGGGCCGTGAACAGGGCCCCTTTGTCGAACAGCGCTTCGCAATGGATGAGATTATTAGCGGGATCGCAGACGAAGTTATGACCGTGGTATTTGGCCGGGAATAGGTCCGCGGTGTAGATGAGCGGACTGCAGGCCGAGGTGATGAAGCCGCCCGGGATGAGTTCGGTGGGCGGAAATCGTTTTGCATCGGGGCTGCCGGCCCGGCGGGTAGTGCGTTCGACACGCCACGGTTCGAACGGGCTGATGCGAAACACCTTCGCAGCCGCGCCATGCTCGGCGATATCGAGTGTGACGGCGGAGACCGGCAGGAAGGGATTGCGGCGAAGGTAGTGATCCGGAAGTACGATTTGCCGGAGATGCTGGCTGTTGGTGGAGGTGAACCAGTGTTGGAACTCGTCCGCGGTGAGCCCGTATTGCCCGCCGGAACTCGTCGGTTCCAGACTGCCAGGCACACCCGGACGAAAGCGTAAGCCGCGATTGCGAAGTGAGACCGGGGACATCTCCGGCACTTGTGGCGAGCGGATTGTGCCGCCATCGTTGCCCGCACAGCCGTAAACCCAGTTATCGAGCCCCCATTGCAGGCTACTCACCATCTGTTGAATATTGGCGAGGTTGAAGCCCGTGTAGAGAACGGTGCGGGTGTCCGCCTTGCCATCGCCATCGGTGTCCTGGAGGTAAAGGATGTCTGGTGCGACCGCAACGATAAGCCCTCCGTTGAAGGGTTGTAGTCCCATTGGGAAGCGGAGACCCTCTGCGAATGTGGTGCGGGTTTCGAAGTCACCATCGCCGTCGCGGTCTTCGAGGCACTGGATCTGTCCGCGTTTCTCATCGCCGCTGCCGACACCGCCATTCGGATAGCCGCGCATCTCACAGACAAAGAGCCGGCCACGCTCATCGAAACACATGGCGACGGGATCGACCACGTCCGGTTCGCTGGCCACGAGTTCAACCTTGAATCCCTGGGGCACACGGAAGGTGGCTTGCTCGTCTTTGGGGGAGAGCGGACCGGGTGCAGGTGGCAAAGCCGTGCCTGCGAGTTCTTTTACTTTCGCGATGATGGCATCCTCGCATCCTGGGTGCCAGCGTGTGGGCAAGCCATAGTAGATCATGGAGGAATCGGCCTCATAGCCACCTTCCTTGAGCACGCGAGCCGAGGGGATATAGGCCATCACATCGTTCGCATAGCCGGTGACCCAGAGCGAGCGCTCGCTGGGCAACTCCTTCGCGAGTCGTCGCTGGTAATCGATCACCACTTCGCCACCCAGTGCCACCCAGGTGATAGCATCACCGAGTTGCCACACTTGAATCGGATAACTTGGATAGTGGTCATCGATCTTGCCGGTGTCGTCGAGTTGTTTGAGGAGCCGTTCGGCACGCTTGCGTAGGGCGAGGTTCTTGCTCAGCACATCCGCAGTCAATTGGGCTCGCGTGGGAAGCGTGTCGAATTTCAGCGGTATCGTGGTGTACCTGGCGCGGAAGGCACCAGCACTGGGTTTGAGTTTCCCTTTCGCGGTGCTGATGACGGTGTCGGCAAGTTCCTTCCCGTGGTGCTCGGCGTGCTCGATCTTGCCGCGGGGTTGCGGGTTGGCATCCGCTCCGCAGCCCATCCAGAACAGCGCCTTCGCGCCGGGGAAAGCCTTCTCGATTTCGACCTGGGCGAAGCCCGCATAATCACCGCACCAGTTCATGAAGCTGAGTGTGGTGTTATGGCAGGCATAGCCAAAGATGATCGCCCGCGGCTTGCCATCCGCCCCGGCGACCACGAGCACAGGCACCGTGTGATCGACGGGTCCTGCGGGATTCGTGCCGATCGTGATGCCCTTATCCGTCGCCTGGCGGCGATTCATGGCGAACGCCGCTTGCCCCTGGCCGTGTGAGAGTGAGGCCGGTGCTGCGCTCTTGATGGCGGCTCCGATAAGCTCCAACAGATCCGCCTTGAGTTGTTTGGAGTACGCCATCACTTTCTCCGCATCAGCGGGCGTGAGAGGGTACATGTCGATGAGGTTCTCGCGCAGCACGGGTCCGCAGTGCGTGTGCGAGGAAGTCAGCATGAGTTCCTCGCGCTTCAGACCGAACCTCGCCGCCGCTTCTTTCGCAATCTCGTCGCTGAGCGTGCGCGGAAGACCAATCAGGTCCGTGGTGACGAGCACCAGCCGCTTGCCCGCGGCATCCTCGATAAAGAGGGCCTTGGCGAACAAATCGTGCTGCTTCCCCTCGGCGGGTTTGGTGCGAGACGCATACCCGGCCATCCACATCGGCTCGCCGGGTGTGATGATCTTCGTTGCAACACCGGCCTTGTAGGGTAACTCGGCAGCGCTGCCCGCGTTCACGAGTAGGGCGACGCAGAGGCCTGCAAGAAGAATGCGAATCATCTCCTCTTCTCCTTTCGATCTGACGTTGTCAGCAATTTCTGCATCGCCCGCAGCAACATCGCTTCAGAATCAGGGCCCGCTAGCGCCACGGTGGGTTCGTAGCCACCTTCGAGATAGGCTTTTGCCGTGGGGATATAGCCGGGGCCATCGTCGCCATATGCGGCGACATGGACGGAGGCATCAGGTCGCATGGCGATGGCGGCCAGCTGGTATTCGATGAAGGACTCGCCTGGCAGGTGCAGGCTCAACACCTTGCCTTCGAAATCAAGACAGTGCAGGTCGATGGGTGTGTCACGCCGTTTGAGCCAGGCCAACTGAAAGGCGGCATTATTGCGGCGGGCCGGCGTGGCTTTCGCGTCCTGGAGCGTCTTGCGGCTCTGCTCCTCGCCGAAGGAAGCCTCCATTCGCGGCGGCAACTTCACGGCTTCGGTTCGCCAGTCCCAGCCACGGACCTCGAATCGCTTTGTCGTTTTCCAGGCTGCGGTCATGGCGGCGAAAATGCGGTCGCGGAGCACGGGGCGATTCGCCTTCGCGCCATCGTTGTACTTCCCCGCGGTGACGTTGCCGCCACACCCGTTGAAATACACCTGGAACACGTCAGGCTGCTCCTCTTGGCGTTTCTGACGCGCCAGCCCGCAGAAGTCGGCACTCACCCGACCATCTCCGTAGTAGCTCATCGGATGGCAGGCGTACGAGTGCATCGCAGCCCGTGGCGTGTCGCCATCCCAGAAGCTCAGCGTGCGAAGCTGAGAGTCGATCAGTCCCTCGGGTGCATCGCGAACCTCCGCAGACTTCGTGGCGCTCGTGCGGGTGGACTTCACCTTGCCATCGTCTCCCAGGATGCGGCGGTTTGAGGCAACCTTCTCCACATTCGCGGCCCCTGTTCCGACATGGGTGAACTTCACCGCCTTCAGCAATGAGGCCCGAAGTGCCTCGCTGGTGCGTTTGACGCAGTCGTCGAAATACTTCAAATCAAGTGAGGAAGCTGCCCCGGCCGCGCCGATCAGCTTCTGGGCTTCAACATCAGCGAACGGGGCGTTGTGTTGATGCACGGTGTGCAGCGCAACATGATCCGGAGTCGTGTGTGCCGCCTCGGCCAAGGCTTGCCGCCAGATGCGAAATGCCTCGTTACGTAGCCCACACCAATCGACGACACACATCACGACCGGTTTGCCTGCACCGAGCAGGACGATACCCAGTGCCTTGAGCGGGTCATCGACACCGCGGACGGGTTCAATCCAGCCACCACAAAGCGGATGGCCTTCCGGAGGTGTCACATCGCAGGAGAAGGTGGCGAGGTGCAACGGCATGGCAGGGATCCCGCAAGGAGTTCCGCACAAGTGGACCACACTGCCGGGGCAAACGCAACGGCCACGCATTAATGATGCTCAATCAACTTTGCACTCCGCCGACTCGTGACGGGCACATAGCGCCAGACAAGTGCGCTGAGGATCAGGAAGCCGCCCACGATCATCGGGACGGTCGGAGCATCTTTCTCCGGCGAGATCAGGTAGGCCCAGAGCGGGTTTAGGAGAGGCTCGATCAGAGTGATGATGCCTGCTTCCTGAGGAGTGAGCGTTCGGAGCCCGCGCGAGAAGAGCCAGTATGGCGCTGCCATCTGAACGGCACCATAGATGGCGAAGACGAGGAACTGCGTGGCGGTGGGTTCGCTCACCCACAGCCAGAAGCCGCGTGGACCGTCCACGATGGTGATGAAAATTGCGAGCATGGCGGCCGTGCCGAGGAGGTTCAGCGAGACGAGCCAGGCAGGCGAGTAGCCCGAGAGTGCCTTCAAAAAGAGCATGACGGCAGCGTAGACAATGCCACTGCCGACACCCATGAAAAGTATGGCGATCTGGGCTCCTTGTTCCTCAGCCGGCAGATTCCTGGGCCAGTTCCCGGCCACGATGACCACAGCCCCGAGTCCGCCAAGTGCGACGGCCTGCCAGCCGCGGCGATCACCCGCGGCTCCAAAGAGGAAGTACGCGAACACATACACCCAGATGGGAGACGTGTTCTGGAGAAAGATGGCATTGGCCGCCGGGCCCAGGCCGAGCGCGCTGAGGTACAGGACGCTCATCACGGTGAAGATCAGCATCATGGCACCCATCATGGGCCGCCATTTCATATCGGCACGCCGAACGAGGGCGAGCATCAACAGCCCGCCGAAAAGACCGCGATAAAAAGTGATCTGAATCGGCGTGAGAAGTGGTTCGTTCCAGCCCAGGCCGGTGGGTTCCCGTAGCAGGCGCATGAACAAACTGCCCGTGCTCCAGAGGACCGCGGCGAGGATGAGTTCGAGCCGGGCACGGGCCAGAGCCGACATAAACCAGCCTCGATAGATTCGCGATCGGTACCGGATGGTGCGTCGAGTTGTGTTGTAGTGAGATGTGGGGTGTTCACCGCGCGATGCGTGATCAGCAAATCGTGATTGCAATCAGCATCACCAGAAATTGCGACCATCGGCCTGGACTAATTGTTCCGGGTGGATGTGTCGTGAAGCTATCGGTTGACCCAAGCGGGGGGCGAGGTGTCTGGCCCGGTTGGCTGTAATCACGGGCCGGGTCAGGGCGGATCGGCAGGTCGGCACGGGTAGCCGCCTCCGAGGGTGTGGGACCGTCTGCCAGAACGGGCAAGGAATCGAAGTGATGGCCATGCGCGAAGGACGGAATCCGTGTGGCGAGCCCTGTGGCTTCCAGTGCATCTGCGAACTCACCGGCGTGCTGATAACGCTGCTCAGGATCGCGCGCCAGGCTGGCTGCAATGATCGCACCGAGCGATTTTGGCACTTCCGGGTTGAGCTCACTCACCTTACGAAAAGCATCATTTTGCTTCTCACGGATGACTTCCTCGTGTGTGGAACCTTGAAATGGAACTTGCGCGGTGAGGAGGTGATACAGTGTGGCACCAAGTGCAAAGATATCACTGCGCCCATCAACGAGCACCGCGTTCATCGCTTGTTCGTAGGGCATGTAATACGAGGTGCCGACGCCCTGGTGGATGGCAGTGAGGTGCGAATCGTCGCTGAGTCGCTTGGTCAGGCCGAGATCAGCGAGCTTGGCAATCCCATCGGGATGCAGCAAAACATTATCCGGCTTCACATCTCGGTGGACGTAGTTTCGGGCGTGAAGAAACTCAAGTGCACGCGCGATGTCAATACCCGCTCGAACCGCGACACCGACGGGGAAGCGACCCAACTTTGCGAGTGCCGTGTGGGCACTCGGACCATCAATGAATTCCAGGACGAGATAATGCCGTGCCGTTTCGGGATCGTAGCCAGCGGCGAAGCCCTGCACGAGGTTGGGATGGCGCAGGAGCCGACTGAATCGAGCTTCGCGATAAAAGCGATTCACGAACTCTTTTTGGCCCGAGAGGTGATCGGCGAGCAACTTCAGGGCAACGGGGCGCCGGCCGGGAACATCATAGCTCAGGAAGACGGTGCTCATACCACCTTCGCCTACGCGGCGCAGGAGCCGATACCCGGCGACAGCGCGAAGTTCGTCCGTCGAGATAAGCCGGTCGCGGTCCTCCACTGGGAGGATCTCGTCGGCACCCGGCATGGTCACGGCCTCCGTAATATCAGCACCACACAATGAGCCCAACCCTGGGGATCGGTCGCGTGCGTCAGGTGTTCAGAAAGGTAACGCGAGTCCACGCAGACTAACTGCCGGTATCGTAGCCAGCCCATACCGACTTCGCAAGCATCTGCTGCCAGGAATCGGCTGGCACAACGCCCTGTCCGGTTGTGTGGTGGCACCCGGTCTAATGCAAGTGTTCGGACCGGATCAACCGGAGGTGTTCGAGCAACGGTCGGGGTGCCCCTGACGAATCGAGCAGTCCGCCCTGAGGCATCAGATGGGGATCGGCGTCGCTCCAGTGGTCCCAGGTGACGGCGCGAATGTGAGGCTTGCAGAGTGTCAGCGCTGCGAATAGAGCTCCCCATTCTGCCTGGCTTTCCGCGCTGGGAGGTGGGTCCCAACCAGGTGACCACAAGCTTTCGCCCTGTGCCGCCGCACGCTCGTCGAGGCGGTCCTGCGCGGGGTAACTGAGCAAGATTTCCAGGGGTATGCCAAGCACACCGAAGATTTCGAGAACGCGAGAAGTATCGAGCAAATCACGCGGTAAGCTACCACGCGGGAGATTGCCGAATCGCAACTCCACTTCCACCGCAGCGATTCGCAGACCAGCGCGAATGAGATCATCGGCGAAGGCGAGTGGCGAGATGGTTTGATCCTCGTGGATCAAGTAGTCGCCCCAGGGTTGAGCGATCCCGAGGACCATGTCCAGTTCAGGATCCAGCTGGCTTGCGGATTCGAACAACCGAGCGGCTAAGCGCAGCCGGTCGTCGTCCGAGAGTCCGAGTCCATCGTTATGGTTGAAGCCCGAACAGATCACCCAGCGCCGCACGCGATCGCGGTATCGGGCGATCACCGTCTCGAGATAATCGCACATGAAGGCGGCCAGTGTGGGCAGATCACTTCCCCATCCGGCCGCCCAGTCCGGAAGCATGCCAGTACTGATATCCAGAACCGGGCCGATCGTGATTGGGAGCCCCCTGGCCGTGGCAAAGTCGATCGCCGCGTCCATCTCGGCCCAGCGGTAATCCGATTCCGAGGGTTCGATGTCACGCCAGCGAAAGAAGACGGAGGCCGCGTTGAACGTCTTGGCGTACGTGTCACCGGTCGGGGCTGAGGTGTAGCGTGCGGCCCAGCGGCTCTCGAGTTTTCCGCACTCATGATGCCGGGTCGCGAGCACCTGTTCTGTGTACATGCGAACCAACCGATTCGCGAGTCCGAAGCTGCGCTCCAGAACGAGGATTGCAGTCGCATCGGCTTCGGGAGCAGTCGGATCGAGGACCGCCTTGCCAAACAGGCGGGTGGTCTCGGTCAGTTCCGAGATAAACCCGGGGCTTGCCTGCAAGCCGATCAGTTGCCATTCTGCTGCCTGGGTGCGAACCTGGTTCAACTTGCCGCGTGCAAGTTCGATCAAGAAAGGGTACGGTTCGTCGCATTCCCGGAGTGTGGAGGTGGTCGTGACGAACGTGCCGTGCGGTGGAACGTTCCAGGGGACGAGCAAGTACCCGCTTTCGCTCAAGGCACGGGATATGTAGAGGCGATGGTCTTCCACTTCCGAAAGTGTGGGGACTGGTGTCTGGTCGTACCCACCCGCGAAACAGGCTCGCTCGATCAAGCCGATGGCGGCCGGAGTGAGTTGTTTCGGCAGTGTGAAGATCGTGGAACCCATACCGACGCAGTTCCGACGGACAGATGAAACGGGATGCTGAATTATTCCTGCCTGCGTCACCAGAAGAAAGGGGAAAACCGCCGGGTGTTATCGCAATCCGGCCGGCAAGGCCGTGATGGTGATGCCATAGCGATCCGCCAGTGAGATTGTGGCCGCCTCATCCAGCAGAATCGTTTTCGCCGCTTCAATCGCCAGAACCCGCGCCCCCGCACTTCGCATCGACTCAATGGTTTGTGTGCCAACGGTTGGCACGTCAAAGCGCATGTCCTGGCCAGGCTTGGCGACCTTCACGACCGTGAAGCCGGTGCCCGCCGAGAGTTCGCCTGCACGAAGGATCGCCCGGTCTGTCCCCTCGATCGCCTCGACGGCAAGCACCGCCCGCTCGCGAATCATGACACTCTGGCCAACGTCGAGCCGACCCATCTCTTTCGCCAACTCCCAGCCCATGCGGATATCGGCTTCTTCGGAAGCAGTCGGCTTGCGACGGGTGAGCACGCCTTCACGCACGAGCAACTCCGGGCAAAGGTCCAGGGCGGAGACGCATTCCAGGCCCGCGGCCCGAAACTCGGCAATCAGCCCCAACAAAATGGAATCATCGTTATTCGCCTTGCGGCGGCGAAAGAAGTAGAAGCGAGCCATGCGCCAGTCCGGCAGGAACTGGAACAGTCGCCAGGGGCGATAGAGCAAGTGCTTGTGGAACTTCCCGGCCATGGTCCATCGGTGGACACCAGCACGCGTGAAGGTCCGCATCAGGTAGCCGAGTGAGGCCCGGCGGAGTGTGTGGTATTCGGTGCAGATCGTACGCAAGGCCGGATCGGCCATGCCCGCCACGCCAATGCACACGACCGGTAATCCACACTCCCGGGCTTTCTCGGCAAAGAGAATCGGGAAGCGGCCTGCACACGCCAGAAGGCCAACCGGCTCCAGGGATCGATCCGGTGGTGCGAACAACTTCAAGGCAGGTGCAAGCATGAACTACTCGTCGCCGAGGCCGAGGTGTTTTTTTAATCGAATCACATCGCGATGAATGTCGGGCAACTTCGCTATGCATACGAGCCGACGCATCTGGTCTTTTAGCGGCACCGCGGGCAGGCCGAACAGCTTGGAATCAGAAGGCACGTCCCTTGTGACACCCGTCTGGGCTGCGAGGATCACGCGGTCGCCGATCGTCATGTGATCGGCCACTCCCACCTTTCCACCCATGACCACGTAGTCGCCTGTGGTGCACGATCCGGCAATGCCGACGTGGCCCGCAATGACGTTGTGTTTGCCAATGCGGCAGTTGTGGGCAATCATCACCTGGTTATCGATCTTGGTCCCTTCACCGATGCGGGTGGGCTCGAACGTACCGCGATCAACAGTCGTGCACGCCCCGATCTCGACATCGTTCTCGATCACGATCCCGCCCACCTGCGGCACCTTCACATGGCGACCTTGTTGCAGGCGATAACCAAAACCATCGGCCCCGATGACGGCTCCAGCATGGATGACAACTCGCTCACCCAGGATGCAATCGTCGTACAGCACCGCCCGTGGGTGGATCACACACTCCGCACCGAGGGTGCAATTCCGACCAATGCTGGCACCGCCAAGTATTGTGGTGTTCTGCCCGATCGAACTTCCCTCGCCGATGACGGCACCGGGGCCCACAGACACGCCTGGAGCAATCTTCGCACTCGGATGAACGAAGGCATTGCGGTCGATGCCATGAGCCGCGTCGAGCGGCTTGCCACGCAGGTGCTGCACCACGCTGACAAACGCCATGAGTGGATCGGCGACGCGGATAATGGGGCGGCCGTTCACGGGCACCGTGGTCGGCACGATAGCCGCGGAGGCCTGGCTTGAGTGCCAGGCATGCAGGTGCTTCGCGTCTTCGACGAAGGTGATGTCGCCGGGGCCCGCGTCCGTCAGGGCACGAGCGTTTGAGATGGGCAGGTCGGCGTCCCCAAGGACTTCGCCCCGCACCCATTCCGCGAGCTGTCGAATTGTGACTGTCACGGCGGGCCCCTTCTTCCCTGCAAGCCAACGGACCCGAATAGATCCGTGAGGGCCGGCGAAGATTAGCGGATTGGTGCAGCCCCGGCAAGCTCAACCGAGCACGCAGCCTGCACGGGCCGATTCGTTTTGGATGTATCGGTCAAGTGGATCCGGCAAATCGAGTGCGATTTGTGGATTGATGAAGATACTCGAGCCGGGCAATCAGGCGAGAATTAACCCAATCTCCGAAGCGAATTGCTCCGCCGTGAGAAGACCACTGGATGTGGCTATTTGACCGTTGTCTGCGATTGCGCAGGCCCAGCAGAGTTGGTCCCAGCTCGCACGCAGCGCGGCATCCGCGTTACCCCACACAACACACGACAGAGTGGCCGTACCGCGGCGGAGTGTCACCATCCCCGCCGCGAAGCCCACGCGAAGCTCCTTCCAGCCCGCCTCTGGCGTTTCATCGGGGAACGCCGGAAGATTGTCGATCATCCGCAGCGGCGGCACCTCGCCGATGCGGGCCAGTTGTTGGCTGATCACGGTCCAGGCCGGCGGCTCAGTGTCGAACCGGATGGTGCGGTCGAGTCCCATGGTGCTTCATTCCCTTCCGCGGTCACTTGTCACGGCCCAGCAGAATGTCTTCCAGGCGTTTCTTTTGCTCGGGAGTCAGCAGGGCCTTCATCTCCTTGTCGCGCGTTGATTTCAACTCCGCGATCTTCTCTTCCAGCTTATCGATCTCGGAATTGTATTTTCCCTGCACCTTGTAGATGTCCTGTACCTGGGCCTCGCTGAGACCCAGTTTCTTCCAGTTCATCGGTAGAATTCCCTTGTACTTCACTGCAGGCGCATCTTTAGGCGCATCTTTCGTGTCATCCGGCTTCGTGGCAGCCTTTTTGGGCTCCTGGCCATGGCCGTTCGACAGCACGACGAGTCCGAGCACGAGTGCAAGCAACGACGGGCGAAACATGTTGGGCACCTCGCAATTGGTTGGGACGGGATTGACCCATTCTCGCGAAAACCTGTTCGCAGGAACTGAAGCCCAGTTTGAATGACGTGCGTCTGATTGCAAGCAAAAAACAGGGGAGCACTTCATCTCGCAAGTTGGCCGCGAATTCGTTGAATAACCGATGCCCTTTCAGGAGACTTCATGCGGATTCTGCTCACCAACGACGATGGCTTCTACGCTCCAGGTCTGAGTGCCTTGCGTCAGGAACTGCAAAAGATCGGGACGGTCACCGTGGTCGCTCCCGCCACCGAACAAAGCGCTTCCGGTCACTCTGTCACCCTGCTCAATCCATTGCTCGTGAGTCAGGTGCATGAGGACGACGGCAAGACGCTCATCGGCTGGGCTGTCGAAGGACGGCCCGCGGACTGTGTGAAATTGGCCCTCCTGGAACTGCTCCCCGATCCGCCCGATGTGATCGTCAGCGGTTTGAACGCCGGAAGCAACGCGGGCATCAACGTGCTCTATTCCGGCACCGTGGCAGCTGCAATTGAAGGCGCTTTCTACCGCCATACCGCGATTGCGGTCTCGCTGGAATACGAGCGCAAGATTCACGACTATCACGCCGGGGCACGCCATGCTCGCGTCGTCGTGGAGCAGATTCTGGCCAAGAAGCCGGCTGCGGGATCACTTTTTAACGTAAACATCCCTGTGCTCGAACGAGGCCCCGTGAAGGGTGTGAAGGTGCTGCCGCAAAACATCTCACCCTATGCCGAGGTTTTTGACCGCCGCGTCAATCCCCGCGGCCGCACATACTTCTGGGCTGGCCCCGATTTCACCTGCCCCGATCCCGTTGCGAATACCGACGTGGCCGCGCTCGCCGAAGGCTACATCACCGTGACACCACTCATGTTCGACCTCACCGATCACAAGCGGCTGGCCGAATTGAAGGCCTGGGACTGGACGGTCGAGAACCCGTAAGTCGCGTGCCGCCGAGCCTGTCACTTCGCATCCTTCAACAACGAGCGATCGAAGCGGGCAAAGGTGATGGTGTCGTACGGTGTCTTGTCGCCTCGTTCATAGAGACAACCGATGCTGCCATCCGGGAGCAAGGTGAGGCAGGAATAGGCGGCCGGGCCCGCGTGCAGCACCAGAGATGCGGGCCACGTTTTCCCCTCATCGCGGCTGAGGCGGATTGTCATGTTCTCGCGTTTCAGGCTGGCCGGGTTCGAGAAGAGGATGCCGCCGTGCTCGCCTGGAAGCCGCAGAATGCTGGCCTGGCAAACCGGTTCGATCAACGTGCGATCCTCGACGGGCTTGGTGAAGGTGAGCCCGCCATCCTTACTCATCGCGACCATGCGGCGGTTGTTCGCTTGATAGGTTCGCATGTTCAGCATCACGGAACCATCGGCAAGTTCGACCGCCTGAGATTCGTTGCAGTGCGGGCCGACCACGCCGCCGAGTTTCCAGGACTTCCCGCCGTCGTCGCTATAGATGATGTGTGATTCGCGCACCTTGCCGTTATCCGACTTGCTATCGCACGGGATGAGTAACCGGCCGCTCTTGAGTTGGATGCCGACTCCAGGGCCGGTGGCATACCAGGTCCATCCCGGTTTCTTCACATCCCGGGTGATCTCGGTTGGCTTCGCCCAGGTCACGCCATCATCTTCACTCTTCGTGACCCACACAGTCCGGCTTCCCTTGGCCGTGTTGTTCACGATCTTCGATTCCGGATCGCTGCCCAGGTTGTGCGTCATCAGCAACCAGATCGTGCCGGTCTTTGCGTCGATCACGGGGCAGGCGTTGCCACAGGTGTTGTCGGCATCGTCCCAGACGATTTCCAGTTCGCCCCAGGTCTTGCCGCCATCGGTGCTGCGTTTGAGCACGAGATCGATGTTGCCGGCATCACCGCGGCCCAGCTTGCGAGCCTCGCAGAAAGCGAGCACCGTGCCTTTCTGAGTCACAATGGCGGAGGGAATGCGATAAGTGTGATAACCCCCCTGCCCTGCAACGAACACCGGCACCTGCGTCGGCTCTGCCGCGGTGATTGAGTAGGCAAAACTCGCCATGAGCAGGAGCGAAAGTATGTGCGGCATGAGACCGATCTCCAGAGAGGTGTGAGGTTCATTGAACGCGAACGACGACGACACGGTTTTTCATCACTTCAACACCACGCGGTCGGCGTCCCACTTTTTCACCCAGTTATCCCACAGCCAACACTGAGTGAACTCGATCGATCTCGGTGAATCACCGCCAACTTGATCGGGCGTTTCGCGTGGCTTACCTTCGAATCGCTCGGCGGCGGACATGTCGAAAATGCCACGGAGAGCGTCGCAGAACGCGGTTTGAGGGCCGGCCTCGAGCCGATCGAACCAGCCAGCGCGCAGGATGCTCGCTTCGATCTTTCCCTCCCGATTCTCGAATGCAAACGAGAAGAGATCCTGGCCAAGCGAGGGAGCTGCGAGTTCGATGACAACGCGCTGACACCCGAAGTGAACCGATGCGACCAAGACCGGGACGTTTCCCCAGGCGGCGCTACCTTCGAGCAATGGCAGTAATTCCCGCTCGATGAAGCGGTGCACGCCCTCGGCGGTGTGGTCGAGATCGTGATGAAGTTGTGAGGCCTTGGTTGTGTTGCCGCGTCGGTCGGCCTTGCGGAGTTGACGGAAGTGACGGGGCACCGTACCGGAGTGGAAGCCCGGCCGCAGGAGGCCGCGCATGCTCTCGCCGTGGGAGCCGATCACCGCGGGCTTGAGGTGTTTCGAGCGGTTCACGCGGTACAGTTGCCAGTTCGCCATGAGTTCCCAGGCGATGAAGCCAAAGATGCCGGGAACGCAGCCGAGGATCGTGAAGGCCGTCTCGTTGGAAACGTTTAGAAGCTCGGCCACTGTCGGGAACATGGGCAGGATTACCTTGTGCGACACCGTGACCACCGGGAAATGCTTCACCGGATTGATCTGCGGCTCGATGAGCAAATAAAACGCGAAGCGTGCGACATAGGCAATGGGGAACCAGACCAGGCCGATGGCAGCCTTGAGAGCGAACGATCGCTGGGAATCGCCGCCGCGGAAGCGCAGCCATTCGTCGATGGCGTAGAGTCGGCGTTCGAACCAGTTGGCCAGCCAGCGGAAACCGCCAAGCACCCAGCCGATGAAACCCGGGATGAGGTTGACACGCACCAGTCGCAGCCAGTCCGTCAGACTCTCGGCAACGCGCTCCTGAAGGACCCAGCCAATCCGTGTATTGGCCAGGATGGAGATTGATAAGAAGACGCTGCCCGCGACCTTGACCATGAACAACCAGGGTGCGCCCAGGAGCGTCATCCCGGCTACGACCGCACCGGTCACGATAAGAGCACCGGAGAAGTAGTGATAAATCACGCGGACCACCCGGCTGTGCCGCAGTGCCTTGGCGGACGGCGATTTCCAGGCTTCCGAGGGCAGATCCCAGAGCACGTAACGCAGCAGCGAAAGCAGGCGCGACAACAATGCTAGCAATGCATGCCGGACCGCAGGCACGTGGAACAAGATCAGGTAGATGAAGCCGAGGACGAGCACCGAATCCCAGGGGATGTCAAATTCCGAGTGCTCGGTCGAAGAGGAACCGATTGCGGTCGTGGCCACGTCCACCGCTTCATTGGTGTCGATCCAGACGAATTCATCTTTCACGGGATCGTATTCCATCCGCTCACTTGCAGGAACCGGCCGAGACGACTCGGGTGGTGGCACCGGCGGCGTCATGATCTTGCTTACGAAGTGAAAAACTTTGCTGCCGATGTGCGTCACTTCCTCCGCAAACACCACGGTCATGAACGCGCCCAGGAATGGCAGAATCAGATAGAGAAAGAGGACCCGGCCCAGGCCAGTGCCGAAGAAGGCTGAACTGGAGCGGTGAAGGAATCGCAGGTAGAACTCACCACGGCGATAGACGCCATCGAGATCGTACGACAGGCGAGTGTCCGCGCGGAGCAGCGGATCGCCGCCAAGCAACTCCATCGGACCGCTAAGGTCGTTCAACTTGAGTTGGTTGCGGGCAATCGCGTCGCGAAGATTACCAAAGCGCAGGTAGCCACGTTCACAGATGCGGTCCAGTAACTCCGCCACGACCTTTTCGCGTGCCACAATCTCGACTCGCGACTGGGGGACGAAGCCCGCTGCTGTGAGCGCACCTTCGACGAGTGGTGTGATCTCGGCACGAACGAGATGCTCGCCCTCGTGAATCTCGTGGTGAAGCAATTCGCCGAGCCGTTCGCGGACTTCTTCACGAAGTTTGCTGCGGACGAGTTGGCCCTGGGCGGCCTTCAGGTGCATCAGCGGTGCAACCTTCGCCGCCAGTGGCAGTGCGCGTTTCACGGGACGCCGACCGAGTGTGCGAATCGATTCCACCAGGTCGATGGCGTAGATTTCGCGTCCGGCATCCGTGGCGATCTTCTGCAATTCGTATAGACAGCGTGCGGCCCGCGGCCAGGCTCCGACCGCGGCCGGGCTGAGAAGACCGGTAAGCGCGAGCATCCAGGCACTGCGCTCAGCTTCCTCCCATTGGAACACCGCGGCCAAACTTGCTATGAGCCGATCGAGCACGGGTTGAGCCGATATGCCCGCACGGGTTCGCAGGATTGCGGCACGCACCAGATTTCCGCGGCGTTCGGCTGCATCTGTACGTGCCGCCAAACGCGATGCCTCGCGACTAGCAAGTATCTCACCGGGAAGTGATTCATCGTTTGCTTCGGGCTCGATATAGTTCGATTCGGCTGCACCCGCGGGACGCGATCGTTGAAGCAGCGCGTTCACATCGAGTTCGAAACCAACCAAGGAGGTGACTTCTTCGCGATTAGGCAGACTCGGGAAGAAATCGGCAATCAACTTTGGAGTGAAGTGCAGCTGAGTGAGCATCGTCGCTGTGAAGGCGCGATCGAGGATGGGGCCATCACATCCCACGGCTGCGAGGTGTTCCACTTCGAGGACGTGCTGGATTTCACGCTGCACGGACGGCGAGAACTCGGCGAGTCGAGAAGGTCGGGCGTCTGCTCTCAATTCGCGCTCGAGGAACGCCCGAAAGAGCAACTGCCAGTATTCCCGCAACATCCGATCCAGAGGCAACTCCGCTATGAGCCGGTCGTCGGGGGTCGTCACAAGCAGCAGTTGCGATTCGTGGCCCTCCAGCGCGGCAGGAGGCAATACGTCGACGTCTTCCAGGTCCTTGCGGCTGACCCACAGAGGTAAGGAAGCGTTCAACGGAACAGGGTGATCCCAGTCACGCAAGTAGTTCAGGACCTTGCGCAGATGCCGCTCCGAAACCAGACGTAGTGCTGGCTCGACATTTCGCAACGTCATCTCGAGACGGGTATCGTGGCTCAAGTTCGCTTCCTCTGGCTTCTCGCCATCATCTGCCAATCGTTCTCAGCGTCAACAAGTCCTGGACGGGATGCAAATCCGAGTTGGCCCCGCCCAGACCGGGCTCATCGCGTACAATCTCTGGTAATTCGTGCCGGCCTGGCCGGTTTCCCCTGATCGAGAGGATATCACCGATGAGATGGCGTCTGGCACTCGCTTGCGCGTGTGCATTCGCCGCGACCGGAGCAACCCGCGCCGCGGACGAACCACCACCGACAAAATACGAAATCCCCTTCCGCCTTACCGACACGAAGCACGTCCTCGTGCGTGCCAAGATCAACGGCAAAGGCCCCTTCAACTTGATTATGGATACGGGAGCCCCCGCCGTCTTCATCACCAAGGCCGTGGCCAAGAAGGCAAATGCGGAACTCGACAGCAAGGGCTGGACCAATTTCGACACTTTCGAACTCGAAGGCGGCCTCAAGGTGGGCAAGCCGCGTGGCCGCGTGGAGGACCTGTTCCAACTCGACGGCATGAATGGGCTCGGCATCGCCGGCGTCGAACTTCACGGCGTCATCGGCTACAACGTGCTCGCCAAGTACCGCATCCAGTACGACTTCACCGCGGACAAACTCGTGATGGAGGAAATCCCCGGGTTCGAGCCGCCTGCCCTTGTTCCGCTTGGCACCAAGGGCGGCGGTGATCTGCAGGCGATGGGCCCGCTCATGAAAACGCTGGCCGCACTCATGGGGATCAAACCCAACTTCGAAACGGTTCCACGCGGCTTCACCGGCGTGCTCTCGGAAGAGGATGGCGTCACGGTGAAATCCGTGTTCGCCGGCAGCCCCGCCGAGAAAGCCGGGCTCAAGCCGGGCGACCGCATCATCAGTGTGAAGGATACCGACGTGAGTGATAGCCAGGAACTTCTGGCCGCACTTGCGAAAGCTGCCGTGGGTGCCAAAATTCCGCTCACCATCAAACGCGGCAACACCATGAAGACCCTGCAACTCGAACTCGGACGGGGGCTATGACTATGCGCACATCATTTCGATCACTCCTGTTCGTTGCACTCATCGCCCTCCCCCTTTCGTCATTTGCTCAGGCAGCGGATGATGATGGCCCGCGCAAGCTGAAAACGGATGCCGTGAAGCCGATTGTCGTGCCGTTCGAATTGCTCGAATCGCGACATATGGCAGTGCAAGTCAAGGTGAATGGCAAGGGGCCCTATCGACTCGTGTTCGACACGGGTGCACCGATGAACCTCGTCACCAACAAACTCGCGAAGGATTCCGGGCTGCTCGATGCGAAGTCGAAGAAAGGGGGCGGCTTCTTTGGCTCGCGCGGCGGGGTTACCATCAAGACACTCGAAATCGGCGACGCCAAAATTGAGAATGTGCCGACTCAGGTGATGGATCACCCCACCGTGGCCGCCATCGCCGAGGTGGTGGGACCGCTCGAAGGCATCATCGGCTTCCCCTTCTTCTCGCGTTACAAGATGACGGTCGATTATCAGAAGAAGGAATTGACGCTTATCCCAAACGGCTACGAGCCTGGCGACTACATGGAGGAGTTGACGGCGAAATTGATGACGATGCAAGGCAAGAAAGGAAGTGAGCCGAAGATTGTGGCCGCGGCCGGAGTCTGGGGATTGGTCGTCACCAAGGATGCGGCGGATGAAGAAGCAGGCGTGGTTATCGAGAAGATCCACGCGGGTGGAGCCGCTGCAACGGCCGGACTCAAGCCCGGCGACCGCTTGCTCACCATCGATGGCCGGTGGACGGATACCGTCGGCGATACGTTCGTCGCGGCGAGCCTCGTGAAGCCGGGCCGCGAGGTCAGCGTCGTGATTATTCGCGATGGCAAGGAGATGAAGCTCAAAGTGAAACCTGCGAAAGGCGTGTGATCACAATGAGCGGTGGATGCTTTGCATCCACCGCTCATTGATCCTATCGCTTCAGCGAGTAAAGCACGACGTTGCCCGCGAGTTTCAGGGCACTTTCCTTGTCGTGGCCCATGCAATCGCCGGCCTTGCCGCCTTCGAGTGCACATCCCACATCGTACCTGCTATACACGATCACCCAGCGGCCATCGATCTTCACCCCTTCCAGCAGCGGAGCATAGTCGCGGCGCTCTGCCTCGGGGCCGCTGCCATCCGCCTTCTCACGGCGAACCTTCACGTTAGAAAGCTGTTGCTTCGTCCCATCGACACGGCGCGTGGTGAAGAGTGGATCATCCGGCGGCACCACTTCCAGCGGGTCATTGGGGAAGAGCTTCTTGCACGTGTCGCGGAACGATTGATCGAAGCGCTTCCAGCCCTCGTATCCGTTGCATGCGGCATCCACGAACAGGAGCCCGCCGGTCTGTAGGTTCGACTTGATGTTGGCAATTTCGGCATCGTTCAGCGAGAGTTCCTTGCGGCCATGCAGGTACATGAACTTGTAGGCGAAGAGATTGGGATCGTATGGTGCGAGGAACTTGGCCGCGGGGTAGACCTCGAGTCGGGCCGTGTCTCGCAGGTGCATCATCAGGTTGCGCATCGCCGCGGGGGCGGGCTCGGCTTCGCCGATGCGGAGTTGGGCGGGCTGAAAGACGCTCTTGCCCGGTGCGCTATCCTTCTCCGGATCACGCAACTTCGGAATCGTGAGCCGGGGCTTCGGCAACTCCAGACCCGTGGCATAGGCGATGATGTTGCGGCTCAGGCAGAATGCTTTCTCCCCGCGATTCTTGGGGTTCTTCGCATCGGCGGGCACGAATCGCTGCTCTTCCCAGTAGCCAGCGAGTGGGCTCGGGCTGAAGACGGCAATCGTGCGGCAACCGCGTTCGAGCCCCATCAAGTCCGGGAAGTCGGCTGCGGTCACGCCGGGCACCATCGTCCAGATGGCGTGCTCGCGGGCAAGCTGGCGGAAATCGTTCTCGGGGAAGAGCCGTTTCATCATTTTGAGGAATGATTCGGCGAACTCCTTGTCGCCGCAGCACGCTTCGCCAATCAAGAAGCCGCCTTCCTCGATATATCGCTTGAGAATCTGCTCGGGGATCGTGAGCGGTTCTTTGCCGAGCCCCACGAATGTGAGCCGACCATGCCCGTTGATATAAAGCACGGGCGACTGCAAAAGGATGGCGACTTCATCGCGCACCTTGTCGTCGATGGAGAGGCCCTTCACAGGTTCCGCACTGAAATCTTTGCGGCGGATGTCGAACACTTGCCAGGAGAGCGGCGTGCCCTTGAAGAGTTCCTTGCTGGCGAACTCGACCATGTGCCGCGCATCGTTGTGTTTGCGGTTCCAGTTCACGATGCCCGGTGCGGGGCCGCCCACTTCCACGAATGAACCGCGGCCCTTCTCCGCGAAATCGCCCCAGGCGAACTTGCTGAGCAAGATGGGCGTGCGGCCCTTCGAGAGGAAGAGCAGTGCAAAGGCGGTGGGTAGAATGCCGGCACCATCGAGGCCGTTGCCCTGCGTGAAGCCGCCGTCCGGATCCTGCATGCGCACGAGGCGTTCGCAGCCTTCGCGATACCAGTCGTGATCGCCGATGAAGCGCTGACCCGACAATCGGCCGAGGCGTTCGATCCCGTAGCAGTTGTACATATCCGATTTGCCGAGTTGCTTGGTCACCACGTCGAAAGTGAAATACGTGGCGATCCAGTTCATTCCTTTTGAGACAGGCGTGCTATCGGAATACTCGCCACAGCGGGCGGCGATGCCGGTGGCGTCATCGAGTTGTTGTTCGCTGTTGTCCAAGCCCATTGCGGCGATGATGAGCCCGCACACGCCGGCGACGGTCATGGTGAAGCTGGGGCTCTTGTCGAAGTTGCCATTGTGATACTTCCAGAATGCGGAAGTTGGCGAAGCCTCGGTCATGTTCTCGATGTAGTACTGTTCGATCTGCTTCCAGATGCGCGGATCGATTTTGGTCCCGGATTGCTTGGCCGCATAGAGTCCGAGCAGGGCATATTGCGTGTTCGAATTATCCGCGACCTGGTTGCCCGGGTAGCTCCAGCCCTGAAGCCGCCCCTGGCCATTGTTGAAGCCGATGGCGTTGGCCACGATCCAGTCGGCGTTGCGCTGGATGAGCGGAGCATCCTTGGCCTGGCGGGCCTCGGCGAGCACCATCGTCTGCAAGCCCACGACGTAGGTCTTCTTCGGCGGCAGTGTACGGAGATAGTCGAGTGGCCGGGCCACCACGGGGTCTTCGGGCTTCACGCCCGCATTGAGGAGCGCCAGCGTGACGAGAGACGTGGCACCACCTTCCAGATTCGCCACGAAGTTAAGGAGAATGCCTTCCCAGTTGCCCTGCTTCGTCTGCTGCTTCTCGAGGTACCGAACGCTCTTGTCGATCGCTTTGCGCACCTTTTCGACGAGTTCATCGGGTGGTGGAGCCGGCGCAGGTTGTGCCGCGGCCTGGGGTGGGTCGGGAAAAGCGATCAGCAATCCGAAGCCGGCGGCAAGGCCAATGGCGAGAAGCGCACGCGTCATGGTTCGAACCTCCATGGGTTGCCGCATTATACCATCACCAGCGCAGGGGCTTTTGCCAGGCTTCCTTCAACTCTGACAGCTTAACCCAGATCAGCCACTCGCCGTTGGCACCCGCGATGCGCAGGCGCGGCTCGGGGAGCGTGGTGCCCACCCTGGTGAAAGGGAGACCGGCAAAGGTGGAGGCGAGCGCCGCCGCATGCTCGGGCTTCGCCTCGATGAGGAAGCGCGTGGTCGATTCGCTAAAGAGCTTCACCTCGTCCGCACCCTCGCCGGGCAGAGTGGTGATATCGACCCCGATGCCGCCGGCGAATGCCATCTCGGCAATCGCGACAGCGAAGCCGCCTTCACTTAGATCGTGGCACGCCCGCACGAGCCCGCCCATGATCGCTGTGTGAACCGCGGCGAAGAGTTTCGGCGCGAGCTCCAGATCCACGCTCGGCACCGCGCCGCCCTGCTGACCGGCGACGAGGTGATAATGCGAACCGCCCAGTTCGTTTTTCGTGACGCCGACCAGGTACAAGTTGTTGCCCGGTTCCTTCAGATCCATGGTGACACACTGGCGGACATCGTCCACTCGTGCCAGTGCCGAGATGAGCAGCGTGTGCGGGATATCCCGGCGTTCGCCGTGCTGGCCGGCATAGGTATTATTCAGGCTGTCCTTGCCGCTGATGAAGGGTGTGCCAAAGGCGATAGCCACATCCCGGCACGCCTCGGCCGTGCGCACGAGAGCACCGAGCACGTGCGGATCGTTGACATTGCCCCAGCAAAAGTTATCGAGAATGGCAGTGTGGGCGGGATCGCCGCCCACAGCGACGACATTCCGCAGCGATTCATCGATCGCAGCCGCGGCCATGGCGTAGGGATCGAGGTTGGCATAATGGGGATTCACACCACAGCCGACGGCAAAGCCCGTCCACGAACCAAGCACCGGCATCACCACCGAGGCATCGGAGGGCCCATCGTTGGCGATGCCCACGAGCGGCTTCACTACGCTGCCACTCTGCACCTCATGGTCGTACTGCCGGATCACCCATTCTTTCGAGCAGACGGAATATGAACCGAGAATCTTGAGCAATGCGGTACTCGGCGTGATATCCGATCTCGGCTTTTGTTCGTCAACTCCACGCTTCGCGTTCCGCACTCCGCCTTCGTGGTATTCCGCATGTCGCACCTGGTTCGGGCGGCCCTCATGCAGGAAGTGCATCTCCAGGTCGGTGACGGTGTGGCCTTCGTATGTGAGTTTCAGTCGGCCATCGCCGGTGAACTCGCCGAGCACCACAGCTTCCACGTCCTCGGAATCACAGAGTTTCTTGAGCGCGTTCCACTTTGCGGGCGGCACGGAAAGCACCATGCGTTCTTGCGATTCCGAGATCCAGATTTCGGTGTAACTCAGCCCGGAGTATTTGAGCGGTGCCCGGTCGAGGGCGACTGTTGCACCGAGTTCGGCACCCATCTCACCCACGGCGGAGCTGAAGCCGCCCGCACCGCAATCGGTGATGGCCGTGAAGAGGTTCCGGTCGCGGGCTTGCAGAATCACATCCTGCACTTTCTTTTCCGTGATGGCATTGCCGATCTGCACGGCCCCGCCGCTGATGGTCTCGGATTCGTGCGTTAGCTCCAGGCTGGAGAACGTGGCACCGTGAATGCCATCGCGCCCGGTGCGGCCGCCCACGGCGACGACGAAATCGCCCTTGAGCACTTCCTTGAATGCCTTGTCCTTCGGGATGATGCCGACGGTGCCGCAGAACACGAGTGGATTGGCGAGATAGCGGTCGTCGAACATGATGGCACCGTTCACGGTGGGGATGCCCATGCGGTTGCCATAATCACGGACACCGGAAACGACGCCCCGCATGACGCGGCGCGGATGCAGCACACCTTGCGGCAGGTTCTCGGGGGAGAAGTCTGGCGGAGCGAAGCAGAAGACATCCGTGTTGCAGACGGGCTTCGCGCCGAGGCCGGTGCCGAGCAAATCGCGAATCACGCCGCCGAGGCCGGTATTCGCACCACCGTAGGGTTCGATGGCGGAGGGGTGGTTGTGCGTCTCCACCTTGAAACAGAGGTGATTCTCGTCGTCGAACTTCACGATGCCGGCATTATCCGCGAAGACGCTCACGCACCAGTCGTCCGCACCGAGCTTCTGCCGAATCGTTTGTGTGGCCGCGAACACAGTCTCTTTCAGAAGGTTCTGGTAAGTGCGGGTCTCGCCTGTGCTGTGGTCCTTCAGGTGAATGGTGCCCTTGAGCGTCTTGTGCGAGCAGTGTTCGGACCAGGTCTGGGCGATCGTTTCGAGTTCGCAATCGGTCGGATCGCGGCCGAGCGTGCGAAAGTGTGCCTGCACGCATTTCATCTCTTCGAGCGTGAGCGCGAGCATCCCCTCTTTGCTGATCTTCACGAGTGCGGCATCATCGAAGTGTGCGAGCAGAACTGTGGTGATTTTGAAGGTGTATGTGGAGCCGAGGGTCAGATGATCTGCGAGGAGTGGGCCGACCACGATCTGCTCGATGGCGTCGTTGGCAAGCACCTTGCGAAAGAGCAGATCGCGATCAGTCGCAGGAATCTCGGCTGGGCCAAAATAACGGCGGAAGGTGCGCACCGCCGTCACGCTCAGCCCAAGCATAGCAGCAGTATCGAGCACGGTCTGGGCCACGGGGTCCATCACGCCAGGCTTCAGAAGAACGGTGACCGCATGTTCTTTACCGGTGCCGATGAGGCGCGACACAGTTGTTTCAAGGAGTGGGTCCGCGAGCACATCCTGGGCGAGCTTCGTGATGTCCGCTTCGGCGAGTTCGCCTTCGAGCAAGAAGCCCCGTGCGGAAGCCGTCACGTGATCACCGCCACGCTCAGCATGCGTGAGAAGATCGAATTCATCGCAGACGCGTTCGCGTTCGGAATCGCGGCCATTCGGTCGAATTTCAAGTTCCCAGAGCATCGCGCACCTGTTTTGCCTCGGAAAGCCACGCCGACACACCGGGCCCGTCGCCCGCTTCCAACAGTCGATGAAACTCGGCCAACCGAGCCGCGAACTGGGCGACCGCGCCGAGCATCGCATCACGATTGGATTGAAAAATTGCCGTCCACAAGCCAGGATCGCCGCTGGCAATTCGCGTGGTATCGCGGAAACCGCCCGCGGTCAGACCAAGTAAATCGATGGGCGTGACACCGGCCAGCGTCGCAGCGATCGCGTGTGGAAGATGGCTTGTCATTGCCAGCGCGTCATCGTGATTCTCAGGCGTCATGGACACCACGCGCGAACCGAGTGACTTCCAAAACGCAGTCACGGTTTCACACGCAGCAGCATCGGTGGCCATCGTGGGTGTCACCACGGTCAAGCGGTTCTCGAAGAGATCAGCCCGGGCATGTGTGGGGCCCTTCTTCTCGGAGCCAGCCAGAGGATGCGAACCGACGAAGTGCACATCATGACGAAGCTCGCGATCGAGCCGCCGCACGATGTTGCCCTTCGTGCTTCCCGCATCAGTTAGAATCGTGCCGGGCCGGCATTCCGCGGCGGCATCCAGTGCCTGCTGCGCGATGCGATCGACGGGTGTGCAGAACACGATCAGCGACGCGTCGCGCACGCCCTCCACCAGTTCGGTGGTGAAGGCATCAATGAGCCCGAGTTCCGTGGCCTTTTCGAGATTCTTCTGATCGCGGCCCACACCCACGACACGCACCGCGAGCCCACGGGCCCGCGCTGCCATTCCGAGGGAGCCGCCGATCAGGCCGACGCCGACAATCGTAATCTGGTCGAACCGCATGGCTACGATTATATGGCTGGGAGATGGGTTCTGGCGTCTGGCTTCCCGGTGTGAAATAATTGAATGTGATGAATCGCACCCTTACAACACTCCTGCCGATGAATTGGCCACTTTCCCGCCGCGATCTGCTTCGCTTCGTGCTCCCGGCCGCGCTGACCTCCGTGAAGCCGCTGAATGCGGCAAGACCGGCCGTGTCCGGATTCGGCAAGGCAAAGTCCGTGTTGGTCGTTTTCACCAGCGGTGGGCAAAGCCAGCTTGATATCTGGGATCCAAAGCCAGATGCGCCGGAAGAAATCCGCGGTGCTTTCAGCACGATCGCGACGCGTATCCCGGGTGTCCGTTTTGGGGAGCATCTTCCGAAACTTGCCGGCCTCGCGGACCGCTTCACCATCGTCCGCACCATGTCGCACGATGATCTTGACCACGGCTCCGCCTGTTACCTTGCCCTCACTGGCCAGTTCCATCCGCGCAAATCCTCGAACCCGCCGCCGCGACCCACGGATTATCCTGCACTGGGAGCCGTGTTGAAACGTGTGCGGCCGACGAAGGTGTTTCCGCACACGGCTGTGCACGTAAACGGCCCCATGCTTGCGCCGCGGGAACCTTCTGCCGGGCAATTCGGCGGCTTCCTGGGGCGTGCCTATGAGCCCGCCGAGCTCGGCAATGTCACACTGACAGACCGCTTGCTCGTCGGCCTCGAATTGCCCGCGGATGTGCCGCCCGAGCGACTGGATGCACGACGGGCGCTGCTCGCAGGGCTCGATCCCCTGGCACTCGATGATCCGCGCCTGAGGCAGGCATTCGAACTCGTGAATGCTCCTCAGGTGCGAACCACATTTGATCTCGAGCGTGAACCCGCCCGCCTGCGCGAACGCTACGGCCTGCACCGTTCGGGGCAGGCATGCCTCATGGCCCGGCGACTCGTCGAAGCGGGTGTGCCCTGGATCACCGTCTTCTTCAACCACGGCATCCGCGGCCAGGACACCGCCCCGAACGACACCGATGAATACGGCTGGGATACGCACAACGACATCTTCGTTTCGCTCAAGAAACACTTGCTGCCACGCTTCGACCAGAGTGTTTCCACGTTGCTCGAAGACCTGCGAACCCGTGGCTTGCTCGATACCACACTGGTGGTGATCATGGGCGAATTCGGCCGGGCACCGCTCGTGGCGCTGGAGAAGAGTTTCGAAGGTTCGTCGCCTGGCCGCAAGCACTGGGCCGCCTGTTATTCGGTCGTGCTCGCCGGGGCCGGGATCACGCCGGGTGCGGTGTATGGCAAGTCCGACAGGTTCGCCGCCTACCCCGCACTCGACCCTGTGAAACCGGGCGATCTCAGCGCCACAATCTTCCACACTCTCGGCATCGCACCCGATACCCACTACGAAGATCTCACGTTCCGACCGCAGCGAATCGTCACCGGCGAACCGCTGACCCGCCTCTTACGCTAAGGGAACCGCTCATGCGACTCGCTCTCGTGCTTTCGTTCTTCACTTTCTCCCAAGGCATCGCCATCGCGGACGAGAAAGGTGACTTTCAACCGCTCTTCAACGGCAAGGATCTCAGCGGCTGGACCGCTGTCGCCAAGAAGGACAAGGACGGCAAAGAACAGGACGCGAAAGGCACCTGGTCGGTTGTGGATGGCGAATTGCACGGCACCGGCGTCCCCACGGGCTACCTGATGACCGACAAGGTCTACGGAAACTACACGCTCAAACTGAAGTGGCGTTACCCCGCAAATGCGAAGAGCGGCAACAGCGGTGTGCTCCTGCACCTGCAACGCGACGACAAGTGGTGGCCCACTTCCATCGAAGCCCAGACACGCCTGGGTCGGGCCGGCGAGATCTGGCTCAATACACCTCCCGATGTAACGCTTGAGGTCGCCGCGGGCCGCCGCGATCCCAGCGACAAGACGATGCGGCACATCTGGCGTGAACCTAAAGACGAGAACGTCGAGAAGCCGCTCGGCGAGTGGAATGACTACGAAATCACCTGCAAGGATGGCTCGATTACCCTCACCGTGAATGGCCGCAAGGTGAACGAAGGCACAAAGTGCAATCTCACGAAAGGCCGCATCGCACTTCAAGCCGAGGGCACCGAAGTCCACTTCAAGGACATCGTCCTCAAGCCGTTGCCGTGATCCAACACCTCGCGACTTCGTTCCCATGGTCCTCCGAGGGACCGGTTCTCGGACGCTCCGCGTCCTGCGCGATGGCCCTTACGTAGAACTACGCACACGACGCAGAGCGTCGCAGCGTGCGTTACCACGCAGAGCGTTGTAACGTGAAGAGCGAGAAACGCGACGGTGCCGTGATCACACCAACGAGATTGTGTGGTTGCTCAAGCGTTCGTAGCCGGTGTCGGTGATGCGGTAGTTGTGTTCGATGCGAACGCCGCCGACGCCATCCACGTAGAGCCCGGGTTCGAGCGTCACCACGTCGCCGGCGATGAGCGTCTCGGTGGAGTGCCGCACCAGGTAGGGTGCCTCCGGATGGCAGATGCCAAGGCCGTGCCCGGCATGGTGCGGGAACTGATCGGCCATGCCAACCGCGTCGAACACATTGCGTACCGCGTCGTATACCTGCTGACACTTCACACCGGCACGCAACTCCCCTTCCCCGGCGGCCATCGCCTTAACACACAGATCAAAAATGCGCGTCTGGTCGGTCGTGGGCTTGCCGCCAACCGCGAGCGTATTCGTGAAGTCGCTGCGATAGCCCTGCAAGATGACGGAGTAGTCGAGGATGAAGGTCTCGCCGGCCTGGAGCACGTGGGGTGTGGGTGAGCCGCCACGTTTCGCACTGCCGGGGGAGACGGTAAAGTCGCCATAGAGCACGGCCCATTCCCCCGCGGCAGCGTAGCAAGCACCGGCCACGCCCGCATACACTGCAAGCTCCGTGATCCCAGGTTTGATGTTCGCGCGAGCCCAGGCGTGGCCCGCATCGGTCGCTTCCATGCAGAGCTTTAACTGGTCGATCTCATCGGGATCCTTGCTACGACGCATCTCCGCCAACACGGAGTGAATTCGCGGTGCGAGTGCATCGGCGAGTGAATCATGCACCCGTCCACCGGCCTGATCCATGGCGGCACGGAGCATCATCCGGCGGGGCCCCTGCCCTGGCGTCAGGCCGTCGTACCACGGCACCACCACGCGATCATCGGCGAACGCCCTCGCCACCGTTTTCGGCAGGCGATTATCGTGGTAAAGAGTGGAGTGGCCATCGGGACGCAACACCAGCAGAGCGCCGAAATCGGCACCGAGGCTCAGTGTCTCGACGTGGAAGTTCGCCAGGTAACGCAAGTGAACGGGATCGGCGAGCACCAGCGATGCTGCGGGTTGCATCGCCTTCAGAAACCGTTCACGCCGTGCCTGGCAGCCGGCTGCCGTGATTCCACGATCTGTCACAATTAAGCCTGCTTTCTGGTTACCGGGGCCATCGGGTCAATCAGCATCATGGTAAGGATTTTCGCCACTGGAGTGCGGACTCGGTCAATCGCTTCAGCACGGCGGGGTTCTCGGCGGCGACATTATTCGTCTCGTTGCGATCGGTGGCCAGGTTGTAGAGTTCCGCATCGCTGCCATCGGCATTCACCAACAGCTTCCAGTCACCTTCACGCATCGCAACATTTGGGCTGCGGTGCATCGCATCCTTCGGGTAAGCGAACGAGGTGTTGTTGCGTCCATACTCCCAGAAGAGCGGCTTTGCACGCACAGGCAACTTGCCCACGATCGCTGCCGAGAGGTCTTCACCATCGGACGCATATCCTTCGGGCAGCTTCGCCTGGCAGATGGTCGCGAGCGACGGCAGCAGGTCCACGCCGCAGATCACCGTCTTCTCGTTGACCACACCCGCTGCCGTGGTGCCCGACCACCAGGCCATAAACGGCACGCGAGTGCCCCCTTCATAGAGGCTGAGTTTCGAGCCACGCAATCCGCCACCGCGTTTTCGCTCGAAGGGCGGCGAGGCACCATTATCGCCAATGAGCAGCACCAGCGTGTTTGTCTCCTTCAAGCCTTCGATAAGCCGGCCCACTTGCTGATCCGTCTCGAAGACCACGGCCTTGTAGTTCGCCATTTGCGGGGAGTCGCCGTCGGCCTGCACGGCCTTGAGTTGTTCGGCAGACGGAACGAAGGGAGTGTGTGTGTCGTCCAGCCAGAGGTTCACGAAGCAGGGATTGCCGCGGTTCTGCTTGAGAAAGTCGAGTGTCTTATCCACCATCCAGCGGCTGCGGTCGTGGCGTGCCACCTGTTGCGGTTCGATTTCCTTTCCCCAGGGTGTCGTTTTCAAGCCAAGCGCCGCAGCGGGTTCCGGGCTTTCGTAGGTGCCCAGGCCCAGGTCGTAGCCGTACTCCTTGAATTTGGGTGCATTCAGCACATCGCGGCCGCCACCGAGATGCCACTTGCCGATGTGTGCCGTGGCGTAACCCGCGTCGTGCAGCATGCGTGGCAATGAGGGTGCTTTCGGATCGAGAAAATCGGCCTGCCCGCAGGCCTTGTTCCCCGCCTTCGTTTGCAGATAGCTCGTAATTCTCCAGCGGGCGGGAAACTGCCCGGTGATGATCCCGCAGCGGGAGGGCGAGCAAATCGGTGCCGCGACGTAGCCCTGAGTGAGTCGCACGCCTTCGCGAGCCAGCTTGTCCATGTGCGGCGTCTGCACGAGCGTGTTGCCATAGCACGATGGATCGCCCCAGCCGAAATCATCCACGAACACAATGACGACATTCGGTTTCGGTACTGCGGACGCGTCCGGTGTGAAGACCGCCAGCAAGGCGATCAGTGTCTGCACGCACGGGAGAGTCTTCATGCGTTCACCTCGATGACCACGGTTGCAAGATTTCGAACTCATCCACCAGTATGCAGGGTTCGGCCGCCATCCACCGGCAGGCAGATACCAGTGATGAAGTCGTTCTCGATGAGTGCGAGCACAGCCTGGGCGATGTTCTCCGGGCGGCCCTCGCGCTTCACGAGCGTGGCGTCGATGGCCGCACGCTTCTCGGCCTCAGGCAGGTCCGCTGGCAGCATCACGGGTCCGGGCAGGATCGCATTCACGCGAATGTTCGGATTCCGCTGAGCCAGTTCCACGGCGAACGAGCGTGTCATCGTGCTCACCGCGCCCTTGCTCGGAAAGTACGCCGCATAGTCCGGGTAAGGCCGCACCTCGGCCCAGTCGCCGATGTTCACGATCGCGCCGCCCTCGGTCTGCTTCACCATGGCCAGTCCCGCATGCTGACTGCACAGAAAAGTGCCCAACGCATTGGTTTCGAAATGCAATCTCACATCGTCCGCGCTCACCTCCTCAAGCTTCTTGCTCTTCCAGACCGCCGCGCAGTTCACGAGCACATCGATGCGACCAAAGCGAGCGAGCACGGCGGTGATCAGGTCGGCAACGGCTCGCTGATCAGTCAGATCTCCCGGGAACGTATCGGCTTCGACGCCGTGCGAACGCAGCGTTTTCGCGGTGTCGGCGGCCTCCTCGCCGGAGGTGTGATAGTGGACGGCAATCGCATATCCCCGGCGAGCCAGTGCCTCGGCCACCACGGAACCAACTCGCTTCTTGCCGCTGCCCGTCACCAGGGCCACTTTGGTTGACATGGGATGAATTCCTGACTGTGGGTTGTCAGATCTCGTTGAGTCCTCAGAGTATCGTAGTGCGGGGTAGCCAGGAGCCGCCAGCCTGCCCAACACCTTCCGAGTCGGTATCGTATGCCGCGTTCATGCGAATCGCACCAAGCAATCCGGAGCTATCATGCCGCTGCGAATCGAAGACTATGCCCTCATCGGCGATTGCCAGTCCGCGGCGCTCGTGGGCAAGGATGGCTCCATCGACTGGCTTTGCCTGCCGCGATTCGATTCGGCTGCGTGCTTTGCGGCTCTCCTCGGCAACCCCGGCAACGGCCGCTGGCTCATGGCACCCGAAGGAGAAATCCGCTCAGTGAGCCGGCAATATCGCAAGGACACACTCGTCCTCGAAACCATCTTTGAGACGGACGAAGGCTCCGTGGCGGTCATCGACTTCATGCCGGTGCGCGATCGCGATCCCAACCTGGTGCGCCTCGTGGAAGGACGCTCGGGAAAGGTGCGAATGAAATCGGAACTGGTGATTCGCTTCGATTATGGCTCGATTATTCCCTGGGTTCGCCGCAATGATTGTGGCATCTCCGCCATTGCTGGACCGGATGCGATCACGCTGCTTTCGCCTGTCCGCGTTCATGGTGAAAACATGACAACGGTTGGCGAGTTCACGGTGGAACCCGGCCAGCATGTGCCGTTCACGCTCAGCTGGCACCCTTCGCATCGCTCGGGTAATCAGGTGCTCGACGCCCGCACGGCACTGGGTGAAACCGAAGCGTGGTGGCACGACTGGGTTCGCCGCTGTCGCTATTCCGGTCCGCACCGCGATGCGGTGGTGCAATCGTTGCTCGTACTGAAGGCCCTCACTTACGAACCCACGGGTGGCCAGGTCGCTGCGGCCACCACCTCGTTGCCTGAGCACCTCGGCGGCGTCCGCAACTGGGATTATCGTTACTGCTGGCTCCGGGACGCCACACTTTCACTCCTGGCTTTGATCAATCTCGGTTACACCGATGAAGCCGCCAGCTGGCGGCGCTGGTTGGTTCGGGCAGTGGCCGGGAACCCTGCGGAAATTCAAATCATGTACGGCCTGGCCGGCGAACGCCGACTGACCGAATGGGAAGTGCCCTGGCTGAGCGGCTACGAGAACTCCGCACCTGTCCGCGTCGGCAATGGCGCTCACGATCAGCTTCAACTCGATGTCTTCGGCGAACTCTTCGACGCGCTATTCCAGGCACGCAAGGCAGGGCTCGCCTCGATGGCGGACGGCTGGAGAGGTGCCATCAAAATGCTCGAATGGCTTGCGAAACACTGGCGCGAACCGGATGAAGGCATCTGGGAAGTCCGTGGGCCACGGCAACACTTTGTGCACTCCAAGGTCATGGCCTGGGTTGCCTTCGACCGTGCGGTTCGCAGTGTCGAGGAGTTCGGAAACGAAGGCTCAGTCGAGGAGTGGAAGCAGATTCGCGACGAAATCCACCGCGAAGTGTGTGAACGCGGCTTCGACAACAAGCGGAACACCTTCACCCAGGCGTACGGCTCCTCTGCCCTGGACGCCAGCACACTCATGATTCCGCTGGTGGGGTTTCTCCCGGCCACGGATCCCCGTGTGGTCGGCACGCAGGAAGCCATCGGACGCGACCTGGCTCGCGATGGCTTCATCGCTCGCTACGACACAAGCGCCACCGAAGACGGCTTACCTCCAGGTGAAGGTGTCTTCTTGCCCTGCAGCTTCTGGTATGCGGATAACCTTGCCCTTCAGGGCCGCTGGGAGGAAGCGGATGCACTCTTCGAACGCTTGCTCTCGCTCCGCAATGATGTGGGCTTGCTCAGCGAGGAATACGATGTTAAGGCCGGGCGACTCGTTGGCAACTTTCCGCAAGTCTTCTCACACGTCGGCCTCATCAACACAGCCTTGAACCTTGTTCGCCCCACCGACTCACCCGCCCGCCAGCGAGCCGGGCATTGAATGCCGAGATTCCGGGAATGTTTCAATTTCGCGAAGACATGACTCGGAGATGCGAATGGAGCCAGCACAACTCATTGATCTGGCAGCGATCGATCCGGTCCGCTGCCCCTGCGGTTGGGCTCGGCGCGCATTTGCAGACGCATCCACCTCGCCCATGAGTCTGCACCGCGTCGAGATCGAGCTCGACGCCCAAACGCACTACCACCGTGTGCAAACAGAGACCTATTTTATTTTGGAATGCGAGGCCGATGCCGCCATCGAACTCGATGGAGAACGCCACGCCGTGCAACCCGGCATGGCCATCCGCATTTCACCCGGCGTCCGCCATCGCGCCGTGGGCCGCATGACCATACTGAACATGGTCGTTCCGCCCTTCGACCCCGCGGACGAGTGGTTTGATTGAATCAAGCGAACGGGAGGGCTCACGGAGGCACAAGCAGAAAGATCGTTAACCCGCCCGCAGCTTCAGTAACGACAATTGGCTCACTTCTTCGTGTCCTCGAGAAGCACCTTCGCGGCGGGCTTGAGGTGGGTCTCATCCAGTTTGCCGACGGACCACAACAAGCCGCGGGCGACGAGGTCCAGATAGCGGTCGTCGCTCACCGTGGCATTGTTATGCCCAAGCGTCGTGGCGAAGACCTTGGCCTTGCCGTTATACGTGTTGGTCCAGGCCACCACGAATTCGTTGCTCGATTCCTTGCCATTCTTGTTCTTGAACGACTGCTTGCCTTTCACGAGCGGCTGAGCCGTTTCGAGCAGATTGCCGGCCGAGTTGTTGTAAAGCTCTTCGTTCACCGTGGTCCAGTTCTTCATACCCTTGGTGATGGGACTCTCGGCATCGATGAACGCCAGGTCAATCGGGGCCTGTGGGCCGTGGCCCGTGGAGGGGCAACCGGTGAACTCGAACCAGGCGGTGGTTTTGGGGTAGCCTTCGCCGCGGAACGAGTGCATGCCACAGTGGAGTACAACGCCTGGCAGGCCAGCCTTATGGGGTTTCAGGATCTTTTCGATGGTGGCCGAGTCCTTCACATCCGCCGAGCACTCATCGTGCACGATGACATCGTAGCCCTTGGCCCAGTCATCCGATTCGAAGATGGGGTTCAGGTGCCGGGTCGTGGTGTCCGGATCGTAGGCAATGGTCCAGGATACGTTGGCCCGGGCGGATATGCCCTTGGTGAGCAGTTCTTTCTGGTTCTTGTAGTCATGGCAGCAACCGCCGATGACGAGCAACGCGCGAATCGGTTTGGCATCTTGCACCGCAGGTGTCTCAGCCTGCACTGTGCCGAGCAAGACCGCGCTGAGGAGAAGGCTACCGACCAGTGGAGAGCGACGCATGAGAAGAACTCCGTGTGTGGAAACCGGTGTGCATTCTACAATTTCATCGGCCCACTTCGCGGCGAAGGGCCAGCATGTCAAGCCAATCTCCCTCCGTCAAACCGGGCGGGGCGGGTTCGCTCAGCAGAAGATCCTTCGCCGCGACATCCACCCATTTGCAGGAGGGCTCCAGCCATTGTTTGGCTTCAGCCTCGCGTCCTGCCTTGCGATGTGCCAGTCCGATCACCAGGTAGCTGAGATGCCGGGACGGATCATTCGCAGGAAGGGAACTAAGTGCTCGTTGCTGCATCACGATCGCCTCGTCCAGTTTGTTCACGCGTAGAAGCGCCGTGGCCAGCACCTGTTTGTACAGTGGGATTTCAGGAAACTCTGCAACCGCCCGGAGAGCGAATTGCACCACAATTGCAGCGTCCGAGGGATCGAGTGAGACGAGGTTTGCCGCGCGTGCCACGATGACGTAGTCAGCAGCACCGGGAGGCCAGGGACTGAGTGAATATCGCGGCGCGAACTGCTTCACGGAATATTCGTTGATCAATTCCTTCACCAGTTGTCCTGCCTTGGTGTCCTGTCCGGCTCGCACCAACGCATCAATCTGGAGAAAGCGGTACTGAGGCCGCCAGGGATGCCTTTCAAACGTGAAGCCATAATCCGCGGCGGCCTTCTCGTATTCTCCCAGGCTTGCGAATGCCCGCCCTCGCGCACGATAAGAGTACGGTTGTGGGTTCAGCATGATGAGTGTGTCGTATGCCGCCATCGCCTCCGCAGAACGACCTTGTTCCAGGTAATGCCGGGCCGTGAGTTGCAGACGATCCGAATCCGGGCGGAACTGCTCCCGCAACTGCCAACCTCGTCCGCGCTCAGGGCGACCATCCCACACTTTCACCTCACCACCGTTCATCCAGTACGAACCCGTTCGTAGAGAACTTGCGGAGACTAGCATGTAACTATCGGGAGTGAAGCTCAAACTGCTCACCTGATCGGTGTGGCCGCCAAGACGGGCACGCACCTGACCCGAAACAGGATCCCACAGCCACACTTCGCGGCCAACGGCACCCGCAACGGTGCGACCATCCGGTGAAAAGCTCAGGAATTCCACGAAAGTGGGTGGCGGCTCGAGTTGAATAACCGGTAACTGCCCCGAGAGATCGAACACCCGCAACCAGGGATCAAACTGCGGAGGAATCCCGCGATCCGGATCCGGTGTGCCCGGAATCGGCTTCTTCTGAGCCACCACGAGCAAGCTTCGGTCTTTGGAGAGGTTCGCCGCGGTGATGGTTTCGGATTCGAGCCCCGGCACAGATAACGTGCGGCCGCTCTGGAAATCGAATAGATCACTGCGACCTTCCCGCTCGTGAAAGCGGATGCGAACAGGCCCACCAGGCTGGTTCAAATCGTGCCACGGGTTATCAGGTAACTCGCGAGGAGTGATGGTTCCGGTGGCAAGCTCGAAAGCAAGCGATCGACAGTTGAACGGAGCTGTCAGGAATAAATAAATCGTACTGCCATCTTCCGAGAACATCATGCTGCTAACAATTACGCTGATATCGTTGTGTGATGCCAGCTGATTCTCGTTCCAGATCTTCAGGACCAGCTTGGCGTTGCCATCCGCATCCGGCTTCTCATGAGAAAGTGTGGCGAGCGTACGCCCTTTCGGGCTCCACTCAAGTGCCAGCAAATCGATGCCGGCCACGATGGAGGGGAGTTCCTCCGCCGTATCCAGGTTCCAGCGTTTCACCAGACCATCGGTGCCGCCCGTGGCGAGCACTTTGCCGTCGGGCGAAATCGCCGTCATCTGGACTTGTGTGTGGGGCAGCACAATGCCATCAACAGCATCTGGCAACCGCCAGCAGTAGATGTGAGTGGAACCTGGTGAAAGCAAGAGGTCGGAATTGGGTTGATACCGAAGTGCCGAAACGGAAAAGGGATCATCGCTAGGTGTTCTCAGCATACTGCGTTCACTCTGACTGGCGATATCCCAGATGCGAATGCTGCCGTCGTAGCTGCCGCTCGCGATCGATTTGCCATCGTGGCTCACTGCAACGGGATGAACTTCGTTGGTGTGGCCGCGAAGTATCCCGAGGAGATCGAGTCTTGGCGGCGCGACCATATTCGGCGCCGAGATGCCACAGAGCCAGACACGCGAGTCGGCCCGGCCAGCGATGATCGTCTTGCCATCGGGAGTGAATGCCACCCCCTCTACCCAACCCGAGCCCGGTAGGTTGGCTCGAACGGGTGGGTGGTCCAGTCGCAAGTCCCACACAACGAGATCACTTTCGAACGTCAAACCCGCGGCGAGGCGATGACCATCGTGCGATAAATCCATGCAAAGAATGCCCGTGCTCGCATTCCGATATAACACGCGGCCAGCACCCGTACGCGTATTCCAACTGCGAATGAGCCCATTCTTGTAGCGGCGGTTCGAGTCCGGCTCGCGATGGTTTTCGTATAGCTCGGAAGAAGCGGCGAACAGCGTCTCTCCATCGGGCGTGATGGCCAGCGACCAGATCGTGCCTCCCTTCTCGCAAAGTGTTTGAATCACCGTCCCCGTGATCCTGTCCCATTCCTTGATCGATCCTTGCGTGCTCCCGGCATATAGCTTCGTTGAATCCGGGCTGAATACAAGCGATTGGCAGGTTGACAGGTCTCCGGAATCGAACTCGAACTCACGCACATGCTTTTCTTCTACCAGGCTCCAAATCTGAATTTTTTGAGCGTGGTCGGCAAACGCGAGGAGAGTGCCGTCGCGGGAGACAGCGAATGCCGAAATGCCATTGGGGCTGGCGATCGCGAGCTGCAACTGCTGGCTGGCTCGTTTCAGATATCGCCAGGTAAAATCCCGATACTCAACCGGACACTCATTTTCATTAGTGAGCATCTCCAGGGTCAGCATGGGATCGCGGCGCCAGGAACCGCCTGCCAACAACAGCCGGGCGTTGTACTGCGTGCGTTTCGAGATCTCGAGGTCGCGCTCGGTCTGGGCCTTTGCCACTTGCAACTGAGCGGAGAACTGCTCCAACTCCTGGGAGTGAAGTGTTTGGCTCTCCGCGACTTCCGCCTGCCGGCGCGCCTCCGCGTTAGCACGATCAACGCGATAGGTGGCCACGATGCCTCCGAGCACCACCGCGGCCAGGATTGCGAGGCTCGTGATGGCCAGGAGCGCCGCGGCGGCGGGACGGCGTTTCACCCACTTCACCATCCGCACACGCATCCCCACGGGACGTGCAAGAATGGGTCGGCCTTCCAGGAAGCGTTCAAGGTCGTCCGCCAGTGCATCGGCGGTTTCGTAACGCTTGACGGGCTCTTTTTGCAAGCACTTCAAGCAGATGGTTTCCAGATCACGCGGCAACTTTGGCTGCAATTGCCTTGGCGGCACGGGATCGGTGAAGCGCACCTGGTCCAGCGTTTCAACGAAGTCGGCACCCTTGAAGGGCGGGCGACCCGTGAGCAATTCGTACATCACGGCACCGAGTCCATAAACATCTGCCGGCGGCCCGGCCTCGCGCGCCCCGCCGGCTTGCTCGGGTGCCATGTAAGAGGGCGTGCCGAGAATTGCACCCGTGTGCGTAGGACTATCCGGGCCGCCAGCCAGATTCTTGGCAATGCCGAAGTCCGCGACCTTCGGTGTGGCATCCGCAGCCAGCAGGATATTGGATGGCTTCAAATCACGATGCACCACCCCAAGTGTGTGTGCAAAGGCGACGGCGCGGGCGAGTGGCACCATGAGCCGGGCCGTGAGAAGAGCACCCCAGGGTGTGCCATCGAGCCGGGCTGCAAGACTGCCACCAGTGATCAACTCGCAAACGAGGAATGCCCGGCTTTCCGCTTCCCCGGCCGAGAAGAGCTGCACGATGTTTGGGTGCGAGAGACGGGCCGTGGTCTCGGCTTCCGCGCGAAAGCGATCACGCGCTGCCTTCCCAGCCAGGATGAGTTTCACGGCGACGTGTCGGTTGGTGGCGAGTTCACGGGCCTTGTACACAATTCCCATGCCGCCCTGCCCCAGCACATCCAGCAGTTCGTAGCCGGGAAGCGTGGGAGGCGGTAAGTGATCGTGTCCAAGACCGTTGAAAGTGCCAGTGAAATCGAAGTTTGCCGGTGCCGACGTGCGTGTTTCCAAATCCAGTCTTGGTTCAGCATCGACAGACCGCGTCGGCGGCATGTCGCTCGGTTCGCTGGGCATGGGCGTGCTCTTGCGAGTTGAGATAGGTGACAGCATGCATTGTCGCATACCAAATTGCGTGTGAAAATAGCACGACCCCGCTTCTTGCGGGGTCGTGTTGAGAGTTGGGAGATCCAGTTTATGCTGTCACAAGCTTAACTTCGAAGACGAGATCGGCGTTGCCGGGAATGTCCGGCGGCGAGCCTCCGGCACCGTAGCCCTTGGCAGCAGGGATGAAGAGCCGCCGGATGCCGCCCAGTTGCATTCCCGGGATGCCCTCCTGCCAGCCCACAATGAGCCCCGTGAGCGGTGAGGTGAACGGCGAACCGTTTCGGTTCGTCTGCACTTCCTGGCCAGTGTCTGCGAGCCAAAGTGTGTAGTACACGGTGACGTTCGCACCCGCCTGAACGGGAGCACCCTGCCCCGTCACGACGTCCCAGATTTTCACGCCATCACCGAGATCCACGAAGTTGGGATCCGTTGGTGAGGGGAATGTGCTCGTCATGCCGGCGGAACCCGTCGTCGTCACGGGTGGCGGCAGTGGCACCGTCACGGAAGGATTCGGTGGCGGCGGCGGTGGAGGTGGAACGATGGGGCTCGTGACCAGGAAGAAGGAAGATTCCTGCGCCCCAAACGCCAGTCCGTTCAGGTGTGCGGTCTGCGTATTGATCAGAGATTGCCACTGAGCCGAAGCAATTGCACCCGCATGGGACGTCACCGTGTTCGGCTGGGCCGCAAGTGCCGCGCTGTAGTCCCCAAGAATGCGGGCACCACTGGCGCTCTGATTGGCCAGGGCCACCATGAAATCCGCCACAGCCTGAATCTCGTCCGCGGTCCGAGCTGCTGTCAGATTGTCCTGGAACTGTCGCAACAATTGCGTGCTCAGTTGCATATGCTCGATGGCACCGTACACCTCGGCTGGCGACACGCTCGGTGTATCGCGGCTCTCCAGGCTCGTGAGCGTGGGGCGAAAGCGAAATGAGTCCATCCGGCGATTCTCCTCGTCGCGACATAGGCCGCAACTCTCCGGCTGCAGCGTGACTTCCCCACTACCATCGGCACCCACGGAATGTGGACTCCAACCGATCATGCGGAAAGCACACATCACGCGGACAGCATTTCTGAGAAGCGGCCAGATTCTCCTCAAGTTGGTGCCAGGTGCAGTCTATTGCTCGATGGGTCGAATCACCCGGCAGGGGTTGCCCGCCGCCACCACACCTGCGGGAATGTCGCGAGTCACCACGCTGCCGGCCCCGATCACGGTTTTATCTCCGATGGTGACACCCGGGCAGATTATCGCCGCGCCGCCGACCCAGACATCGGAGCCGATCACGATTGGTTTCGCGAACTCCTGCCTGCGGCGAAGTTCAGCATTGAGTGGATGTGTGGCTGTGAGAATCTGCACGGCGGGGGCGAACAGTGTGAAGTCGCCAATGGTCACCGGGCAGACATCCAGCACAACACAGTTGAAATTGAAGAAGACACGTTCACCCAGATGAATGTTGGTACCGTAGTCGCAGAAGAAGGGTGGTTGCATCCAGACGGAATCGCCGCCGGTTCCGAATAGCTCCTTCAAAATAGTGCGGCGTTGCTCCACGTCGGCTTCGCGTGTGGCATTTAAATCCTGGCATAGGTCCCGGGCACGATTGCGGGCTTGTACCAGTTCCAGATCGAGCGGTTCGTACAGTTCGCCCGCAAGCATCTTCTCGCGCTCGGACTTTGCCATCGCCTGGCCTCCTGAAGAAGTCTGTTCACGTCAAACCATACCAACTTGAGCGATATTGCGAATCTTTTTGGCGGTCCGCAGACCGTTCCCGGCATCAATATTTCAACGAACGCTGCGGACGACGGACGCCGAGACAGCCCTCGACCGCCACTCACACAGTCTCGCAGAGTAAGGCACCATGAACGTCAAGAAACTCGTGCTTGCGGCCCTGGTTGGTTTTTTGGGACTCGGCTATCAAGGCGAAGCCTTGGCGGCCGGCAAGAGCAAGGCTGCGACTCGCCCCACATCCGATGTGCGGAAGGCTCACTCGCCTGCAATTCAGACCAGTCGTGGAGAGAAAATGCTGGAATTCTGTGTCGACGTGGCCATCGACAACGCCGAGGGCAAGCGGTGCGAGGTCGAGGTCGAACTGTGCAACGCCGCCGGTCAACCGTACCTCAAGTACTCGGGCGAGGTCATGAAGTTCTCCAGAATCGTGACACCCGATTCGGACGAATACCGGGCCAGTAACCTCAGCTTCCGAATGTTCCTTGACGACTTCTGGTTCTTCTACGGTCGTGAAGCTCACGATCTGACTTTCAAGGTGACCGTGCGCGATCTGAAATCGGGCAAGGTGCTGAATCGCCCAGCAATCATGGGTGTGCGAGGTTTGACGGCCGTCCTGCCGAACGCTCCGACCGAACGCACCGACAACCCAATGCCGAAGCCCAGGAGTGTCTGGATGCGGTTGATTCTGGGATAGAGCACGGAACACGCTTCCTCGCCGAAAAAGGCGAGGAAGCATCATTTCGACTCTGATCACTCCTCGGTTGTTCATCAATCGCCGAGCAAGCTGCTGGGTTCCAGTGCATTGGACGATTCGGACTTGTAGATCATGTCGATGGCCAGAGTGGCTGCGAGGATGAGCATCTTGGCGAGCGGTTCGTCGGCAAGATCGGGATTGACCTCCACGGCAAACGTGTCTGCCGAGGTAAACATCTCCTTGACCAGGCCCATCGCTCCGAGTTTCTTCGACACCTTGCCCATCTCGACCTTGTGGTCCGGGCTGAGGAAGCGGTAGTTGAAGCCCACCCACTTGCCCTTCACTTCGGCAAAGTGATGATCATCCTTATCGTAAACATGAAAGCCGCCACTGATGGTGAGCACCTTGCTCTTGAAGTAGCCGATGAGGTTGCCGTCGGCATCGTGGACCTCGACACGAGATTTGAAGATGTACCATCCGCGGCGCAGTGTAAACACGAGTGAGTCGTCCGGCTTCTCACGCACTTCGATACGCGTCGGAAGCAACGCCTTGCTCATCACCCAGCGAAGCCCCTTGGTGAGCGTGCCAATGGTTTCTTCCGCGAAGCCGATCGGAGCACCCGACTCGGCATCGAGGATGTCGTAGCTCTGCACCGAAGAGAGTATTTTCACTCGTTCTTTGATCACGAACAAGTTGCGGTCGAGCATGGCACGATTCCTCAATAAAGTAAATGATGTGTGCGAAGAACTTCCCCACTGCCCGCCGATCTCGGCGGTAACAACGATGTTAATTGCGCCGCCTGACAACGGTTGAACGTATCGACCTCGTTGAAGCCGTCCACCGCGACCGTGAATCCCTGGTATCACCTTGAGCACAACGCACCTGCTGGACAAGCGCGAAGTTCGCATCCGCCGGATGTTCAGTCAGATCGCGCCCTGGTACGATTTTCTCAATCACTTGCTGAGCTTGAATATCGACAAGGTCTGGCGTCACAGGACGGCGAAACTGGTGCCGCCACGCTCAGCCGAGCATGGACCGATTTTGGATCTTTGCACCGGCACGGGCGATCTGGCATTCGTTTATGCCAGCCAGGCGAACGCCGATGTGCCGATCATCGGTGCGGACTTCTGCCATGAGATGCTCGTGCGTGCTGCACAAAAGGCGGAATCCTGCGGGGTCGGTCGCGTGCGATTTGTGGAAGCCGACGCCCAGGCGTTGCCCTTTGCCGACGGCAGCTTTCAACTGGTGTCGAACGCCTTCGGTCTGCGGAACGTCACGGATACGGACCGCGGCCTCGCCGAGATGGTGCGCGTCCTACGGCCGGGCGGACGCATCGCTGTGCTCGAGTTCTCCCGGCCACGCAGTCGCGTGTTTGGGCGGCTGTACACTTTTTACTTTCGTCACATCCTGCCCAAGCTCGGGCAACTCCTCTGCCGCAACCCGGAGAACGCTTACAAATACCTGCCCGAAAGTGCACTGCGATTTCCGGATAACGAGCAACTGGTAGCGAGGATGGAAAGCCACGGGCTTGCGGAAGTGCGCTTCATCCCGTTCACGTTTGGGGTCGCGACTTTGTATGTTGGTGTGAAGCAGTAATTCGCACGACTCGCCGCGCTCACGCAGGAAGATCATGTCCGCTTCAAACTCCTCTCCGCATCTGCTCGTTCGTGCTGCTCATGGTGAAGCGGTGGAGCGTGCTCCCGTGTGGGCCATGCGTCAAGCCGGTCGTTGGGATCCGGAGTTCCTGCGGGTGCGAGCGGGCAAATCGTTCTACGAATTCTCCGAGGATGTCGAGGCCGCAACCAAAGGCTCGCTGTGCCCCCGGCGCTTTGGTGTCGATGGCATCATTCTCTTTTACGACATCACCACACTTCCTTTGGCCATGGGGTTGCCTTTCGAGTTGGAACCGGGTGCCGGGCCTGTTCCCGATCGACCCGTACGAACGCTCGCCGATCTCGACCGCCTGCAGGCCGATCCGGATCCAGCCACCTACCAGCACATTCGTGATCTGCTCAAGCGAGTGAAGGCGGAACTCCATGGCGAGTTGCCAGTTCTCGCCTTCGCGGGAGCGCCGTTCACGGTTGCCACTTACTGCATTGGCACTGGCAAGGATGTGACCGCCACGCGTCGCTTCGCCGCCGAGCAACCCGCCGTGTGGAACGCCTTGTTGGAGAAGCTCACCGGGGCCACCATCGGCTTCCTGAAGACACTCATCGCCGATGGGGCGGACCTGTACCAGTTGTTCGACTCGTGGGCCGGGATGCTCAAACCGCACGAGTACGACGTGTGGGCTCAGCCACAACACCAGGCCATTCTCGCCGGTGCGACCGGTGTGCCACGCATCCTTTTCGTGAAAGAAGGCCCTTACCTCGAAGCGATGTGTGCCAGTGGTGCCGAGGTGATCAGCCTCGGAAACCGGCATGATCTCGCCGCGGCCCGGGCAAGTTATCCGCACCTCGTCTTCCAGGGCAATCTCGATGAGGACATACTTCGAACCGGAACAATCGCTGAGGTGCAATCCGCGACGCGTGCGTGCATGAGCGCCGGTGGGTGCCACAGGCACATCGTGAACCTGAACCACGGCGTCGACAAGGGCACGCCCGTCGCCAACTTCGAGGCGTACATCCGCACCGCCCGCGGAGAGTGAACGTGGCAGCCGGTGTGCATCCCGGTTACAACAGCAGAGAACGCCATCTGGGTGAGGCTTATGATGCTCCGCGCCGCGATTCCCCTGTTGCTGCCACTCGCGATTGCGTCGATTGCCATCGGCAAACCACAGGACCCTGGCACGGTCGAAGATCTGATCGCTGCGTTTGAGAAGAAAGTGCGAACGGTCAGCGACGCGGCCGGCCCCGGTGTGGTTTGCCTCGTCGTGTCGCGCAGCGATGCCTATTCGAAGCCCGACGCATCCGCTATCCTCGGACAACTCGGCGGCTTCGATCCGGACGCCTTTCTAAAAATCGATCCCACACCCGAGCGAGCCGCACTCGCCCGCAAACTCGACCTCAGCGATCGCGAAAACATTCCCGACCACAGCACCGCGGGTGGCGTGGTGATCGATGCGGGTGGTTTCATCCTCACCACGTATGCTGCCATCGAAAACGCGACAAAGATCTACGTTCACTTTGCCAACGGCAACGGTTCGTACGCGGACATTCACGCTGCCGACGCCCGTTCCGATTTCGCCGTGCTGCGTCTGCTGACACCCACTGCCGACTTGCCCGTTGTTCCGATCGGCGAGGCCCGCCCAGACGACATCGCCCGTGGCGCTCGCCGCACCGTATACCCCGGCAAACTGATGGTGTTGCTGGCACTCACGTACAGTGCGAACGGCGAGATGCGGCAAACTTCCGCCTGGGTTGGGAACATCGCCTCCGTGCAACGCCGCCTGCTCGATGCCCGCGAACTCGGCGGCCGCAACCTCACATGGTACAACTATGGCTTCGTGCTCGAATTCCAGACCGTCCTGCGACCGCAAGGACGTGGTGGAATCGGAGCCAGCCTCGGTGGCAACGGCATCCCATTGCTGAATCTTGAAGGGGAAGTGATCGGCCTCACCACCACGCAAGCCGCGGCTGTGGGAGCCGATCCAGGCCCGGGGTATGCCCTGCCCATCGATGCCAATGGCAAGCGAATCATCGAGGTGCTCCGCCGCGGTGAAGAGGTGGAATACGGCTTCCTCGGTGTGGTCGTCGGTCAGGGCGGCGGCCTTGGCCTGAACTCTGTTGCCGAGCAGAGCCCCGCCTGGCAAGCCGGCCTCCGTGGCGGCGACACCATCACCCACATTAATGGCGTGGCCGTCAATCGCTATGAAGACCTGTTACTGCAAGCGGGCACTGCACTCGCGGGGAGCAAGATACCCGTTCGTGTGCTTGGTCTCAACGGCGTCGAACGCGACACCAGCATCACGCTCGCGAAGTTCAAAAATGAATCGCCGTTCATCGCCTCAAGGCAACCCGAAGCGGTGTTCGGCCTGCGGGTGGATTACTCCAGCTTGCTCTCACAAACCTTTCGGGGCGGACCGAACGGCGTCGGTGGCGTGCCCCTCGGCGTCAGCATTCGCGAGATTATTCCGAATTCACCCGCAGCCACGCGATTCAAAGCACTTGGTGATAACCCCAATCGCTTTCTGATCACCGCTGTGAACGGCACACGCACGCCGAACCCCGCCGATTTCTACAAGGCCACGCGTGGGCAAGCGACCGTCAAGTTATCCGTGCTCGACGTCACCGAGCAGAATCCGCAAGAACGCGATATCACTCTCCCCTGAGCACTCCATGAAGTACGCCATCTGCAACGAGACCTTTGAGGGCTGGGATCACGAGCGCATCTGCACTCACATTGCCGCCCTCGGCTACACCGGGCTCGAGGTCGCACCGTTCACATTGGCCTCGCGCATCACCGATGTGACGGCCGCACGCCGCTCCCAACTTCGCAAACAGGCAGAGGCCGCCGGGATCACGATCATCGGCCTGCACTGGCTCCTCGCGAAAACCGAAGGTTTTCACCTCACTTCTGCAGATGACGCGGTGCGAAAGCGAACGGGTGAATATATCGCCGAACTCGCCCGGGCCGCCGCCGATCTCGGTGGCGATATTCTCGTGCTCGGTTCGCCGCTGCAGCGCAACCTTCCCGAAGGCACGACGCGTGAACAAGGCGATGCCCTTGCGGCAGACACACTCTCACATTGCCTGAAGGCACTGGACGAGACACGCGTCTTCCTCTGCCTCGAACCGCTGACCACAGCCGAGACGAACTACATGACCACGGCCGCGGAAGGTGTCCGCCTCCTGAAACGGCTCGATCACCCGTTTGTGAAGTTGCACCTGGATGTGAAGGCGATGTCCGCGGAGGGCACTCCCGTGGCGGAGATCATTCGCGCCAATGCGGCACACATGAAACACTTCCACGCCAACGATCCCAACAAGCGCGGCCCCGGCTTCGGCGAAGTGGACTTCAAGCCGATTTTCCAGGCCTTGAGTGATCTGAACTACGACGGCTGGGTCTCCGTCGAAGTCTTCGATTACGCACCCGATCCCGACACCATCGCGCGTGAAAGCCTTCGCTACATGCGCGAGTGCGAAGCCGCGATTCGTTAACCGGAGTGCTCCATGCGCTTGCTTTCTCTCCTGGCCGCCCTGCTCGGTTGCTCCGCGTTTGCGACAGCGGCAGAACTCTCTGTCGGTTTTGCGGAAGTCGATGTGACGCCGGCACTCGGCAAGCAACCTGTGTACATGGCGGGCTTCGGACAGAACCGTCTAGCGGCCAAGATCCACGATCCGATCATGGCCCGTGCCGTTGTGCTCGATGATGGCACATCCCGGATCGCCCTGGTGTCGGTCGATGTTGTGGGGTTATTCATCACCAGCGTCGAGCGCATTCGGACGGAGTTGCACGGTTTCAAATACGTGCTTGTCTCCGCCACGCACAACCACGAAGGCCCGGATACGCTGGGGCTCTGGGGTCCGAACCCGCTGAAGTCCGGCGTCGATGCAGACTACCTCAAGAAGGTGGAAGTCGGTTGCGTGAAGGCCGTGAAGGCCGCCGACGCGGCCCGCAAGCCCGCCGTGGCCCGCATCGGCACCGCGGCCGCACCGGAACTGATCCACGATGCGCGGCAGCCCATCGTCAAGCACGATGAACTCGTGGTGCTCGACTTCCGCGATCCCAAGAGCGACGCTCGCCTGGGTGTGCTCGTGCAGTGGAACTGTCACCCCGAATTGCTCGATTCGAAGAATACGAAGATCACGGCAGACTTCGTCCACTTTACGGTGAAGCACCTGACGGAAACGCTGAAGTGCCCCGTGGCCTACTTCACCGGCACCGTTGGCGGGCTCATGACGAACTTGCACGTTCCCCTGAAAAATGAAGCCGGAGTCGAGTTGAAGGATGGCACATTTGAGAAGTGTGCACTGTTCGGCAAGCGAGTCGGCGGCGTTGCCGAGAAGGCGCTCGGCTCATCCTTGCCACTCACGCTCACACCGTTCGAGGTGCGAACGCGTGAAGTGCTCATCCCCGTGGAGAACAACCTCTACCGAATTGCTGGCCAACTGGGGACGTTGCAGCGGCGCATGTTCGACTGGACTGGCGACCCCACACCCGCCACACCTGTGCTCGCCAAGGACCTGGCCCGGCCCATCGCAGTGAAGACTGAAGTGGGATACTTGAAATTGGGTGAACTCGAGATCGCCGTGATCCCGGGTGAAATCTATCCCGAACTTGTGCTCGGCAAAATTCAAGAGCCCGTTGAACCCGGCGCGGACTTCCCCGATGCTGCACTCGAACCCGGCATCTACCCCACCATGACGGGGAAACACCGCATGCTCATCGGGCTCGGCAACGATGAACTGGGGTACATCATTCCGAAACGCCAGTGGGACGAGAAGCCACCCTTCTGCTACGGCTTGAAAAAATCGCAATACGGCGAGATCAACAGTGTCGGCCCGGACACCGCCAGCATTCTCTGCTGCACCTTCAAGTGGTTGGTTCAGGGGAAGTAATGGTCTGAGTGATCCGCTTCACCACCATCGTGGCATAGCAACCACGTGGCAGCTCGAACGTCATCGTCAGCTTCTCTCGGCCACGGTTGAGATCGTCTACCGCGGCTTGGTGCGAAAGGTTCGCCGGACGGATGCAACCTGCGCGTTCCCCCTTCGAGAAGAAGGGCTTGTGCATGCCCTTCACCTTCAGCTCCGCGAGCGTGAGCCCTTCTTCCTCAAGCACTTCGTCCACAAGCTTCGCCCAGGGTGCACCGGCCTCGTTCTTGATCCGAGCCGAGGGCAATGGCAACGTGAGTGCCTCCCACTCTTCAAGTAATTCGTCAGAAACCTCGCGCGGTGCCGGCAGAGTTCTGCGTTTGAATTGCACCTGTGCCAGCTTCGCATTGTTCATTCGCTCGCGCAGCCAGTGGGCCAGCATCCGGTTCCACAGTTCACTCTGATACGCCGATAGGTAAAGTCCCTGCAACTCGGGGTGCAGTCGTGCGACTGCCCCTTTGAAGTCTGTAGGATGCGAGCAGAGATACTCGACCAGTTCGCGTGCGTGACCATTCGGCAGCTTCGCCTTGCACTCCGGCCACTGGCCCCACAGGTCGCGAAGCGTCTGCTTCTCCCGCTGCCCTTCAGCACGATCGAATTCGTAAGGTGCAGCCAGCGCGAGATAAAGAGCATGTTCGAATCGGCCGAAAACCATCTCCTTCGCCACGAACTCGCCGGACTCGCCGACCGAGCCAAAACGCTGGTCATCGAAGTAATTGGGCACACCCACGGCCTGCACTTCTGGAAGCGCGGCGACCGCATTCTGCATGGCAACATCGCTGAGGGCACGCATCACAATTGTGAAGCGATTGGCCAGGATATTGGCGGCCGTGAAGGGCTGAGCACGACGCCCGAGGTACTTCACGGCGATGCGTTCGTGGCGGAGATCGCGCTCGGGGCCGCGGTGAATGGAGAAATGCTGCCGCGTGACGGCATGGCGATCCTTGAGCCCGCCGAAGCTCACGCGGCGGCCGTCGATCTTCCAGCGCCGCCGGATTGCCGCAATGGCGTCCGGCGTGGTCCAGCCGGTCTTCTCCAGGCTGTAGACAGCAAACTCACCGACCGGGCTGCACAAATCCGGGCTTAGCTCTTCGACCCGAAAATCCTCGGGTGCTTGCTTCAGTTTCATAAATGCATTGAATGTGTCGACACGCGAATAGACGAGCCCGCAAAGTCATCGCGGCAACTCGAAACCCGTACCGAACCCACAACATCAGCACGCGGCCACCGCTGCCCTGACTCACATTCCGACCTCGTTCTATTTTGACACATCAATCGACGTGTAGAGCGGCGTCAGCGGCTCGGCGTGGTTGCCCGCGATATCGAGCATGAAGTTCCACTCCGGCGGCGTGTCCGGACCAGACACCGATATCGGTCGCGCGGGAGGAGCGTGTTCGTACGTCCACTCGATCACGGTCGTCGTCAGCACGCCTTCCTGCGTGCGACTTGCCACGCTGCCCAATAGTTCGGTGACCGCTGCCACTGTCTTCGGATGTGTCGGCAAGGTGAAATGGCCTGCCTCTGGCACGGTCACGAGATTCGCGAGTTCGTGTATCGGTGCCTTCGCCGTGCTCGTGATGACGAGGGTCTGGCGGTTGGCGGAGGTCATGGCACACTTGCCCACGGGATCGAGCAGCACCAGGGCATCAACGGTCACACCCGATTTCGCCACATCGTTTGCGAGCCACGCCGCGGCAGGGCCGCCCGCATCGAAGCCCAGCACCACGAAGCGGGCGGTGGGGTCGCACGTCTGGATGCGGCGGATCTCCTGAGCCATCCAGTGCACGTGCACGAGTTGACCGTAGCCCACCTTTGAATATCCCTGCCCGGCCAGTTCGTCGCGCAGTCCTTCGAGCCCGCACGAACCGCCGGGCGTCACGCCATTCACCATGAAGAGATAAGTCTTTTGACGCTCGACGAGTGGGACGGTGCACTCCGGACCCACATCGCGGGCCGCACCATAAGCCTGGTGATTGCAGCAAATGCAGCCGGGTGCCGAGAACAAGCTTGCCACCGCAGCCAGCAGCAGCCACCATTTGCGTGTCATCGCCCGCCCTCCGGCATTCACCGTCTTCTCAGGGTTTCGCATACCCCTACAGATCGGCAAGACCGGCAGGACCGCGCCAACCGATGCAGCTTACCGCGCCGAGAATGGCGAGAAACTGCACGGGCTGTTCCGGTCAGTTAACCCTGGCAATTGGGGGGATTTTCCACTCGCACCACCTTGCCTGTTTTCACCGATTCGCACTCGCGATGGCAGAGCACGAGGGCGTCGCGTGCCAGCTTTCCATCGAGTAAGTCCGGCGTCTGCCGATCCGCGATACCATCGACTGCCGCCTGCAATTCGTCAGCGAAAGCGGCAATCGGGTCGCCACTGCCATTGAGTTGTGGCTTGCTCGACTGGCCATCGGCTGTTAGCAGTGTGAGCGTGCCAGCCGTGTCGAGGATCAGCGTCGCCTTCTCGAGGTAAATCTCGAAACCATGCACGAACGGCCGACCAGGCATGCAGATCGCCCCACTCGAACAGGTGACGGCCGGTCCGCCCTCGCCATAAAGGTACGACGTGGTGAGATAATTCACGGCTCCGTTCTCGATGGTGCCCACAGAAAAGACATGTTGCGGCACACCACAAATGAGGCCGATGAAATGTGTGTCGTGGATGTGAAGATCGACCGCGGGGCCGCCGGTCTTGGCGGAATCGGAGATGTCCGCAGACCAGTCTGGCCTGGCTATCACACGCTGAAAGTGGGCACCGAGCACCTTGCCGTATCGCTGGCTTCGCACGTTCTCGGCGGCAAAGCGGAACTCCGGGAAGAATGGTAGCACATGGGCGACCATCAGCAAGCGCTCGGCGTCATGGGCCGTCGCGAGCATCTGGTCCGCCTCGGCAGGCTTGAGACTGATGGCCTTCTCGACGAGCACATGCTTGCCAGCGCGAAGGGCTCGGATGGCCAGTGGGGCATGCTGATCGGTGACTGCACAGATATCGATGAGGTCGATCTCGGGATCGGCAAGCATGGTGTCGTAGTCGGCGAACGTCTTTACGCCGGTGAGATCGACCATTCCAGGCGGCGGCCCGAAGTTGCCACGTGTGTTCCGCCAGTCCCCCGCAAGCTTCGCCGCATCCCGGCTGCACACCGCCGCGACTCGCGCATCGCGAAGCCTTTGCCCCGCCAGGAAGTGGATTCGGCCCATGAAGCCAATGCCGACGATACCAATGCGTACCATTGCCAGATTCTCCTTCAATGCGGTTCCAGGCATGCACCCTGGAACGCGTGGCCCCGTCGAATTGGGTTAACACGCTCGTTCGTTCAGTCCCGCTTGCCGGCTATGCTATGGGGTTAAACGGATGATCGACAGCAGCACTTGACTTCAAACGAGATCACCTGTCGACCTGAGAGCGAGACCCTTGCTAACGCAATGATAAACACGGTATTGTCTCATTCCGCCTCTGGAACCCATTCGCAGAGTGCGAAGCTGCTTCACCGACCGAACTCGAAATGGTCACCAGCAACGGGCTAATTTCGTCCGGTCCTGTAAGTTCGACGATCCATTGCCCACTTCCTGATGAATGACCGTTGCCATTTCTCGTTACAATGATCTCTCCGAACACGACCCTTGATTAGGTGAGGCCAACGTGAATTTGAGTGCGTTCGATCTCTTCAAGATCGGCATTGGGCCTTCCAGTTCGCATACCGTTGGCCCAATGGTGGCCGCATACCGCTTTGCGAAACTGCTTCAACATCGAGCGATGCTCCCTGGTGTGACGCGTATTGTCACGAAGTTGTACGGGTCGTTGGCCCTTACAGGTCGTGGGCATGCCACGGACAAGGCCGTGCTGCTCGGGCTTTCCGGCGAACGCCCCGATCTTGTCGATTCCGATAACGCTGACGCGATTGTGGAGACCATTCGTGGCTGTCAGAAGCTTCGGCTTCTCGGCGAACACACGGTTGCATTCCACGAGTCAACGGATTTGCTCTTTCTGGAATCGGAGTGTCTGCCCTTTCATCCGAATGGCGTGTGCTTTACGGCGCATGATGCGAGCGGTGAAACGCTTGCCTGTGAGACGTATTTCTCCGTCGGTGGTGGCTTTGTCGTTCAGGAAACTGAATCGAGCCAGGATCACGCAGCCCGGCAGGTTCCATATGAGTTCTCCTCCGCTCGAGAGTTGCTAGCGATCGGACGCCGGACCGGGCTCTCCATTGCCGAGATCGTGGCTGCGAACGAAGCAAGCTGGCGGCCCACGGACGAGACGAGTGCCGGGCTCGATCGTATCTGGGCTGTGATGCAAGGCTGCATGGAGCGGGGATTCGCTACCCCGGGTGTCCTTCCGGGTGGGCTCGGTGTGAAACGCCGGGCACCCGATCTTCATCGCAAGCTAGCCGAAACGGGTGCGAGTGATCCGCTGTCCGTGCTCGACTGGGTGAGCCTCTTTGCCCTGGCCGTGAACGAGGAAAACGCAGCGGGTGGGCGCGTGGTCACCGCTCCGACGAATGGAGCCGCAGGTGTGATACCTGCCGTGCTGGGTTACTACTACCGCTTTCTCCCCGAGGCCACCGTGGAAGGCGGTCGCCGCTTCCTGCTCACCGCCGCGGCAATTGGGATGCTCTACAAGCGAAACGCCTCGCTCTCGGCCGCCGAGGTGGGCTGTCAGGGCGAGGTCGGCGTGGCGTGCAGCATGGCCGCCGCGGGACTGGCCGCCGTGATGGGTGGCACGAACGAACAGATCGAGAATGCCGCCGAGATTGGCATGGAACACAACCTCGGGCTCACCTGCGATCCCGTCGGCGGACTGGTTCAGGTTCCCTGCATCGAACGCAACACCATGGGAGCCGTGAAGGCAATCAACGCTGCACGCCTTGCGGTACTGCACGGCGACGGCGTGCACCGCATCTCACTCGATCACGTCATCGAAACCATGCGCCGCACCGGCGACGACATGAAAGTGCAGTACAAGGAAACCTCACTCGGCGGCCTCGCCGTGAATCGCATTGAGTGCTGAGATGGTTGAGACCGCGGCAAAAATCGTGAGGCAAGTGACTGGCATTTCGTTACATAATTGTCCGATTGCAATCACGGCACACGCCAGAGGGATAAATCCATCGTAGGGATGCGAGTCGTATTCGTGGCGGACGAGCATGCGTCGGTAATTGTGCAACCACCCGGAGCTTCGCTCGACTTCGAGGCGGCGTTTGGAGTGCCGCATCTTCTGGCGGTCGTTGCGACTCGGTCGCGTGCGGTCCTTGCGGTGCGATGCCAGCATCTCGAAGCCGTGATCCTCCAGTTCGTCCTGCTACGTGTCGCTGTCGAAGCCGCAGTCGGCCAGGGCTGGAACGCGCTCCGGCATCGGTTCGAGAACAAGCTACCCGTGATCCGGTTCGCCGACGTTCGCCGCATCCGTCAGGACGCCGACCGGCACACCGTTCTCCTCAACTACCATCTCGATCTTCATCCCTCTGCCACACCTGGCATCGCCGATGTCTGCACTCATTTTAGCCGAAGCAAAGGCGCGATCCGCTCCCACAGACGAGCATCGAGTTCCCGTTCCCATGCGACGCTTGGCATGACGAACCTCTCTTCAAATTCTCCGAATTTCTCAACACTGGATCCAAAAACGCGTCGGTTGCAAACCTTGCCTAACATATTTGGCTCATCATCGCTGCAATCATGAATAACCCCTCACTCCTCCTTCAGCCGCTTACGGCGGAGCATGTGGTGGTAGTGCTGGGCGAAGCGGTGGGCCTCATCGCGGACGTATTGCACCAACCTCAAGGCTGCCGAATGCCGGCTGAGTTTGATCGAATCGCTCTCACCCGGTCGAAAGATTTCCTCCTCTTGCTTGGCGAGCGAGATCAGGCAGGGCGGTTCGATGCCCAGGGAGCGGAAGGCATCGAGTGCAGCGTTCAGTTGGCCCTTGCCGCCGTCGATGAGCAGGATGTCTGGGAAGACCTCTTCTTCTTCGTTCAAGCGGCGGAATCGGCGTGTCACCACTTCACGCATCGAGGCGAAGTCGTCTACGCCCTCGACGCTCTTGATCTTGAAACGGCGATACCCTGGCTTGAAGGGGAGGCCGTCCAGGAACGACACGAGTGAAGCCACCGTATCCGTGCCGCTGATGTGGGCAATGTCCATGCCCTCGATCGTGCGGGGCGTCTTCGCGAGGCCGAGCACTTGCCGTAAACCCTTGAGCCCCTTTTTGGGATCGATGGGGAAGACCTCGGGTTGCACATCTTTGCCCGTGTCGCCGCGGAGATCGAGCTTCTCGAGCGAGTCGATTTCATCGCGGATGCGGCGTGCTCTCTCAAAGTTTAATTCGCTGCTCGCGGCGAACATCTCGCGCTTCATCCGGCGAAGCAATTTGCCTTTCTTCCCTTCGAGGATGAACACCAGCTTCTTGATCTGCTTGCGGTATTCATCGCGACTCACCCGAAAGTTGCAGGGAGCCGTGCAGCGGCGAATGCTGTGCAAGAGGCAGGGGCGGAACCAGCGCCAGCGTTCTTCGCGGGACCGAATATCCAGCGTGCAGGTTCGGAACTGGAAGATACGCTGTAACACGCTCACCGCAGCCCGCAGGCTGGTGGTGTTCACGAAGGGCCCATACAGCCGCACACCGCGGCGGCGCGGATTGCGGGTGATCTCCACGCGGGGAAACTCCTCGCGGGTGCGGATTTGCAGGTAAGGGAAGGTTTTGTCGTCGCGGAGGCTCTTGTTGAACCTGGGCCGGAGGTCCTTGATCATGCGCGATTCGACGAGGAGTGCCGCGATGGCATCCTCGGTCTCGATATAGTCGATATCGCGAACGAGGCCAATCCAGTCGCGGATGCGCACGTCATTGGCCGCTTCCTTGTGGAAGTACGTCGCGGCCCGGCTGCGGAGGGTGGTCGCCTTGCCGACATAGAGCACATTGCCGGCCGCGTCCTTCATCAGGTAAACGCCGGGCTTTAGCGGAAATGACTTCACTTTCTCGGAAGGTTCGAGTGGAACAGCCTCATCACTCATGGCATCCTCGCCTGTACGGATCTACACGTTTATTGTACGGAGAGGATGTGTGCCCTCGTATTCCAAACAGACGAACGCTTCACCCCTCGCGCACGTTTCGGGCTCATTTCTCAAGAACGAATTTCCCATTGTCTCGCACTTGTAACGAGTCCGCACGCCGCGATGAGCATAGCTTATGATGGCAGCGGTTCGTGAGATGTTTGCTTCTCTCCATGAAAGGGTCCACTCATGCGAAGTTCGCGACTCATCGCCACCGGGTTGATCGTGATGCTGTTCAGTACCCCGGCACGCGCGGAGGACAAACCCGTGAAGGGCAGGATCACGGGAGTCGATCTCTTCAAGAATGGTCTGGCCGTCATCAAGTGTGAAGTGGTGCTGGGGAAGCCCGGAACGTACATGCTTGATCAGGTTCCGCAGCCGATCCACGGCACGTACTGGGTCGAGAGCAACGGCGCCGTCGAGTCGCTCGTGCGGATGAGCGAAGTTGATGTGCCGGCCGACGAGGTTGTGCCCGGCAATCTGCAGGACGATCTCGCCGGCAAGAAGGTGACCATCTCGCTGAAGGGCGATCGTCGGGCACCCGTCGTGGGCACGGTTGTGAAATTCAAGATGTCGAAGGACATGCAGGACTTCAACGGCGGTGCCGCACAATCGCGCTACCTCGTGCTGCAAACGGCAAAGGGTGGACGCGCCTTCATCGACTACTCCGAAATCGCGACCGTGGAAGTGGATGAAGCCGGCGACACCGTGAAGCGCTCCCGGCCGCAACTCGTGCTCACACTCACGGACACCAAGCAGGCCGAGACCCGCGTGATAATTCGATACCTCACCCGTGGACTCTCGTGGGCACCGAGTTACCGCATCGACATCAGCGATCCCAAGACGCTGACCCTGGAGCAGAATGCCATCGTTCGCAATGAACTCGTCGATCTCGCTGATGCGGAGATTCGTCTGATCTCGGGCTATCCCAGCGTGCAGTTCGCCCATGTGCTCTCGCCGCTCGCACCGCACATGACCTGGGCCGGCTTCTTCCAGCAACTGGCCCACTTCGGTGGTCGCGACAACGACTTCATGGGAAACTCCGTCGTCACGCAGAACCCCAGCTACAACTATCGCAACAACACCTTCGATCTCTCACTGGGTGCCACACCGGCGGGCGAGGGCGTGGACCTGCACTACCAACCCATCGGCAAACGTACGCTCGCCAGTGGCGATGCCTTCTCGCTCACGGTGGCCGGCGGCAAGGCCGATTACGAACGTGTGGTCGAATGGCTCGTGCCGGATAACCGCAACGAATACGGAGCTTACTCGGGTCGCAACCACAGTGAGGACGACGATCCGTGGGATGCCTTGAAGTTCCGGAACCCGCTCACGTTCCCAATGACCACGGGCCCGGCCACGGTAATCGCCAATGGCCAATTCAACGGCCAACGCTCGACATATTGGGTGAATGCCGGCGAGGAGACAGTGATGCGGGTGAACAAGGCCCTGAGCATCCGCACCCGCTCCCTCGAAAACGAGGTGCTGGCGAAGGGTGCCGATCGCGAGCTGATCTGGGTCGGCGGGCGGCAATATCGACGCAGCACGGTGGCCGCCGAGGTCTCCGTGAGCAATCACCGCAAGGAGAACGTGAAGGTGCTCATTCGCCGTCGCTTCTCCGGCGACATGCTCACCGCGGAAGGCGATCCAAAAGCGTCTCTGCGAGAAGAAGGCGTCTTCTCCATTAACAAGCGCAACGAATTGCTCTGGACCATCCCGCTGAAGTCCGGCGAGGAACGCACACTGAAGTTCACCTACACTGTGCTCGTGCCGAACTGAGAATCCACGCTCACCCATCCAGCCGTGCGGCTCCGCTTGCTGCGGGGTCGTACGGCTCGTGCCACTGAATCACTTCGATCCGGTTGCCGTCGGGGTCGTGTACGAAGACGCGATCGCAGTGCGGAATCGGTCCTGTTTCCTGCATCTCAACATTCATCGAGCGGAAGTATTCGCGTGCCGCCATCACATCCGTGACGCGCAGGGCGAAGTGCCTTGGGCTGCGCGTGTCCTGCTCGGGCTTCTGGAGCAGGTGCAGTGTCTGTCCATCGCCGAGGGCGAACCAGAGTGCTACGAAGTCGAAGGTTTTCGGTTTCGGAATCTCCTGCAAACCCAGCACCTGCGAATAGAACTCGCGGCTCTTCGCCACATCCGTGATGATCACCGAGCAATGATCGAGGTGCGTGAAGCGAATAGCATTCATGGAGTGGCTCTGTAAAGTGTGTGTGGGAGAGAAGGTTTTCCACTGCTGCGGGTATCGTATGAGCCTGTTACGCCTGAAGACCACCGAGTGCCGCGTGGGTGTGGTTGGCCTGTATAACGCGGGCAAGACCGTGCTGCTCACGTCGCTCATCAACCACTTGCAAGATCATGACCCGGACCGCTTCCCGCTTGGCGGAAAGGAGACGCGGGTGCGGAAGTTCACGGTGTTGCCGCCGGATGCGGGCTGGGAAGCGTTCAATTATGCCGGTTGTCGCGATGCCCTGGTTCACGGCGGTCGTTGGCCCGGCAAGACACGCGACCGGTCGCAGTTCGTGTGCCAGTTCCAGCGTTCGGACTGGACCTTCAGCGATTGCCTGTTGAAACTCTATGATCTGCCCGGCGAGCGCATCGCGGATGCCGGAATGCTGGGCCGAGATTTTGCAGGCTGGTCCGAGCATATTCTCTCGCACATCCACAACGACGCCGGCTATCGCGCCTGTTGCACGCCGTTTCTCAATGCAGCGAAGCCCGATGCCAGCGAACGCGATCTCTTGCAAGCCTACAAGCTCTCACTCGCGAACCTCATCCTGAGCTTCAAGCCGCTGGTATCGCCCTCGACGTTCCTGCTCGATGTGAAGGGTCAGGCTGCTAAACCGGACACGCCGGAGAACCTCGCCGCCGCACGCTACCTGGGGTTGGGGCCGGATGCCGAGTTCTGCCCGCTACCCGCCGCCTTGCGTACACCCGGAAGCGAACTCCTGACCCGATTTGCAGCACGCTACGAGCAGTACGTCGAGACAGTGGTGAAGCCGACTGTGCTGGCGTTGCGTTCCTGCACATCGCTCGTCGTGCTGATCGATGTGACGATGCTGCTGGCCGGCGGAGTCGGCATGTACGACGACAATCGCCAGATTCTCCGCGACCTGCTCGACGTGCTGGCTCCTGGCGAACACCCCATGTTCGGCCCACTGGCACGCTCGCTGAGCAAGGTCTTCTTGCCGCATCAGTGGCGGCCCGGTTGGATCACACGGCTCGCCTTTGCCGCACCAAAGATGGACCTTGTGCACCCCATCGACCGCGACCGCATGCTCAGCCTCATGAAGAGAATGGTGGAGAAGTACGCCGATAACCGGGACGGCCTGAAGTACCAGTTCTTTAACCTGTCCTCCATCGTCTCGACCCGTGCACTGACAGGCGACACGGGCCAGCGGCAACTTGTCGGAGTGCCGCTGCGTGATGCCGAGGGGCGCAAGTTGCCCCAAGGCCCCGAGCAGCGATTCACAGTGAGCGAACTCCCCGACGACTGGCCGCTCGACTGGAAGCCGGGACGCTATTCGTTTCCCGAAGTTTATCCGCACATGCCGACACGCAAGGACTACCCGCCTGAGCAAGTGAATGTCGATCGCCTGGCGACATTCATCTTGGATTAGATCCGGAGTTCCTGCCCTCACAGCACGAACTTGACGATTGCTGCGATCACCAGTGAGCCAACAATAATGCTGAGGCCCAGGCGAATCGTTTCATTGCTCGTGCGGCGGGCGAAGAGGTGATCCAGAGCACGCTGATTCCCATCTTCAATCGCGATTTGAAGGTTCAATTCATAGCTGCTTTGCGGGTAGTCGCGCAGCGCGTCCTCGGAACGGCGAATGCGGCGCGGATCCGGTGGCAACTCGGGCAACAGCGCCGCATGGAAGCCGAGTTCATTCGAAAATGCAAATGACGCGGGCCAGAGTTCGCTCCGCATGCGATCCGGCAACAATTGCCACAGGCCGCGCATAAAACCGTCATCCGGTGCGGCTCGTTGCAAATAGACGACTCCGCCATCGACGAGAGACTGGGCACAGCCCAGCAAGAGCGGTGAATCCCCGGTCTTCAAGATATGCTGCAACGACTCGACCGTTCGCGTTGGCAATGTCTCCAGCGGCCAGGTGAGCGTGGGCAATGTGCCGCCGGCGGTCCAGGCGCATTCGTACCGATCGGCGATGGCGAAGGGATCACCGAGGTGGCGATAGAGTTCGCGTGCGAGCACGAGGAAGCGAAAGCCGATCGCACCGGAGGGCTGGTCCGCGACCGTCACCACGGCCACATGTTGCTTGCCGAACGGGCAGGCGAAATGTGCGAGCGGGCACACGACACCGGCCAGCCGCGTGCCGAAGAGCACGGCAATGCGCTCGGCTTCGGATGTATCGAACTCCTCGGAGTGCGCGAGCATGTGAACACCGCGCACATCGGCGTGGAGCACGGCTTGAGCTATGCGAAGATCAGGCAATACAGGCATGACAATTACACGAGAAATTCGTGGACGGTGGTGACACGGTGTTCCGTCGCTGCCGCGAAGACGGCTTCGCAGAGTGCAATGGTTTCGAGGTTGTCCTGGCCGCTGATCTCAGGTTCCGCGCCATTCTCGATGGCGACGAGCAACTGGGCCATCGTGCCCATGAAGGCATCGGGGAACCAGACTTCATTCCAGCGTGGGCGGAGCCACTGGCCGGGGTGTTGTCGCGTGCTGAGATCCAGCGTGCTTTGTTCGCGTGCGGGGTATTTGGGCCAGCCGATGGTACCCTGCATAAGTCCGTCCGTGCCTTCGATTCGCCAGCGGATGCCATTGTCGCCAGCGACGCCTTCCTTGCACGGCCCGGCCCACACATCATCCCAGGCACTGGCTCGGGCTCCGTGGTCGTATTCAAGGATGTACAGGTTGATGCCATCGCTGTGCGGGAACGACGTGCGAGGGTCGCGGCGCGTGCTCGCGAGGACGCGGTTCGGAGTCCCAAGCCAGTAGCGGAAGGTGTCCAGGTGGTGGATACTCATCACGAAAGTGGAGAGCGAGGGGAGTCCTTGTGCCCACGGCATCCAGTGTGGCACGGAGCGCATGTCGATGGTGGCGAGTACGGGTTCGCCGAGCCAGCCGCGGTCCAGCACATCCTTCGCGGCTCGCACCGAGTGATCGAACCGCATGTTCTGGTTCACAGCCAGTGTGATGTCGGCTGCGGCACAGCGTGCCACGAGATCTTTCGCATCGGCCACGTTCAGGGCCAGCGGTTTCTGGGCAAGAATACCGCGCAGTCGGCCGGCTCCAAGTTCCACGGCCCGGCGTATGAGTCCGTGTTGCACATCCGGTGGCACCGCGACGTCCAGCACCTCGATCTGCGTGTCTGCGAGCAGGGCATCGATCGACTCGTGAACAATGGGAAGCGCGTGATGAGACGCGACTTCGCGGGCGGTTGCGAGGTTGCGCGAGGCGATGGCGATAGGGTTAAACCCGGCCTGGCGATAGGCGACGAGGTGGCAGTCGCGCATGATGAAGCCGGACCCGACGCAGCCGATGCGCCAGTCCTTGCGGCTGGGCAGCGTGGGCAAGTAGTTCAGGTGTAGATCGGCGGCGGACGCGTTCAACATGGGTCATCCGGCGAGCGGCCCGCGTGAGCGGGCTGTTCCGTAGTCACATCGCACTCTCACCTTCGCGGATCGATCAGCAACGAGAACCCTGGCAGTAATTTCGTCGAGAACATGGTGCCGTAAGAGTACTCTTGCACCAGCCATTTCTTCCGCTGGCGGCGATGCTGAATCAATGTGGGTTGCTCGGGCTCTACGCGGGCATCGAGCACCCAGTATTCCTGGATCGTGGGGACATCGAGATAAAGGGCGACATTGCGCTCGAGATCCTTGGTCGAGTCCCCCGTCATCACCTCGCAGACGAGCAGCGGCGATACCTGTGGCCATTTCGTTCCTGTGAATCGTTTTTCAAGCGGGTAGTTGGCGTATGCCGCCACGTCCGGTTCTGGAACAGTGTCGTGCGGTCTGCTGCGGATAAAAACACGTGGCTTATTCGTGACGTGGTTCAGCACCCCTGGGCAGGCACGCGAGTAGTCGCGAAGCTTATCAAATAGCCAGAGTTCCAATTCATTTTCGGTGGGGTCGGGTTCTGCGGACACGTAGAGCCTCCCATCGATGATCTCGTACTTGAATCCCGAAACATACTCAGCGGATTCGAAGTCATCGAGCGAGAGCGGCAGACCGTGATCGGTCGGGCCGAGCTTGAGCTTCACAGTGGACATGGAGATCCTCCGGCATCACGCACGGGCCAACACACGCAATTCGCGGGGCAGCGGGAAGTTCACATGTTCCTCGCGAATGGTGCGCGATTCCACCTCGGCCTGGAACTTCTGCTTCAAGTATTCCACACAATCCTGAACATGATCCTCCGGTGCGCTGGCCCCGGCGGTGATGAGCACCGTGTCCGTCGGGCGGAACCACTCGTCGCGAAGTTCGCTCGCCCGATCGATCAGGTACGAAGCTCGACCCGTGAGTTGTGCGATCTCGGCAAGTCGCTGGCTATTCGAGCTGTTCTGGCTGCCCAGCACCACCACCACGTCTGCGAGGGGGACAATTTCACGCACGGCTTCCTGGCGGTTCTGCGTGGCGTAACAGATGTCGTCCTTGTTTGGACCGACCACATGCGGGTACTTCTTGCGAAGTGCCTCGATCACGATTCGGGCTTCATCGACGCTCAGCGTGGTCTGCGTCAGGAATGCCAGTTTTGTATCGCTCGGGAGTGTCAACGCCTCCACATCGGCAGCGTCCTCCACCAGGACCATCGCGTGCGGAGCTTCGCCCATCGTGCCGAGCACCTCATCGTGACCATCATGGCCGATGAGCACAATCGTGAAGCCTTCCTTCGCGAACTTCACTGCCTCAAGATGAACCTTGGTCACGAGCGGGCACGTGGCGTCGATGGCTCGCAGATGGCGCGCCCGCGATTGCTCCCGGATCATGGGCGATACGCCGTGCGCACTGTAGAGCACGGTGCCGCCGTCGGGCACTTCCGAGATATCATCCACGAAGACGACGCCACGATTGCGAAAACGCTCGACGATGGGGCGATTGTGGACGATTTCGTGGTAAACGTGGATAGGCGCGCCGAAGAGGCTAAGTGCCTTTTCGAGGCTTTCGATGGCCATGTTCACGCCCGCGCAGAAGCCGCGGGGATTCGCCAGAATGATGCGCATGAAGACCTCCTGAGAAGAGTCATCGTACCCCGGTTCGCTTAGGCGGCCAACCGCAGGCGTGACCTCGCGACAACACGCAGCAACAAAAACGCCACCGGCAAGCGGTGGCGTTTCGATCTCTGGGCTTTGACCCAGCACTTACTTCTTCTCGACCTTGGCACCTTCGATCGTCAGCTTCTTGTCCTTCTCGACGACCTTGCCGGTCACCTTGGCATCGGCTTCACCCGAGCACTTGTGGTACTTTTCGCCCTTGCCCTTGTCGGCGAGGTAATAGGTGATCGTCTTCTCGCCGTCCTTCACAAGGAGGGCGTTGCCGCAGGCGTCGGTTTCGCCGAGCTTGCACTTGGTGCAAACCAGCTTGCCTTCGAGCGTCTTCGACTCGGCCTTCTTGTCATCGGCTGTGACCGTGGTCTGCGTCACGGCGATTGCGGCGAAGCCGAGGGCGGCTGCCAACACGTAACGAAGCATGAGAGGAACCCGTTCTGGTGTGAACCGATATCAGGAGTCGCCCAAGTGGCACACTCCGCACCGGCTCGCGTACTATACCCATCGACCAGCCGTCGAGCAACGACCGAATGATTTCTTCCACAAGTTCTGATTTTGCCATGTGGTTGACGCCGTTGGCCGCGTCTCATACGATGCTTTTTTCCGATTTAGTGACAGACTCACGGGTTGACCGCGCATGGCGGGTTCGCCAATCCCTTCCGCCGCGTTCGCCACTTCCGTTTTGCGGATCGGGGCCGCACGCTTCGAACCCATTGTGGTGAAGCTCGGCGGCAGCGCCATGGAAGACCCGGCTGCCACCTCCGCCTGCCTGCAATCCGTTGCGGCTCTGCACCGCTTAGGTTTGCCCCTCGTGCTCGTGCACGGCGGCGGCAAGCCCATCGACCGCGCGATGGCAGAAGCCGGCCTCACACCACGCAAAGTCGCCGGCCGACGCTACACCGACGATGCGACTCTCGCCATCGTGGTGCGGGTGCTCAGCGATGAGATAAATGCCGGCCTCGAGAAGCAGCTCCAGGCCCTCGGTGCCGACGCCATTTCCGTCCACAAGTTGCTGGAAGGGGAACGGCTGACACTGCCGGACGAGGACGGCGAACCGGTCGATCTCGGCAGCGTAGGTCGGGTCACACGCGTTGACGACCGCCGCCTGCACACTCTGCTTCACGAGCGGAAACTCCCGGTGATTCCCTGCCTCGGCATCGATTCCGAGGGCCGCTGGCTCAATGTCAATGCGGACACCGCTGCCGCCGCCATCGCTGGAGCGATTCGTGCCGCCCGGGCAATCTTTCTCACGGACACGCCCGGTGTCTTGCGTAATCGCTCCGAACCGGGCTCACTCATGGCGCGTCTGAGCGAGGTCGAGTGTCGCGAGTGGATCGCATCCGGAATCATCGAAGGTGGGATGGTGCCGAAGGTCGAGGCGTGCTTCGAAGCGCTCGCAGCAGGCGCGAAAGCCGCCTTGATTCTCGATGGCCGCGTCCCGTTTTCGTTGCTGGATGTCTTTCTACACGAGACTTTCACGGGCACGGAAATCACACGTTAGAAGTCGCTCACCCGTTTCCGGGTGTGGCGGGGAGATCTCATGACCGCGACCGAGTCCCTCAGCAGCGAACAGATCATCGCCGTGGCGAAGCAATACGTCATCGGCAACTACACGCGTTACCCTGTTTGCCTGGTGCGCGGCGAAGGTTCGTGGGTGTGGGATGCGGAGGGGAATCGCTATCTCGATTTCTTCCCGGGCTGGGGTTGCGGGATTCTCGGACACTGCCCGCCGCGGGTGGTGCAAGCGGTTCAGGAGCAGGTGGCGACGCTCATCCACGTGCCGAACACGTGGTACACGGAACCCCAGGCATTGCTCGCGCAGGCACTCGGCGAGCGGACTGATTTCGAAGGCATGTCCTTCTTCTGCAACAGCGGCACGGAAGCGATCGAGGCCGCTATCAAGCTGGCCCGCCTTAACGGCAAGCCGAAGGGTCGCTACAAGATCATCTCGATGACCAACGGCTTCCATGGCCGAACCATGGGCGCACTCACGGCCACGGCCCAACCGAAGTATCACGCGGGTGTCGAGCCGATGCTGCCGGGCTTCAACTACGCTCCGTTCGGCGATCTCGATGCGGTGGCGAAGTGCATCGACAGCGAGACGGCCGCGATTCTCCTTGAACCGATCCAGGGTGAAGGCGGGGTGAATCTGCCGCCCACCGGCTTCCTCGAAGGGCTGCGTACACTGTGCGACAAGCACGGACTGTTGCTGATTTTCGATGAAGTGCAGACGGGCATGGGCCGCACCGGCAAGTGGTTCGCCCATCAACACTGGGGCGTGCTGCCCGATATCTTCACGCTGGCCAAGGCCATGGCGGGCGGTGTTGCCATGGGCGGTATCGTCGCGCGTCCCGAGGTCGCGGAGAAACTTAAACCCGGCACACATGCCGCCACGTTTGGCGGCAATCCGCTCGCCGCCCGTGCCGCACTCGCCACCATCGAGACCATCGAACAGGAAGGCTTGCTCGAACGAGCCACACAGATTGGCGAGAAATTCCACTCTCGCTTCCTCAGCTTGAAGGAGCGCTGCCCGCTCATCCTCGATATCCGCATCAAGGGCACCATGATCGGCCTCGAACTCTCCATCGAGGGTGCCCCGGCCGTGCAGGAATGTCTTAAGCGCGGCTTGCTCATCAATTGCACACACCAGACGGTAATTCGCCTGCTCCCGGCAGCGAATATTACCGATGAACAGATCGACGAAGGCTGCGATATTCTGGATGATGTGCTCTGTGGCATGAAGCCGTGAGCCATTCCTGACCGATACCATTTATTTCACGCCAGGGCCCAGGACGAGCCGTTCCTGGGCTTTCATCCTTGAGGGGTGCTCACCCCATGGTCAAGAATTTCCTCAATGTGATTGATCTGAGTTCGGAGAAGCTCACCGCGCTCCTCACGACCGCAGCCCGACTGAAGGAATCGCACGCCCGCGGTATCCCGTCGCGCACTCTCTCCGATAAAGTCGTTGGGCTCGTGTTCGAGAAGCCGAGCCTGCGCACGCGCGTCAGTTTCGAGAGCGGCATTGCCCAACTCGGCGGCTCAGCCCTGTATCTCCCCGGCAATGAGGTCGGCCTCGGCTGGCGTGAATCGCATGCCGATTTCGCCCGCACCATCAGCCACTTCCTCGATGCTCTCGTGCTCCGCGTCTACAGCCACGAAACGCTCGACGGCCTGGCAAAATGGTCCAGCATTCCCATCATCAACGCACTTTCGGACTGGTCGCACCCGTGCCAGGCCCTTGCGGATCTGCTCACCATCCAGGAACTCTTCGGTGCCGAACCCGGCCGCACGCTTGCCTTTGTGGGCGATGGCAACAATGTGGCCCGCTCGCTCGCCGTGGGTTGCGGCAAACTCGGCATCCGCTTCGTGCTCGCCTGCCCCAAGGGCTATGGCTTCGATGCGAAGTTCCGCGCCGATTACACCAGCCGCGTCAGCCCGGATTTCCCCGAAGAGATCAATGAGCCACTGGAAGCGGTTCGCAACGTGGATGTGATTTACACGGACGTCTGGACGAGCATGGGCCAGGAAGCGGAGAAGGAAGAACGCTTGAAGCGGTTCGCCGCGTTCCAGGTGAATGCAGACCTGCTGGCGAAAGCGGCACCCGGTTGCAAGGTGCTGCACTGCCTCCCGGCTCACCGCGGCGAAGAGATTACTGACGACGTGATGGACGGCCCCGCCTCCGCCGTCTTCCAACAAGCCGGCAACCGCCTCCACACCCAAAAAGCCGTGCTCGAATGGCTGCTGGGCTAAGGTCAGTTAGCGTATTTCGAAACGGCTATTGTAAGCATGCTTCCCTTCGGGCAACTGCCTGTCGCAATCTAAATCAGCGACAGGCTGATGATCATTTCGGCGAAACTAGCTGCCTGAAATGATCCTTCACCGGAGGATTTAGCATGTTTGCGATCAACCTGGGTGGTGAAGGAGAGATTCCCGGAGTGATCAACCAGCAGGGGCCCTGGGCATTGTCGCCGAGATGGTTTTCCAGTCAGCAGGGCCTCACGTTCCCGCAACTCCTGAATGCGGGTGATGCATATCTCATCTGCCCCAACATTTCGCTGCCATTTCCCGATGAGACGTTTGACGTGGTGTTCACCAATTCTGTACCACTCGACCGCATCACGAGTCTCGGACCGGGGGTGCAATCATCGGAGATTCAGCGTATCCTGAAGTCAGGAGGTCGCTGGAACAAGGATGGCAAGTTGGAGTGGACCAAACCATGACTCCGTTCCGCACGCTTCTGAACCCTGTTCCAGGTCTCACACCCGGTGAAGCACAAGAACGTGCCCGACAACTTCTGAAAGGGCGGATCGAACTCTCCGTCTTTCGTTGGTGGACTCGTGGACAATCAATTCCTGCCGATCGGCAATTTATGATGTTGGGCGTGGCTGTGTGGTCGGGATATGACTTAAACCTGCTCGATCACTTGGTCTCGAAGATGGCACAGAACTCTCATCTTGAGATGCCTGTCTATGTATTCGATGCGGACTGCATGGCGTCGAATGAAGAACTCGAAGCTCTCCTTCCGGGCATCGGGTTCGTAAACCACACACCGTACGTAGGCCTCTGGAAGAATGGCGAACTGATCGCAAAGGCCTCAGGCTTTCATGGCCGCCAGCTGGTTGCCCGCTGGTTCCACATCCCCGAATCGCTGGTGAACGAGCGAATTGTCGCGGCTTCCTGATTCTATTCAGAGGGTTGCTACAGGAAGCTGCGGCTATCGAACGCGTCATCCCAGCACTTCCTCGACGGGTTTGCCGATCTTATCCACGAGGCGGATGGGGCGGTCGCCGGGGGCGGTCACTTCTTTGTCCCATTCGATGTCGAGTGTCTTGCAGATCGTGGCGAAGAAGTCCGGGGCGGTGATGGGCCGTTCCGCGACTGTGCCGCCGGGGTTCTTGCCCTTCTCATCGGTCTTGCCGATTACTTGTCCCCCTTTCACACCGCCGCCGGTGAGGAGTGTGGTCCAGGCTCGTGCGTGATGGCCGTTGCCATTCACGGGCGAGCGGCCAAACTCGCCCATCCAGACGACGAGCGTGGTATCGAGCAGGCCGCGTTCCTTGAGGTCCGTGATGAGCGCAGTCATGGAGGGGTCCATCCATTCGCAGCGAGTGCGGACGCGCTTGCCCGCGCCTTCGTGATCGTCCCAGCCGCGGTGGAAGATTTCGATGAATGTGGCACCGGCTTCGACCAGACGGCGAGCCATCAGGCACGCCCGGCCGAACTTGTGCGCTGCGACATACGCGTCGCGCGTCCTGGCCGATTCCTGATCCACGTCGAACGCACGGGCTTTGTCCGAGCGCATGAGCCGCACGGCCCGGTCGAAGGCATCCTGGCGGGCCCGCACGGGAGTTGCGTCGTATTCCTTGGCGAAGCGCTTCTCCGCAGAGCGCAGGAGTTCGAGTTCTTCATCGAATTCCGGGTTGATGGCTCCGAGGTTCTCGAGTCCCTTGTTGGGATCGCTGACGGCAAGCGGCGTGTGTTGCACACCGAGATAAGAGGGCACGGAACGATAGAGTCGTCCGCCGTTGCCCTTGTCGAAGCCGGCATCAATGGTGATGAAGTTGGGGAGTTCACCGCCCGCAGTGCCGGCCTCTGCAGAAGCGATGCAGCCGATGGCGGGATGTTCGAAGCCGCCGATGCGTGAGTAGCCGGTATGCATCAGATACTTGGCGCGATAGTGATCGCCTTCGCCTGTGGTCATGCCGCGGAGGAGTGCGACATCCTTCATCACGCCGGCCATCTTGGGCAGGCAATCGGTGACGCGGATGCCGGGCACGGCCGTGGCAATATCGGGGTACTCGCCGCCGGGCTTGGGGTCGAAGGTATGAGCCTGGCTGGGGCCCCCATCCATCCAGAGCAGGATGCAGGCTTTCTTCTTCGCATTCGGTGCCGCTGCGGCCGCATTCGCGATGCGGTGAAACCAGGGCACACCCGCGGCCGTAGCGAGCCCGCTGGCGCTCAGGGCCATCATCTCGCGACGCGAGACGGAGCGTGGCGTGAACATATTGCGATTCCTCTTCAGGGCGTGGCTGTTAGCGGATCAGCATGAATTCACTGCGGTTGATCAGGGTCCAGAGCACGGCGGAGTAGCCGCGCTTCGCATCCGCTCGCTTCGCGAGAAATGCCGTGGCTTCGCTGAGTTCCTCCGCCGTGGGGCGGCGCGAAAGCGTGGCCAGGTAGAGGTGCTCCACCGCGACATGTGGTTCGAGTTTGGCCTTGAGCAGTTCATCCACGAATTTACCGCCCATGCGAAGCCGCGGATGATTGATAAGCGCCAGGAGTTGTGGGATGCCGTGCGTGAAATCAGTCGAATCCTCTTCGTTCGTGGCAAAGAGCTTGGCGAACTCATCGTACGGTGTGCCGACGGGGCTGCTCTCACCGAACCGCTGGGCTTCCTTCGAATCATAGCTGCGCAGATCGAGTGAAGGGTCCGCGAGGGCGAGGCGGAGCGAATCGTAGAGCATATCGGCGGACATCACCTTCAAGGGCATGCGGGCAAACAGCGACACCGCACGCGGGCCATCGCCATGGTGGGGCTTGCTCGTGCGCTGATACGCCTTCGAGAGCGTGATGCACTTCACAAGGTGCTTCACATCGAAGCCGCTGGCAATGAATTCGGCCGTGAGCAGATCGAGCAGTTCCGGGTGCGTGGGCGGGTTATCCTCGCGGATGTCGTCGATGGGGTTCACGATGCCGCGGGAGAAGAAATAGGCCCAAGTGCGGTTCACGAAGGCACGAGCAAAATACGGATTCTCGGGTGCGGTGAGCCAGCGGGCCAGGATGGGTCGGAGCGGTTCACCGTCCTTGGCGGCGAGCAAGTCGCCTTCAGGGAACTTGCCGGCGACCACCTTGCCACCGTTCTTGAGAGCACCTTTTGGAATGGAGATCGAACCGACCGGAGCGATGTCCTTGGGCGGGAGTGTGATCTTGGCTCCATTGGCTTTGGCAGAACCCTCCGAGACGAAGTCGAAATAGCGGCCATTGAACCGCCAGGAGACGTTGCGAAAGAAGGCAGCGAGGCCATAGTAATCAGTTTGCAGGTAGTGCTTGAACGGATCGTCGTGGCACTCGGCACACTGTAATTGCATGCCGAGGAACAGCGAGCCCACGCTGCGTGCCGCACCCGCGGGGTTCGGCTTGCCGGTATCGTCGCCAACGAGCGAAAAGAAGAGTCCCTGCGGTTGTTCCTTTAGCGTGCCGTCTGCCGTCAGAAGCTGGCGGACGATGGCATCCCAGCCTTCGTTGGCGTTGAACTTCTGTGCGAACCACTTGCCGAGGTTCTGCGTGGCAGCGATGGGCTGGTTGCCGCCGTTTCCCTCGCTGGGCAATTCGGCCGGGGCGATCCAGTCGCGCCACACGCGGCCAAACTGTTCGCCGTACTGCGGTGATGCCAGCAACTCGTCGATCAGGCGGGTTCGCTTATCCACTTCCTTCGAATCGAGAAACGCGGCGGCCTGCTTTGCCGTCGGGATTCGGCCCGTGATGTCGAGGTACGCCCGACGCACGAATTCCTCATCGCTGGCCGGCGCGGCCGGGGCATGCTTCTCGCGGATGAGTTGCTTCTCGATCTCGGCATCGATGCGAGCAGACACCGAAGCTGCATCACGCGACTGGGCACTTGCCTCGATCGCGTGTGTCGCAAATTGTGCCGTCACCAGGAACAACATGGCAAGAAGGAAACGACGCATAAGCACTTCCGCGAAGAGTGAACCGGCAGGAGGCATTCGGCAGGCAGCACCAATGATACACAACCTGAACCCCGGCGAAAGAGCGTGCAGACAGGTTCCTCAATACAGTAATCTCGCACGAAATATTTCGACAATTGCCACTCTTGCAGGACACGCCTCATGCCCCGGCCTCTTGATCGCTTGCCTTCTCAGCTTCGGCCGATGTCGTTTCAGCGGCAGTACACTGGCAGCGCACCGGGCTCCGTGCTCGTGAAGATGGGCCGGACCACGGTGCTCTGCACGTGCTGCGTGGATGCGAAGGTGCCCGACTTTCTTGTCGGGCGCGGCAAAGGCTGGCTCACGGCGGAATACGGCATGTTGCCCGGCTCCACCAACACACGCAAGCCCCGCGACAAGGCTGGCAAGGTCGATGGCCGCAGCGTTGAAATTCAACGGCTCATCGGCCGGAGCCTGCGGGCCGTGGTCGATCTCGCAAAACTCGGCGAACGCACGCTCTGGATCGATTGCGACGTGATCGAAGCCGATGGCGGCACCCGCACCGCCAGCATCAACGGGGCGCTGGTGGCTGTGGTCGATGCGCTCAACGCCTTGGAGCCGCAACTCATTGCCCCGATCTCGGAGATTCTGGTCGATAGTGTGGCCGCCATCAGCGTGGGCATCGTGGAGGGCGAGGAACGGCTCGACCTTGAATACGTCGAAGATCGCGACGCCGATGTCGATTTGAACCTGGTGATGACCGGGTCCGGCAAGTTCATCGAGGTGCAGGGCAGCGGCGAGGAAGCCACCTTCTCGCGCGACCAACTCAACAAGCTCATCGATCTGGGCGAAGCTGGTATCCGGACCATCACCGCCGAGCAACAACGCACACTCGGCACCGGCTGGCCCTTTGCTTAACGGTTCACCGCATACATCATCTGCCCCTCCACCACGATGGCGTACTCCGGTTCGGCCATCGTGGAGGACGGTTGAAGCCGTACTGCGCAGACATCGTGCAGTCGACGCACACCATCCTGAAATGCCGTGAGTGTCAACTCCGGTTGCTTCACACGAATGGCGTGGAACAACTCGGGCATCGGGCAATCGCCGACGGCTCCACTCGTGGTGCGGCGATCGAGATATTCCAGTGCCGCCAGAGCCCACGGCACCACCTTGTTCATCACATCCGCCACGGTCGGGGCCTTGGCCTCTGCCCGACGCAATGCCGCCTCGACGCGACCGGTGAGTTCGTTTAATTGCCCGAGCACCGCATTCGCTCGCTCCTCAAAGGTTGTGGAGAGTCGGGCCAGTTCCGCACGCGCTTCATCCATCCAGCCGGGGATGCCGGCACGTGTGGCATCGAGCACGCCCTTGAGTTCCTTGAGCACGGACTTTGGCGAATCATGCTGGTGCACGAACGCCACGGCACGCGGCGTGGCCTGCACCCACTCCGTGATGATCTTGCCGCGCGTTTCAGTGCGGACCGTTTCGATCAAGCCCGCTTGAAGCGCGAATAGTGCCGCCTCGGCCGAGACTCCTGCCTTGGAAGGGAACAACCCTGCGAGCTTGCCCGAGCGAAAGAGCCTGTGCTCGCCGCCGGCCGTGATGGCCGATTTCACGGCTTCGAGGACTTGCTCCGTATGGCGTTCGGAGAGAGTGCACTCTCCTCCCGCGAAATCGTCGCCGAATGCGGCATCCATTCCATTCACCCGTGGTTCGAGGCGTGAACCCGCCATACTTTAACCGTGTCTCAAGCGGAATTGATAGTCCACCCGGCCAGCGAGGGGTATTGTGTCGCCGCAACAACGCATTCTGAGTGGTGTGCAGTCGTCCGGGAAGCTGCACATCGGCAACTATTTCGGTGCCATCAAGCAACACATCGACCGCCAGGACCACGGTGATTGCTTCTACTTCATCGCGGATTACCATGCACTTACCACCTTGAAGGAAGCCGAGGAGCGCGAGTTGGCCGCGCTGGCGAAGGCGAAGGGGGCAGTGCCGCGAAACGCTCCGGCGATCCTGCGCGACAACGTGCATGCCGCGGCGCTGGACTACCTGGCACTGGGGCTCGACCCGAACAAGGCAGCGTTCTTCCGCCAGTCTGATGTGCCCGAAGTGAACGAACTCGCCTGGTTTCTGGCCTGCGTCACGGGGCACGGCTTGCTGGAACGGGCGCACTCCTTCAAGGACAAGGTCGCCAAGGGCATCGCCCCGAGCGCCGGGCTCTTCTTCTATCCGCTGCTCATGGCAGCGGACATTCTCATTTACCGCTCGCATCTCGTGCCGGTCGGCCGCGACCAGGAGCAGCACCTGGAAATGACACGCGACATCGCCGGGGCGTTCAACCATGCCTATGGCGAAGTCTTCCCACTGCCCGAGGCTGCGTTTAACGAGGCCGCGGTGGTGCCCGGCACCGATGGCCAGAAGATGAGCAAGAGCTACGGCAACACCATCGACATCTTCGCGGAGGGCAAGGCACTCGAACGCACGGTGATGGGCATTGTCACGGACAAGACCCCGCTCGAAGCGCCGCTCGATCCAACCACATGCAATGTCTTCGCACTGTTCAAACTCTTTTCCTCGGCGGAAGAGCAAGAGGCACTGGCGGCGAAGTACCGGGCAGGCGGTTTCGGCTATGGTGCTGCCAAGAAGGAATTGCTGGCGAAGATCGAAGCCTATTTCGCCCCGGCTCGCGAGCGCCGAAAGTTGCTCGAACGCAACCCGGGTGTGGTGGAGGAAGCATTGACACGAGGCGCGGCCCGCGCCCGTGCCGCGGCGCAGGTGACGTTAAGATTGGTCAGGCGAGCCGTGGGGATGCATGCGACGCCACTATGATTCTGGGATTTGGCCGAAGCCGTCCAAGGAGTGTTTCGCGCGGAGGATGCCTCCGCGATCCACGAGGAGCGTGCCCGGATAAGGAACTCCAACGAGTTCGATCCGGCCGTGCTGCCTCTCGACCTACTCTTGGTTCTTGTATGCGCAGACAATGATCGTTTTGCTGTCCGGATCGCAGAGCAGCGGACATGTGATCTGCTGCTTGTCCGAGAGGCTCGTGATCGCTTCGACGGGATCGTTGCTCACGCCCTGCGCGTTCGCGCCAGCGTCATCGACCTGCTTCTGGTTACATCCCAACTGAACCAGTTGCTGCAGGCATTCCGGTTATCAGCTTGCAGAACGGAAAAAGACGAGTGCCACTGGACCATCCTTCAGCAGCCCGGCTAACTCTACTTCCTTGCCCGATTGGACCTTCAGTTTAATGGCCGGGGGCGTTCGCACCGATGGCGCGTCGGATATCGCTTCGGGGGCGTTGCTGGGATAGACCCACCAGACCCGCACTGATGAGTAATCCGCCCATCGCCCCGCAAGCTCGAACCCACATGAACTTGCACACGAATTCGAACGATACCAGGACCACCAGCCCTTCACAGTGTTGTGTCTTCAGCCTGGCAGGGATGACTCCCTTCAGGTCATCACAGCTCGTTGGCATCGTGGACCAGCAAGTGACAGGGTTCGAATGTTAGAAATGCGATGATTTCGACGCCTTGAGCGAACGCCCGGCAGAACAGCCTGTCCAGATTCTGATCACGCGGGCGGAGAAGCTTTCATTTATTTTTCATTCTCCCGCCACGCCTCCAAACGATGAAACAAAAATGAGTTCAGTCCAGAGACGCAAATATATCTTTCATAATTACCGCAAGTCATTTGAAATATTGCATTTATGATTCGAAGTACAGGTCAAATTCGTGAGCTTTATTGAGCCATCCGCTATTTCCTGGCTTCATCTTTGCTTAATAATTTCCCCGACTCGCAGTCGCTTCTCGTCAGACGCCCGGAATCACTGGTCATTCGAGACACCTGGGGCTTCCCACGGATGGTCTTGGCCACACACTTCCGCCGAATCGCTCACACCGTGGGTGAGAGGCACCGGGCGTCTGACTGTTTCTCCCCACATCAGGAGGTAGGGTAATGCTCAAGTCCGCTCGCCGAATGGCCTTCACGTTGATCGAGTTGCTCGTTGTTATTGCGATTATTGCCATTCTGATCGGTCTGTTGCTCCCCGCGGTCCAGAAGGTCCGCGAAGCGGCGGCTCGTGCCAAGTGCTCGAACAATCTGAAGCAACTCGGTCTGGCCATGCACTCATATCAGGACATCGCAGGCAAGCTTCCGCCAGGCACCTGGGACGACGACAACCGCAGCTGGTGCTGGCGTGTCTATCTGCTGCCGCATCTGGAACAGAAACCGATGCATGATCGCCTTGTAGCGGACACGACTCGATTCTGGCAACCGCCCAATGGTGGAGGCGGCGGCAATGCCGCCAACGGCGGAAATTATAACGTGGACGGGAACACGAGCCGCTCGGAAGTGAACACCAACGCGGGCGGAGGGGCCGCACGAATCGTGCTCCAGGTCTAGATCTGTCCCAGCGACATCCTTCCCGAAAAAGACAACAACGGCTACGCCAAGTCCAATTATCAGGGCAACGCCGGCACAATTCGCAACTGGTCCAATAATTGGAACCAGTGTGCCGGTGTGAAGGGGAGTCAGCAGAATGGCGTCTTCCTCCACGCCAACGACAACAACAAGACATGGGTGGTTCGCTTCGCGGACATCACCGACGGGCTCAGCAACACTGTCGGCATCGGTGAATCAACCGTGAGCCAGAACGTCAGCCCCAGCAACATTGGCAACGGTCGTTTCTCGATCTGGGCGGCCGGCAACAACAACGGCGGTTGCAATGGCTTCCGTGATGGCGGCAACGTCTTCCGCCTGATGGAAGTGAGCAGTTTTGGTCGTGGCGTCAGCAGCCCGGGCTTCAAGTTGAACCGTCGCACGTCCAACTTCTCCGACGCCAGCTTCGGCAGCCAGCATCCGGGTGGTGCGAATTTCCTGCTCTGTGATGGTTTGATCCGCTTCATCCGCGATGGGATTTCAAATGCCGCCTACAACGCGGCAGGCACACGCAATGGTGGTGAAACGGCCCAAACTGGATTAGGCGAGAAGATTGCTCGCAGCGCCCGCCAGTTTCTGGCGGGCGTTATTCACTTCCCGACCTGCAGACAAACAACCTCGCCGGTGTAACTCCGGCAATAAAGTCGGCCATTCGCCAGCACGGGTGGCGTGAAGGTGTTGGGCTTGCCCTGGAAGACCTTGGCTTCTCGCAACACATCGAGCCCCGTCGGCACGGCGGCCACAATCGAGAGCTTGCCGTTATCGCTGTCCTGGATGAGAAGCTTGCCATCGGCCGCGATCAGCGCGGCATGGCCGCCGAAACCACGCTCGGCCCAGCATTCCTTGCCCGTCTCCCAGTCCAGGCACTTCAACAGTCCTGGCGGCGTCACACCATAGAGATGCTTGCCGACAAGGACCACGCCGCCGGTGTATGTCGCAAGGGACTTGCTATTCCAGTCCTCCTGGAGCGTGCCAGCCGATTGAATCGAGAAACGTGCACAGCGTTTGTGCTGTTCGCCTGTCACCACGAAGACTTTTCCGTCGGCGACGAGAAGATCGTTGCAGGCCGCACCCCATTTCTCGGGCCACTCTTTGTGCCGCCAGAGTTCCTTGCCGGTGCGAGCATTGATGCCGACAAGGGCAATGCTGTCGCGGTCGGGGTTCGTGGTGATGATAGCCACGCCGCGGGTGTCGCCGGATGTGAAGGGCGTGGGTGAGGCACAGGCTCCGTGAATGCCATCGTTGCCCCAGGCGAATGTGCCATCCGCGAGTTTCAACGCAGCACCGCCCCTCCCCAGGGGGAGGATCAGCAATTCAGCCTCGACCAGTGGCGACCAGGCGAAGCCGTAATCGACATCGGGGTTGTACGAGGCCGGCAGTTTCTGCTTCCAGATCAGTTCGCCGGATTCAGCTTTGTATGCCCGTGCATCGCCGTGTTGACTGAGTGTGTAAACCACGCTATTCGAAACGATGGGTGTGGCACGCGGTCCGGGCCACTGCAGAATGCCCGCCACGGGGTACGAGTCCTTCCACAGTTCCTTGCCCGTCGCGGCATCGAAGCAATAAACGGTGTCTTTCTCGCCGTCCCAGCCGAGCGTGAACGCGCGTCCCTCGGCCACGCTCACTGCGGAATGGCCCTTCCCCACCTGGGCCGTCCAGGCCAATTTCGGCGCTGCGTTCGCGGGCCAGGCGTCGAGCCAGCCGGTTTCACGAGAAACGCCGTTGCGCTCAGGGCCACGCCACTGCGGCCAGTCCGCTGCCTGGCTTTGGCTGTCGGTGATCAATGCCAGTACGAGAAGCGCGATGAGTCGACGCATCATGAGAAGCCTGAATATCCGGGCGACGGGAGCGTCACATGTTGGCGGAAGCTGTATCCGGGCGAATCGATTTCTCAATCACGATGCCGAGTGTTTGCAATTTCGCACGCAACGTGGTGCGCGAGATGCCGAGCAACTGGCTTGAGGTCACCTGGTTGCCGCCCGTATGGCGGAGCACGGTTTCGAGCACAGCCCGATCGACGGCCTGGATGACTTTCAAATAGATGTCGTCCTCGCCGCGCTGGAGTAAATCCTGCGTCATCCCCTCGACATCAACCCGCAACGACTGCGAGGTGAGATCCGCATTTCCTGGCTCCATGAGCGAGCGCGGCAAGCGATCAGCCGTGATGACTTCACCCACGGCCTGCACCACCGCGAAGCGGACGGCACTTTGCAATTCGCGGATATTGCCTGGCCAGCCGTGGTTCTCGAACAGACGCATGGCTTCAGGTGCGACCGTTGTGCGAACCGATTTGCCGAGCTTGCGGCAGACGTTTTTCAGGAAGTGATCAATCAGGATCGGCAGGTCTTCCTTTCGCTCACGCAGCGGCGGCAAGTGAATCGTGAAGCCATTTAGACGATAGAGCAAATCGCCGCGGAAGGTGCCAGCGGCCACCATGCCTTCGAGGTCGCGGTTGGTGGCGGCAATCACACGGACATCGACGGTGATGGTCTCCGCCGAGCCGACGCGTTCGAATTGCTGCTGCTGCAGGAGTCGGAGCATCTTGGCCTGTGTCGCAGGGGCCATGTCGCCGACTTCATCGAGGAAGATGGTGCCGCCATCGGCCTGTTCGAACTTACCAATACGCTGGCGGTCCGCCCCGGTGAACGAGCCTTTTTCGTGGCCGAAGAGTTCCGATTCGAGAAGCGCTTCAGGTATGGCAGCACAGTTGATCGCGAGAAACGGTTTCTCCGCCCGCAGGCTGTGCTGAAAAACCGCGCGGGCGACGAGTTCCTTGCCAGTACCGCTCTCGCCCGTGATGAGCACGTTCACATCCTGGGCTGTGACACGGCCCATCGCCTTGAACACTTCCTGCATCACGGCCGACTGCCCGACAATGCGATCCCCTTCAGCATCGGGCTCGGCATCATCGAACACGGCGGGCACGCTCTGCATGCGTCGCAGTTCGAAAGCCCGATCGACAACATCCTGAAGCTGGTGCAGATCGACGGGCTTGAGCAAGTACTCGAAGGCTCCCCGCTTCATGGCCTCGATGGCCGTTTCGGTGGTGCCGTGCGCCGTGATAATGATGACGGGAAGGCGGGCATCAATGGCACGGACTTTGTCGAAGACATCGAGCCCAGACATATCGGGCAGGTTCACATCCAGGATCATCGCATCGGGCGAGGCGGGCAAATGAGCCAGCGCGGCTTTGCCAGACTGGGCGGTGAGAAACTCGATTCCCTCACCGGCCAGGCCCAATTCCAGGGTGTAGAGCACATTCGGTTCGTCATCAACGAGGAGCAACCGCGGCATGGTCGTTCTCAGGCGTGAGTGTGAGCGGGAAGCGAAGCGGTGCCGTTCGTGCCGGCGAGTGAACGCGATCGTTCGAAGGGGAACCGGAGCGTGAACACGGCACCACCTTCGTTGCGGTTGGCAGCGCGAATCTCGCCGTCGTGGCTCTCCACGATGCGACGACAGATGGAGAGGCCAAGCCCCATACCGGCTTCCTTCGTGCTCACGAACGGTTCAAAAACGCGCTCTGTGAGCCGTGTGGGCAATCCCGGGCCTTCATCCTCGACACGGATTTCCACAAATGCGGTCCCCGGCAATCGCAGTGCCGCACTCTGGGCCGGGTCGCTCGCAAGAGATTCCGTCGCAACCGTATCCGTGCGAATCTCAATGTGAACACGGCCCCCGGCCGGCTGCGCATCAAGTGCATTGAAGAAGAGATTATAGAGGACTTGCTGCAACTGGTTCGGATCGATCTCGGCAACCACTGGCAAGCGCGGAGCCACCACCTCCACGATCACGCTTTGCAGGTCCGCACGGCCGCGGATGCGCTCCGCGACCTGCTCCACGAGTGCCGCAACCTCCACGGGTTTCTTGTCGGGTCGCGGCGGTCGGGCAAAATCGAGAAACGAACTGATGATCTGTTCGAGGCGAATGATCTCTTCTTCAAGCACTTGAATATCGCGAGGTCGTAAACGATCACCGGTTCGTCCATCCGCAAGCGCTTGAATCAGCAGCTTGATGGCCATGAGTGGGTTGCGGACCTCGTGGGCAATGCCGGCGGCCATCTGTCCGGCCCAGGCGAGTTGCTCGGCCCGAAGGGCATCTCGCTCGGTTTGCTTGAGACGTGCGAGCACCGCCGTGGCACTCTTGGCAACATCGTCCAGAGCATCGGCGGAACGCCCAGCGCGATTGGCAGTGTCCTCCGCAGAGCGAGCGGCCTCGTCCAACTGGCGAGCGGTCGAGCGTAGGCGTTCCTCAGACCTGATCATGCTGCGACGGTGCGTGGCAGTGAGGACCCAGCCTCCGAGCAAGCCTCCGAATGCACCACACAGCCCGAGGGTGATGAGCCCGGTGGTGAGCCGTGAGGCCACCCGGCGGTTCTCCTCGTTGGCACGTGTCAGCATTCCTTCGTTGAGCCTCAAGTATTCACGAGTCGGTTCGATCACTTCTTTCGCGAGCACGGTGTCAACGAGCGAGAGCGTCTTGGAATAGTCGGCCCGGTCCGGGTGCCCCTCGGTCATCCGATCATATTCCGTGAAAAACGTCTGCAGCCCCGTGCGGGTACGTTGCATCAGAGCTTGCTCAGCAGGCGTATTCGCCAGCGATTCGGCATGATCGAGCGCGGCCATGGTGCGCTTGCGCAGGCGTGGAATCGGCTCCAGTGCCTGTGGATCGGCCGTGATGAGGTAACGAACGCCCTGGTTGCGGAGGTCGCGCACACTGAGCTCGAGATCCTGGGCCGCCCGCATGCTGGTGACGTTGTCTGTCAGCATGGTGGCCACGGACTCTTGCATGTTGCGGATATACCACGCCGAACCGACTGCAATGATGAGAAGCAAAACACTGACCACGGCGACGGGAGCCGCGACGCCAGTCCAAATACGTGGGGCCATGAAATTGTTGATCTCCTGATCAGTTACTGGACACTGCGACCAGTTCAGGGACTGTTCGCGCTTCACAGCTGCTACCCGTTTCTCTCATCTCAGATTTATCGTTCCCACGATCACGCTGAACTGCCGCGAATCACTCTCAAGGTTCCGCCACGCGGCACCCACATCCTAACACCATATTCAAGCGAGTACTTACAGTTCCCCGCACTTCTTACCCGGCGTGAGGCACACGCCAACTCTGGTACAATGAGGCAGGACTGTTCTGCGCCTTGAGCCAATTCCGGTACAGGCATTGCCTTTATCTGTCCGCAACTGCGGTGCCCGGGCTCGTGTCCGGAACTCGCCAGGCACGATGTCTGAACACCGCATCCGTACTCGCAACTGGGAGGCCTCGTGGTCTGGACCAAAGAACGTCTCGTGGACATGGCACGCTCACGGCTCAGAGGAGCCAAGCTCATCGTGGTAGCCAATCGCGAGCCGTACATTCATCGCCAGCGTGACGGTTCGATCGAGGTGGTTCGCCCAGCCGGCGGACTGACAACGGCGCTCGATCCCGTAATGCAAGCGTGCGGTGGAACCTGGGTCGGCCACGGTGCCGGTGACGCTGATCGCGAAACAGCCGATGAGCGAGGTCGCGTGGCCGTGCCACCGGATCATCCGACCTACACACTGCGACGCGTCTGGCTCACACCTGAACAAGAAGCAGGGTACTATTATGGATTCGCCAACGGCACACTCTGGCCCCTGTGCCATCAAGTCTACCAGCGCCCGTCATTCGATCCCTCACATTGGGCCGTTTACCGCGAGGTGAACGAGCTCTTCGCCGAGGCCGTGCTCGAAGAAGCGCGAGGCGGCCCGGCGGTTATTTTCGTACAGGACTATCACTTCGCTTTGCTCCCGCGCTTGCTCAAGCAAGCAAGGCCAGATCTTGTCGTGGCCCAGTTCTGGCACATCCCCTGGCCGAATCCCGAGAACGTTCGTGTCTGCCCCTGGGCTCGTGAAATCCTCGATGGTATGCTCGGCAACGATCTGCTCGGATTCCACATCCAGTACCACTGCAATAATTTCCTCGAGACGGTGGACCGCAACCTCGAATCGCGCATCTGCAGGGAGAGTTTCAGCGTCGCACGCAACGGACAGGACACTCGCGTCCGCCCTTTCCCGATCAGCGTTGATCCCGATCTCGCCCCCGAGTATCTGGGTGATAATTGGGAAGACCGTGTGGAGACGTTGCGTGAGAAACATCAACTCGCAGACCGGCCCCTCATCGTGGGTGTCGATCGCGTTGACTACACCAAGGGCATTCCCGAGCGACTTCGCGCTGTCGAGCGTATGCTCGAATTGAACCCCGAGACCATCGGCGAGTTCCACTTCGTGCAGGTCGGGGCACCCAGCCGCACAAACTTGGCGGCTTACCGCGATCTCAACGAGGAAGTGCATGCTCTTGCCAAGCGCATCAATACTCGTTTCGGGACCGAAGACTGGCAGCCCGTGGTGTTCCTGAATGAGCAATGCGGTCCAGAAGAGATCTTCACACTGTACCGTGCAGCCGCGGGGTGCGTGGTGAGTTCGCTCCACGACGGCATGAACCTGGTTGCGAAGGAATTCGTCTCGGCCCGGGATGATGACCGCGGTGTGCTCATTCTGTCCCAGTTCACCGGTGCGGCCAGGGAGTTGACTGACGCCGTGATCGTGAATCCATTCGATGTCGAAGGCATGGCTGCAGGGCTCCTCTCCGCCCTCAGCATGCCAATCGAGGAACAACAGAGACGAATGAGGCGGATGCGCACCGTCGTCCAGGAGAACAACATTTATACCTGGGCGGGATCGCTGCTCACAGAAGTCTGCAAACTTGTGAACGAAGAACCGCAGCGTGAGACGGTTGGGCTCGCGGGTGACTCCCTGATCTATGAACTCGATGACGAGGTACCGCCGACCCGAATCACACCAGGAGCCTCCGCGGCTGTGTCGCTTTTCAAGAACCCCGCGTGAGGTGAACCCATCATGATGATTCCAAACTGGGTATCACGCACGGTCCGCGAGTATCACGCCGGCCGGTCGTTGGCCCTGATCTTTGACTACGATGGCACGCTGACACCCATTGTCTCGCATCCGAGCCTGGCGGTGCTGCCCGGTGCGAATCGTGACTCACTGGCTACGCTCGCAGCACTCGATCGGATCACGGTGGGCATCATCAGCGGCCGGGCCCTTGAGGTGCTCAAGGGCTTCGTGGACTTGCCAAACTTGAAGTATGCCGGCTCCGGCGGCATGCAGCTCGATCTCGATAGCCAGCGTTTCGTCGATGGCTCACTGGCTGAGTTCGAACGGGTCTCCGATTCGATCAGCACCGCTCTGACGAGGCATCTCGAAGCCTTCCCTGAGACATGGATCGAGCGGAAGCCAGGCTGCCTCACGGTGCATTATCGCGCATTGCCACCGCTGAATGCAGTCTGGTTTGTGCAGGAAGTGCGCGACTGCATCGGCCAGTTATCATGCGATTCAGGGCCGCTGCGTGTGCGAGAAGTGACACGTTCACTCGAGATCACTCTGGCCGGTTCATGGACGAAAGGAGATGCCATCGAATGGATGCTCGGCGGGCAAAACCGTGAGTTATTCGCTCTGTTCGCCGGCGATGGAGCCAATGATGCCGAGGCGATGGAAGCGGTGAACGCTCGGGGTGGCCTCACAATCGGGATTGGCAACGAGGCACCTGCGTGTGCGCAACTGCATGTGGAAACGCCGCAAGAGTTCGCAGCCGGTCTGGCATGCCTGACACGTGAACTCAAGTCAGGCCAGCCACAAGACGATTTTACCTCGTCGACCTCTGCGAGTTGCTTTGGATCGTGACGGACTCTGTTTTGGGCCGATCGAGGGTATGATGCACGACTCTGAAGTCACCGGTATCCTGCTTGTCGATCCGGACGCCCAGGAACGAGGCCGACTCAAGCGCGAACTGGAAGCCTGTGGCTGGCAGGTCTGGGTGGCAGCCGATGCGCCCACCGCCATTCGCGTCTACGCCGAGCGTCAACACGATATTCGCGCCGCCGTGGTGGACCTCCAACTCCCCGGTTTGCAAGGAAGTCGCGTCCTGGCAGGACTCGCCGAGATCAGTCCGTCACTGGCTCGATTCGCCATGTCCGCAGAACTTGCTCCCTACACGGCCGCCGCCTTCCGCCGCATGTCGCACACACCTCTTCTCGCCAAGCCCGTGCGCATCCAGGAACTTGATTCCGCTCTCCGCGAGCTTGAGGCTGTGACCGCCTGACCCCCGTTCCTTGGCGACAAGTTCCAGATCGTCTCCCGGCGGCTATTCCAGTGTTGGCACGTTGCGTTGTTCACCGGAGGACGAAAACCGGTACAACAACGCTCGTGAATTGTGCGGAACCACTCTCCCGACTTCTCGCTAACGACGCGAACCTTGAAACTCATCTTCAACTGAAATGAGCATACCGATGCGTGTTTGGCCTGGCCGACCATATCCCCGTGGCGCGACCTGGGACGGGGCGGGTGTGAATGTGGCGATCTTTTCAGAGCATGCAACCAAGGTCGAACTCTGCCTGTTCGATTCACCGGAGTCGAAAACCGAATCCGCTCGTGTCGAACTGCCCGAACGAACGGACATGATTTGGCACGGATCCTTCCCCGACATGCGTCCGGGCCAACTTTATGGCTATCGCGTCCACGGTCCGTACGATCCCGTTCGCGGGATGCGTTTCAATCCGAACAAGGTTCTGTTTGATCCTTACGGCAAGGCGGTCGGTCGGCACCTGACGTGGGGCGATGAACTATTCGGCTATACCATCGGAGACGCCGCAAGTGATCTCTCGTTCGACGAACGCGACAGTGCCGCAATCGCGCCCCTCTCCGTGGTGATCGATCCTGCGTTCACCTGGGGTAGCGATCACCCACCCCAAAGACCACTGCACAAATCACTGATCTATGAATTGCATGTGAAGGGTTTCACGAAGCTCAATAAACTCGTGCCCGAGCACCTCCGTGGCAAATACGCAGCACTTGCCAGTGCACCCGTGATCGACTATCTGACCGATCTCGGTGTCACAGCTGTGGAACTGCTGCCCATCCACTACCACATCAGCGACCGCATGTTGGTGGAAAAAGGACGTACCAACTATTGGGGCTACAACACGCTTGGCTACTTTGCTCCGGATCCCCGTTACTCCTCGGAGAAACACCCGGAAGACGTGGTCCGCGAATTCAAATCGATGGTCCGGACGTTGCACACGGCCGGTATCGAAGTGATTCTGGATGTGGTTTACAATCACACCGCCGAGGGGAGCCATCTCGGACCAACGCTCAGTTTCCGCGGCGTCGATAACCTGGCCTATTATCGTTCGGTCGAAGCCACCCCACGTTACCTGATGGACTACACCGGCTGCGGTAACACGCTGAATGCTGCCCACCCGCGCGTGCTGCAGTTGCTCATGGATAGCTTGCGATACTGGGTCACCGAGATGCACGTCGATGGCTTCCGCTTCGATCTCGCCAGTGCCCTCGCCGCGGACTTCTACGCGATGGGAAAGCTCGAAAGCTTCTTCGATGTCATCACGCAGGATCCGGTGCTCTCACAGGTGAAGATGATCGCTGAGCCCTGGCACGTCGGGGCGGGCGGCTATCAAGTTGGCAACTTCCCACCCGGCTGGGCCGAATGGAACGGAAAGTACCGCGACTGCGTACGCCGTTTCTGGAAGGGTGATGGGGAAACCGTGGACGAGATGGCAACGCGGCTCTCAGGTTCCAGCGACCTCTATGCGCACAACGGCCGCAAACCCAACGCGAGCATTAACTTCATCACCTGCCACGATGGCTTCACGCTTCGCGATCTCGTGAGCTACAACGAGAAACACAACAACGAGAACGGTGAGGATAACCGCGACGGCGAGAGCAACAACGAAAGCTGGAACTGCGGACATGAAGGGCCCACGGATGACGCCGAGATCAACGCCTTGCGCGCGAAACAACAGCGGAACTTCCTCGCAACACTCTTGCTCTCGCAAGGCGTCCCCATGCTTCTGGCCGGCGATGAGTTCGGCCACACGCAGCATGGCAACAACAACGTCTATTGCCAGGACAACGAACTCGCCTGGCTCAAGTGGGAGTGGACGCAGGAACAGGAGGATTTGCACGCCTTCGTTCGCCGTGTGATCGGCATCTGGGCTTCACAGCCCGTCTTGCAGCGCCGCCACTTCTTCCACGGTCGACCACTGCACGGCGAGGGTGTGAAGGATGTCACCTGGTTCGATGCAACGGGCGAAGAAATGACGGATGATGCCTGGGCCGATGGCTGGGTGCGCAGCTTCGGCGTGCGCTGGGCTGGCGACATGATCCCGGGCACCGACGAGCGCGGCCGCCCGCTCGTCGGCGATACGCTCCTCTTGCTCTTCAACGCTCACCACGAGACCATTCCGTACCAGCTCCCCGCTCACAAACGCAGCCAGGCCTGGGATCTTCTGTTCGACACCTCTTCCCCGGTTGAACCCAGCATGCACGACACCGAGGTCCCCGTGTATCAACTCGCTCCCCGATCCATGGCCGTGTTGCGCACCATCGAGATCGGCGATATTGCCGGGGCCTCACCGCTCGAATGACGCATCGACTCGTGCCCAGTCTGAGTTGAAACTGACTTCCACCGCGAACGTCGCGGTTGGGAGTCGCCACCCGTGCGTGGGCGCGCACTCCTCTGCCTGTCCGGCATCATCGTCGCCCGTGCCATCGCCCAGTGGATGGCCTGGCGGCTGAGGAACGGAATGCGCTTGCTTGTCAGCTCTTCGTCGAAATCTTCGGGCGCGAAGAAGGGTTTCACCTGGCCGCGTCGCGCGAGAGTCTGATCACCGTGGCCCCGGCATCGCGAGGCCGCCGCCTGCTCGGTCCCGAGTGGACTCTCAGCGTGCTTGCGAGCAAGTTCCGAATCGAGAGCGAGATTCGCGCGACCGGTTTGACGGCGGAATTCGCTTCCGAGGAATGGTCGCGGCGCTTCGACGAGACGGGCTTGCCGCTATTCCTGATTCGTAAGGCTTCAAGTCTTTTGCCGTTCAGTTCCATGAGCCCGAAGCCGCTGTCCAGGGACAACTTGATCGCCTTGCATTCGAAGCGTGCTCACCGGATGCCGACGGCCTGCCACTCCGGTTCTCTCAGGTGCAACAGAGCAATGCCACGGGGCTGATACTCAGAACGTCGGCCACGCGCAGCGTGGCTTCCTCCGCATCGGGTCTTGGTTCGTGCATTTCGCGTGTCAACAGGTTCGCGAGTTTGAACTTCACCTCGGCGGGCAGCCGCAATCGCGTGTCGCCCCACGTCGATGCACCCACAGGGAGCCCGGGTTTGGAGCCGGTGAGTGTCACACTCAATCGAGGCACCACGGCAATCACCCACTTCCCCGCGAGGTGCCGGGCGAACGCCACGACATGCTCGGCCTTCTCCCCTTCAACGGCAAGCGGGATGTACTCGCCATTCAGGAAGACGTCGGACCAGCGCCGACGCAGACGCAACCCGCACGCGGTCACGAACAGCTTGATGCGGCCATCCTGCCAGTGCGTCAGCAACTCCGCGATGGCAGCGATTTGCTCTTCCGGTGAGCGAGGCGCTGCCTCCTCGAGCCACGGTTCGAGTTCATCGAGCATGGCACTTCGCAACGCAAAATCCACCGGCCGACGGTTATCCGGATCGACGAGGCTTAACTCCCACAGTTCGGTGCCCTGATAAAAATCGGGGACGCCGGGTGAGGTCAGCTTGAGCACCAGTTGAGCCAGCGAGTTCATCATCCCGGCATGTGCCACGCGGCGCTGGAACGGCACGAAACGCATGAGGAATTCGCGGGCCGGCGGTCCGCCCAGTGTCTGCTCCACGAAGTGTGCCACGGCCTGGTCGTAGCTTTCGTAGGGCGTGATCCAACTCGTGTGAACCTTCGCCTCCTTCACGGCCTTCAGCATATACTCGCGCAACCGCGGGATCATGTCCGGCGGTGCGGTGAGTTCTTCTCGTCCGGCCGGCCAGGTACCGAGCAGCACTTGATAAAAGAGGTACTCATCGTTGCGGTCCGGAGCGGGCACGCCATCCACGAGCGTGCGGCAATCGGCGTTGATTGCAGCCCATCGACGGACGCGCTTGGCCCAGGTGGCGGGCACTTCCGAAAGCACGTGAATGCGCGTGCGAGCATCCTCGCCGCGCTTGGTATCGTGCGTGGCGGTCGAAAGCATTCCGTGCGGCGCATTCTCGATGCGACCCTGATTCACCTGGTGAAACTGGGCGACGCTGCCACCGAATCGCTGCGGATCGCCACCGACCTCGTTCAACGAAACGAGCACGTTATAGCGGTAGAACGCAGTATCCTCGATTCCCTTCGCCTGCAGTGGCCCGGTGTATTGCTGGAACTTCATCGCAAACTTGAGCCGGGCTCGGTATGCGGCTTCGCTGAGATGTTCGCGATCGGGGAGCAGTGAACCGCGAACAAAATCGAACGCAGTCGATTCCGTTGCGGGGTTGCGTCGCCTCGCGCGGTTAATCGCCTGGTCGATCACCACACGTTCGACCTCGCTGGCACCGCCCTGCCCCAGGTAAGTGCGATAGACCGGGAAGCACACTGCCACCTGTCGCAGCGCTTCGCGCAGGCTATCGAGTGTGAAGTCGCGAGCACGGCGATCACCCTCGGAGAGGCGGTTCAGAGCATGCGCCAGCACATTCAATTCCGCCGCCAGCGATGTCCAGGTAATCAGGCTCTTGCATTCGTAAACCACCTCGCTGAATGGATCGGTGCGTTCCGCAAAGCGTTCGTAATTCTGACGCATTGCCCGGGCGTTTCGCGGGTTCACAAGCAAACGCGACACATCATTCATGAAATCGTAACCGGTCGTGCCATCGGCCGGCCAGCGTGGCATCGCCTCGCTACCTGAGAGAATCTTCTCGGCCACCACATAAAGCGGGTGAGCCGCCACGCCGTGTGGGTGCTTCGCACGTTCGGCATCGAGCCACTCCTGCAAGCCGGACCTCAACGTCTCCACACGAGATCCTTCGGGCAGCAACGCCAGGGCACGCTGCTCCACAATCGCTTCTTGCAAGCGATTGAGATACTGGGCCGGGTCGAAGAGCCCATCGATGTGATCGAGTCGCAGGCCTGTCACTTTCCCTTCGCGGATTAACTTCAGCACGAGCCCATGCATCGCTGCAAAGGCAGCGGGTTCCTCTACACGCAGCCCGGCCAGCTGGTTGATATCGAAGAAGCGGCGGTAGTTGATTTCGTGAACCGCGGTCTTCCAGTATGCGAGGCGATACGATTGCACCTCTAGTAAATCGTGCAAGGCATCGAACGACTCGGGCCGCCCGGGCGTGCCGTTGATGGCGGCAAGAGATTCTTCGATGTGACGCAAAATGCGGGGCGCGTTTTCCGCCAGGCGGCCAAGTCGCTCCTTGGCGAAGCGGCTCTCCCGCAGGCGCTCGGCAATTCGCTTCGGTGCCCGATCCGTGCTTGCGGGAAGGTTCTCCAGAGCCGTGAGAATACTAAGGAACTCTTGCAAGTGCAGGTCCGCATCACCCACCTCGGCCTCAAGGGCATCGACTTCTCGGCGAAGCACACGGGGATAGCTGCGCGGATCCAGTGGACGCGTGAGATCGCCGTACTGCACCGAAAGTTCGCCGTGGTCGAACACAATACGTAGTTCGCCACGCTCGAGAAGGGTGCCGTAGTGCTCACCGAGAAACGGCAGCAGCACCTTGCCTTGCAGTTCGACTTTTTCCGGTTTCCAGTCGACATCGAAGAAGCGGGCGAACGGCGAAGCTTGCCCGTGTTCCAGCATCTCGCGCCACCACGGATTCAGCTTCGACTCCACGGCCATGTGATTCGGCACATAATCCAGCACCAACCCCATCTGATGGGCGGTCAGTTCCGCGGAGAATGAATTGAACGCAGCTTCGCCACCGAGTTGCGGGTTCAACTCGCTGAAGTCGCAGATATCGTAGCCGTGGGTGCTATCGGGCTTGGCACGGAAGAACGGCGAGGCGTACGCATCTGTGATGCCGAGCCTCGCCAGATACGCGACGATGGCCTGTGCATCGCTGAAGGTGAACGCCGGTTGTAGCTGCAGGCGATATGTCGAAACCGGTGTGCGGCACTTCGCGCGAATCGCGTCGAGCAAGGTCACGGGATCGGGCAACGCATCCACGCCCGCCCCGGGGGCCGGTTGAGCACTCATTCGATCCGTCCTCGTTGAGGGTTTACTGTGGTGCGCTGCGAAACACAACCGTGGCCGGGCAGGGAAAGTGCACGACCGTGCTGATGTCATCGGCCGTGATCGTGGGCCGACGCGGGAACGGTGTGTAAGCCTCATCTTCAGTGGTTATCACGACGGTCCAGCCGGGTTCGTTCACCGCGGCCACCACGCCGGGCCGCAGTGCCGCGAGCACCAGAATCCCCTCGCCACCCGGTCGAGCCGTCCGCCGCAAGAGCACCGCTCCTTCCGCGATGGCTTGCGCATCATGTGTGCCGCTGGCTTGAAGGGCGGGCTCGACTTTTCGCAGTTTCAAGAGATCACGATACAATCGCAGGGTGCCGCGGTGCGGTTCGCGCTCGCGTTCCTCCCAGTTCAGCTTGCTCGCCTCGAATGTGCTCGCGGCTTGCGGATCCGGGATGCGGGTGCGGATGTTCGGATCGGTGAAGGCGGTGAAGTGTCGAAACTCTTTGCGTCGGCCTTCGGTCACGAGTGCCCCGAGTTCGGCATTGTGATCGGTGAAGTACAGGAACGGTGCGGACGCGGCCCACTCCTGCCCCATGAAGAGCAGTGGCGTTTGCGGTGCAAGGAGCACGAGAGCCGAGGCGGCGCGGTACGCGGAGCGATCGATCTGGTGGTTCAGGCGTTCGCCGAAGGCGCGATTGCCGATCTGATCGTGGTTTTGGATGCAGACCACGAAGTGAGAAGCCGGCACACCGACGGGGTCGGTGCCGCGTGGGATGCGTTTGCGGGTGGAAGGCTGACCGCAGTAGAACCAGCCTTTTCGCAGTGTCTCAGCAATGTCCTCGGCCGAGCCGGTGTAGTCGGCATAGTAGCCGTCCTTTTCATTGGTGAGGGCTCGGCGAATCTGGTGGTGCAGATCATCCGCCCACACAGCATCCATGCCGAAGCCGCCCGCGGTGCGTGGTTTCACCAGTGCGGCCAGGTTGCGTTCGTCCTCGGCGATCACGACCGTGCGGCGACCCAGATCCTCGCCCGCAGCATGAACGCGATCCGTCAGCAACTCGAGGATGTGCCGCTCACCCTGATCCACGATGGCATGGGTAGCATCGAGGCGAACCCCGTCCGCGTGATACTTATGAATCCAGTGCAGCGCATTCTCGACAAAGAAATCTTCGACCTGGTTGCTCTGTTCGCCATCGAAGTTCAGCCCAGTACCCCAGTCGGTTTGATGGGTCGTGGAAAAGTAATACGGGCTAAATGCGGACAGGTAATTCCCATCGGGGCCAAGGTGGTTGTAGACCACATCGATGAGCACGGCGAGACCGAGCCGGTGAGCTTCGTTGATAAGTTGCCGCAGATCATCCGGATGGCCGTAGCACCGTGCCGGAGCATAGAGGGACACGCCATCGTAGCCCCAGCCGCGCGAACCGGGGAAATCCGCTAGCGGCATCAGTTCAATTGCTGTGATGCCCAATTCCAGGAGGTCGGGCAGTTTCTCCATTGCTGATGCGAATGTGCCTTCGGGTGTAAAGGTGCCAACGTGGAGTTCGTAGATCACTAGTTTTTCCGGATCGGGGCCTTTCCACTCGGCATCGGTCCAGTTGAAGTCATAGGCGTCCACCACTTCTGAGGGGCCGTGAACACCTTCAGGTTGATACCGGGATGCGGGGTCCGGGAAGGGCCCCTTGCCATCGATGCGATAGCGATAGCGTGTGCCGGGTCGGGCATCGATGACCTTGACGGCGAACACGCCACCGTGCACTTTCTGCATCGCGATCGGCGGCCTCGGTTCTGCTCCGCCTTCGATCACGAGTTCCACGACGTCAGCGGCGGGAGCCCAGACGCGGAAGCTCACACCATCCACGGCCGGCCACACCCCAACGGAGGGTTGCCAGGTTTGAATCATGACATTTCTCATATCGTTATTTGAGGAGGCTTAAGCAGTCGGTTTCAACATCACCATGGCCAGAGGTGGCAGAGTGATGGTCAACGAATGCGGCTGGCTATGGGAGCCGAACGGCACGGCGTCAAGTGCGCCAAGATTGCCCTGGCCGCTGCCGCCGTATATCGGTGCATCGCTGTTATAGAGTTCCTTCCACTCGCCTCCGCATGGCACTCCAATGCGATAATTGCGGCGCACCACGGGCGTAAAGTTGAAAGCCACGATAATTGGCAGATCATTCTCGAAGCCACGCCGCAGGAAGCAGAGCGTGCTCTGATCGACGTCGTTGGCCTCGATCCACTGGAAGCCAGATGGGTCGCAATCATTCGCGTGAAGCGCTGGCTCCGAGCGATAGGCATGGTTCAGATCGCCGATCCAGCGAGCGAACCCTGCATGCTTCGGGTCGTCAAGCAGATGCCAGTCCAGGCTGGCATCGTGGTTCCACTCGCGCCACTGGCCGATCTCGGCACCCATGAAGAGGAGTTTCTTCCCCGGTTGTGTCCACATATAGCCCAGCAACAAGCGAAGGTTCGCACGCTTCTGCCATTCGTCGCCGGGCATCTTGTTGAGGAGCGAACCCTTGCCGTGGACCACCTCATCGTGCGACAGCGGCAGGATGAAGTTCTCCGTGAAGGCGTAGACCGAGCGGAACGTGAGTTGGTTGTGGTGGAACTTGCGGTGGATTGGCTCCTCGGCCATGTACTTCAAGGTGTCGTGCATCCAGCCCATGTCCCACTTGAAGCCGAAGCCGAGCCCACCCAGGTAGGTTGGCCGCGACACAGAAGGCCACGCGGTCGATTCCTCGGCGAATGTCTGCACATCCGGGAACTGGCCGTACACTTGCTCGTTAAAACGCCGCAGGAACGCAATCGCTTCAAGATTCTCACGGCCACCGTGACGGTTGGGAATCCACTCCCCTTCCTTTCGTGAATAATCGAGGTACAGCATGGAGGCCACCGCATCGACGCGGATGCCATCAATGTGGTACTTCTCCAGCCAGAACAGAGCCGAGTTCACCAGGAAGTTGGCCACCTCGTTGCGGCCATAGTTGAAGATGTAGCTACCCCAGTCGGGCTGATAGCCCTGACGGCGGTCGGCGTGTTCGTAAAGGTGTGTGCCATCAAAGAAGCTGAGCCCGAAGCCATCGCACGGGAAGTGGCTGGGCACCCAGTCGAGGATCACGCCGACTCCGCGCTGGTGGAGCGAGTCGATCAGGTGCATGAAATCCTGTGGCGTGCCATAGCGGCTGGTGGGGGCGAAGAAGCCCGTCACCTGGTAGCCCCAGGAACCGTAGAACGGGTGCTCCATCACGGGAAGAAATTCGACGTGCGTGAAGCCGTGATTGGCGAGATACTCGGGCAACACCTCGGCGAGTTCGCGATACGAGAGCGAGCGATTGCCTTCCTCGGGCTTGCGACGCCAGGAACCGATGTGCATTTCGTACACACATGTGGGAGCCGTGAGGCCATTGCGGCCCTTGCGATTGGTCATCCACTCCGTGTCGTGCCAGTCAAAGTCCAACTCCGTGACAATCGATGCCGTCTCGGGAGAGACCTGGCAGGCGAAGGCATACGGGTCAGTCTTGTCGAAGCGATAATCATTCGGCCCGCGCACGTGGTACTTGTAGCGAGCGCCGGGAGCGAGTCCTTCGATAAAGCCTTCCCAGATGCCGGAACCGCCACGTGCCTGAAGCACGTGGCTATCAGAGTTCCAGCCGTTGAAATCACCAATCACGCTCATGCGGAGAGCGTTCGGTGCCCACACGGCGAAGCGCACTGCGGCCCGGCCTTTCACCTCGGCGGGATGGGCACCGAGCTTCTCGAAGAGCCGGTAGTGGCTGCCTTCATTGAAGAGGTGCACATCATCCGCGGAGAGCCAACTCTGGTCGTGGCGGATCGCGGGCGTTGTCTGCTTCACACTGCTCATGTCGTCCCTTTCGCGATGTCTTGCACGGCCGTGGCGGTCGCGGTCGATGGCGCGTCTGATGGTGTGCGGAGAATGTCCAGGATGCCGAGGAGCGGCACGGACACCCAGTCCGGTCGGTGGCCCAGTTCGTAGCCAAGTTCGTAAACGGCCTTCGACAGCACGAACGCTTCGATCATCACCTTGAACTCGGCTTCGGTATCCGGCAGGAACTCGGCGTGCCCTGCGGTCTCGCGATAGGAACGCACGAAGGTCAGCGCAACCCACCAGTACCAGTACCGAATCCAGGCTTCCAGTTTCTCGGTGTCTTCCGGTCGCGTCGGCACATGCCCGCCCACGTGATCGACACTGCGGCCCAGCAGTGCCGTGTAGGCCGCGTAATGGAACGAGCGAATCATCCCGGCGACATCGCGCAATACCGAGCGCTTGATCCGGCGGTCCGTAACCGAACGAAGCGGCTCCCCCTCGAAATCGATCATGATGAAGTCCTTGCCGGTGTAGAGCACCTGCCCAAGGTGGTAATCACCGTGCAGACGGAACCGCTGGCCCGTCATGCGGGTGGTGGTCACGGCCTGGAAGCGAGCCAACACATCGGCCTGGCGTTCGAGCACTTGCTGCGCGAGCCTCTTCTGCTCCTCCGGGAAGTGCTTCATCTTCTTCCCGAGCGTCTGCAACACACGACTCGCCTCGCTACGCATCGATTGATAGATCGAGCGCTGATAGGTTGGCGAGAAGGGCTCGGGGTTGAAGGCCACATCGTTATGGTCCGAGGCCAGGGCTATGTGCATCTCGGCCGTGCGCTGCCCCAGGATGCGCACTGATTCGAGGTATGGCCCGATCGCTTCGCGAGCGAGTGTCGGCACATCCATCTGGATCAGATCGGCGATGGAGGCTGGCAGCATCGGGGGTGTCTGCACAGCACCGTCGGCGGTCAACACCTGCTCGAGGTATTGCCCCAGTGCATCGAGCGTGTACTGCCAGCCGGTCCCCTGGTTGGGCACGAACCGCTGGAGAAGAGCCACCGTGAGTGGCTCCCCCTTGCGGCGGCGGTAATCGATATAACCCAGGGTTTGTGGGCTGTGCGTGAATTGCTGACGTTCTGAAAGGAACCGGCCGATTTCCAGATCCGGGTTCACGCCGTTTTCGACACGGCGGAAGACCTTCATCACATAACGATCACCAAAGACGATGGAGGTGTTGCTCTGCTCGGCCTTGCTGAGTGTGGGCACCAGGCAGGTGTCACCCATCTCCTCGGCAAAGGTCGCGAGAGCGACTGCGTGCACCTTGCCCTCAGTACCGTTAAACGATTCCCCTCGGGCCATGGCACTGAGCAGCGTCGAGCAGAATCCGGGATCCCACATCGCGTCGTACAGTACGGCGGGGTTCTCGCCCTTCAGCCGCACGACCACGGCATGAGGCAACTCATTCAGCACCCGCTCGGCCTCATCGCCCTTCGCCGCGGCAAACGGAACGATGTAAATTTCGGGATCGGATTCCAGATACTGCACATGGAGCGACACCAGGTAGACCGTGTCGTCCTCAACGGGGATCGGCACGACTTCCTGAATATCGACTTCGCGGATCTTGCGATTCTTGCCACCGAACCAGCGCCGCTGCGTCAGGAACGTGGGCATCAGCGCTTCGAGCGATTCCTTGGCGGGTGCGCGCAGGAGCTTTTCCCAGGCACCCCGGACGGCAACCTCGGGGAACTCGGTCGGCATCGTGGTCAACCCGAGCACCGCGGGCCGCTGCGGCTGCAATGAGAACCAGTTAAAAGCGTGCGGGCCCAGCATCACCTGGTAAGGCGTTTCCTTGGCGATCACGGGGAACTCGACGCGGCCGAACAACTCCAGTGGCACCAAACCCTGAAACGAATCGAGGTTCAACTCGGCATGCTGTGTGAATCGCGACAGATTGGCGATCACGAGAATCGTTTCATCCTCGAAGCGGCGGATGAATGCCAGGATCTTGGGGTTTTCGGGGAAGATAAACTCGATGGTTCCTCGACCGAAAGCCCTGTATCGCTTGCGGAGGTCGATGACGCGCTTCATCCACCAGAGCAGCGAGTTGGGGTTGTTCTGTTGGGCCTCGACGTTTACCGCTTCGTAGTGGTATTCCGGGTCGATGATCACGGGCAGGTAAAGCTTCTGCGGGTTCGCCTTTGAGAAGCCGGCATTGCGGTCGCCGTTCCACTGCATTGGCGTTCGCACGCCGTTGCGATCGCCGAGATAGATATTATCTCCCATGCCGATCTCGTCGCCGTAGTACAGCACGGGCGTGCCGGGCAGCGAGAAAAGCAAGCCGTTCATGAGTTCGATGCGGCGGCGATTGTTGCCAAGCAATGGGGCGAGCCGACGGCGAATGCCGAGGTTGATGCGTGCCTGCGTGTCCGCGGCATACGCGCGATACATGTAATCACGTTCCTCGTCCGTCACCATCTCCAGCGTCAATTCATCATGGTTCCGCAGGAAGAGGCACCACTGGCACAACTCGGGAATGGCCGGTGTCTGTTCGAGAATGTCGATGATCGGGAAGCGTTCTTCGGTCCGGATCGCCATGAACATGCGTGGCATCAGCGGGAAGTGGAATGCCGTGTGGCATTCATCGCCATTGCCGAAATAGGCCACAGCATCTTCGGGCCACTGGTTCGCCTCGGCCAGGAACATCTTGCCCGGGAACTTCTGATCCACATGCTTGCGCAGGGCTTTCAGGAAGGTGTGCGTCTCGGGCAGATTCTCGCAACTCGTGCCCTCACGTTCGTACAGGTACGGAATGGCGTCGAGTCGCATGCCGTCAACGCCCATCTCGAACCAGTAGTCGACAAGCGGCAGAATCGCATCCCAAACGGCGGGATTGTCGTAGTTCAGATCCGGCTGGTGCGAATAAAACCGATGCCAGTAATACTCCTTCGCGATGGGATCGTAGGCCCAGTTCGAGGTCTCGAAGTCCTTGAAGATGATGCGGGCATCCTTGAACTTCTCGGGCGTATCGCTCCAGACGTAAAAGTCACGCTCGGGGCTTCCCTTCGGAGCACGGCGGGCACGCTGGAACCACGGATGCTGATCCGAGGTGTGGTTGATAACCAGTTCCGTGATGATGCGGAGGCCACGCTTGTGCGCTTCCTGGAGCAACTCCTTGAAGTCGTCCAGCGTGCCGTACTGCGGGTGAACAGTCGTGTAGTCCGCGATGTCGTAGCCATCGTCCTTCAGCGGCGATGGATAGAACGGCAGCAGCCACACGGCGGTGATGCCGAGATCGACGAAGTAATCCAACTTGCTGGTCAGGCCGCGGAAGTCGCCGTTGCCATCCGCGATGGAATCGCAGAACGATTTCACGGGCGCTTCATAAATGATCGCATCCTTGTACCAAAGCGGATGGTCTTGAGTGGCTTGATTACCTTCAGACACGAGTCTCTCCTCCGTGAATGATGTCACATGAAATAATCGAAATCTTGTTCAGTGCGGACGTGCTGGCGAACGCGGAAAATGTGAGCCGGCACCAACTGCGGATCAATGAGCACGAAGTTTCGCCCGCCGTGCCAGAGGAAGTGCCCGCCCGCGAGCAAATCCTGCATCTGGTACGGCCGACCCGCTTCGATCCCCAGGGCCGCGAGATTGAGATCGATCCAGCCGGATTGCTTGTGGTTCGGATCGAGGTTCACCACGGTAACGATGCGGTTGCCGGTCGACTTGTCTTCCTTGCTATAGCAAATGATCTCGGAGTTGTCCGTGGGGTGGAAGACCAGGCTGCGATCGCTGTGCAGTGCTGCGTTTTCGTGGCGGATGCGGTTCACCCGGGCAATGAACTCACTGAGATCGTTGGGTCCGCCCAGTGTCCAGCGTGTGATCTGGTACTTCTCGGAATCGAGGTACTCTTCCTTGCCCGGCGCGATGGGCTGGCCGACACAGAGTTCGAAGGTGGGGCCATAGATGCCGTAACTCGCACCCAGCGTGGCCGCGAGCACGAGTCGCGACATGAAGCCAGGCCGGCCGCTCCACTGGAGGAACTCGGGCAAGATATCAGGCGTGTTCGGCCAGAGGTTCGGGCGGAAGAAATCGCGGACCGCCGTCTGCGTTAATTCCGTGAAGTATTCCGTTAACTCTTGCTTTGTGTTACGCCACGAAAAGTACGTGTACGACTGTGTGAAGCCCACCTTTGCCAGTCGTTGCATCACCTTGGGCCGCGTGAACGCTTCCGCCAGGAAGATCGTTTCGGGATGCTTCGCCTTCACCTCGCCGATCATCCATTCCCAGAATGGGAACGCCTTGGTGTGCGGGTTATCGACACGGAAAATGGTGACGCCCTGCCCAATCCAGAAGAAGACCACATCGGCGAGCGCCTTCCACAGGCCCTGTTCGTCCTCACTCTCGAAGTCGATGGGGTAAATATCCTGGTACTTCTTGGGCGGATTCTCCGCGTATTGAATCGTGCCATCAGGCCGCCGACGGAACCACTCGGGATGTTCCTTCACCCAGGGGTGGTCAGGCGAACACTGATACGCGATATCCATCGCAAGATCGATACCGCGTTCGCGGGCACTGGCGATCAGCTTGCGGAAATCGGCGAGCGTGCCCAGCTGCGGGTGAATGGCTGTGTGGCCGCCTTCCTTCGCACCGATGCCCCACGGGCTGCCCACGTCGCCTGCTTCCGCGGTCGGTGTGTTGTTCTTCCCCTTACGAAATGCCTGGCCGATCGGATGGATCGGCGGCAAATAGAGGACGTCGAAACCCATGCTCGCGATTCGTGGCAACTGCGCTTCGACATCACGGAAGTTGCCGTGCTCCCCCGCTTCCGCTGCGAACGAACGCGGGAAGAGTTCGTACCACGTGCTGAAGCGAGCCTTCACGCGATCGACCACCACAGGCAGCGGTTGTGCACACTGCGTCGCGAAACGGCGATCAGAGAGCGGCCGCATTCGCTCGATGAGTTCACGATCAAGTGCCACCTGCAACCGATCCTCGGCGGGCGCAGCACTGATGAGAAAGGCCGCTTGCGCTTCAAGCCAGGTGGCCGCATCGCCCTTCGCACGCTTGGCCGCGGCGGCGATGAGTTCCGAGCCCACACGCAAGTTCACGCCAATATCCGGATCGGCTGGAGAGCGCTTTTTCAGGTCGCGTGCCCATGAGAGAAAGCGATCCACCCAGGCAATCACCGTGAACTCGGCCCGGCCGATGCGTGAGAAACTGATCTCGCCACGCCAGCGGTCGTTGACCAACGGCACCAGCGGCGCTTCTGCCCAGGTGCTTTCACCTTCCTGCCGATATTGCAGCACGCAATCAACAACGTCGTGGCCATCGGCGAAGATATCCGCCTCAACCACAACGGGTTCACCCACCACACGCTTGACCGCATAACGGCCGCAGTCTATGGCAGGCTGAACGTTTTCGATCACGGCCCGGGTTCGGCCTAGCTCCGGTTTCATCATGCTTCCGTTCCAAATTAAGCGAGGTGTTGCCGTCAGAATCGGTCAGGCCGTACAGGTGAAGGATAGGGATTTCGCCACACCTTCCGGTTCGATTTGGGTTTCTTCCACATCGGTCGGTTTGCGCTCCGTGCAGCCTACGCAATAGACCGCGGAGCCGACACGAATGCAGTCGCCGGCCTGCACTTGCCGCGAGCCTTCGACACGTTCGCCATTCACGAAGACGCCATTGCGACTGCCGCAATCGAGGACAAAAAGCGCACCTTCATTCACCGCCAACTGGCAATGACGGCGGCTCACGTGTCCATCGGGCTCCACGATATCACAGTCCCGCGTCCGGCCGATTGTAAAGGGCAAGCGGCGCAGCGGAACCTCAGAACCCGTCGCCGCGCCTCGCAAAATTGAGAGCTTCCACTCCATCTTGTCCACTCCAGGATGATGATCGCCTTTCCAGGTGGATATTCAGGCTGCAGCCTTTGTGCCATAATAGACACAATGAACGCAAGTCACTGTTTGAACAGTGCTTGCATGATTCCGAAAAGCGTGCATGATTCCTGGAAGGGGTCACAGGAGGCAAAGAACCACGCAGCCTGTTCATTATCTTCCCGTCGCACTTCTCATTTCGGAGGGTGAGAAAATGAGCGAGTAACTGGAGCTGTCCGGATAATGTGAAGACCCGAGGTGGAGATCGCTGATTCGAAGGGTGGAGGCGACAGGCAATGAACTTCTCTTATTTGACTCAACTTGTGCTGCTGTTGTTCGCGACGGGCGCGGCCGCCACCGCTGCTCCGCCAAACATCACATCACTTTTCCCCGCAGGCGGGCAGCGCGGCACGACCACCGAGATCGCTGCCGCCGGATCGTTCGATTCCTGGCCGGTGAAAGTATGGGTCAACGGAAAAGGTGTGAGCGTCGAACCCGCAAAGGCGAAGGGAATGCTGAAGGTGACGGTCGCCGCGGACGCGAAGCCGGGTGTTTACTGGCTCCGTGCATTCAACGAGCAAGGGGCCAGTGGATTGCGGCCCTTTCTCGTGGGGCAGCTTCCAGAAACCGTGGAGAAGGAATCGAACGACGAACCCGCGACCGCACAATTCCTCACGGGCAACACGCTCGTGAATGGCCGACTCGGCAAGGCTGGGGATGTCGATTGCTATGCCGTTGCATTGAAAAAAGGGCAGACACTCGTCGCCTCGCTGGATGCGTTCGAGGTATTGCGCTCGCCAATGGATGCAATCCTGCAGATCGTTTCCGCCGATGGCTTCGTGCTCGAGGTGAACCACGATTTCCACGGCCTCGATCCGCTCATCGCCTTCACCGCACCCGCGGATGGCACGTTCATCGTCCGCGTCTTTGCCTTCCCTTCCACACCCAACTCGAGCATCCGCTTCGCCGGTGGCGACGACTACATTTATCGCCTCACGCTCACCAGTGCCGGCTTTGCCGACTTCCCACTGCCGCTGGCCATCGAGAGTGACCACGCCAGCACCGTCGCCATCCATGGCTGGAACATCCCCGTTGCGGCTCACACTCTGGCGGTCCCCGCATCGACTGCAGAAGGGACCACGCTATTTCACCCGACGCTCGCGAATTCGCTGAGGCTCAAGATTGAGCCGCACGCCTGTTTCGACTTCACGCAGAAGCCAGAACAGGAGAAACCGCTGGTTCCGCCCTTCTCCGTCACGAGCCGTCTCGATGCACCTGGCACAAAGGCAAGCGTTCCCTTCAAGGCCCGGAAAGGCCAATCCCTCTCGCTCCAGGTGAAGAGTCAAGAACTGGGACTGGCCGTGCATCCGGTGATTCGTGTGCTCGATGCCAGTCAGAAGCAACTCGGCCGAGCCGAGCCAGCGAAGCCAACCAGTGACAGTGCACTGTCGTTCAATCCACCTGTAGATGGCGACTACTTCGCGGAGGTCCGTGATCTGATTTCCGCGGGTGGGCCGCGCCATGCCTTCTTGCTCCGCGTGGTGCCTTCGCTTCCGGACTTCGATCTGACCGTGGCCAGCGATCGCCTGGTCATCGCGCCTGGCAAACCTCTCGAACTCCCCGTGAAGATTGTCCGCCACAACGGCTTCTCGCGGACGGTCGATATCGCCGTGGAGGGCGCACCCGAAGGAGTGAACTGGCAGGTGAAACCCAACACTGGCAAGGCGGATCCGAACCTGGTGACACTGACGCTTAGCGGCGAAAAGGCGGGCACATCTGGGCCGTTCCGCATTGTCGGCCGTGTGAAAGAGGAACCACGCCTCACACGCACGGCACTTGCCACACTCACAGAATTCGAGACGACCACGGCCGACCTGTGGCTGACAATCAGCAACACACCCGTCGCGACACCGCCACCCAAGAAGAAGAAGAAGTAAGCGTGCTACCTGACTTTGAGTTGGTATGCTGTTGTGGCGTTCTCACGGAAGACCTTTGCGAATGCCGTGGCGTCGGCCTCTTGCACGAAGTTGGTGGCGAGGTGCAGCACGGTTTTGAAGTCGGCGTAGTGTTCACTCACAGGCCAGTTGCTACCGAAGACGAGGCGGTCGGCACCGAATGCTTTCCAGACGGCGTCGAGTACGGGCTGGTAGAACGCGAGTTCCGTCGGGGCTTTCCGCTCGCGCAGATGCGTGCCGTCCACCAGTCCGGAGAGCTTGCACCACACGTTCTTGCCAGCCTTCCCACCGGTGGCGACGGCCTCACGCCAGGCTGGTGCAGGCTCCTTGCCGTCGATCAGGGGGTTTCCGACATGGTCCACCACGATGCGCAGTGCCGGCAACTTCTCGGCGAGTTTGGCAGCGAGAAGAAAGGTCTCGGCTCCGCCGTTAAGGTCGAGTGACAGCCCACTGTCACTGAGCGCCTTGAGTCGATCGAGCGTCTTGGCGTCTTCCAGTGCGGTTCGTGCCTCGACGGCATTCCAGCGGATACCGCGGAACAGTGACTGGCGAGAAAATTGGGCCAGGTGCTTCGCGAATTCCGCATCACCGGGAAGTAACCGGCCGACGACACCCACAATAAATGGCTCGTCTCTCGCCAGATCGAGAAGCCACTGGTTGTCCTCAACCCAGGGGCTGGCCTCGACAACCACCGTGCCCACTATGCCGTGCGGTTCGGCCAGTTTCCGGTACTCGGCTGGCAACACGGTGCGGTACAGCACGGAATCGTACTTCCCAGGCCACGGCACACCTTGCTTGCGTGTGGGATCGTAGAAATGCGTGTGCGTGTCGAGGATGCGAGGCTTATCTGCCGCGGCTGATACGGGACCGGATGCGGCAAATGTCAGGCCTGCCGCGATTGCCTCGCGGCGTGTGAGAAGCTTCACCATGACGAATGGTACCACGAGTGCGAGAGGATCACGGCTTCTTCTCGGCATCCGGTCGTTGCCATTTTCCCGCCCGAAACACGCTCTCACGCGGGTCGAACTCGGTGAGTGCTTCCAGAGCCAGCGGCGGCGGAGCCACGCGACCACCCGCACCTGTGGCGGCTTGCCACGGGCCGCCGATGTTGCCGGCCTTGGGGTCCATCTTCAGAGGTGCGGATGATTCTTCATATCGCAGTTCCAGCCGCACAATCTTGCGAACCAGTTCGGACGCGGCATCGGGTGAACCCTTGGGGTTCTCGGGTGCGCTGCACTTTGCAACGAACTCCTTGTGCGTGAGAAACCCAGCCGCATCCGCAAAGCAGCGAGGCACACCCGGTTCGTTCGCCAGTTTCACCGCCTCCGCATAGTTTCCCTTGCGGTACGCCTTCAAGGCCGCGATGAACGTCTTCCATTCCGGGCTCAGGGTCGGATCGGGCGGTGCCGTGCGTGAACCATCCTTCAGGCTTTCCTTGTCGTGCTTCGGATCGAGCAGATAGGCAAGTGCCTTGAAGCGCCGTTCCTCCTGGTGATCGCGGCCAAGCGGTGCGGCAGCGAGCATACAACTTCGACCCAACCCATCCGGATCGAGCGACGCTGCGATGAGAAAGAGCCGGATGGCCATGTCGCGCGCTTCCGGGTCATCCTTCTTTGCGGCTAATTCCTCGGCATAGTCACGATAGGCTCGTGGTGCCTCCGGCTTCAGTTCCTGCAATCGCTCCGCCTTCACCGTTTGAACAACTGTCACCTTCGACTTCAGATAAGTGTCTTCGCGCTCGGTGCCATCCGGGAGCTTGCGGCGAATGGTGACAGCAGTGCCATCATCGCGCACAAGGTAACCGGTGATGCGAGTCCCCACTTCGGTGATAAGAACGACTGCCCACGCCGGGGATGCGACGAAACAGAGCAGCGCGAAAGTGAGTAGAAAACGCATCACAGTGATGATCTCGGCTCAGAGTGTTTCGAGCAGGAGGAGCCACGTTTGTAACAGGGCCGCTTCGCCGGAACGCAGGCGGACGAGTGCATCGGCACTCTTCACATCTGCCGCGGCCAGTGCTGCGAGCGATTGTGTGACACGTTCCGCGGCATCGGGTTTTCGCTGCACCACGTACAGGCAGACCACTCGCAACCAGGCTCGCTGCATCACCACACATTTCTGAAGATCGTTGAGCATCTGGAAATCAACTGCTTCCACGAGGTGCGGTAACTGATCGAGAAAGCGGCGGTCGGCATCATTAAGTTTGTCCCGTTCGAGTTTGCTGGCCAGGTGGCGAATGAGCACATCGAAGATTGTGGAAGGCTCGGCGCGGAGTGCGAAATCCGCGGGGTCGAGACCGAGCAGAATACCCTGCTCGATGAGCAGCAAGCGGTACTGCTCCGCACCGGCATTCAGGGCGTCATCCAGTCCACCATCGGCGATTCGTCGCAGGAGTGCCCGGCGAGCCACGTCCTTCCAGCGGTTATCGGGCAACGGTGTCGGCCGACCGATCAGGTGGCCGAGTGCAGCCTGCACACCCGGCTTCGCATCGTTGCTGGCGTTCGAGAGCAGGTCGGCGAACTCTAACACGAGTGCAGGTGAGCGTGCCACCTTGGGCAGCCCCGCATTCATGGCGGTGATCTCGGCTGGCTCGAGCACACGCGTGAGGTATTTCGCCAGGGCAGCCGCGGTCTCGGAATTGAGCTTATCCGGATCGGTTTCGGATGTGAGTTTGTTGAAGGCCTCGATGCGCTCCTTGACATCATTGTTGCCCAGCATGCGTGCGAACTTCGCCTCATCGACAGCCGAGAGTGTGCCTTCCACGGGTGCCGCGCCCGGCATGGCGATACCGGGCAGCGTCGGTGGCTTGGCAAGCAGTTCGAGAAAGCGTGGTTCGTTAGGCGGGTCACTACCCACGAGAGCACAGGCGAGTGTGGAATAGTGCGTCAGCGTCAGCGTTTCTTGAAGCGCTGGCAGTGGGGCTGTGGAACCCGGGGCCGCCAGTGCTGGTCTGGCAAGTGCGAGCAGTTCCTGGCCACGATCGACGGTCGGCGGTGTATTCGCCACTGCAACCACATCTGCGCGGGCCCGGATGTTGGCGGCCGTTTCGCCTGGCGTGGCTCCCTTCTTGGCTCCCGTCTTGGCGAGCAACGCTTCTTCTAGCAAATCGCGAACTGGCCCGGGCTTTAACCCCTGATAAACTCCCGCAAGCCGCACACGTGCGGCCGTGTTCGAATCGACGACCCTCACGAATAGCGTGCGAAGTCGGGGCAAATCTGTGTCGGGCACGGGGCCTTCAAAGCCTGCCACCGCGGCCGCGATGTCCGTCTCCAGCGGGGCAAGCACGTCCGGCTGGAAGAAGCGTTCAAAGCGTGGCCGGCAGACGCCTGCCAGGTATGCTCCTTCAGCTGGCGAAGTGCGGGCGAGATCGGCCACGAGCGTATAAATTCTCGCGGCCGCGAGTGTCTCGATACGCGTGACGAACTCGGCGGGAGTGGCAGTCGGGTCCGGTTTCACCTGAAGCGAGAACTCCAGTTGCTTCGCCACAAGAGTGCTGCGTTCCGGTGAAAGCGATGGAGCGACCAGCATTCGGGCTGCCAGTCCGCAGGCGGTGAACCAGCGATCAATGTTCTGTGCTGTGGGCTTCACAAGGCCAGGTGGCGGCAGATCTCGGCGAACCACCGCGAGGATGCGCTCTGCGTTTTCATCGTTTGGTTCCAGCGCATAGCACAATGCCAGGGCATCGAGACCGGGCGGCGAGGTCTCGGCGATTGAGCCGAGCAGCACGTCGTAAGCATCCGCACGAACACCTGCATTCTCGGAACCGAGGTGCTGCGTCCAGGTCTCACCGAGGCCCGGCAAGGCATCCGCGCCGGCCTTCTCCAGCCGTTCGTTCAGTTCCGGTGTTCCCCACTGTGTCACGGCATTTCTTGAAGGTGTAGGCGAACCTTTCGGTTTCGGTGGCTCCGGCGGTGATTCGATTACCGTGCGTTCGGTCGGTTCGCCCAGGATGGTGATGGCCACAGTGGCAGCAGCGGCGAAGGCGATGAAGAGACCGACCCCAACGACGGCACCACCGGGCATACCTGCGATGAGCCAGGGTTCACGCCGAGGCTCCGGTTCGCGTGCGATCTGGAACACGAGCGCATCATAGCGTGGGCCCGGCATGCCAACCGACGCCGCCATACCACGCAACCGCTCGTTGGCATCGGGGGTAAGTTCGCCCCGGTCGTACATTTCCTTGGCACGGCCCAGGATGCGGCTCTCGGCATCGGAAGCAGAAACGAACGGGATCGCGAGCCGTTCGCCGACTTGCTCGATGAAGTCCATGGCCTCGATGTCTTCGAGTCCGAAGCGTTCGCCATCGGCGATGAGTCGCTCGTAGATCGGAGGCCAGAGCACGCGGGCTTTCTTTAACTCCAATGCCACATATCGCGGGAAGTCGTCCGGCTTGCCACTGGCCGCCTTGAGGCGGGCAGTCTTGCGGGCCGGATCGCGAACAAGGATGCCGACAGGAGCAGCAAGCGGAGTGGTTGTTCCAACTGGTGTTGGTGCGGAAGGTGCCGTTGAAGGTGCGTTGGTTCCGCAAAGTGAGCGCAGCGCGTCCGACATTTCGCGAGCGGAGAGACCTTGTATCTGTGCCGCGGCCCGCAGTCGGGTGAGAGCGGCAGCGTTAAGGCCGCCGAACACCGCAATCGCTTGCCGGGCCTCGGCGAGGAATGCGGCCACTTTCTCAGCGGGTGCAGGCATGACGGACTTCCGGGCGTGCAGGTGAACTTACTTCGCGACTTCCTGTTCCAGTTGCTTGTAGCGTTCGCGAAACTCGGGCGGACCATAATCCGGGTACAGGCTTTTGAACTGCGTGAAGGCGATGCGGGCGTCGCCCTTGTTCACACGGTTCAGTGTCGCCATGTGGTGGTATTTGGCTTCATGCCAGCCGGCCGAACCCGCTGGGAGTCCCACGGTGAGGAGCCGCCAGCATTCCAGACCCTTCTCGTTTTCCTGTAACTGGAAGTACACGAGGCCTGCAAGCCGCAGGTACTTCCCCTCCTTCGGATAAGCCGGTAGCAAACGCTCTTCGAGCACCTTCTTGGCGAGATCCAGTTTACCACGTTCCACGCAGAGCGCCACCAGGCGTGAATTGGCCACCTGGGCGTTGCGGCTTGCCTTCACCTTCTCGGCGGTCGGGCCGGTCTGGTCCGCCAGTGCCTGGTACGCGGCGAGCGTCTCCTCCGCACGGGCCGCCCGCTCGGCTGGTTTCGCAGCGGCCAGTCGTGCATCCGTCACCTTGGCCACGCTAACAAGCCCGGCCTCGTGTAGTGGAGTGCCCGCTCGGTTCTCACCTAGCCAGGCCGCGGCGGCACGAGCCATGTCCAGGTCGCCCGTTTGTTGGGCATACTGCACTTGAAGGATCCGGAAGTCTCCTGCGGCTCGGGCATCAAGCGGCAACCCCGCAACCAGCGGCTCGGCCTTCTTGATGAAGCCGAGTGCACGGGCCGGGTCGGGCTTCTGCCCCGTGAGCATCGCATCGGCCGCCATGAATGCAGCATCCAGCCGGCTCGCGAGCATGGCCTTGTCGTCTGGAAGCGCCAGGAAGAGATCGGCAGCCGCCGCGACCTCACTGGCCGCGCCGGGTGCCTTCGTGCCATCGTCCTTTACCGTCCGCCACTGGCCGTAAAGCTTCTTGGTAACAAGTAGCAACTTCTCCGGATAATCGGGATCGGCCGGGTTCAACTTGCTCAGGTCGAGATTAACACCCTCAACCGCGACGAGGAGAGTGCCAGCCGCACGGGCTTTCGGATGAGCCGGGAAGGCAATGGGGAATGTGCGAAGGGCGTCGATCAGTTTCACCCGCACCTGTGGATCTTTCGCGTGCAACTTCTCATAGACCACGATGAGCAGCCAGGCGGCGTCGGCTGCGGTTTCGGACTTCGCCGACTTCAAAGCGGGAGCAGCCTGTTCCAGTTCTTTCATCGCGGCAGCCCAATCCTCGGCACGGGCCAGGCTGTAGCCGAGCTGGTAGCGCGAGCGGTTCAGGAGGCCGGTATCTTTGGATTTCTCGGCGTCTGCAACCACCTTCGCAAACGCCTCCGCAGCGGTCTGAAAGTCGGGCTTCTTTTGCGATTTGTCGGCGGCATCGAGCAGCAGTAACGCATCGAGAATGCGGCCTGCGGGGGTGTCGCCCCCCAGCATGACCTTGTACTTCTCGGCTGTTTTTTTTGCGAGTTCCGTCTGCTTGGTGAGCACGAGTCCGCGCACGCCGAGTTCGGCGAGGGGTGCCCGTGGGCCTCCAGCATCCCGGCCGCCAAGCTGCACAAGTAGGATGCAGAAGTTGCGCTTGCCCGTGGTGGCGGTGTCATCAAAATCATTCACACGACTGCGGGCGAAGGCAACAGCTTCCTCGGATTGGCCCGCCTGCACCAGCGCGAAGACTTGCCAGAAATCGACCATCGACCGCACGGACTCCGCCACGGCGGGCTTGCGAAGCAGATCGAACCAGAGCTTGGCAGTATCGAGATCGTCCGTGGCCGCACTGCCAAGGGCGAAGCCGAGCACGGCCCGGGCGCGGACGCTGGAGCCGAGGCCAATCTCGTCCGGGTCGGTATCGTTTTCGGGCGTTTCGAACGGCATGAGCCGAAGGAATTCCTCGCGGGCCTTGCGGAAGTTGGCCGAGTTGCGGGGCTCGCTGTTGAGCACGCCGAGGTAGTAGTAGGACCAGCCACCGAAGAAACCGGCCCGACCGAACTGCTGCCCCAGCTTGTCCACTGCGCTCTGGGCGATCTTCTTCTCGGGCCCGTCTTTCATGCGATCAACTTCGCCCTGCGCCTTGATCAACGAGCCCTCGAGTTTGTTCGCATTGCCTTGCAAACTCGGAGCGATCCTCGCCAGGATCTTCACTGCCTCCGCCTTCGAGGCGGCGTCGTCCGGATCGAAGAGCCACTTGCCAAGGAGTGCCTCGGCGCGATGAAAATCGCTCTGCAGCAGAATCACTTCGAGCTGCGGTGTCCGCACGGAAGGGTACTTGGTGAGCAGCGTCTGAGCTTTCTTCTGCAAGGCCTCGGCCGCTTCCGGAGAGTCGGTATCGAGTAGCACATCGGCGTAGAGGTTGGCGAGCGTCTTGGCGATCGGTTCCCTCTTGGCCTCCGGAACACGCACGAGTTCGGATTCGAGGTGGAGCAGTTCGTATTCGCTCAACCCGAGCTTGTTCAGGTATTTCTGAACCGGGTCCACCGGTTCGGCGGCCTTTGGCTGGGCCAGAGCAAGCGGTGCCAGTGCGAGCGAGATCGTGCCAAGAATCAAGCGAATTCGCATATCACTTCTTATCGACGACATAGTTGACTTGCAGAAAGCCGGCGTCGTGAGCGGACTGCACCGCCGTGGCCGCCATGAGAAATGGTGCATCGTCTTTCACCCTCACGAACGCTCCGTTGCCCTTCAAGGGGATTTTGCGGAGCACTTCCGTCAACTCGCCACCGCTCGTTGCGGTCTGGCTGCCGACCTTGAACTGATAGGAATCGCCCACTGGCACAATCTCAATCACGATCGGAATGAGATTCGAACGCGCCCCGGTCGATTGTGTTTGCAGCGTGGAATCGAGATCGCGCTCGTTTCGCGAGAAGCCCGCATTCACGATGAAAAAAATGAGCAGCAGGAAAACAACGTCGATCATGCTGGTCAGGTTCAGTTCGACACCACCACGTGCGGTCTTACGGCTGCTGAGCTTCATGGTGCATCACCGGCCGAAGAACGAGGAGATATCGAAGTACACCTTGCGTTCGCGGCCATCGGCATGGCGAAGCGTCAGTCGATCATAGGCCTTGCCACCGTCCTGCACCAGCGACTGCCCGGCGGGGCGGAAGCCCGGACAGTTTGCCTTCACCCACTGATATTCCGCGGCAATGCTCGCCACCGCGATGGCCGTTTCGGGCGTGGCTCCTTCCTCGACGAGGTCCTCGGCGAGCGGCAACGGCTCCGCGACCACTGTTTCAACAGCCCGCGCGGGCTTCTTTGTTCCGAACAGACGCTGAAACAGCGACATCGTTCGCCAACCTCCTCTTACTGACCGAGCAGCCCTTGCGAAGGCTCCACAACGATTCGACCACGCGGGATGCCGACCGCTTTCAAGACCGTGACCAGTTCGTTCACCGTGCCGCTCTTGGCATGCTTATCGACGCGAAGCCCAATCGTCACCGCGTCCGCACTTCCCTTGGTGATGATGAGTTCTCGTGCCCGCGCTGCAACAGCATCCGCATCGACTTCCTTCCCCGAGACCACGATCGTTTCGGCCTTTGTTCGCGTATCGACTACAACATTCACCACCAGGTCGCGCTCGGCGGCATCCTGCGTGCCTGCGAGTTCCGGCAACTCCATCACCTCATTCTCCGCGACCGACGCCTGCGCGACTGTCATGAAGAAGATGATCAGCTGAAACACGACATCGATCATGGGAGTCAGGTCGAACCCCACACCATGACCACGCCGACGCTTGCTCAAACGCAACGGATTCTCCTCGACCATCATGGCGAACGGTGCTCGTGAGAGCACTGTTCAATCTTTATCACCCGCGCTCTCGTGGGCACCGCGCAACTCATCAGGGCGAGAACTATTTCGGTCGGCTCAGCGGTGTGAGCAGTTGTTCAATTTTGCTTCCGGCCTCGGCGACGAGCGAATCGATCCGGGTGCGGAAGAAGCTCAGTGCCGTGAGAGTCGGAATCGCCACGACCAGCCCCTCGAAGGTGGTGACCAGTGCAATCGAGATGGCCCCGGCCAGGTCGCCGGGCTTGGCGGCTCCACTCGTGGAAGCGATCGTGTTAAAGGCCTCTATCATCCCCTGCACCGTGCCGAGCAACCCGAGCATGGGGGTGATCGCACCGATGATGCTGAGCACTTCCGTCTTGCGGTAAAGACGATTGGTCTGCTCCTCGCCGGCTTCCTCAACGGCCGCACGGTACTCTGCGAAGCCGTACTCGGAACTCCTGAAGCGGGCTAATCCTGCGTGCACCACGGTGGTGAGAAGCGAGGAACGCGGCTGCGTTTCGCAGTACTTGATTGCTTCATCTATGCGGCGTGCGCGGATGAGCTTGTCCAGGTCTTCGAGTTCGTACTCGGGGATCAGACGCGAGCGGCGAATCGTGAGCAGGTGCTCAATGACGAAGGCGATTGCGACCGTGGAGAGCAGAATGATGATGGCACCGACGGGCCCGCCGAGCTTGTCGAAGGTGTCTGCCGGGGCAGGTGTGCCGGGCTTGGCATCCTGGGCCTGAACTGTGCCCGAGGCGAGAAGGAGCACGAGCACTGCCATGGGAAAGGCGATGGCGGCACGGCGAAACATCATGGGCGATCCCTGTCCGTTTTCGGGGGTGCGGTTTCGGCTGTTAACTTCGCAGCATGATACGTCTGGCGGAAGCCAATTAAAAGTTCGCCCCGTAGCGTAACCGCGCCGCGGGCATCCTTCAACTCATCGAGTGCTTTTGAAGCAAAATAGAGCCCGGCCGCGGCGAGGTCCGGACAGGTTGTGGCATATTTGGCCGGAAGGTGCAGCATCCAGACGACGCCACGCTTCCTCACCTCCGCATCGGCAGAAGCCAGATTCGCCATGCCCACCCAGTACGTGCCAATGATCCGGACTGGTTCCGGCAAGGAGTCGAGTTTCGCTTCGAGCCGGCCACAGGCTTCACCGATGCGCTTCTCCTCGATTTCACGCTGCGCATCCACCACGAGAACCCAGTCCGCGGCCACGGGCGATTCACGCAGGGACGACTCGAAGCGCCTCGCGGCATCCGCGTCGCCCGCTGCGAGGGCAAGAGTGAAAGCATAAAGGTTGGCGGCGAATGTTGGCTTACCACCCGGCCAGCTTTTTAATCGCGCTTCCACACGCGGCAACGCCGCCTTGGCCGCCGCGGAATCGAACCACACCGGTGGCAGCTCCAGCCAGACACCGGACCTGGCATCGGGAGTGAGATTGCGACTGTTGAGTGCGGCAAAGCGAGAATCGGGCTTAAACTCGGGTCGCGAACGATTGGCGAGCACGCAGAGGAACGGTTCCACCGCGGCTTCACGCTGGTTGTTTGCGAGGCGAGCAAAGGCCGTGGCCAGGCAGATGGTGTCCGCGACAGGCGAATTGCGTTCGGCGAAGGTCGGAAAGAGTTTGTCCGTGGGTTCAAGCAACTCGCGGTAATCACCGGTCTTGAGGCGCTGTCGAGTACGGAAGAGTGGGTCGCCTATCTTCTTGAGAAGTTTGTCGAATTCGTCCTGTTTGCCGACCTTGCCCGCCTCGACCTCGTCCCAACCGAGCATGGTGGGGTTGCCGCCGATATTCATGGCGATCCCGTCTGGGCTCAGCGCAGTCACGGTGCCATTCACGACCTTCGTATCGCGCAGCACGATGCGGTCCTGCCCGCTGGCCGTGGAAGCAAGCAGCAGGAGGATGAACGATAAGGGAAGCCAGCGATTTGCACTCATGGGCGATTGAACCCCGCGACAAATCGGTAAGTGCCGTTGCCATCAAGTGCGATCTTCTTCAACTGCTGTTCACCGGAGCGGTTCAGGAAGGCGATTGTGTGGATCACCGCAGGCTTCTTCAACTTCGCATTCTGTGCCGCAATCGCCTGAACCTCATTGGGGTCGAAGCCACCGTCCGTCATCAGATAAATCACATCAGGCGCGGGATCAAGTTTGAGAGCCACATTGAAGCCAACGATGGGCGAGGTGCCACCTTCGGGGCCGATTCGGCTGACCCAGGCGGCGAGGTCCGCGGTTTCGGTCTTGCCTGAAACCCACTTGGCGCTCGGCTGATCACGGGCCTGGTCGCTGAAGAAGACGACGTGGAACTTGGCCGATCCACGGGCGTTGCCGACGGTCTTGAGAATCTCGGCCTTCACATACTCGAGTGGTGCCCCGGCCATGCTGCCGGAGTTATCGGCGATGATGCAGAAGCGGTTGCCGCGTGAGGCGGTGCCGAGGAAGTTGGCTTCGCCTCCTCCACCCTTGCTGCTGAAGCCGAAGCCATCCGCGGCACCACCACCGCCTCCGGTGGAACCACCGGATGGGGCGAGTTCGATGGAAAGATCGATGCCATCGCCCGTGGTCGTGGGGGGCGTGATGGCGACGTCCGGCGAGTTGGTGAGTTCGGAGGCTGCGTCGCCGGCGGTGCCAGCTGGGGTGTCGTCTAGGTTGCCGTCATCCGTGTTGGTGAGCGCTTCACCGGGTATCTCGGCAAAGCCCGCTTCACCGCCAGGTCCTTCACCGACTGCGGAGTTGCCCCAGAAGAAGAGCAGAATGCAAGTGAAGAGCACAAGCTGGAACAGAACCGCGAGCCCGCCTGACAGCAGGCGATCCATGAGATCGGCCTTCTCTTCGAGCGGAGCCGGTTCTGCATTCGGCTTTTGCGGTGTCGCTGGCACGGATGAAGCAGGCGGCTTCTGCATGAATTCCCCCAACTTCCAGTACGGAATTCGGCTCTCGGAATGGGTCAAGAAATGACAGGCACAACACCAAGTGATCACTTTACTCAGCGTGGATACTGCTCACGACTCCTAATGTCATGATTTCAGTGCCTCATTCTTGATTCCGTACTCCGAACTTCTTCCATGGAGTGTACGACACGAAAGCCACCCGTTGCAACGGGTGGCTTTCAGAAGGTTCACCATTTTTATCACAAGCAACTCAATCCATCCGTTCCACTTCCGGGATGTCGGCGAGTGCGATGCCTTGGTTGCTGAAAGCATCGAAAGACTTCAATCGCACGGCCCGGGCACCCTTTCCTGTCAACTCGGCTTTCGTCGAGTTGCGAAATGTCAACTTCGTGCTCTTGGCCACGGCATCGTATGGCAGATTTGCGTTGTCCCAATCGATTTGCACTGTCACGCCGTCGCTGGCGAGTGAACCGTTCACGCGGTAGGCTTGCATCGGATCGCCGTTCAGAAAGAAGGTGCCGATTCGTCGTTCGCTGAGGGTTTCGCCATCGCTGCCGAGGACGCCGAAACGCGCGAAGTTGGTTTTGGCGATCCCCGGCATGTGATAGATATCGAGCAGACCCTTGCGGCCATCGATCTCGACATACCAGCGACCGAGGCCGGCAAGTTCCTGCCACGTGCGGGGTGCTGTCACCGCGGTGATCACCGTGCCATCCTTCCCGAAACGGCGGACGAACTCGTACGAAGCACGGATCTTCTCGGCACCTTTCCAGCTGTTCTTGATCAGGAACACGGGGTTGTCAGGATCGGTTCGATCATAGCCCACGATGAGCACCGAGTGCCCGCTGTTGCATTCCGAAAGCTTCGGATTCACGACCCAGCTGGTGGGGCATCGCTTGCCAGGCTGCGTCAGCGATTCGGGCACGAGAAAGTCCCAGACCACCTCACGCCCGGCCGCCAGTGCCGCTTCGATCTGATCTGTATCTCGGCCGCTGATGTCCTGATACGACTGTACACCGTAGTATGTGGCCTTCGAGAGTGCGACGGCGTCGAAGCGACGTGGGTTCAAGTTGAAGCGATCCACTTCAAACTGGAATGCCCAGCTGCTGGAGAGTTCGTCCATGGTGTCGGGCTCCTGGGGGTAACGATTGCGATAGGGCATGGCCTTCTCCTCCGGCACACCGAAACCATTGGCGAGCTGATGCACGTAGCCTTTGCCGAAACCGCCGCTCAGGAAGCCCGGCTTGTTCTCGGCCGCGTAGGGGCGATTCGTTTCGGTTGGCTCGAGCCAGAACATCTTGGTGCCGAAAATGGCAAACTCTTCGGAAAAATCGAGACCTTCGTGGCCGGCCCGCATGTAGGCCGCTTCGAGAGCGGCCACGGTGGAGTGAGCGATGCAGGTGCCACGATCTCCCTGGTCCTTCACCGGTGATTGTTGCTTCCAGAGGTCGATCTTCGCGGGCCGTTCGGCTTTGAGGCGAACGGTTTCGGAGTGGTCCGCCTTGGCGGGGACCAGGTAGCCTCCCAAAACCAGACAGGCCACCAACAAGATTCGTTTAAGGCCTCGCATCGCCTTCTCCCGTTTGTGTGCTGTGAATCGCTTGTGAAGGGTGAATGCCCGGAGCGAGCCGGAGACTGTCAGGTCGGGAAGAGATTCCGAAAAAATGGATTAAAGTCGCCACCTTTCAGCAGCTCGTTGCCCGCACAACTTCACAGATTGGACGGCACCAAATTGCAAAATTCACGGGATGTCGCTTGTTCATGGAGTGCGATTTGAGTCTACTGTGACACGGGCTGAGGACGCAGAGCCCGTTCGCTCACCTCTCATCTTGCCGCGGAGCCGGCCATGGCCATCGCACCCGATTTTTTTGACACGGAACCGCGAAACTGGCGAGCCCGCATGGCTGTCAGTGTCGAGTTGATGCGCGAATTGAGCCGACACACGGACCCGCAGGAGATGTATGAGGTGTTTGCCCGCCGGATGGGTGAGTTGTTCCCCGTGTCGCGGCGGTTGTCCATCTCCAGGCGTGGACTGGAATACCCAGAGTACCGTGTGACCCGCTTCAGCCTGTGGAAGCACGCGGTGAACCCGTGGAAGGAAACAAAGCTGCTTCCTGTGCATGCTGGCGGATGCCTCGCAGATTTGCTGTACGGTGATCAGCCCCGCATTATCGAGAACCTGGAGCTTGAAGCCGACGATCCCGCTCTCGCCTACCTGGACGGACAGCGTTCCGTGCTGGCGATCCCGCACTATGATGGCGGCATCGCCGTGAACATGCTCATCCTGGCCCGTGAGGACACGGATGCGTTCCCGCGTGACCGCATGCCCGACCTCGTGATGCTCAGCAACCTCTTCGGCCGGGCCACGCAGACGCTTGTGCTCTCACAGGCCGTGCGTGAAGCCTATGAGGCGGTTGACTACGAATTAAAGACGATTGCGGACATTCAACGATCACTATTGCCAGCCGAGACGCCACAGGTGCCCGGGCTTGATGTGGCCGTGCATTATCAAACCGCCAAACGGGCTGGCGGCGACTACTACGATTTTTTCCCACTGCCTGAGGGTCGACTCGGTGTGCTCGTGGCCGACGCAAGCGGCCATGGTGCTCCCGCCGCCGTGCTCATGGCCGTGGCGCACAGCGTGGCTCACAACCGCACCGAATTGCCCGTGCATCCGGGTGAGTTCTTGACATACCTGAACGCAAAGCTTTCCTCTCGCTACACGCGTGCATCGGGCAGTTTCATGACGGCCTTCTATGCCGTCTTCGACCCCAACGCCGGCACCATTGCCTATGCCAGTGCGGGCCACACTCCTCCAAGGCTCTACCGTTGCCCGGACGGTGCACGGCTCACGCTCAATCGAGCCCAGCGCCTGCCACTCGGAATCAAGCCCAGTGAAGTCTATGCCGAGCAAATGGTGCCACTGGCGTCTGGCGACCGTGTTGCCATCTTCACCGATGGTGTGATCGATGCGGTGAATGCTGAGGGTGATGTCTTCGGCACCGAGCGGATCGATTCCGCCTTCACTTGCTCACCCAGGACGGCCGAAGAATCGCTGCGGCTGATCCAGAAGGACTGGAACGCGTTCACGGGAAACGTGCCAGCTTCCGACGATCGCACGCTCGTCGTAGTACGGAGAGAATAAAACATCCCTTGCCCGTCATGGCACGACCCGGGATATCCACTCGTGCCATTGGGCGATTCCCCGCTTACAATTGCCTCTGTTCACACCCCGCCATGCTCCCCTTTCCCCTTCGCGGAGTCCGACACCATGCGATTTGTGCGCTGGATGCTGGCCACGGCTGGAATTGCCGCTCTCGTCATCACCACTCTGACGCCGGCCACCGCTGGACAAGCCCAGAACAAGCGACTGCTGCTTGTCACCGATAGTGGTGGATTCGTGCACGACTCCGTTGGCCTCGCTGAGGAAGTGTTGAAAGATATCGGGCCAAAGAACGGCTTCGACGTCTCCTGCTACCGCTACACGCGCGACCCCAACCTCAAAACGAAGGTGAAGGATAAGGCTGGCAAGGAAACGGAAATGCTCGTGCTGAACAAGTACAGCGAGAGTTTCCGCGCCCGCACAGGCCTCACCGTCGGCACCGAGAACTGCGGTCGTGTCAACAAAGAGACGCTGAAGAAGTTTGATATCGTTCTCTTCTTCACCACGGGGACGCCGCTCAACAAGGAAGAACTCGTCGATCTCGAAGAATGGGTGAAAGCCGGCGGAGCCTTTGCAGGCACGCACTGTGCCACCGATACGCTCTACAACACCACTTACGGCGGCCTCGTCGGCGGCTATTTCGATGGCCACCCCTGGCACCAGAAGATCAAGATCAAGGTCGAAGACCCCAAGCACGCCGCCGCGGCCGGGTTCATGGATGGTGCGGAGATCACCGACGAGATCTACCAGTTCCGCGATGCCCCGTATAGCCGGGAGAAACTGCACATCATCCTGAGTGTGGACAATTCTTCCATCGACGTGAAGAAGGGCAAACGCAAGGATCAGGACTATGCCATTGCCTGGTGTCAGGACTACGGCAAGGGCCGCTCGTTCTATACATCTCTCGGCCACCGCAAGGAAGTTTGGAACGATGAGCGCTTCCGGCAACACCTTCTCGGCGGTCTCAAGTGGGCCGTCCGCGAAGCAAGTGGCGACGCTACGCCCAGCGTCAAGAAATAAAGGACTGCAGCCGTTGAGTCCGTCCCGATCTGGGGCGGTTTCAACCGATGCGGACTCATCTTTCTTGAGTTAAACTGATCTCAAAGCCCCTTCCGGCCTACCTGAGGCCGGGCGAACCTCTCGAAACTTCACGCAATGCCAAACATCACATTCCCCTGCCCGTTCTGTTCGAAGAAAATGGCGGTCGGCGATGCCCTGTTGGGCCGGAAAGTCCGCTGCCCGAGTTGCAAGGAGATCGTGCTTGCACCCGCCGCCGAGGCCGCAGCGCCGATACCTGTGCCCGTTCCGCCAGCACCACCGCCTGTGCAACCGGTTCCTTCCCCTGTCTCTCCCCCGCCGGCACGTGACCTGCCGGAATTCAAGTTCCTTCAGGAAAAGCGTGAAGCGGCCGATTCCATCCTTGGCGATCCGGAGGAATCGGAAGATGAAATCTTCGGCTCCTCACCTGGTGTGAATCTTCGCACCTCATCTCTGCGTGAAAGCGAGCCGCCTAAACCAGAGCCACTGCACGTTCCTGCACCGGAGCCGACCTTCGATAATCCGTTCGGCTTTGAGGCATCAGTTCCACCACCACCTCCCGTGCGTGTGGAACCGCCGCCGGCCCCTCCCGTTGTGGCACAGGTGGTGGAAGAAGTGGTTGAAGCTGGGAATCCGTTCAACGCATTTGAAGAGCCCCCGCAGCAACCAATTTCGATTCCCGTTCCCGTGCCACCAGCCCAGCCAGTGGTGGTCGCCGTGCCGGAACCCGTGGCAATGCCCGTGACGGATGGCAATCCCTTCTCGGCATTCGATGATCTGTCGGAAGCTCCCACGACACGCATGCCAACCGCGGTGCAGGTGCATGTGCCGCAACAGATGCCAGTCGCTCAGCCAAGTGCACGTGCGGTGGCAGTCGCCGAGATTGAAGAAGAGCCGGAAGATCCACGACCGCAGAAACGCCGTCCGAAGCTCGCACGTCGCGCCACTGCTGCGGTCGGCCAACGTTCGGGCCCCGGCATGGGCTTCTACATTCTGCTAGGCTATGCCGTGCTCATGACCGCCATGACGCTCTATGGCTTCCTGTTCCGCTACGGCACACAACTCGATCCCGGCCACCCGCTCTCCACGATCCCCGATAACTTCGGTGAATTCCCCGCCGCGGAACGCAAGAAAGTGAGCCAGTTGAACCGCATCATCGAGGGCGACTTGCCGCCTGAACAGATCGTTGCTCTGGGGAAGAAGCTCGAAATCGGCCAGCTGGAGATTGAGCCGCTGAAGGTAGAGACACGCCACCTGACCGTGCATTCGCTTCAGAAGAGTGGTCGCGAAACGAAACGCACGACTCAGGCAGAAGCGGTGGTGCTCACACTCCGCATCCGCAATACCTCGGACGATCTCACCATCTACCCGATGGACCCAGCCTTCACGCGAAAATTTATCGGCACCACGGATGAGCCGAAACCGGGCACCGCGCTCGTGGTGGGCAAGGACATCTTCCGCGGCGGCGAGATCGCCTGGCCACCTGCTGGCCGCTTCGCCGCAGAACGCGAATTCGAAGAACTGCAGCAACAAGACGCAGTGCCGCTGAAACCACATGAGTCTCGCGAATACATCGTCTTCACGGCCGCCGAGAATCGAATTGCCAAGAAGGTGATGGACAGCAACGAACCAATGCTTTGGCGTGTGCAGGTTCGCCGTGGCGTGATCGATTTCAAGGATGCCGAAGTGCCCGTAACCGCGATCGTGGGCGTCGAGTTCAAGTCGAGTGATGTGAACGAGAATTGATTTTCAATACGGGTGAATGGTTCAATCCAAGGCGAGCAGCCCGCATCAGCGGGCTGCTCAATGGCGTTTCAAGCACCTGTGAAGAAGTTCCTTCACAGGTGCAGCGTTTCATGCAAGTAGAGTTGTGCCGCCCACACCAGTTAAATCAGTCTCCAGCCGCGTCATAGCTTCGTCGGATTCGGTGCGTCTCCGTACACGGCCTTCGGATCGAACGTTTTTTCCGCCTCCATAAATTTCAAGGCCGCCCCGGCTTCCGCACCTGTTGGCACCACGCGATAAAAGCAGGAGCGATAACCGACGTGACAGCTGGCCCCACTTCCCGCAACTTCGACACGAAGCCAGATGGCATCCTGATCATCATCAATGCGGAGTTCGCGAACCTTCTGGACGAGTCCGCTGGTGGCCCCTTTCCGCCACAGCACGCCGCGGCTGCGGCTCCAGTACACCGCTTCACCCGTGCGAATCGTCTCGCTCAAAGCCTCGGCATTCATATACGCATGCATCAAAACCTCGCCAGAGGCGAAGTCTGTGGTCACCACCGGTATGAGCCCATGAGCATCGAACTTCGGAGCCAAATCCGTGCCTTCTTCGACCTGCTCCACGGTTCGCCGTTCACCAAATGCACCAGTCGCGTTCATCGTGATCTTCCAGAACTCTGTTGAAACTTGGTTACCGATACAGCAATTATACGAACTCGACTCGGACTGCAAAACCGATACGCGCGCGGACAGCTGATCCCTGCCCGGGTGTCACAACGGCCGGTTCCCACGCAGATCAACCTTGCTCGTGGCGCTCACGAGTTGATTTGCCATCCAGCCGGTCCGAGTTTCATCTCAAATATCACCGAGGACTTAAACATGTTGAGGCGGTTACTACCGAAACCTCACCTATTTTCGAGAGGAACCTCCCTCGCATCGGTCCTGCTTGGTATGGCTCCCATCGCCATGGCCACGGAGTCGCCCAAGAAACCCAATATCATTGTGATTCTCTCGGATGATTGCGGCTTCAACGAGTTCTCACTGCACGGATCCAAAATTCTGACGCCCCGCATCGACTCGATCGCTGCCAATGGGGTCTTCTGCAAAACCGGTTCTGTGTCGGGCTCCGTCTGCAGTCCCACGCGTGCGGGATTGCTCGCCGGCCGCTACCAGCAGCGTTTCGGCCATGAGTACAACATTCCACCCGTTTACAGCGAGATCAATGGATTGCCGCTAACCGAAACATTACTCCCAGCTGTTCTCAAGGATGCGGGCTATCGCACCCTTGCACTCGGCAAGTGGCATCTGGGTTATGCTCCGAAATTCCATCCCCTGGAACGCGGCTTCACCGATTACTATGGCTTCTTGCAAGGCCAGCGCAGCTATTTTCCGCTGGATAAACCCACACGTCTCAATCAGTTATTGCGTGACCGCGAACCGGTGAAGCCCGAAAAATTTGAATACATGACGGACCACCTGGCGGATGAAGCCAGTGCCTATATCGTCAAATACAAGAATCAACCGTTCTTCATGTATCTGGCATCCAACGCCACGCACGGCCCATCACACGCCACCGAGGCCGATCTGAAAGCGGAGGGTGGCAAGAAAATCCCTGCCATGACGCGTGCCCTGGATCGCGCCACAGGGAAGGTGTTGGACGCCCTGCGCGAGCAGGGAATTCTCGACAATACTCTGGTGATCTTCCTCAATGATAATGGTGGTGCCACCGGGCATGACAACTCACCCTTGCACGGATTCAAGGGAAGTTGTTGGGAGGGTGGCACCCGCGTGCCGTTCACCATGCAATGGCCTGTGGTGTTGCCGAAGGGCATCGTCTATGATTCGCCCGTGATCTCACTCGACATCTTTGCCACCGCAATTGCAGCCGCGGGGATCGAGAAGTCACCCGGCCAACCACTCGATGGCGTCAATCTGATTCCGTACTTCACGGGCAAAAAGCAGGGCCGCCCGCACCAAACGCTCTACTGGAAAAGTGGCCAGTCCTGGGCCGTGCGCGATGGCGATCTCAAACTCGTTGTGGCCGAGGGAAGCAAGTCCAAAGTCCCGGCCCTCTTCGATCTTAATACTGATGTTTCCGAGAAAATGGACCTCTCAGGCAATCGACCCGAGGACGTGAAGCGACTCACCAAACTCTACCACACATGGAAGGCCACGCACAAACCGACACCCTGGGGCGGTAATAACGAGTAACTGTTCACTCATGACGAACATGATTCATGTCTTCGGAATGGGGCGGCCCATCGTGGTGAGCAAGAGTTTCATGTCGTCCCAGGTATCTTTTTTCCAGTTTGGGTTTCGCAAGAGCGCCGCGGGGTGATAGGTCACCAGTACGGGTATCTCACGATACTGATGGAACTGGCCGCGGAGCTTGCCGAGTGTGAGTGTGGCGCCCAGAAGATTCTGGGCGGCGGTGAGGCCAAGCGCCACAATGTATTGTGGTTTTACCAGTTCGAGTTGGCGATCAAAATACTCACGACAATTTCCGCGCTCATCTGGTAAGGGAGTGCGGTTCATGGGCGGTCGGCACTTCAAGGTATTGCAAATGTACACTTCTTCGCGTTTCATCCCCATCGCCAAGATGATCTTGTCCAGCAGTTGACCTGCCCGCCCCACGAACGGCTCGCCCTGCGCATCCTCGTCCGCACCCGGAGCTTCGCCGACGAAGCAAATCTCCGGATTGATCGGACCAACACCGAAGACCGTCTGGGTGCGCGTTGAGAAAAGAGCCGAGCACCGATCGCAACTCGCGACGCGCTCTGCCAACACAGTCAGTTCGTGCCGGCGGACAGCATCGGAATCGGCCATTGCATCACCCGTTGGTGTCGCTTCATGCAACTGTTGTTGAACTTCAACTACTGGTTCCACGATTTCATCTCGATGCTCGGTACTGCCGAAGGCCATCGGCGCGATAAGCGGCACAAACTCAACACCCGCTGCTTTTAGCGAATCGAGATGCTGACGGAGTTGACGAGCAATATCAGGCAACTGAGAAGAAGCCATCCTAACCTGCCTGACGAATGCGGAGGTCGAGACATGTCACATCATAACTGGCCTCAAGATTCAGTGGAACGCTCACATCCGAACCCAGCCAGAGCGGCACCGTGGGCAGGACACCGCCGATATCCAGTACGACTGGCCAGGCGAGCAGTTGCTCCTGCTGGTCGCGGCCGACGGAGCGATACGACATCACGAACAAGCTCCCAATCGAAACATCCGTAACATTCACACCCAACTCGGCAAGCAACTCGGCATGAAGATCGGCCCGGCGTGTGGTATCGACATCCACGATTACGACACCACGACCACGACGAAGATGCTCTGCGAACTTGGCAGCAAACGCTTTCCGGGCCTTCGCGCGATCCTCATTTCGGGGGCTGACGAGTTCGATCGCGGCTGCGAGTTGTGGATCTCCATCATCCGTATGGATCTCGACGCTCACGTCGTCCGTCAGGCGGCCACTCGACGGCAACTTCCAAACCTTGCTCTCTCGGACTCCAAGCCTGTGCTGCACCATCCGTGTTCACGGCATCCAGAGACTCAAACTCATGGAGTGCAGCCACGTCGATTTCAGCAGGTCCATCGCGGTCAAGGAATGGGACCGCATACTATCCCACGGGAAGCACTCCCGCATTCAGAAGCCGGGTAAACGACGCGGCCCACGCTCCGTGGAACGCTCGCCACGGGTGCGTTCGACTCAAGGGCGGACGAAAATGATCCAGCAACGGCATGGTAGTGACCGGGTTGCTCGCCTCCATTCACGCAATTAACGCCTGAAGGCGCTCGAGGCCCACTCGGGTGCAGTAGTCGCCAAAGGCTTCGCTTCCCTGGCGTTCACCCTTGAAGGCCGAGAAGAGCGCCTTGAGCTTCGGGGCCAGCTGATCGAAGGGCACAGAGTCCTGCAGCTCCGTGTTGAGGCGTCGACCGAGTGAGTCGCCACCGATGTAGAGTGTGTACTTGGTGCCGCCACGGCCGACGATGCCGATCTCGCTCTGATAGGGTCGGGCGCAACCATTCGGGCAGCCAGTCATGCGAATGCTGATGGCCTCTTCGCTCAGGCCAAGCTCGGCGAGAATCGGTTCCAGTTGATCAACGAGCACGGGCAGGGAGCGTTCGCTCTCCGTGATGGCAAGGCTGCACGTCGGAATGGCCGGGCATGCCATGCTCCACTTCTGCACCTGGCTGAGGTTCTCGGGCCGCGGGATGCCGTACTCGTTCAGCATCGAGTCGACGGTGCCACGGTCTGCGGTGGCGATGTCGCAAAGGAGAAGGTCCTGCTGTGTCGTGAGGCGAACGCTGCACTTCAGCTTGGTGACGATCGCGCGAATCCCCTCACGAAGTCGCAACGATCCTTCATCCTTGATGCGGCCATTCTCGATCGAGAGACCCATGAACCATTTGCCCTCACCTTGCGGCTGCCAGCCGAGGTGCAGGTCGAGGCCGGTGATCGGTGCGTGCTTCGGCTCGCGCAGCGGTTCGCCCCAGTAATCGCGGGCGAAGACCTCACGGAACTTCTCGAGGCCCCAGTCCTTCATCACGTACTTGAGGCGGGCTCGCTTGCGATCGGCACGGTTGCCGTGATCGCGGAAGAGCTTCACAATCGCCTCGGAAGCGCGAACCACCTCGCCCGGTTCCACGAAACAGACGGGCTGAGCCAGCAAGGGATAGGTATCCGGCTTGCTGTTGGTCTGCCCCTGTCCGCCGCCGGCGTAGAGGTTGTATCCAATGGGCTGGCCGTTCTCGCGAATGCAGAGGAACCCCAGGCAATTCGCGAGAATGTCCGTGCAGTTGTCCTCTGGCAACGCGAAGGTCATCTTGAACTTCCGCGGCAAATAAACCTTGCCATAGATCGGTTCTTCCTCGACTGCGTCGCCACCCACGGGCTGGGGCTCGCCGTTGAGCCAGATTTCGTGGTAGGCCTTTGTGCCGGCGCGAGGTGCCAGGTGAGCAGCCACGGCGTCTGTGAGGTCCTGCATCTGCTTGCGCGCAGGGTCGTTGAGTGGTGCGGGGCACGCGAGCACGTTGCGGTTCACATCGCCGCAACCGCCGAGTGTGGTGACGAGCGAGGCGTTGATACCCTGCAGCAACGGCTTCATCCCGGCCTTGAGGATGCCGTGAAACTGGAAGCTTTGCCGCGTGGTGATGCGAAGTGTGCCGTTCGCATGCTTGCCGCACATCTCGTCCATCACGAGGTATTGCTCGGCCGTGAGCTTCCCGCCCGGCAACTTCAGCCGCACCATGAACATGTAGGCTTTGCCGCTCGTCGGCTTGTCACGTCGTTTGCGGGCATCGCGATCTTCTTGCTGATAGCTGCCATGAAACTTGATGAGCTGTTCGTTCGACTTGCTCAGGTGATCAACGGCGGGGTCCGCAAACTCCTCGGCAATGGTGCCACGAAGCCAGCGGCTCTCAGCCTTGAATCCCTCGACCGGTGACAGTTGCGGTACGTTTTCGGGTATCTCGTCAGACGGCATGGTCCTGATCCGGTGGTGTGAGAAAGGCGCGGAGCCTCCTGGTCCGACGTATTCACGTGCTCTGTTTCACGCCTTCTGCTACTGTTGTAGCGGTTCCGGCAGATTTCGAAAGGTCAATTTGCTGCGCATCTTCATCGGAGAAGTGATAATTTGTAAAATACTGGACATAAGTTCAGATAGTGCGGCTGCGGCCGGTGCCGGATGTGCCGGTGGGAGTGGAGTGGGAGCTGGTTCCTGTTGAATGAATCCTGCAGGTGTCCTTCATCGCCTCAAAAGCTTTGCTCATATCATCTTCGTTCGATTGCTTCTGGTAAGTTAGGCAGGGCGTTCCGGCCGATGTGCCGGCATTTTCACGCATCTGGTATCCGCGCCCGGTCTCACTGAAGCCCCCAAAGCCCCAAAGCCGATGGTAGGCATGCAACGTGTTATCCAGTTCCTGGGGGGGAACTTTCATCGTGAGTGAACGCTCCAATCTGCCCGTCACGCTCGGATTCCTCACTGTGGTTCAGGAGCCGTCCGGCTGGGTGGGTGGCTACCTCGTCACCAACTCGTGGGGCCGCCCGCTGGAATTTCGACTCACCACCGCTGTGCAACCGAACCGCGTGCAATCCGTCCTCTATGGCCCCACACTCACGGAGTATCTGCATGCCGATTTAATTGGCAAAACTCTCATCGAGAAAACCGGCGTCAAACCCGATCTTATTGTCGCGGACAACCCTGCCACGCTTGGCCTCCGTGGTCGGCTGGAGATTCCCACGGTCGCTGTGAATGATTCCGCTGCTGAGGTGCCCGATACGGTGCCCTTCACTCACGCCCGCTCCACAGTGCCGTTGCTGATCGCGAAACGGTTTGAGAACGATCGGCAGGCCATCGCTGACCTGCTCGAGCGCGTCGATTCTGCAGTTGACCTGGCAGAGCCGTTCGCACGCATTCGCGAAGCCGTGATTGAGGCCCGCAAGACGGGGGTAACGAACCGTGCCGCATGACGCCGACAGCGATCAGAAGGCAGAAGACACTGAACAGCAGCCCGGGGGTGGTCATTCTGCTGATCCCTGTTCACACAACGCAGAACCCTCACTGATCGATTGCCTCACTGTGCCGCGGTTCGAGCGACCACTGGAAGCAAGCGTGCGCGACGGCAAATTGCTCACGGACGCGCCGTGGGTGCGTTCGCTGGGCAAACTGGATCTCAGCATCACCACGGAAGGCTGGAAGTTCCCGGCCCCGCCCGTGGACTTCGCTCCACCCGCACGGCCTGCCGGTGAACTTCCCCTTGGACGACACGAGGTGAAGTTGCCCGTGCTGCCCGACGGTGGCACTCCGAAGAAAGCTCCGATTCGTGCCCGACCCACTGCCGACACGGTTCTGTTCAAGGACCGCTTGCTCTGCCTGCTGCAACCTCCGCTCGATGGCATCTTCGATGGCCGGCAACTCGAGGTGCCGTTCGAGCCGTTCCCGTATCAACTCGAAGGCATCGCCTTCCTCATGCCGCGTCATGCGGCCATGCTGGCGGATGAGATGGGGCTTGGCAAAACCGCCCAGGCCATTCTCTCGTTGCGCTTGCTCTTCCACCAGGGAACCATTCAGCGGGCACTGCTGATTTGCCCCAAACCGTTGATGCACAACTGGGCCCGCGAAATCAAGATGTGGGCTCCGGATGTTCCTTTCGAGTCATTCGAAGGCGACCAGGACCAGCGCCGCCGCACCTGGCTGGTGTCCAATTGCCCGCTCAAGCTGATCAACTACGAGACACTGACCCGCGATGAAGACCTCGCTGCGGATGAGCGCATCACGTTCGATGTGGTCCTGCTCGATGAAGCGCAGCGAATCAAGAACAAGGATTCGAAGACCGCCCTCGTGGTGCGTTCCATCCACCGGACTCGCAGCTGGGCGCTCACAGGAACGCCCATCGAGAATCACCCCGATGATTTGGTCAACATCTTCTCATTCGTTGATCCTGGCCGGATCCCTCCGGGAACGCCACCGCGACGCATCCCGCTGTACACTTCCGATTCCATCCTGCGTCGTGTCAAGGATGATGTGATGTCCGACATGCCGCCGAAGATCGTTCGCGATCTGGAGATCGATCTCACACCGGCCCAGCGGCAAACGTACGTGAAAGCAGAAGAAGACGGCATCATTCACCTGAATGATCTCGGTGACACCATCACGGTGCAGCACGTCTTTCAACTGGTGATGCGGCTCAAGCAAATCTGCAACTTCGATCCACGCACGGGTGAGAGCGCCAAGCTCGAGCAGCTGCTCACCGATATGGAGGAAGTCGCGGAGAGCAACCGCAAGGCCATCATCTTCTCGCAATGGGTTGAACCACTCGACGTGATGGCCAAGGCTCTCGCAAAATACAACCCCTTACAATACCACGGCAAGATACCACAGGCCGAGCGAACGCCGATTCTGGACCGCTTCAAAAGCGATCCGAGTTGCCATGTGATCCTGATGAGCTACGGCACTGGCAGCGTGGGCCTAAACCTGCAATTCACCAACTATGTGTTCTTGTTCGACCGCTGGTGGAACCCCGCCATTGAGGATCAGGCCATCAACCGTGCTCACCGCGTCGGGCAGAAGCACCCCGTCACGGTCACACGCTTCGTGACGGGCAATAGCATCGAAACCCGCATTGCTTCAATCCTGGACGCCAAGCGAAAAATCTTCAACGATCTCCTCTCCCAGGCGGACAAGCCCACATCTCTGGGCCTGAGTGAGAGTGAAATTTTTGGTCTGTTCGACATCAAGGCGAGGCCCAAGCGAAGCGCGGCCTGAGCCACGGATGGCGACCAGGAAGGCTTGCGTGGGGAACGACGTTGGCCAGGGAGACAGCTGTCCCTGTATCGCAAAGCACCCGGTCTGCAGATGACTGGTATTACCGCTTAAGCAATGTGCACGCTTGCTGATAACACGGTGCGGGAGTGCCGTTCTCACTGGCAGTGTCGCGGGCGAAGGTAATCAGTTGATGCCAGCCGAAGGCCGGGCGAGCGGCGGCGAAGTTATCATTTTCCTGATCACCCAAGATCTCGCGACGAATGAAATGCGTCTTGCAAGGCTCCATCAGGGAGCACTGCGTACAGTCCAGGTCTTGAGCGGCCAAGCTGCACGGGAGAAGAGTGAACTCAGACCAAAGGTGACCACGAATCGGTGACAGGCATGTTCACCAAAGCCGAAGCACAGTCGGCACGAACTTCGCCAACACGAAACGAGCCCACCCGAAAATCGGATGGGCTCGCGGGCGATCTGCATCCAGCGTTTATCCCTTGAGCGGCTTCAGCGGCTTCAGCGGCACATCGTCCTCATCCTCGTCCGGGGTCACCGGCTTACTGGGCTTGACAGACTTCTTGGGCTTCACCGGCACATCGTCCTCATCGTCGTCCGGAGTCACCGGCTTGACAGACTTCTTGGGCTTAACCGGGACATCGTCCTCATCGTCGTCCGGAGTCACCGGCTTGACAGACTTCTTGGGCTTCACCGGGACATCGTCCTCATCGTCGTCGCTCGGAGTCGGCTTGTTAGCTTGCTTCAACTTGTCCCACTTCCGTTTCCAGGCCGCCGCCTCGGACGAATTGCCGAGAGCCTTGTGGGCCGCCACGATGTAGTCGTGTGCATTGACATCCTTCGGATTCAACTCGATCGCTTGCTCCAGCGACTCGATGGCTTCTTCGAACTGACCGGTCTTGAGTTGGGCATAGCCGCGTTCACGATAAGCATCCGAATCCCTGGGGCTCACTCGGATCACGATATTCGCATACTTGGTTGCCAGTTCGAATTCCTCGAACTCGTTGTATATCCAGCAGAGCTGGTAGTTGGCTTCCACATTCTTGGGCTCGATCTTGAGCACCGCCCGGAACTTCTTGGCGGCAGAATCGTAGTTCTTGGCCTTCATGAAGTCGAAGCCCTCGTCCATGAGCGTATCGACGCGGGTGTCTGCGACGGTTGTTGACGTTCCGGCGACCGGCGCCGCTTCGACATTGCGGATGGTTCCCGTGAAACCCGCTGCCACCACTGCCGCCGTCAAAAACTTCTTCATCATTGGAGCACCTTGAGTGGGATTGGCCGGTGCTGTTTGCCCGGCCGGTTCTGGTTTTTCCCGGCTCACATCGGCCGGGTCTGACGGGGTAATGCCGGCTGAAGACCGAAGACTGCCACTTGAAATGAGATTTTCTTGGGGAATGACCAATCTGGAACCGATGGCTGAACGGACAAGTCATGGACATGCGGCGAAACGGGCATCTGCCCATGATCAAGGAGTGTTTGTGCAGAGAGAAATGCGGCCGCATTCGGCGTGTTGCGTATCGCATTCCGCGTTGAGGGACCGTGGGCCGAAAGAGACGTGGGCCCACCCCAGAAAAACCGGTCGCACCCCGATTCTGTGTTCTATGCTACCACCATAACTTGCAGAATTGTTGACCAGACCTGCCCAGATTGCCTGAGGCCGGTGGCTTCATCCACACCATTTTCGAGCTGTCATGGCTGTGCCGAACACAGTGCCCGAACTGCTCGATCGCCTCCGTCGAAGCGGGTTGGTGCCGGCAGATCGACTCGAAGGCTTCCTCGTCGGGCTGCGTGCGTCCGGAAAAACACCGAATAACGTCCCCGATTTGCTCGACCGGCTGGTCGATGTCGGCATGATCACGCGATTCCACGCCGAACGCCTGGCAGCCGGCAAATACAAGGGATTTCAGCTCGGAAGCTACCTGATCCTGGACCAGCTTGGCACCGGGGGGATGGGTCAGGTTTATCTCGCCGAGCACACGGCAATGCGGCGACTGGTGGGGCTCAAAGTCCTGCCGCTCTGGGCCGACGATGCGGTCGCTCGCGAGCGATTCATGCGTGAGGCCCGGGCGGCCGCCACACTCGATCACCCCAATATCGTCCGCGTCTTCGATCTGTGCCAGGAAGGTAAGCTGCTCTATCTCGTGATGGAATATGTGGATGGGGTTAGCCTGCAATCGTTAGTGGCGAAGTTCGGACCGCTCGACGTCAATACGGCCTGCCACTACGCGCGCCAGGTCGCCTTCGGACTGCAAAACGCTTATGAACTCGGCTTCGTGCACCGCGATATCAAGCCTGCCAACTTGCTGCTCGACCGTGCGGGTGTGGTGAAAATCCTCGACTTGGGCCTCGTTCGATCTGAAGCCGATGCGGATGCTGGCCTCACCAAACAACTCGACAACCGCAGTATTCTCGGCACTGCCGACTATGTTGCTCCTGAACAGGCCGTCGACAGCTCAAATGTGGATATCCGTGCCGACATTTACGCATTAGGGGCCACGCTTTACTACATGCTGGCCGGGCGCACGCTCTTCCCGGAAGGCCGCACAGCCCAGAAACTCGTCTGGCAGCAGATCAAGGAACCTTCCCCGATCACGCGACTTCGGCCCGAAGTGCCCGCAGGACTCGCTGACGTCGTTCACACGATGCTTCAAAAGAAACCCGAGGATCGCTATCAGACGCCGAATGATGTTTTCGAGGCGTTGGCAGAATGGACTCAGGACGAGATCCCGCCACCCGCAGAATCGTTGTTGCCGAAGACGCCTGCTCGCGTGACAATCGCCCGTCAAGCCGCGGCTGGAACCCAGACAGCCCGCGTCAGTGGATCGACCTCGCAAATCCTGGCGCTCGCCATGCGGAGTCCCGGTTCGGGTTCGATCAGTTCGTCTGGAGGCATGAGGAAGCCGGATTCGCAAATCCTGGCTCCGGGCAAGCCCCGGCCCGGCGATCCCACCACTGCCACGGAAGCAATCGCTGCCCAGGACACCACTCGAACACCTAGCAACCTCGGCACCACTCCCACACGCACCATTCCTGATCGCACGTTGCACTATCTTATCGGCGGACTCGCAGCCGCCCTGTTCCTGGCTCTTATTGGAATTGTCCTGCTAGCACTCCGCTGAGTGGGCAGCACTCAAGGCGTGAGGGCTGTCATATTCTCCACCCAGCCGGCAATGCTGGGTTCCACCCAGTTCAGCATTAAACTCGGCCACACGCCGAGTACGATCGCCAGCAAGACCAGCGGGAAGAGCACGGTCGCTTCTCGGGGCGACAAATCCGGGAACGCCTTCGTTTCCGGGTTAGTGCCGAAATAGACGCGTTGCCAGGCCCAGAGCAAGTACGCTGCGGTGAGTATCACACTCAGGATCGCGGGGATCGCCAGGGCAGGCGAGAAGTTCCACGCCGCCATCATCACAAAGAGTTCACCCACGAAACCACACAGGCCCGGCAAGCCCATGGATGCGAAGAAGATCACCGCGCTGAGCCCGGAGTAGAGCGGCATCGGTTCATACAGGCCGCCGAATTTGTTCAAATCCCGATGATGGCCCCGCTCGTAGACGACACCCACTATGAAGAACAGTGCGGTGGCGGTGATGCCGTGAGCCACCATTTGAAACACCGCCCCATTGACACCCCAGGCCCAGTACTGGGTTTGCGTGCTCGCCGACCACGCGGCCAACCCTAACACGACGAATCCCATGTGACTCACAGAGCTATACGCCAGCATCTTCTTGAAGTCCGTCTGCCCCATCGCCACCAGAGCGCCGTAGACAATCCCAACCACGCCGATAAGCCCGATCCACCAGGCGAGATCGTTCGCGGCCCACGGGCAGAGTGGGAACGCCACGCGGATGAGGCCGTAGCCACCGAGTTTGAGCAACACACCCGCCAGGATCATGGAGATCGGCGTCGGTGCCTCGACGTGTGCATCGGGCAGCCACGAGTGCAAGGGCACAATCGGCACCTTCACCGCGAACCCGAAGAAGAGCAGTGCGAACATCAGGTACTGGAAATTCTTGGTACAAACGGGCTGCTTCTTCAGCCGTTCAATGGCTTTCTCGCGATCGACGCCGGGAGCGAAGAGTCGCACCTGGGAATCATCTTCCGTCGGCTCTTCACTTGGCCGGGACTTCACGCCCAGGCGGTCTTCCTTGCCATTCAGGATGAGCATGACCGCCCGTCCAGCCTTCGAGAGCGTCACAAAGTCGAAGGAATGGACCTCGGCTTCATCGAATGCTTTCTGATCCTCGGCTGAGAGCGGCCCCGAATGGATCAAGCCTGCGGCCCGGCGCACCTCGTGCTGATCGACGAAGTCACGCACGTTCACTGTGTACATGGCAATCATGGCCACGAGAATGCCAACACCACCGAGCAATGTGTAGAGCACGAATTTGAGTGCCGCATATTTGCGTCGCCCACCACCCCAGAGGCCAATTAACACATACATTGGCACAAGCATCACTTCATAAAACACATAGAAGAGAAAGAAATCCAGCGCGAGAAATGCACCTAACACACCGGTTTCGAGCAATAATACCAGTGCCAGGTAGCCACGGACGGCTTTCTCAATCTTCCAGCTGGCAATGATGGCCAGGAACGTCACCAGTGAGGTGAGAATGATCAGCGGCATACTGATGCCATCAACACCCAGGGCATAATCAATATCGAAGCGATCAATCCACGAACGACGGGCTACCCAGTCGTCGGAAAGATAGGGATGTGGAATATCCTGAGCCGCATCACTCGCGGCCTGATCGGCACGATGATCGAGGCGTGTGTGCACCGAGTGCATCGGCCGGCCATTCTTGTCGAGCCGGCTGTCGAGCATGTTGTAGTGGCCGATGAGCACACACAGGCTTGTCGAGAGCGTGGCGGCACTCCCCACAAGTGCCCACCAGCGCATCGCTTCCACCCAGCGAGCCGGAAACACCAGCAACCCCACAGCGAACGCCGCGGGAAGGAAGATCAACGCTGTCATCCAGGTCAGGTCGGACTCGGGCATTCCGTTGGCCCTTTGCAATAAGACGTTAATTACCCATTCGTTGCCGTCAGAATCGCTAACACCACCACTGCCGTCAAGGCCAGCACCAGAACGTACGTTCGCAACTGGCCGGTTTGCAGCACGCGCAGCGAGCGACCCACCGCCCCGAAGACTTGCCCAATAGCATTCAGCCAGCCATCGAGCGTGAACGGATCGAACCGTCGCGTCGCAATCGGTTCACCCGTTCCATTCTCAGTAGGCCGTTTGTCGACCGCTGCGGATGCCCTCGCGAGAGCAATCGTCGGTTTCACGACCGCTACGTGGTAGACCTCGTCGAAGTACCACTTTCGCATCAAGAAGTTGTGCAAGGGGCCAACGCTTGCGCGAAGTGAAGCCGGGTTCAGCACCGGCTTGGCATACATTACCACGGCCAGACCGACACCGAGCACAGCGGCTCCCAGCGCGAGCAACCCGGCCAGCATGTGATGTTCATGCCCCTTGTGGAGTGAATTGCGGAAGCCGATCTCAACAGCGGCCGGCTCTCCAGCATGAAGCAAGTGTCCCAGGTAACTCGCGTCCACATCCCAGACGGGCCAGCCCCAGGCCACGCCCAGGCTAAAGACTGCCAGGAACACGAGTGGAATCGTCATGACCCAGGGCGATTCATGTGCGTGCTCGTGAACATGGGAATCGCGTGGCTGACCGACGAAGGCCAGGAACCAGAGGCGGAACATGTAAAAGCCCGTCATGGCAACCGTGAGCAGCGGCAGCACGAATAGAGCCATGTGTTTCGGATGTTCGAGCCCATACCCGAGCGCCGTCTGGATAATGAGATCCTTGCTATACCAGCCGCTAAAGAAGGGTGTGCCGACAATGGCGAGAACGCCCACGAGCATCGTCAGAGCGGTGATAGGCATGCGGGCAAATAGCCCACCCATTTTTCGCAGATCCTGTTCGTGATGACAGCCATGGATGACGCTGCCAGAACAGAGGAATAGCAAGGCCTTGAAGAAGGCATGTGTCAACAGGTGCAAGAGCCCCGCGACCCAGCCGCCGATGCCCAGTGCCAGCATCATGTACCCCAGCTGGCTGCATGTCGAGTAGGCGAGCACACGTTTAATATCAGTCTGAACCAGGGCAATGGTCGCACTGATGAAGAGTGTGATTGCGCCGGTGTAGGCAATGACTAATAACACTTCCGGGGCAAACATGGAGAAACAGCGACCCACGAGATAGACGCCTGCGGCCACCATGGTGGCGGCGTGAATCAAGGCCGAGACCGGTGTGGGGCCCTCCATCGCGTCCGGGAGCCATGTTTGGAGTGGAACCTGGGCACTCTTGCCCACGCAACCGATGAAGATGCCGAGCCCCATCACGACGAAGAGCCAGTACGGCATAACATCATAGGAAAAGATTGTCTGCTCAGGCTCGGGATAGAAGCCACTCTCATTGTGTTCGCCCGCTTCATATCCGAGTCCGTGGAAGTGATCCGGGTTCTTCCAACGGATGGGGAACAGAGCAAGGTATTGGCCGTTCCCCGCTTCTTCTCGCGGCGGTAATCCATAACGCGGCTCGTCGAGAATATCCTGGCCGAGGTTGACACGCACGAACTGATCTCCGAGTTCGAGCGGCCCGTGTGTATCACGTTCGGGCGAACGCAGGCGGTGCTTCATCTCCTCGAAATTCAGGGTGCCGAGGCAGGACCAGGCGATCATGATGCCGATCAGGAAGCCCGCATCGCCGATGCGATTGACGATAAACGCCTTGTTCGCTGCCCGGGCGGCACTGGGGCGCTCATAGTAAAAACCGATGAGAAAGAACGAGCACAAACCGACGAGTTCCCAACTCACGAACACCTGAAACAGGTTGTCCGCGATGATGAGATTCAGCATCGAGAAGCAGAACAACGATAAATACAGAAAGAAGCGACCAAAACGACCACGCCGACGGAACTGATGCTCTCCGGATTCCGCTGTGGGACCATTTCCTTCATGAGATTGAGACAAGGGTAATTTCAGAAGTGAGCCCTGTTGATCGACTTCATGGTCGGCAACTGTTTCGTGAGACTCATCCGAGAGATAACCAAGCGAGAAGATGAAGATCGCCGTGCCGATCACGGTCACCATGGCAAACATCAATGCAGTGAGATGGTCGATCTTGTAGCCGAGTTCGAGTGCAATCGCCGTGGCAGGCACTGGGCGGTTGGGATCCGTCCGCTGCCGGAGAGCCCATTCCTCCGGCGGGCTCGTATCGACGGCACCCAGTCGGACCCAGTCGATGCGTTCGGACCAGCGTGCCGGATCAGGTTGGCCTGTGGCCAGGATCACGGGGTCTTGCAAGAATTTGACGAGCCCCAAGAGGCCAAGTGCCGCGGCCAGTGCCATACAGGCGGTGACCAGATACGCCCCGGACTTCAGGGGCCGATCGCCGCCAAGCAACCAGTACATGGACGAACCGAAACCGCCGACTTGCCGGTATGGGCGGTACAGGCTCCGTGTCGCCCCAACCAGGGCGAGCAGAATGAAACCCACCAGTGGCAACAGGGTGGCCAACACGAAGAGGCGGCCAGGATGATCGGCGAACAGGTTCATCAGGCTCGTGTGGAGTGGGTGTGTTTAACCGTGGAGTTCGTCGGCACGATCGACATCGACCGTGGCGTGATTGTTGTAAAAATTGAGAATGATGGCCAGGGCCACTGCCGCTTCAGCGGCCGCAAGCACGATTACGAGCAGTGCAAAGATTTGCCCCTCGAGGCGGAAGGCCGGATTGAATCGCGCGAATGCCACAAGGTTCAGGTTCGCTGCATTGAGCACCAACTCCACACCCATCAGGATGCCGATGGCATTCCGCTTCGTCGCAATGCACACAACACCGCACGCGAAAAGAAACGCAGAGAGAATGAGGAAGGGTTGCAAACCCAATTCAGTCATGATTTCACCCGTCGCTTCGCACGAGCCAGATACGCAGCTCCCACCAGCACCACCAGCAGGTGCACGGAGACAATTTCAAACGGTAGCAAGTAGGCGACAGGGGTGCGAGCCACGTCCTTGTCCTCACCCGTGCCGGTCACTTCGGCGTCCGGGTTCGTCTCAGTGACCCCCAGAAACGCAAGACCAATCCGGCCCGTGCCCGGTGCGTCCGCGTCGGGATTTGCAGTCCCGGGAATCCCCGTTGCGATTGTGACGAGCAGTCCGAATAGCGTGGCCCCGAGGATGCCGCCGATGGCCCATTCGAGGGGTCGCGTTCGCAGAGCCCGCAGTGGACCCTGAGCGGTGAGCATCACACCGAATACCACAAGCACGAGCGTGCCACCGACGTAGACGATGAGTTGTGCTGCGCCGAGAAATTCAGCATCGAGCAGGAAGTACGTCAGCGAGACGCCGATGAGTGTGAAGAGCAACCAGATGGCGGTGCGAACGATGTTACGCGACAGCACCACACCGAGCGCGGAGGTAGCCGTTACCGAGGCGAGGATGGCGAAGAGCAGAACCGATAACGACATTGGGGCCACTCAGGAGTGCACGTGGGTTCTGATGGGATAATCGCCGCGGGCCCGAGGAGCAAGGATTTTCCGGAGGAACTCACGAGGTTCACTTTGCCACTGGCCGCAAAAAGGCTGCGATTTCTTGTTCAATTTTCAACAGTTCAGCGTGAATGACGCGGGCATCGTCGAGGCCTTGTTTTCCCGCTTCGGTCGTGGAATCGAGACTGGCGATCAAGTCATTCAGCTTCGAGGCGAATGTGGGGAGGGAGGCTCGCAATTTCTCGACACCCATACGATCACTGTTCGACTTGCACACATCGACGGCTGCTCGGAATTCTGGCAGATGACGCTTGAATTCAGCGAGTGTGGTGAGGCTCGGCCAGGTTTTGAAGAGCAAGTCGCGCGCCTTCGCATGTTCGGCGTTTCGCGGTTTCCAGTCTTCACGGAGTTTGTCTCGACGATCCTTCACCTCGCCATTTTCCGGCAACAGCGTCACAAGTTGGTCATAGACGTTCAATGCCTCGTCCACGTTGCCACTCGCGAGGAGGATCTGGATCTGCAGATTCAATCGCTCGGCACTGAGCACGATGGCATCTGCAGCCGGGCCTGTTTCGCGCTTCACAACGGCTTCGAGATCCTTGATGCGAGCGGCGAGCACACCGTTGTCTTCCCGAAGCGATTCCACCTGTGCCTCGACTCGAGTGAGAATGGCGTCCGCTTCTGCCGAAGCATCTGCCTCCTCACGGAGCCGCGCGACATCCTCCTCCAACGCAGCGGCAGCGGTGTCGGCCGAGCGAAATCCGGAGATCGCACGGGCCAACGCCTCGCTGTTACGACGATTCTGAATGAGGCCGGCCACGCTCTCGAAGCAACTGGCCTGGGCGGCGCGGGCCTCAATAGCGCGATTGGAGACCGCCGTGATCGCGCGGAGATGCACTGCCTTCGCCTCGGCCGCCTCGTTCAACTCGAACTTGATCACGACCGGATCTGTCCCCAGAACAATCACCGGAAATCGCTCAGCTTTTGCAGATCCGCCCACCACCACGCAGACCACTCCGGAATGAGGTCTGTTCGGATTCGAATGGAAGATGCCACCCCGCGAGTCGAGAAGATCACTGGGTCCGGGATCCGAGGTGAATCGAGTCGGTGTCGCCCAGACGCGAAACGGCGACGCGGTAGGATGCGGCTTGCCATCACCGCCGACGAGTCGAATCGAGAGCGGAGCCGTCGTTGTTGTGAGCTTCAAACAGCGATACGCGACCACAGCGGACGCAGTGGGGAAAGGAGTTCCAAAGCGCGTGAGGACCGCACAAACGCAAACGCCATCATGCGGAGTTTCGTTGATCCGCAGGAATGTGTACTCTCGTGCAACAGGTTGCAGTGCGTTTCGAGTGCTCGCGTTTGCAGGTGGTGTCAGAATTTTTCCGGTGGCAGCACGGACGGGTTCCGCAGCCTGTCGTGACGTGCGGCGAACAGCCGCAACGGCGAACACATCCCCCGCTTCTACATACCGATCGAAGCCCGCCAGTTGACCGCCCCGGAAGCGGACACGCACTTCATCCTTGCGACCCTCGATTGGTTCAATCGTTCCTGTCGCTCCGAAGTCTTGATCGATAAGAAGCGAAGCAGAGCGCACCAGCCAGGCGTGGTTGTGTACTTCCGAGCGCCGCACGATGGGTGAAGCCAGGCCGGTGAAACCATCATGCTGGCGAGATCGCAATTGATATGTGCCATCATGATAAGTCAGCCGAAGAAAGTGAGTCTTGATTCCGCTCAGTTCACGGGGATCGTCGAGTGCATCAAAGCCTTGATCTGCGAACTGCTGCCAGAGCGGTTCCCAGTTGTCACGTGGGACGGAGGCAAGATCGATCACTTCAACCGCTGCCAGTGGGCCGAATCCCGCTGCGAGCACGTCACCGAGTTCGCGAACCACGTGCAGGCGAAACTCGGGGGTGAAAACCGGATGTGGTTGAGTCTGGATCACCACGCGGAGGGGATACGGTCGATCACTTTCGGGATCCGAGAGCACGGGAGACTGCGCGACCACGAATCCTGGCGTGAGCGCCGCGAACATGCAAACCGCGGCAATTGGATGAGTCATGGACTGCGCTCCGGGTATGAACCAACGCATTCTATCAAGCCTTACCCAAGGATTGGGCTGGGAGCAACGGGTATCCTGCCGAGATCGAGTTGCTATACTGACCACAACGCCCGCACCACGAATCCCACCTTGAGTCGCTCATGCCCTCTGATTCGATCGCTGGCTTTCTTGGACAGGCCCAGGCCAACCGCGTGCTCGTCCCCGAGCAGGTGGAACAGCTGATTCGCCAGCCAGACATTCCGCAGAGTGATCTCAACGAGCTCTGTAATTATCTGGAGAGCCGGGGTGTTCTCAGCCGCTTCCAGTCCGGGATGCTGCGCAGCGGCCAGGGGCACGCGCTCGTGTTCGCGAAGTACCCCCTTCTGGATGAAGTGGGTCCGTGCCCCGGTGGCACAGAGTTCAAGGCCACTCATCCATCCTTGAAGACACCCGTGATCGTCCGGCGCTTCCGCAATGAATCCCTGGCACCGATCGATTCTGCCGGTGCGCTCATTGCCAGGGCTCGCGCGGCAGCGTCCATTCACCACGCGAATATTGTCCCGTTGCTCGATGTGGGGTTCCATGAGGATGAGGGGTATGTTGCGATCGAACCGTCGCGGGATAGCGCGGACCTGCAATCACTCGTTAAAGAAATTGGCCCCATGCCCGTGTTCCTGGCTGCTGAGTATGGTCGGCAGATAGCATCGGCGCTGCGTGTGGCCCACGAACGCGGCAGCAATCATGGGGACGTGCGGCCTGAAAATCTGATCATTGGCCCGATGACCAACAAGGCGGGCGCAGATGGTCGGGTGAAGCGACGACCGGCACCGAACGCCACTGTAAAACTCTCCGAGCTGGGGCTGGTTCCCCTCCGCAACGCCAGTGGCATCACGGATCCAGGTGTGCTGGCGTATCTGCCGCCCGAACGGCTGGACCAGGCGTTCCTGGACCCGCGTGGCGACCTCTACGGGCTCGGTGCATCACTATATTGCCTGCTCACTGGCAGGGCTCCGTTCACCGGAAACACCACGACTGAAATCCTCGAGAAGATCAAAACGACTGAGCCAACATCACTGACGGCACTCCGGCCGGACCTTCCCACCGACTGGGTTGCCGTGGTTGTGAAGATGCTTTCAAAGAAGCCCGGAGAGCGCTACGCCACCGCGTTCGATGTGGAGGCGGCGCTGGCGAAGTTTTGCCGCCCGGGCACAGTCGCTGCGCCGAAGTCAGCCGTTCCGCTGGCCGAGGCGGCACCCGTCGCTGATGAGATCGTGGAGGAAGCCGCGAGCGCCGAAAGCGAGGACGGTTGGGATTCTTCCATGGCGTTCTCGACTTCGCATGCTTCGAGCGAGCCGCCGCCCCGCAAGCCGATGACTGATGAGGAAAAGGGCAAGACTCGCCTCATGCTGGTGCTCGGGCTTTGCCTGCACCTCACGGCTGTGGGTCTGCTTGTCGCCTGGCTGACCGGCGCATTCAAGTCGTCGCCCGAACCGAAACCGGCACCGAAGAGCATCGAGCAAGATACGCCCAAGAAAAACAAGGGACCGATTCGCAATCCGCGCGACGTCAATCGGGAAAATGATTAGGGCGATTCCTCAACGATGATCCCATGCATTAGCCAGGTCACGACACTACCAAGTTCGTTCGCCGAGGACATCGAAGCGTTCGTCAGCGGCGGATGCACGGCGTTTGAACTCTGGCTCACGAAGCTGGAGCAACACCTTACGACATCATCGCTCACGGAGACCCGGCAGCACCTCACTGAACGCGGCCTGACAATCGCTGCAGCCTCCTATCAGGGCGGTTTACTTCTCTCGCAAGGCGAGGCCCGCAAGGCCCACTTCGAACACTTCCGCCAGCGCCTCGATCTGTGCCAGGGACTGGGCATCCCCACGCTCGTGCTCGTCACGGACTTCGCACAAACTCCAGACTCGCAAGCACTGGGCCGTGCCGTGGCATCGCTTGCACAGGCTGCCCAGTGGGCCGCGGGCTTCGGTGTGAAGCTTGCTCTCGAGTTCCGCGGCACCGACACCTTCTGCACCTGCCTCGATACGGCTTTGAATCTCGTCGAGCACTGCGGTGAGCCCAATGTGGGAGTCTGCCTGGATGTGTTCCACTACTACAAGGGCCCGAGCAAGCCCGAGGATCTGGAACGACTCACCGCCGCCAATCTCGCGCACGTGCAGGTCTGTGATGTGCCCGGAGTGCCGCGCGAACTGATGATGGATGCGGACCGTGTGCTTCCAGGCGAAGGTGACTTCCGGCTGGATCCAATCCTCCAGCGACTGCGCGACATCCGCTACACCGGGTTCATCTCGCTGGAACTCATGAACCCGGTTCTGTGGCAATCGAAGCCTTCGCAGGTCACCGAACTCGGCATGACATCGCTGCAGCGATTGCTGGCGAGCACCTGAACGCACACTCCCTGACGAATTGTGAAGAACTTTTCGCGCCAGAGATCAGTGTGCCGACTAGTTCAAACAATGTCATCCACACTGTCCGCTTGAGTCTCCCATCATGCGATCTACCGTTGCCGCGCTTCTGCCTCTGTTCGCCGTGCTCATCGGTGTCAGCGGCTTCGCCACGAGTTATTCCTCCACCAAGACAGCAGAGTCCAGTGTTGCCATCGCCGGGCAGCCTCGCGTCAAGCTGGCCGTGCTGGTTGTCTTCGATCAATTGCGTGGCGATCTGGTGGAGAAGTGGCGGCCGCAGTTCGGCAAGGATGGGTTCGTTCGCCTTGAGACCGAAGGAGCCTGGTTCACGAACTGCCACTATCCGTACGGTGTCACCACCACGGGCCCGGGCCATGCCTCCATGCTGAGTGGTACCTGCCCGGACCGTCATGGCATTGTGAATAACGATTGGTTCGAGAATCATCGCAATGTTTACTGTGCCGGTTCCGAGCGATACCAACTCGTGCCCGATAAAGGCTCGAAGTCTGGCGGTACACCCGAACGCATGCTTTGCGAGACGCTTGCCGATTCGCTGAAGCGGGAGACCGCGGGGCGCGGTAAGGTCTTTGGCATATCACTCAAGGACCGCTCCGCCATCCTGCCTGCCGGCAAGAAGCCCGATGGCGCGTACTGGTTCAGTGGTCAGTTCGTGACTTCGACTTATTACCCCAACGACCCGCAGCCCTGGGTGCGTGAGTTCAACAAGTCCAAGTTCGCCGATCAATGGTTCGGCAAAAGCTGGGATCGTTTGCACCCCAAACTCGACTACGCGGCACTCAGTGGAGCCGACGACGTTCGTGGCGAAGGCACTGGCGCATCGTTCAGCGAGAAGAACAAGGTGGTGTGGCGGCAGGGACGCACCTTCCCGCATCCCATGAGCCCGCCCATGAGCCAGACTCCAAATAGTGCCTATTACACGGCACTGGCCACCTCGCCGTATGGCAATGAACTGTTGCTGGAATTCACCAAGCGATGCATTGCCGAAGAGAAACTCGGCCAGGACGATGTGCCAGACTTGCTCGTGGTCAGCTTCTCCTCGAACGACCTGGTTGGGCATGCCTGGGGGCCGAATTCACAGGAAGTGATGGACACGACCTTGCGATCGGATGCCATCATGGCTCAGCTGTTAGGCTACCTCGATTCCACCGTCGGTGCGGGCAACTACGTGCTGGCGTTGACGGCCGATCACGGCGTCTGCCCGCTGCCCGAAGTGGCCATGAAGGACCACCCGGCCGGGCGTGTGAACAGCACGAAGATGCTGCAGGATGTTGAGAAGGCTCTCGACGAACGGTTCGGTCCCGTGGCGGCGAAGGCACGCTGGGTGGAGAAGTTTCAGGCACCCTGGTTTCATTTGAATGACACCACGATTGCCAAGTCCGGCCGCACGCGCGAAGAGGTGAGCCAGGCCCTGGCCCAGTACCTGGCGACACGGCCCGATGTGGATCGAGCCTTCACCAGCGCAGATTTGCTGACTGCACCGGTGAGCGATCCCGTCGCAACGCGGATGAAGCGATCGTATTACCCCACACGGTGCGGCGATGTCTGCCCGGTGCTGAAGCCGTATTTCATCTTCGGCAGCGGCGAGAGCGGCACGACCCACGGCTCGCCCTGGGACTACGACACGCATGTGCCGCTGCTCGTGATGGGGCCGGGCGTGGCGGGTGGCCCGAAGGCCGAGGCTGTGACGCCTCAGGCTGCATCCGCGATCTTTGCCATGTATCTGGGTGTGAGCCCGCCGCGGTGTGCCGAGTACCCGGTCCCCGCGACGCTCGAAGCGAAGTGACGAGCAAGGCCCGGCCAGTGCTTCGACCGGGCCCAATCGGCATTAATCTTCAATGCGCACCGTGCCGAGCGGCACGGTCATGTTATTCAGCACGCTGTTGCGGAAGCCCGTGGCGAAATCGGACACGGGCCGCGTAACGTCGCCATGCACGGACGGAATGTTCGCGCCGAATGCGTGCCCCACAGTGAACCCGTACATGGGGTTCGCGGCCTGCTCACCCAACTCTTCCCCCATCCGCGGCAACGACTTGGACGGGAACGCTGGGACCGAGCCGAAACCGTGTGCCACGGCTTCCGGCTCGTAGTAATCGCGGGCAATCGGCGTCGGCTCGCGGCCATCGACTCGTGGCCGCTCCACTTCACCCGGAGGCTGTGCGGTCGACGAGCCTGCCAGGGCCAGCACCCCCGCGAGACTCCAAAACTTCTTGCTCATGGTTCTATCCCCCCAATCACAGGGTGATGCTGTGTGCGATCCATCGGTCAACATCACCCCGGAATGCGGCGGGGTATACCACGATGCCGGCTGAACGCAAGAGTTCGTTTCGCGATTTTCAAACCGCTGTTTCCACTTGACGCCATTTTTCCTCACGCTATTTTCCCGCCTTCACGCAGCAACAGACGGGGATGCTTACGACTCGCGTTCGGGGGAATGCGGTTCGACTCGGGCATCCACGATCGAGCGAAGGGGGATGGCATGACGCGGACGTTGATCCTGTGCGTTGGGCTCTGCCTGACCGGGTGCTTCTCGTCCAAACTTGGGGAAATCCCTGGCCGGGCCCAGATCGGCGAGGAGCCCGGGGCCGACTTCGATGCCTTCGCCACCGTCGGCAGCCGCACCCAGGTGGGCAACACGGAAGGTATCCCCGTCAGCGGCGTCGGGCTCGTTTATCGTCTGCCCGGCACCGGCAGCAGCGCGCCGCCCGGAAGCTGGCGCAGCATGCTCGAAAACAGCCTCAAGAAGCAGGGATTCAATCACTTGAAGGAACTGCTGGACGACCCTGGCCGCACCACCTCGCTGGTGCTCGTCTCGACGTTGATTCCGCCTGGAGCCCGCAAGGGTGATCCCGTCGATATCCAGATCACGCTCCCCGACGAAAGCAAAACGACGAGCCTCAAGGGCGGCGTCTTGATGATGTGCGAGTTGATGAACTACGACACCACGGGAAACATCGCCTCGGTGGTGCACAAGGGTGAAACGAGCCGGCCAAACGGTTCGCTCGTGCTCGGCAGTCCGTGGGTGCGTGCGGAAGGCCCCATCGTGGCCGGCACCTTTGTGGCCGACGGCAAGTCCGAAGTGGATACCCATTCCGCGGGCTATCGTGTGGGCCGCGTGTGGGCCGGCGGCCGCGTGCTGGAGTCACGGCCGTACTACTTCATCATGAATGCCGCGGACACGAACATCCGCTCCGCTGCCGAGGTGGCGGCCCGGCTGAATGGCACCTTCCACGCGACGGTCGATGCGAATAGCAAGGTCGCCACGGCCCAGACGAAAGAACTCGTGATGGTGAGCGTGCCCTCCGCGTACCGGCACAATCACTTCCGCTACCTGCTCGTGGCACGCCAGGTGCCGATCGCCCCGGTCGCCTCGGACAGCCTGTACCGCCTCGAACTTGAAGAGCAGTTGATGGACCCGAGCACGGCGTTGACGGCCGCGATCAAGCTCGAGGCACTGGGTGGCGATTGCCATCGCTCGCTCCGGGTGGGCCTTGAAAGCCCCTCGCCCTGGGTGCGTTTTGCAGCGGCGGAATCACTGGCGTATCTCGGCCACACCGATGGCACGCTCGAACTAGCCAAACTCGCCGAGGACCACCCTGCCCTTCGCGCTCACTGCCTGAAAGCACTCGCCAGCATGGACGACGCCGCCAGCACCGATCGCCTGGCGGAACTGATGAACAATCCCGAAGGCAACCTTCGCTACGGAGCCTTTATCGCCCTGCGACTCGCCGATGAGAACCACTCCGCGGCTCGCGGTGTGCTCATGAACAACTCGTTCTGGCTGCACCGCGTTGCACCGGGTTCACCGGCGGCAGTGCATCTGTCCAGCGATCGCCGCAGTGAAATCGTCCTCTTCGGCAACGGACACACACTTCGCGGGCCGTTCACGCTCCCCGCAGGCACAGACTTCACGATCTCGGTTGCGGCGGGCACCGACACGGCCAAAGTGACCCGCATCGTGAAGGTGAAGGGTGAACAGCAGGTCCGCGAGGTCCTCTGTGCGGCGACCCTTCCCGAAGTGCTTGCCACCATGGCAAAGCTCGGCAGCGGCTACACCGAAGCGGTTGATCTGCTGAAGCGTGCCGATCAGGCCCAGGTAATGAGTGCTGCGGTGGTCGAGGACGCCATTCCGCGGGAACTGAACGTGCAGCAGCTTTCCGGCTTCGCCAAGATCGATCCGACCATGGCGAAGGCCAATGTGGAAGTGGCCCGCGTGGGCGTGCTGAAGTCCGATCTTTCGCTGGTGGGCTACGATCTGCCCGGCGATCACGAACCGGAAGTCAAGGCCGCAGAGTTGCCGCCGAAGCCGCCACTGAGCCGCGAGCCGGGCCGCATCTTCGGCTCGAAACGACCTGCCGAGCCTGCTCTCGACCCGAACGCTCCGCTGGTGCCGGGGCTGTGATGATGGTTTCGTGAAGCCGCATGAGCGATGAGATACCACCATGCTGAAGCGACTCGAACTCGTGGGCTTCAAGTCGTTCGCCGACAAGACCCGCTTCGACTTCTCCCCCGGCATCACCGGGGTGGTTGGGCCGAACGGGTCGGGCAAGAGCAACGTCGTCGATGCCGTCCGCTGGATTCTTGGCGAGCAGTCGGCCAAGTCGCTCCGCGGCGGCGAGATGGCCGATGTCATTTTTAATGGCTCCAGTTCGCGCAAAAGCCTCGGCCTCGCCGAGGTGAACGTCACATTCGATAACACCCGCAAGCTACTCGCCGTCGATGCGGACGAAGTGCAAATCACACGTCGCGTTTACCGCGATGGCACCGGCGAATACCTCATCAACGGCCAGATGTCCCGCCTCAAGGACATCAAAGAAATCTTCCTCGGCAGCGGTGCGGGTGCGGGTGGGTATACCATCATCGCCCAGGGCCGCGTCGATGAACTGCTGCAAGCCTCGACCAAGGATCGGCGTGAAATCTTCGATGAAGCTGCGGGCATCAGTCGTTTCAAGGCGAAGAAGTACGAGACACTTCGCAAGCTTGCCACGGTGGAAGGCAACCTGACACGTTCGAAGGACCGCCTCGATTCGCTCGATGCACAATTGCGCACACTACGCATGCAGGCAGCGAAAGCGCAGAAGCACCGCGAATACTCGGAGCGATTGCGTGAGTTGCGCGTCACGCTCGGGCTCAAGGAATACCACCAACTCTCGGCGACACTCGAGACGGAACAGGTGGTGCTGAGTGCCTTGAAGGCCGAGGTTGCTGGGGCCGTGGCGCGAACGGAAGAACTTGAACAGGCGGCCCGCTCGCTCGACTGGGAAGTGGGCAAGGCCGAGGAATCGCTTCGCCATCAGGAAGCGAAACTCGCCGAGGCCCGGCAACACATTGCAGGGTTCGAAGCCACGCTGAAGCACGAGCGCAGTTCCAGCGAGGGACACAACACGGAAGCCCTTCGGCTCGGCCGACTGCGGGCAGAAGTGGGGTATCGAATCAAGTCACTCGAGGCTGAATCCGCACGAGCACTCGCCGAGGCCAACACGGCGGACGCACTCGCCCAGTCCGAGAAAGAACGGGCCGATGAGGCCGCCCGCGAACTCGGCATTGCCGCGGCTCGCGCGGCTACGCTGGACCGACAGTTCCAGGCCGATCAGGCTAAACAACTCGATTTCGTGCAGCGAGCCGCCACCGCCCGCTCGCAGGCGGATGCGGCACTTGTTCAAGTGGAACGCTTGCAGAAGGAATACACCCGCAAGCGTTCCGAGATCGAACAGAAGACCGCACAGCGCAACCAACTGGCCGCGGCACTCGATGGGCTCTCCCAGGCCGATGCAGATTTGCAGTCGCGCCTGGGTGCGGCTCGCCAGCGCCTGGCATTGAATGCGACCGAGCGCGACACCTTGCGTGCCGAGCACGAGCGCGTGCAGCAGCATCTGGCCGCACTCCAGGTTCGCCAGGGCGATCTTCGCGGTCGCATCGAGGTGCTCGAAGAACTCGAGCGCACCCAGGAAGGCCTCGGTGCCGGCGTGCGCGATGTGCTTGCGATGCGTGAGGCCGCAGACGAATCATCGCCGTTGCGGACGAGCATTCTAGGGCTCATTGCCGATGTGCTTGGCGTGCCGCACGACGTCGCTTCGACGGTCGAACTGGCACTGGGCGAAATGGCCCAGCGCTTCGTGGTGAGCGACGCAGCGCTCATCGATGCCGTTGCGGCTGGCATTGGCGAAGTCGCGGGCCGCGTCGGCTTCGTGCCACTCGTTCCTACACCGTCTGAATCGTCAACTTCGTTCGCGACTCTTTCAGAACGCGTCACCTGCGAAAACCCCGCTCTCGCCGCGCTGCCCCGGCAACTTCTCGGAAACGTCGTGCTGGTGGAGTCACTCGCCGAGGCCCGGCAACTCGCGGTGTCGCACCCCGGCTGGCGCTTCGTCACACAGAACGGCGACTTGCTCGAACCGGATGGCACACTTTCCATCGGGCCTCTGAAGGCGGAAGCGGGCATCGTTTCACGCAAGAGCGAACTGCGGGAACTCCGCGAACAATTCCACACGCTCACCAGAAATGTGGCTGCCACGGATCTTCAACTCACCGATTTGAAGCGACGCCTGGATGCGATCAACAGCGTCATTGAAGGTATCGAGTCCGAGATTGCCCTGCTGGGCAGTGAAGCGGGTGACCTGCTGCAGCGCATCGCGCGGCAACGGCAGCAGGTCGAACAACTTGCGGAACTCGTGGAACTGCTCCAGAGCGAGTCGCGTATTCTCGAAGAGGAAGTACAAGGCAGCGAGGCGGCCTGGGTGCGTGCGAAGCAGGATGCGGATGAAGCCAGCATCGCTGCCGAGGCACTGAGTGAACGCATTCGCGAGACACGTGAGGCCATCCATGTGGCCGAGCACGAGCGTGAACGATTGCAATCGGCCAATACGGACGCTCAGGTATCACTGAGCCGGGCCACCGCCGAGCGCGACCGGGCCCGGGATCGCGCTTCCCAGGTGGATGGTGAACTCCGCAAGCGCAAGATCGAAGCCATCGATCATCAATCGAACCACGCCAGTGCTCGCAAACGCTTCGCTGAGAGCTTGCTTGTGATGTTGCGAGCCTCCGCGGGCATGGCCGAAGCGTATGCGGCCAAGGAAGCGCGCGAACGGCAAGTTGCGGGATTCTCGGTGCAATCCAGCGAGGCCCGGGCAGCGCGCGAGACCGTGCGGGAGGAGCTTCACGCTCTTCGCTCCGGCTGGCAAGAGAAGCAAGAGGAAGCACACACACGCGAACTCGCGGTCCACGACCTGAGCGCGAAACGCGATGCCATCGCCAGCCGCATTCGTGAGGACTACGGCCTCGAGCTTGCCGAACTACCGGTCGAAGAGGGTGCATCGACAGAAGAAGAAGCAACAGAGAATTCGCCGCCACCGCTCGCGCCGCTCGCAGCCCAGCAAGAGATTGAGGAACTGCGGAAGAAATTGGCCCGGCTCGGCAGCGTGAACATGGAAGCACTCGATGAACTCACACGCGTCGAGACCGAGTTCGACGCCTTGAAAGGACAGCACGAAGACCTGGCCGCCGCCCGCAAGTCGCTCGAAGAAGTGATCGAAGCCATCAACATCGATAGCCGCAAGCTGTTCACGGACACACTCAACGCAGTCCGCGGCTACTTCCAGGAATTGTTCCGCAAGCTCTTCGCCGGTGGGCAGGCGGATATCGTTCTCGAAGACCCGAACGACGTGCTGGAATGCGGCATCGAAATCACGGCCCGCCCACCCGGAAAAGAACTGCGATCGCTTTCCCTGCTGAGCGGCGGCGAGCGCACACTCACCGCCATCGCACTGTTGCTGGCCATCTTCCGCAATCGACCGAGCCCCTTCTGCATCCTAGACGAAGTGGATGCGGCGCTGGACGAAGCGAACACGGCCCGCCTCGCGAGCGTGTTGCGTGAATTCCTGGAACTGAGCCAGTTCATTGTGGTGACGCACAAGAAGCGAACAATGGCCGCCGCGGACAGGCTCTGGGGAGTGACGATGCAAGAAAGCGGCATCAGCCGCCTGCTGCCAATGCGGTTCGAGGACTGGCCAGAGGATGAAGTGGGCCGTGAGGCTGCGTGAGGTGTCGTGGGGTGCTGTCTCACTCATTGAGCGTGATGACAGAGTCAACTCGTAGCCAGGGTGACATCGCTTCGCACGCGGACTCCAAGTCAAGGCAGTCGCACACTGTTGGTGTGACCGACTCGGACAGGCAGTCGCATGCGCCGACCATGTGAACACGAACGACCGTGTTCGAAAGGAGGCTACTGCGAACTGCGACTGAACATTGGTAGACTATGCCGCCTTGCGACCTGCGGCGGGAAGTGTAGCGGGAACGGGAAGCGTGTGCAGGCGGCCGCGGAGATACCAGAGATCGCGGAGCATTTTGAGGCTGTCGCGCACGAGCCGCACCTTCGAGCCCGGTTGCTCGGACCAGTTCACGGCGACCTCGGCGATTTCATGGCCCGAGCGTGCGGCCAGGGCGAGCACTTCCAGGTCAAAGAGATATCCGGTCTCGGCTCCGGCTGAGAAGAGTTCGCGGCCGAGTTCACCCTCGAACATCTTGAAGCCGCACTGGGTGTCTTTCACGGTCACGCCGACTGCGGCCCGCACGGCGCGCAAGAAAAGACCGCTGGCGAAGGCCCGCTTCCAGTTGCGTTCGCGGGTGACGCCAGGGCCGGGCAAGTAGCGTGAGCCCGAGGCAATGCTGGCACCGCGATCGAGCGCAGCCCGGAGTTTCCACTCCTCGGCAATGGGCGTCGCCCCATCGGCATCGGCGAACAGCACGCGTCGGCCCGATGAGGCCATCACACCCGTCCGCACTGCAGCGCCTTTGCCCTGATTTACACGATGTCGTAGCAAGCGCAAGGAAGACCACACCTGGGCCGTGTCTTCAACCAGGCTTGCCGTGCCATCGCGGCTGCCGTCGTCCACCACGAGAACTTCGTAGTCCGTGGAGTATGCGGCATCCAGGTAGTCACGCATCTCGGCGAGGTACGGCCCGAGCCGATCTTGCTCGTTGAATGCAGGGATCACGACAGTGAGTTGGCGATTCATGGATTCAACATCGGCAGGCCAGAACGGAGAATTCACACCAGATTGCGGCCGACTTTAAGGAATCGGGTAAAACATCTCTGGATTCCCTTTCCCACTCTCACCAGGTGCCTTCTTTGCTCACAGGTCCGACAATCATTCTCACGTTGAAGGTGCTGGTGGCAGTGGTCACGGGGCTGCTATTGGCCTCACTGGCCGCTCTGGCACTGGGGAAGCCGCGCTGGCATGGCCGGATTAACACTGTCTTCTTCGCCGCGACGATGCTCACCGTCGTCGGCTTCGAGCTACTTTTGCAGTTCGTCGATGTCTCGTCGGCCTTCGACGACGAGTCCCGCCGGGCCTTGCATGTGCATCTGTGGTTTGCTGTCCCGTCCGCCGTGTTGCTCCCTGCAATGTTTCTGAGCGGCGTCAAGCGCCGCAAACGCTTGCACTTGACGCTTTCGGTCGCCTTCGCGACGCTGTGGGCGGGCACTTTTATCACGGGCATCTTTTTTTTGCCACACCAGTGAGCCACGATGGCTGAACCGCCTCAGGAGCATGACACTTCGCCACTTGAAGAGGCGAAAGCCGCCGCCACACAAGTCGGTGCGGGCGAATGGCAGATGGACGAGATCACACTCGAGGAGTTTGAAGCCGAGCCAGTCGTTGAGCCCGTGGTGGACGCGCTTCCACTCCCGACGGTCGCCACGCCTGCTCCCCGGGAGGAAGTGCCACCACCGTCGCCCGAACAACTGATCGAGGCGATACTCTTCATCGGAGGCCAGCCACTCACCGCGGATCTCGCGTGCAAGGCGATTCGCGGCCTCACCGCCGAGCACTTCCACGAAGCCATCGAGTCGCTGAATCGCCGCTACCTCGCACAGGCCCGGCCCTATGCCATCCAGGCTCGCGAGCATGGGTACGTGCTGGCCGTTCACGCGAAGTATCGCAGCCTGCGTGAGGGACTCTTCGGTGGGCCGCGCGAGGCGCGACTCGGTCAGGCCGCACTCGATGTGCTCTCGGCTATCGCGTACCGTCAGCCGATGGGCAAGGCCGAGGTGGATGCTCTGCGTGGCACGGATTCGGGAGGAGCGATTCGCCAGCTGGTGCGGCTGGGGCTCATCGCCGTGCAGCATCGAGCCGAAGCCACTGGTCGTGAGGTGCGCTACGGCACCACTGCCCGTTTTTTAAAAGTATTCGGCCTCACCTCGCTCGAGGAACTCCCCCGCCTCGGCGAGACGCAATCCGCAAGCTGAACCGCAGCGCAAAGGCAAAAATGTTCGAAACGAATCGCTCGTTCTGGAACTGGGTCTGGCCTCCGCCACCGATCGCCTCGCGGCTCTGGGCGGTCCTAATCGTGGCGTCGGTTTACACCGCTATCGTGAATGCGATCCGCGCAACTTACTTCGCGCACACACCCACCTGGACCAACGAGTTCGCCGCCATCAACGCCATCGTGATCGGCGTGCTCGTTGGCTTTCGCACCAAGGCCGCTTATGACCGCTGGTGGGAAGGCCGCAATCTCTGGGGTGCCCTCACCAATGTGAGCCGCAACCTCTGCCTCAAGGCGATGGCACTCGCCGACCCGCCCGTCACGGACCGCATCGAACTGCACCGTCTTGTTGCGGGCTTCCCCTTCGCGTTGATGCGGCACCTCCGCGGCCTGGTGGCGCTGAAGGAGATTCCAGGCTTCGAGAAGGACACTAAAACCGTTGCCCATGTCCCCGCGGAACTCGCCGGTCGCATTTTTACGTTGCTCGCCACCTGGCGGCGCGAGAACCGCATCGATGGCCACGCCCAGCAAGTCCTCGACCCGCCCGCCGCGGCACTCATGGATATCTGCGGGGCCTGCGAGCGCATCCGCCACACACCGTTGCCGGGCTCCTATCTTTCACTCTTGCGTCACGGCTTGATCCTGGGCTTGCTCCTCATCCCCTGGCATCTCACCTTCGAGTTCGGCTACTGGGCCGTGCTCATTCAGGCCGTGATCGTGTATTTCCTGGTCGGAGTTGAACTCATCGCAGAAGAAGTCGAACAGCCTTTTGGCTTCGACGGCGACGACTTGCCACTTGAGCGGTTCTGTGCCTCGATTCGCACGGTCACGGCCGAGATTCTGGAAGTGTGAAGCCCGCACGCCAGCCGCGATATCATGGGGAGCATGCACAGCGAATCCACACGCGACGTGACGATCATCAATGTGGATGGCAGAACCGCTTGTGAGAAGCGCGATGCCATCGGCGTCGAGGAACCGCTCGCCATCCAAATCGGCTTTGGCCCGATTGGCGCACGCCGCCGCGTCACGGTCTCGGTGACCATGCGCACACCCGGCGATGATGCCGAACTGGCCGTGGGCTTGCTCGTCGCCGAGGGCATCGTGACGGAACGCGGCCACATCCTTTCGCTCGCTGCGGCCGTCAGCGGCAACGCGGTTCGCGTCGAAATTCACCCGACTGTAAGCGTGGATTTCGCCCGGCTCGAACGCCATGGTTTCACCTCATCCTCTTGCGGTATCTGTGGCAAAACCTCCATTGAGGCAGTCGAAGCGGCCTGCGAGAGTGCCTTCACCGGTGTGCCTCGCATCGCAGTGGACGTGATCCACACCCTTCCAAGGAAGCTCCGCGAGGCACAGCCGGGCTTCACGCGCACGGGTGCTCTTCACGCTGCTGCGCTCTTCGATCGAATGGGGATGTTGCAAGCCGTGCGGGAAGATGTTGGGCGACACAATGCCGTGGACAAGCTGATTGGTGCGGAGTTCCTGGCGAAGCGACTACCGCTTTCGGAGCACATTCTCTTTGTCAGTGGCCGGGCCGGGTTCGAACTCGTGCAGAAAGCCGCGGTGGCCGGCATCGCCATCTTCGCTGCCGTGGGTGCCCCCACCAGCCTTGCCATCGACCTGGCCGAACGGCTGAACCTTACACTCCTCGGCTTCGTTCGCGAAGGCCGTTTCAACATCTACAGCGGTGCCGAACGCGTCGCAATTTGAATCGATCCGCTTCAACTCTTGCGTCGTTTTGGTTTCTTCGCTGGCTCCTCGCCTTCTGCATGCAACTCGGCCACGAGCTTCTTGGGGGCCACCGCCCGAAAGCTTTCGTCGATCCACTCCATCAACAAGTCAGTTGGCACCTCGGCACCCTCTTCGAAGCGGCACGTGACCCAGCCATGCTTGCCGAGCCCGTAACCGGTGGACTCCGCGAATGGGAAGCCGAGCGCGAATGGACCGGACATCGGCAGTTTCACGGTGAAGCCGAGCTTCCCGTCGTGGCGGGATAGCACCGCGAACATCTTTCCTTTGATCTTGATGGCCCGTTCGCCCCAGGGAAAGTCTTCGGTCGCCCCCGCATAGGTGAGAGCATGTGCCCGCAGCGCGTGCTCGGCCTGTGTTAATGTGTCCTGTTTCTTGGCCATGGCCTGCCCCTCGCCGGAGTCGATCCCGTCAAGCTTGCCAGTTTCGGGCTCGCCGCACCACGGTGCTGATGCGCCCGGCGGCATCGTCCAGATCGGCGAACGTAATCGACGCACTGAAGCTGAAACGCAAGGCCGAACGCAGCACGTCGTCTGGCACGCCCATCGTCCGCAACACCGGGCTCGGTTGCAACGACCCACTCGAACAGGCCGCACCTGTGGAGCATGCCACGCCCGCCAGATCCAGCGCCATCAGGAGCACGTCCGCACGACAACCCGGAAACGACACATTTAGCGTGCCCGGCCACGCCTCCGGACAGCCAATCTCCGGACCGTTCAGCGCGAGCGGTGCTGCCAGCGCCTCTAGCCGCTGCCAGAAGTGTGCTCGCCGGGCATCCAGCGCAGTTCGATTCGCCTCCAGATTCTGCACCGCGTGATCGAGTGCCACGGCCATCCCGGCCGCCAGCGGCACCGCTTCCGTTCCGGGTCGCCGGCCCTGCTGTTGATGTCCACCAAACAGCAACGGCCGCAGCGGAATCCCGCGCTTCAGCAGGAGCACGCCCACACCTGGAGGCCCCCCGAACTTGTGAGCCGAGGCACTCAGCGAGGTGACACCGAGCGCATGAAAATCGACCGGCAGCTTTCCCACCGCCTGGGCTGCATCGCAGTGTAACGGCACACCCGTTGGCAGCGAAAACGCCACCTCGCGCACCGGTTGGATTGCCCCGGTCTCGTGATTCACGAGCATGACGGTGGCGAATTGCACATCTGCGCTCACGGGCTTCACCGCCACCACGCCATTCGAGCGTACCGGCATCCACTCGATCGTGCTGCCACGCTGTTCCAGTTGCCGCAACGGCTCGAGCACGCAGGGATGCTCGACGGGCGAACTCAGCACACGCACACCCCGCCGCACTTCAACCTGCCCGAAAATGGCCAGGTTATTCGCCTCGGTGGCTCCGCTCGTGAATGTGACCTCATCGGGGAACGCCCCGATCAACGCCGCGATGCGTTCGCGTGCATCCTCGAGCGCGCGCCGGGCCCCGCGACCCAGCGCATGTGCCGACGCCGCATTCCCCCACGGCACCACCCGCATCGCCTCCCAAACCCCCGGCAACACCGGCGACGTGGCATTCCGATCCAGATCAATCGCGTGCATGGAGGAATTGTAAACGAAGGCAGGCGGGGAGACGAAAGAAGTCGTCACGACTTGCCATGCCGCAAGATCCAATCAAATTCACACGACGATCGAACCAATTGTGATGATTGCAGTGGCTCGTCCGGATTTCAGGATGACGCTCGTTTGATCTTGATGAGCGATTTTTCGATACTTGATTGCTGTTGGATGTCGAGAGCGTTACGTTAGCGTTTCTGCCTGTCCGAATTCAGGAGCCGCACCCGATGGAAGAGTCCGAATCGCCCGTAGCACCGCCAAAAACGATGCTCGACGAACTCATGGAGAAGTTAACGGCCTCGCCGCTGCCGCTGAAGGTCGCTGAACTGGCGAAAGGCTTCAAACGGCCCAAGAAAGTCAGCATCCCGGACTTCCTGCAGGATATCGAAAAACAGCTTGAAGAAGCGCTCGCGGATGGCCGTGCCTTCAAGCAACCGAGTGGCCCGAAGGCACTCACACGCTACTGGACACGCGATGAGAAGCACGCCATTCGCGAAGCAGCACTGAAACTCGCGGCTTCCCCCATCGCGATCACCGCCCTCGGCAAGGCTTGTGCTAAAGAGAGCAAAGCCGATCTCGAGTTCTGCGAA
>JBGSZR010000235.1:0-6478 GCA_041750275.1 Gemmataceae bacterium
CTCGACCAGCGCGGTGGCCTGCGCTTCCGGAACTGCGGCGAGCAGGCCGCCGGAGGTCTGAGCATCGCACAGCAGCAATTGTTCGTGAACGGGCATCTCGGCGGGGAAGGTGACCCAGTCCGCGAGGAACTTCGCATTGGCACGGGTACCGCCGGGGGCAACGCCAGCCTGAGCATATTCACGAGCGGCGGCAAGGACCGGCACCGCGTTCGCCCACACCTCGGCCGCGACGCCGCTGGCCGCAGTGACGTTGCGCAGATGCCCAAGGAGCCCAAAGCCCGTGACATCCGTGAGGGCGTGCACCTCGAAACGAGCGAGCACTTCGGCCGCGGTTCGATTCAGCGTGGTCATCACTTCAATAGCTTCGACGATGGCACCGCGGCTGTCCTGGTCGTTCTTTGCCGCGGTGGTGATGATGCCAAGCCCGAGCGGCTTGGTGAGCACGAGCCGATCCCCGGGTTTCGCTCCCGCATTGCTCAGCACGCGCTGCGGGTGAACCGTGCCGACCACGGCGAGGCCAAAGATCGGCTCTTCACTCTTGATGGTGTGGCCGCCGACGATGGGAATACCAGCCTGTGCGGCAACTTCCGTGGCCCCGGCGAGAATGTCGCCGAGCACCTTGGCGGGGAGCGAATCGGGAAACCCGACGATGCTCAAGGCGGAGAGCGGCTTGCCACCCATGGCATAAACATCGCTGAGTGCATTGGCCGCGGCAACCCGGCCAAAATCGCGCGCGTCATCCACGATCGGCGTGAAAAAATCGGTGGTGAGCACGAGGGCAAGATCGTCCGTGAGCCGGTGCACAGCAGCATCGTCCGCGGTGGAGCTACCAACCAGCACGTTGGGATCGGTGATCGGCGGCAGCAAGCCAAGCAAGGGGAGCAGGAACCCCGGTGGGTGCTTCGCGGCACAGCCGGCTCGCTTGGCCAGCTTCGTGAGGCGCAACGGTTCGGCCGGGTCCATGTGTGGCTCCGCGGATGTGAAAAGCGATTAACCCAGCACCCAGAAAATGGCGATCAACAGCGCCAGTACCATCAGAATCACCCAAAACGTGGACTTCGCCGCACGCGGGGCGTCTTCCTTCGAGAGATAGTTCTCACAGTGTGAACAATATTCGGAGTCTTCGAGAATCTCACGCTTGCAATAAGGGCAGGGCACCAGCGGCGGGCCATCATCATCGTAAAGCCCGTGCGGATAGGTCTCGGGTTCATCCGGGTCGTAGTCGTCCTCCGAATCATAATCATCCGACTCTTCGTCCTCGTAATCATCCTCAGGTTCATCTCGGGTGTAGCGAGGCATGCGAATGCTCTGCAAGAGGCGAGGAGCGCCCCGGGCGACCAGACCCGGGTGCCGGTCAGGCTCAGTCCTTCTTCAGCGAGTTGAACACCATGCCGGTGAGGAGCTTCGGGTAGAAGTACGTCGATTTCGCAGGCATCACTTCGCGGTGACCGGCGATTTCTTCAACGTTCTCCATCGTGGCCGGGGGCACGAGGCAGGCCAGCTGGAACTCCTTACTGGCCGCGGCGTCGGACACCTCTTTCATCAGGTGCACATAGCGGCAGACGGGCGTGCCGCCGAGCTTCTCGCGCACGAGTTTCTCGAGCACGAGCTTGTGCAGGATGCTCACGCCGAGGCTGCGCCATTCGGGCGAATGATCGGGGGCGAGTTCATCCATCACGGCGGGGTCGCGCAGCTTCGCGGCGAACCACGCACCATCTTCCGCGGTGCCGAAGCCGAGCACGGACTGCGAACCATCCATCTGGATGTGTTCCCAGCAGGCCTGGGCATCGTTGCCGAAAGACTCGACGATATCGAAGTGGTCCTGGAGAACAGCCTGCATCTCGGCGGCCGTGATCGATTCCACCCCACTCACAAGACGATGCGTCGGCAGGATGATGAGCCCGGGGTCGCTCATGCCCACGAGCATCATCAGGCAGAAGTTGGGGGCGGCCTCGTCGTCCAGCACTTCGCCTGCGGCCTTGCGTTCTTCAAGATACTTCAGGCCGGTTTCGTAGCGGTGGTGGCCATCGGCAATGAACATTGGCCGGGGGCCCATGAGGCCGATCACGGCACTGATGGCTTGTGTGTCCGTCACCACCCACAACTTGTTCACCACACCGAGATGGTCCTTCGCCACAATCGGCGGCGACTTGCGCGTGAAGGGATCGAGCAGACGAGCGACTTCACCCTCGGCATCCGGATAGAGGCCGAAGACGGGCGAGAGGTTGAAGCCGGTGGCGTTATAAAGTTTCAGGCGGTCCGCCTTCGGTCCGGACATGGTCTGTTCATGGGGGAAGATGCGACCGGTGCCGAAGGGTTCGAGCCGGACGCGGGCGAAGAAGCCTCGCCGCGTGTAGTGCTTGCCTTCGACCTCGAATTCTTGCTCGTAAATGTACAACGACCGGGCCGTGTCTTGCCGCAGTGCGTTTTCGTTCACCCATTCACGGATGGTGCGGCCGGCTCGTGTGTAACGATTCTCAGTGTCGGTGTCGTCCGCTTCACCCTTGCTCAGTTCGAGGCGGATCGCGTTGAAGGGGCTGGCGGCGTAGAGTTGCTTTTGCAGCGGGCCATCGACGACATCGTACGGCGGGGCTACCACATCCGAGAGCGTCCCTACCTGACCGAGATCATAGCGAAACGCCCGGAAACCCCGAATATCGGCCATCAGCAACACTCCTCAATACATGGTGATCCGTCGCCGCGTGATTCAGACAGAAGGCGCACGATCCGGACAGAAGAATGCACGATCAAAGCAAGAGCATCTCGAAGCCGTCCTCATTTGCTGGTTTGGATCGCGGCTCGATCGGTCCTGAAGCGTGTGGCTCAACTCGGCTCGGCGGCATTTTATGGATTCCGATCTTCATTTGCTTCTCATCTGAATTCTCTTTGCATTGCCCGCATAATCGGCACAATGGGGCGCACTCCCGGGGTGGATCCCGGGTTGTTAGCTCGCCCTTCTTCAACACGAGGGACTCGTGATGCGCACCCTGTTGCTCGCTGCCGCGGTTTTGACGACCGCCGTGGCTTCTGCCCGTGCTGATGGCCCGACCAAGGGCACACCGCCAATCAAGTCGATCTCGGCCCTGGCCTTCTCGCCCGAAGGCACACTGTTCGTGGGCGATCCGCAATCGGCCACGATCTTCGCGATTGACACCGGCGACACCAAAATGGCCGGCACGCAGCCGGTGAACGTCGAGCGCGTCGATGCCAAGATCGCTGGTGCGGTCGGTGCGATGGAGAAGGATGTCCGCATTACCGACATCAAGGTGAACCCTGCTTCGGGCAACGTCTACATCGCCATCGCTCGCGGAGCCGAGCCCGGCCTCGTGAAAATCGTACGCGGTGCGAATGAGGTTCAACCCGTGGCCCTCAAGGACGTGTCATTCTCGTCCGTCGCGATTCCGAACCCAGCCACTGGCAAGGGTGCCACCACGGTCATCACGAGCATGTCCTTCGTGGATGGCAAGCTGATCGTCGCAGGGCTCTCGAACGAACAGTTCGCCAGCACGCTGCGTGTGATCCCGTTCCCGTTCAAGGACGCGGACAAGGGAGCCGGCATCGAAATCTTCCACGGTGCCCACAACAAGATTGAAACAGCCTCGCCGGTTCGCACCTTCGTGACCTACAAGATCGGCAAAGAAGACAACATCATGGCAGCGTACACCTGCACGCCGCTCGTGCGGATTCCGGTGTCCGAACTCAAGGCTGGTGCCAAGGTGAAGGGCACGACCATCGCCGAACTCGGCAACGGCAACCAACCGCTGGACATGATCGTGTACGCGAAGGACGGCAAGGATTACCTGCTCATTGCCAACAGCAAACGCGGTGTGATGAAGGTGCCCACGGCCGAGTTCGGCACGGCCCCGGCCATCACGACCAAGCCCTCTGTTCCAGGTGGCGTGAAGTACGAATCCGTCACGGAACTCAAAGGCGTGATGCAACTGGACAAGCTCGACGCCGAGCGCGCTCTCATCCTCGAGCAAACCGCTGGCGGCTTCGATCTCAAGACGATTCCGCTGCCGTAATTCGATTGGCTCAGAGCCCGCCGTTCACAGCGGGTTCTAATCCGCAACAGACCAGGGGCATTTGCCCCTGGTTTTCCTCCGTGTACACGTTGGGGCAGTTGTCATGGGTCGGTTTTGCACTTCCATCGCCTGTCTTTCAATTGCGTTCACGCTTGTGGCCGCTGATCCGAAAACCGAGATTCGGCTCACCAAGGCTTCGCCGGAGAGTGCCGCGGCGATCGAGGTGCATGGCCTGAATGCAGCCACACTCGCGAAACTCCGCTATGCCGACTTCGCCCCGCGGGAGTGGAACTCACTGCTGCACATTGTGGTGGCCGAGGGTTCTGCCAAGGATATTGCCGCCCGCCCACCGGTCGCGGGTTCCTATCGCGTGGTCGATGGTGTGATTCGCTTTGAGCCGCTCTTCTCATTAACTCCGGGCGTGAAATATCGCGCGACTTTTGACCCGTCGAAGCTGCCGGATGGGAACTTAAAAGCGGACACGATCACAGCGAATCTACTGCTCCCGAAGCCACCTCCGGGCCCACCCGCGACGATTGCCAATGTGTATCCCTCCGCCAACCGGCTGCCCGAGAACACCCTGCGCTTCTACGTCCACTTTTCCGGTCCGATGAAGCGCGGCGATATCTACCGCCACTTCAAGTTGCTTCGCGAAGATGGCACCGAAGTGACCAGGCCATTCCTGGAACTCGATGAAGAACTCTGGTCGCTCGATGGGAAACGCATCACCATTCTGTTCCACCCGGGCCGCGTGAAGCGTGGGCTCGTGCCGCGCGAGGAAGAAGGGCCGATCCTCGAAGCAGCGAAGCGCTACACCTTTGTGGTCAGTGGTGAATGGGAGGATGCCTCGGGCCAACCACTTGGCACGGAATTCCGCAAATCGTTTATCGCTGGGCCGCCCGATGATGATGTGGTGGATCCCATGCACTGGAAGCTGATGCCGCCGAAAGCCGGTTCCACCGCACCTCTCATCATTCGACTGGCGAAACCGCTCGACCACGCACTTCTCGACTCGATGGTCTGGGTCAGCGATGCGAAGGGTGAACGTGTGCCCGGCGTGATCACGGTGGGAGGTGGCGAACGCGTGGTCACGTTCGCACCCACTCAGCCCTGGGCAAAAGGTGACTTCGAGCTGGTCGTGGATACTCGGCTCGAAGACGTGTGCGGCAACCGTGTCGGCCGGCCGTTTGAAGTGGATGTGTTCGAACCGATCCAGCGCCGCATCGAAACGAAGACCGTCGAACGCCGCTTCATCGTGAAATAGCTATCCATTCGCCCGGTCATTTATCATCACCACCACGCGGAAGCCCGTGGCCGAGTCGCGTTGATGCGGCGCGAGGGCGTTGCGATAGGCTGCGCGACAGGCCGTGCCGTGGTTGCGCCAGCCGCCGCCACGCAGCACACGCATGCTTCCCTTCGTGGGCCCTGCCGGGTCGCGAGTGGGGCTGGCTCGATAGTAGCCCTCGGCGTACCAGTCCGCGCACCATTCCCACACGTTGCCATGCATGTCGTGCAGACCCCAGGCATTGGCCGGGTAGCGAATCACGGGCGAAGTCATGGCACTTGGCGAGCCCACAGCGGCTTCGCCATAAGGATGCGAAGCGTCGAAGTTGCCATGATCGGCGTTGAAACTCGCGCCCTGCCCAAACGGTGTGTCCGCTTTCCCGGCTCGACAGGCGTACTCCCATTCCGCCTCCGTTGGCAAGCGATACGACCGCCCCGCGGCCTTCTCTTCCTCGAAGCGTGTCAACCGATCGCAGAAGGCCGCGGCGTCGCCCCAGTTCACCATCTCGACAGGGTGCTCAGGTGAACCACCATTGGCAGCATGAAACCGCGAGGGATTGCGGCCCATGACTCGCTGGAAAAACTGCTGTGTGACGGGATGCACACCGAGATAAAACGAATTGCCGATCACCACCTCATGGGCGGGATGCTCGTTCACGCGGTGCCCGAACTCTGAAGCGGCTGAACCCATGACGAACGAACCGGCCGGCACCAGCACAAAGGTCATGCCGAGCGAGTTGGAGAGTGTTTTGGCTCGTTCGGCTTCGGTTTGTGTCGGTTGAAGCGTGTCGAAGATCTGATCGAGCCCCACGGGCCGTCGAGCACGACGTGGTTCGCGTCGCGTGCCACCTTCGGCAGGGATTTCACCCGGTTCAGCCATCGCACACCTCGTTCGTTCCCTTTCATCCATCCCGCAGGTACAGCGTACGCCGAGTTCACGGAAAACTCCACGGGCTGCGTTGAAGTCGCCGAACGCAACCGCCGACATTCACGAGAGGGAAGAGTGCAAGGAGCGCTCCCTGACGCGTACTAACCGTTATAATCATCAAGCTCAAGCATCACGGCCGCGGTGACACAGAGCCCATGAACACAGGCACCGGATCGAACGCACCGGGCTGGCGGCCCGCGCTGAGTGCAGCTCCCCCCGAGCCGACAGGCCCGGCCTGGGC
>JBGSZR010000236.1:0-10954 GCA_041750275.1 Gemmataceae bacterium
GAGGGCGGCGATATCGTCCGGCATGCGGGCCAGTTCACTCGCGAGCGCGGCGACGGCCTTCTCTCCGCCGAATTCCTTGTTGGTCGCCGCCGCGAGCCCTTCCAGGTTGCGACGCGTCTGCACGGCCTGTTGCCGCTCGGCGAGCATCGTGGGGTCGGCCATCTCGTTCGCGTCACGTCGTGCAGCACCACCACGCGCCAGGGCGATGCCATCCATGAGGTTCGCTTGCACCTCCGCATTCTGCAAACGATGGGCCACCAGCTTGAAGCAGCGCCGGCCAACGACATCCGATTCCTCACCCACCACGCGAATCGCGTTCTCCGCATAGTCACGCGGCGAATCGGCCAGCCCACTGTTGAACGCCGTGGCATCCACCTTCACCGGTGCGGTCGGATCCTCGGGGCTGATGGCATAAAGCTTCTTCGGGGCCCACGGTTGCAGGCCGAGTTCACGAATCTGCTCGGGAAACGCATTGGGATCGGCGGCTTTCGTGAAGGCTTCCTTCGCGGCGAAGAGCACGAGCATATCGGCGGGGTTCGCATCGGTCGCCACGACATCCGTGACGATCACCTCGGGCTGCCACATGCGAATGGCGAGCACGGTTTGCCGCAACAGTTGCTCGTTGGCCTTGCCGCCGTGAGCGCGATCCCAGGACGCCATGAGGTCGCGTGGGGCGAGTCGCTCCGCATGAGCGGGCACCGGGAAGGACCACAGCGTTTCACCCGTCACGCCCCCGGCTTGCCGCATCGCTTGCCGCAGTCGGGCTGGTTCGCTGGCCTTCCTGGGATCGGCCGTGGCCGGGTCGGCGCACATCATGCTGATCGCCGTGCAGAAGTACCCCTCGTTCGCACCGACCAGCGCAACCGTCTCCAGTGGCACATTGCGGCCACGGGCATGCAGGAACAGTGCCGCTGCGTGCTGACCACCGAGGCGTTGCACTTTCCAGGTCTTGCCGCCGTCTGTGGTGCCAGCGATGCTGCCGAGTTCGCCGACAATGAAGCCGGTCGATTCATCGAGGAAAGTCACACCATTAATGGGGCACATCAGGCCGGTCTTCTGCACGTCCCAGGATTGGCCGTTATCGCCGCTGTGCAACACGAAACTGCCGGGCCGACCGGCGACCCACACGTGAGCCCCGGCCGTGGCAACACACTGGAAATCGCAGTTCGCCAGTGTCTCGGGGGATAAGCCAAGGTTCACCGAACCCCACTTCTGGCCGCCGTCGTTGCTGGTGAGAACGGCACCACCATCGCCCACTGCGAACACTTTTGCCGCGCCGAATTTCACTCCATGAATGGTGCGGCCGCCGAGCGGGTCGAGATCGGCATGGGCGAATGTGCCGGACTTGAGCGTGCCGAGATGCGACCACGAGCCACCGACGACGCCGGCCTGGGCATTCGCGAAGTCCGCCGCTTGCCAGCCGGGGACGCGTGCGCCGGGCACGGGCTTCCAGGTGTGGCCGCCGTCCTGCGTGATGAACAGGCCTGAAGGAAACGCATCGCTGCCATCGCCGCAGACGACGCCATTCTTTTCGTCGAAGAAGCGCACGACATGCAAGCCGGGCAGCACATTGAGGCCGACTTCATCCCAGCGAAGTCCACCATCGGCCGTGCGCAGCATCACGCCAACGGATGGGCCGCCGTTGGGCATATCAACGCGTCCAACGGCCCAGCCGGTGTAGGGCGTGAGGAAATGAACGCTGCGAAGTGAGGCCCGCGTGCCGGTTTTCTGGCGCTCCCAGGTGGCACCCGAGTCGATCGAATGCCAGACCACGCCTTCATCACCCACGGCCCAGCCTTCACTCTTATCGATGAACTGCACGGCATGGATTGCGGCATCCTCGAACGCCGCGGTCGGCTGAGCGCGAGCCGAGCTTGCGAACAGGATCAAGAAAGCGGAAACCAGCGCGAACCGGACAGGTGCCATGCCATCTCCTCATAACCGTGCGTGGGCACTCCAGGCGACGGGGTAATAGGCGAAGGCCGCGGGGAATGGAAGGCGACTTTAGAGAATCCCAGAATTCTTGGGGGCTTCACGCGTTCACCCGCAGGTGTGCGGCTCCACACTGCGAGGAATTCGGAGTGAGAACGAACGGCGGTGGGCCGCGTCCGATACCGCGCTGTCAAAACATCGAGAGTTTGGGTCGGCTTCTGCCGTCCGAGAATTCGGGCCGTGTGCGTGTTCTGTAAGGTTGCGTGCCTGATCGGGTAACTACAATTCTGGGCTTGTGTCGCTTGGGTGCCCCCGAGTTTTTCCGGGCAGGATCGTCATGATCGTTCGCGTAACAAGGCTTGTGTCGGTTTCGCTGTTCGTGGCCGCCTCACTCATCCTCACCGGGTGTGGTAGTGGCAAGCCGGAAGCGAAGGCACCGCCACCACCCAAGGTGACGGTGGCCGTGCCTGTTGCACACCCTGTGGAAAGCTATGCGTACTTCAATGGCTACCTCGACGCCATTGATTCGGTGGAAGTGCGTGCCCGCGTGAAGGGGATCCTTCGTAAGAAGCTCTTCGAGGAAGGCACCGAGGTGAAGAAAGGCGATTTGCTCTACGAGATCGACGACCGCGAATTCAAGACCGCTGTGAAGAAAGCCGAGGCGGAGGTCAAGAAAGCGGACGCGGACATCCTGAACTGGAAGGCACAAATCCGGGGTGATGAGGCCGAGTTAACCCGTGTGAAGGATCAGCTGAGCAAGGGGGTGGGCATCCCGGCCGACAAGGATCAGGCCGAGGCCAAGGTGGGCGTGGCACAGGCCCAGCTCGATGCCGCGATTGCCAATAAGGAGTCCGCCGAGGCCGCGCTCCACACGGCCAACATTCAACTGGGCTACACGCAGGTGAAGGCCGAGATTGGCGGCCGCGTGAATCGCACACTGGTGACGGAAGGCAACCTGTTGGGTCAGGACGAACCAACGCTTCTCACCACTATTGTTCGCATGGATAAGCTCTACGTTCACTTCGATGCTCCGGAACGTGAACTCGTCGCCTATCAACGGGAGCTTCGAAGCAAGGGCCAAACCGGGCTTCCCACAGGCGGAATTCCCATCGAAATTGGCGTGGCGACTGAGGACAATTATCCACATCCGGGCTCAATTAATTTTCGTGAGAATCGCGTCGACACGGGCTCTGGCACGATCCGCATTCGTGGAACGCTTAACAATGATGATCGCGTCTTGTACCCCGGGCTCTATGCCCACGTTCGCATCACCTCCGGTTCACCCGAACCCCGTTTGCTGATCCCTGAAGCGGCCCTGATGACAGGACAGGAAGGGCAGTTTGTCTATGTGGTGATGCCGGATAACAAGACCGAGAAACGGACCGTGATCGCGGGCAGCAAGCTGGGCGAGCTTGTTGCCATCGAAAAAGGAATCACGGCCCAGGATCGTGTCGTGATCAAGGGGCTCCAGCGCGTCCGGCCCGGGTCCCCGGTTCAGCCCGAAATTGTGGTGCTAACGTTGCCTAAGGATTCGGTCATCAAGCCGTGATGGCGTGCTGTGTTGTCAATTCCATTTGACCGGCTTCTACATTCTCGACTCTGGATGGTCACGTGATTTCGCGATTCTTCATCGACCGCCCGATCTTTGCGAATGTCATTGCAATCGTCACTATTCTCTTTGGAGTCGTGGCACTCTATCGATTGCCGGTTGAGCGGTATCCCGCCATCACGCCGCCAACGGTTGTCGTCACCACGAATTATCCCGGAGCGAATTCCCGCGTCGTCGCCGACACAGTGGCCGCACCTATTGAACAACAGATCAATGGCGTGGAAAACATGATGTACATGTCTTCCACCAGTTCCGCCGATGGCTCCTATTCGCTCACCATCACTTTTGAAATTGGCACCAATCTCGATGACGCGCAGGTGCTAGTGCAAAATCGCATGGCGATTGCCGAACCGCAACTCCCCGAGGAAGTCCGGCGACAGGGCGTCACCGTCAAGAAGCAATCCTCCAATATCATTCTCGCGGTTTCGCTGACCTCGCCGGACGATTCCCTCGATGGTTTGTTTCTCGCCAATTATGCCACGTTGCGGCTGCGTGACGAACTGAGCCGTGTTCCCGGTGTGGGTGATGTGAATGTTCGCGGCGTGGGTGCCTATGCCATGCGGATCTGGATCGATCCGGATCGGCTGGCTTCGCGTCAATTGACGACGCAGGACGTAATTGAGGCCTTGCAACGGCAGAACGTTCAGGTGGCCGCGGGCCAGATTGGGCAGCCACCCAACCCCGACAATCAACAGTTCCAGTTCACCGTCACCACCCTGGGCCGACTCTCTGAGGCCAAGGAGTTCGAAGAAATCGTGCTCAAGTCTGGGGAGCAAGGGCAGATCGTGTACTTGCGCGATGTGGCCCGCGTGGAACTGGGCGCACAAACGTACGACTCCTTTTCCTCCCGCAGTGGCAAGACGGCGGCCAATTTGCTCGTGTATCAGCTTCCGGGATCAAATGCACTCGATGTGGCCAGGGGTGTGCGGGAGGCGATGGAGCGAATCAAGCCGACCCTGCCGCAGGGCATGGAATATGCCATTCCGTTCGATACCACCAAGTTCGTTTCCTCCGCTATCAATGAAGTTTATATCACACTGGCCGAGGCCGGGATTCTGGTCCTCATTGTCATTCTCGTGTTCCTCCACAGCTGGCGGGCCCTGCTCGTACCTGCCACCACGGTGCCGGTCACCATTATTGGTGCCTTTGCCTTCATGCCATTTCTTGGCTTCTCCGTGAATTTGCTCACATTATTTGGGCTCATTCTGGCCATTGGTATTGTGGTTGATGATGCCATTGTAATTGTGGAGAACGCGGCCCATCACATGGAGCGTGGACTCGGTGCGCGCGAAGCCACGATTCAAGCCATGAGTGAGGTCACGGGGCCGGTGATCTCGATCACACTTGTGCTCATGGCGGTGTTCTTGCCCACGGCATTCCTCGGCGGCATCACAGGCCAGCTGTATCGCCAGTTCGCCCTCACCATCGCCGCGACGGCCGTCATCAGTGCCGTGAACGCCCTCACGTTGAAGCCGGCCCAGTGTGCGGCTTATTTGAAACCGGTGAGCAAGACGCCGGGCCGATTCACGCGAGTCTTCGAGGCCGTCTATCGCCCCATCGAACGTGCTTATTCCTGGGCCGTGCGTCAACTCCTGCGGGTGTGGTGGCTGGTCCTGATCGTCTTCCTGGGGCTCGCACTCTTCACTGGCTGGTGGTATCAGCGCACGCCCACGGGCTTCCTGCCCACCGAGGATCAGGGCTACATCATCATCGCGATCCAGTTGCCCGATGCGGCCTCATTGGATCGCACGAAGGAATTAGTCGAGCGATTAAATCGCACCTTTGAACCGCAGCCCGGCAAGAAAATGACGGGTGTCGATCAATGGTTCGTGCTCGGCGGTTTCTCACTTCTCGATGGCACGGCCGCCCCGAACTCTGCCACCTGCTTCGTGGCCTGGACCGACTGGAGCGATCGCAAAACCAACGAAACCCAGCAAGAAGCACTGGTGAAAAAGATTCAGATGGAACTCGGCCAGATGCAGGAAGCCTTTGTGCTTGTGCTCGTGCCCCCCTCGATTCAAGGGCTTGGCGTCGCGGGTGGCTTCCAGATGCAGGTCGAAGATCGTGAAGGGGTCGGCCTCGATGCGCTGCAAGACCGCACGATGGCCATCGTGGACGCGGCTCGCCAAAGGCCCGAGATTGGGCAAATCGCCTCCACATTTCGTGCGGGTGTGCCCCAGATCTATTTGAATATCGATCGCGTGAAGGCGGAGAAAATGGGTGTTCGCGCGGATGATATCTTCCGCACCTTGCAGGCGAATCTCGGCTCAGTGTACGTAAACGATTTCAACAAGTTTGGCCGCACGTACCAGGTGCGTATCCAGGCCGATGCCCGCTTCCGCGGCGATGCAAGCGTGATTGCCCGGCTTGAGGTGCCCGGGCGTGCCGAGGGGCCGGGCCTGCCGCCGCGTCGGGTGCCGCTCGGCACTCTGATCACGGTCGAGAGCCGCATCGGACCGCAATCCGTGACGCGCTACAACCTCTACCCCACTGCTCAAATCACAGGTGGAGCCGCAGCAGGTGTGAGTTCGGGCGATGCCATCAAGGTGATGGAAGAGATCGGTGCGGAAACCCTGCCGGGCACCATGGGCTACGACTGGACCGGCATCGCCTTCCAGGAGAAACGCGTGAGCGGCGAAGCCGTGCTCGTATTCGGCCTGGCCGTGCTCCTCGTGTATCTGGTGCTCGCGGCCCAGTATGAAAGCTGGCTACTTCCCTTTGCCGTGATTCTTGTGGTGCCGCTCGGCTTGCTCGGCGTGGTCGCGGCCGTCAACATTCGGGGCATGGATAATAACATCTATACACAAATTGGTGTGGTGCTCATCATTGCCCTGGCGAGCAAGAATGCGATTCTCATTGTGGAATTCGCGCGTGAATTGCACATGGCCGGCAAGACCGCACGTGAAGCCGCTGCGGAGGCCGCCCGCATGCGATTTCGACCGATCATCATGACCTCCTTCGCCTTTATCCTGGGTGTCGCGCCGCTGGTCTTCGCGACGGGTGCCGGAGCCGCCAGCCGGCAATCACTCGGCACCGCCGTGTTCGGTGGCATGATCACGTCCACGGTGCTGGCGATCTTCTTCGTGCCCGTCTTCTATGTTGCGATTCAGTCGTTGATCGATTTCCGTGCGCGTCACAAGGCGAAGCCCCAGGCGTGATGTGACGCCGGGTGTTTTCCTGAGATAAGGACAGCTGCATCACATCAGAGAGCGCAGGCGTTCCAGCTCCTGGCACGCCTGCCAAATCCGCTTTCGCCTTCCGGCACCGCTCCTGCCACATTGACAGCGCCATTGCGATTCCGAGCACGTGATAAGTTGGCAAACCCTTTCATAATAGCGTCTTGCGGTATGCTATTTTCGCGGCACACGGATTGCTTATCGGATCGACACGCATTCCTTGTCAACCCACCACGGGCGGATGGAAAACGATGTCAGCGAAGCAACTCTCTTATTCCGATGATGCCCGACAGAAGCTCCTGGCTGGTGCCAGCAAGCTCGCCCGGGCTGTGCGATCCACACTCGGGCCCCGCGGCCGTAATGCCGTGCTCGATAAGGGCTGGGGCGTGCCCAATGTTACCAAGGACGGCGTCACCGTCGCCGAGGATATCGAACTGCAGGACCCATTCGAAAACATGGGTGCCCAGCTCGTGAAGGAGGCCGCCAGCAAGACCTCCGATGTCGCCGGCGACGGCACCACGACCGCAACGGTTCTCGCCGAGTTCATCTTCCGCGAGGGCCTGAAGGCCGTCGCGGGTGGCCACGACCCCATGGGCCTGGTCCGCGGCATTCAGAAGGGCGTGGAAAAGGTCGTCGAGGAACTCGCCAAGCTCCGCGAGGAGATCGACCCCAAGGATTCGAAGAGCATCACCGAAGTGGCCACCATCTCCGCGAACAATGACAAGGAGATCGGTCAGAAGCTCGCCGAGGCCATGAAGAAGGTTGGTGCAACTAACGGCGTGATCACCGTCGAAGAGGGCAAGGCTGCCGAGACTGTGGTGAATGTCGTCCAAGGTATGCAATTCGACCGCGGCTACCTGTCGCCACACTTCGTCAACAATCAAGAGTCGGTCACCTGCGAGTTTGAAAACCCGTACATCCTGATTTTCGAAGAGAAGATCAGCACGGTGAAGACGCTGATCCCGCTGCTCGAGTGGGCCAGCAAGCAGAAGGAGCCGCTTGTTCTCATCGCTGAGGACTTCGAGGGCGAAGCGCTCGCCACACTGGTGCTGAACAAGCTCAAGGGCGTGCTGCAGGTCTGTGCCGTTAAGGCCCCGGGCTACGGTGATCGCCGCAAGGCCATGCTGGAAGACATCGCTGTGCTCACCGGCGGCAAGGCGATCTTCAAGGATCTGGGCGTGCAGCTGGATGCGGTTACGGACGGCCCCAAGGGCGAGAAGACGCCAACCGTCGTGAGCTACCTCGGCCGTTGCAAGCGCATCAAGATCGACTCCGAGAACACGACCGTCACCGAAGGCAAGGGCAAGGCCAAGGATATCGAGGGCCGGGCGGAACTGATCCGCAAGGAAATCGAGAAGACGGACAGCGAATACGACCGCGAGAAGCTTCAGGAACGGCTTGCGAAGTTGGCCGGCGGCGTGGCTGTGTTGAAGGTCGGCGGGGCCACCGAAACCGCCATGAAGGAACGCAAGGCGCTGTACGAAGATGCCCTGGCTGCCACGAAGGCTGCAATCGCCGAGGGCATCGTCCCCGGTGGCGGCGTCGCGCTCCTCACCGCCCGCAAGGGTCTTGAGAAGCTCAAGCTCGAAGGTGACCAGGCCGAAGGCGTTCGCGTGCTCTTCCGGGCGCTCGAGATGCCTTGCCGCATGATCGCCGAGAACGCCGGGCTCGATGGCACCGTCGTCGTGTCCAAGATCCTCAAGGGCAAGGACAAGAACTTCGGCTACAACGCGGACAAGGAAGTGTACGAGAACCTGCGTGAAGCCGGCGTCATCGACCCCGTGAAGGTCACCCGCAGCGCCCTGCAGAACGGGGCCAGCGTGGCCTGCCTGCTGCTCACCACCGAAGCCATGATCGCCGACATCCCCGAGCCGAAGAAGCCGGGCGGCGACCACCATGACCACGACCACGGCGGTGGCATGGGCGGCATGGGTGGCATGGGTGGCATGGGTGGCATGGGTGGCATGGGTGGCATGATGTAAGTAACGGCAGTGCCCGGAGGGCGTGTAATGATGTACCGCGTTCCCCTCGTGTTCAGTCCTCAGCCGGAGGGTGGCTATACCGTCACATCTCCGGTCTTGCCGGAGCTTCACACGGAAGGCAACACCTTGGAAGAGGCAAACGCCAACGTCCAGGACGCCTTCGAAGCCGTGCTCGAACTCTATGCCGAAGAGGGTCGCGCGGTTCCGGTGACATAACAACAAATACTCAGTTTCGACAACGCATAACGGAGATCAGGAACACCATCATGGCCAAGAAAGAAGTTTCACTCAACCTCCGCCCGCTCGATGATCGCGTGGTGGTCGAGCCGCTTGAAGCGGAAGAAAAGACGAGCGGCGGCATCCTGCTGCCGGATTCCGCCAAGCAGAAGCCGCAGCAGGGCAAAATCGTGGCCGCGGGCCCCGGCAAGCTTTCTGAAAAGGGCGAACGCCTCGCGCTCGCTGTGAAGGTCGGCGACACCGTCCTCTACGGCAAGTATGGCGGCTCGGATGTCGAAGTCAGTGGCCGCGAACTCAAGATTCTCCGCGAATCCGATATCCTGGCCAAGCTTTCGTAGTCAATATTTTCTAACCACAGAAGCCGAGAGCATCGAGAAATCAAGAATTGAGATTAATACATTTAATTTCTTCTCACTTCTCGGTATCTCGGTTTCTTTGTGGTGAACTCTTAATCTTCAAACAGGAAATACACATGGCGAAGCAACTGCTGTATACCGATGATGCCCGGCGGAAGCTCCTCAGTGGAGCGGAGAAGCTGGCCAAGGCCGTGGGCATCACGCTCGGGCCAACCGGCCGCAATGTGATCATCGACAAGTCCTTCGGCGGCCCGACGGTCACCAAGGACGGCGTCACGGTCTCCAAGGAAATCGACTTGCCGGATGCCTTCGAAAACATGGGGGCCAAGCTCGTCAACGCCGTGGCCCAGAAGACATCGGACACGGCCGGCGACGGCACCACGACGGCCACCGTCCTCGCTCTGGCCCTGTATCAGGAAGGCCTCCGCAACATCACCGCCGGGGCCAACCCCATGCAGGTGAAGCGCGGCATCGACAAGGCCGTGGCCAAGGCCGTCGAGCACCTCGAAGGGACGCTCACGAAGCGTCTCACGAAGAAAGAAGAGATGCAGCAGGTCGCCGCCATCTCCGCCAACAACGACCCCAAGATCGGCACCCTCATGGCTGATGCCTTCGAGAAGGTCGGCAAGGACGGCGTCATCACTGTCGAGGAAGGCAAGACCTCGGACACTGTGCTTGAGTTCGTGGAAGGCATGCAGTTCGATAAGGGTTATATCTCGCCGTACTTCGCCGCCAACAGCCCGGACCTGAAGTGGGAACAGGAGAACGTGCTCGTTCTGCTGTACGAAAAGAAGCTGGCCAATGTCCGCGAGATGTTGCCGGTTCTCGAAAAGGCCGCCCAGGCCCGCAAGCCGCTGCTGATCATTGCTGAGGATGTCGAGAGCGAAGCCCTCGCCATGCTCGTCGTGAACAAGCTCCGCGGTTTGATCGAAGTCTGCGCCGTGAAGGCTCCGGGCTTTGGCGATCGCCGCAAGGCCATGATGGGCGACATTGCCACGCTCACCGGCGGCCAGTTCATCAGCGAAGATCTCGGCATCACGCTCGAGAACGACACGCTGGAGATGCTCGGCACGGCTGACCGCGTCACGGTCGAGAAGGAAAACTGCATCCTTCGCACCGAGAAGGCAGACAAGGCTCGCAAGGAAGCCATTGCCCAGCGCGTGCAGACGATTCGCACCCAGATGGATCAGACCGAGAGCGAGTACGACAAGGAGAAGTTCTCCGAGCGGCTCGCCAAGCTGGTCGGCGGCGTGGCGATCATCAAGGTGGGTGCCGCGACCGAAGCCGAGATGAAGCAGACCAAAGACCGCATGGAAGACGCCCTCAACGCCACCAAAGCGGCGGCGGAAGAAGGCATCCTCCCCGGCGGCGGCGTGGCCCTGCTGCGGTGCCTGGATGCGGTGCTGAGCATCAATGAAGCCGGCTACGAAAAGGAAGTCGAAGACGCCAAGGGCAAGAAGAAGACCGAGAAAATCAAAGCCAAAGGCGATGAGAAGATCGGCGTGGACATCGTGGCCCGCGCCCTGGAAGCTCCGATCCGCACCATCGCCGACAACACCGGCGAAGACGGCAGCGTGATCGCCGACGAAGTCAAGAACCAGGAAGACCCGAACGTCGGTTACGACGCCAACACCAAAGAGTATGTGGACATGTACAAGCGGG
>JBGSZR010000237.1:0-59956 GCA_041750275.1 Gemmataceae bacterium
CATTGAAACTGGTCACCACCGGGTTGGTGGAATCAAGATCGGCCACGCTCACACCTGCGATCGGCGAGAGCACATCTTCCACAGCCGTGGCATTCGCCGGGGCCGTCACCGTCGGAGCATCGTTCACCGGCACCACGGTGAGCGGCAGTGTCTGGGTGGAGGTCAGAGCCCCGCCACCCTGGTTGCCGTTATCGTTGAGCACACCGGTGAGGGTGTCCGCACCGTTGTAGTTCAGGTTGCTGGTATAGGTCAGTGTGGCGACCCATGCGTTGACCTGTGCGAGCGTGCCGTCCATCACCAACGTGTTGGTGCCATTGCCCACCACACCGCCACCCACTGCCGTCAGGGTGCCGTTCAGAACGCTGAGCGTGAGCGTCACTGCGTCGGTGTAGATGTACGGCGAGTCGAGCGGATCCGCGACGCTGATGCCCGAAATCAGGCCGGGGAGGTCCTCGGTCTGAGTGTTCGGTGTGATCACGGGGTTCGGGAAAGTGAGCACCGGGGCATCGTTCACCGGCTGGACGTCGAAGCTGACCAGGGTTGCGGTCGGTGCCAGCGGTTCGCCGTTGGCGTCCTGCAACGTGTACTGGAACGAGTCCGGACCGTTGTAGTTCGCGTTTGGCGTGTACGTCACTGTCGGGTTCGGCGTGTTGTTGTTGTTGATCACCACGGTGCCGTTCAGGGGCTGCACCACGATGGCCAAGGTCAGCGGCACGTCGTCGCGGGTCAGATCGTTGGCAATCACGTCAATGATTGCCGGCGTATCCTCGATCGGATTGGCGAAGTCCGCACCACCCACGTCCGGCACCGCCGTCGGCACCTGCGAGACGATCACCCCTTCGAAGTTCTGGTAATTCACCTTCGGGAAGCCGCCCGGGGCACCGAGCACGCCCGAGGGCAACGTGGCCAGGCCGGGCAGGAACGTCGTGACGTTCAGCGTATCGCCCGGAATCGTGGTTGGGTCGCCACCATCGAGATTGAAGATCTCGGTGTTGGTGCCATCGATCACGGTGGTGGTTCCACCCGTGACGACTGTCACTTCGCGTGTGGCCGGGACGAACGTGAAGGCGTTGGCCGTGGCTGTGCCGACCACGTTCAAGGTGTCGCTGGCGGTCGGAGCACCACCATTGACTGTCACGTCTGCAATGCCCCAGTCATCGGCGAGGTAGAGGCTGAAGAGGTCGTCGCCACCCAGACCGTTGAGAGTCAGCGAGGAGCCAGCACCGAAACCGGTGAAGGTGAATGCGGGTTGGCCGCTCGCGGTGCCGGTGCCATCATTCGAGGCCGGTGTGGCGGTGATCTCGAAGGAATCTGCACCGGAGGTACCGGTGACGGTGAGCGTGTCCGCACCACCGTTGCCGACGTAGTCGATGCGTTCCAGGCCGGTGTAGGAGATCAGGGCACTGTCCACACCACCGATCTCGGCCGTGCCTTCGCCACTGTTCGTGCCGGCCGTGTTGGTGAAGTCATCCGTGCCGGCGTTGCCAGTGAGGATCAGCACATCGGAGCCGCCCGCGGTGGTGGTGCCACCGTTGAAGTTCAGCGGCATTGGCAGCGTCTGGGCACCTGCCAGGTTCACGTTTACCGTGTCATTGCCCGCCGCACCATTGATGGTGAGTTCCACCGTGTTGGCCTGATCGACCTCGACGTTGAACAGGGCTCCGAGATCGTTGGAGAGCACGACATCGTTGACACCGGCAGCGGGATCGAACGACACCACGGCGGTATCAGGCCGCGAGGTGAGGTCGAGCGTGAGCGAATCGCCGTCGCCGGGGTTCGCGATGTACGTCACATTCTCCGTGCCCAGGAAACGCAGGACCTGGTTCGTGGTGCCCGAGCCGATGCCCAGTGCATTCACGCGACCAGCACCCATGCCTGTGGCCAGGATGTGCGTGTCGTCTTGCAGGCCGGCCACGCCGGTGTAGACCATCGAGTCGACGTTGTCGCCCAGATCCGTGTTGATGAAGATGTCCCACGGCCAGGTCGAGGTGGCATATGGCGTGATCTCCAGCAGATCCATGCCCGTGTCCACGTTGTTCGGGATCACGTCAGCCCCGGCGTTGAAGCCGGTCGAGTTGCCGCCGATCACGTTCAGACGATTGACGCCGCGGAAGAACAGCGGAGCGCTGTAGAACGTTTCGCCGCCCGGAGCGTTGCCACTGATCTGAAGGCTGAACTCGTTCTGGCCGCTGCCGTCGCCATCGACGTCCATGCCGACGATGCGGAAGCCATCGTCCTGCGTGGTGCCCGCGTCGTTGTTGTCGCCGATGATGTTGATGACACCGATCGACGATTCGAACGTGGCCCGTTCGATCGAACTGAAGCGGATGCCGAAGGGCACGGGCACCAGCGACTGCGTGACCGAGACGTTCGGCGGAGCGTTGGCGTCGCTAAAGACGTTGCCGGCACCGAGGATGTTGACGAACAGGGCATCGCCATTCGGCAAGAATGGAGCGACCGGGAACGGTGGCACACCCGGAGGCACCGGGTTGGGCAGGTTGCCGTTCACCTGGATGTTGAAGTTGAAGGAGATGGTGGCGGTGATGCTATCCGCGAGCCCGGTAAAGGGGCTGAAGCCGATTTCATCGCCACCGTTGAAGATCACGGCCGGCCGCTGCGTAGCCACGATCGGGCTGGTTTGGATGAAGTCCGCCGTGGTGATCTGGACTGCAGTCAGTGCACCAACGGAGTTGTTGGTCGTGGTGATCAGGCTGTCCGTCACCACGCTGGTGTCGTATGCGTTGCCGGCCCCGAAGCCGGGGATGAGCACGCCCGCCCCGAAGCCGAAGATGTCGGTCGGGTTGGCCGGTTCCGTGATGGCGTTCTCGCTGGCGGCCTGAACGACGACGCGATCGCCCTCGCCGCTGATGCCTCCGCCGTTCACGCGGATGCCGCCGACACCGGCTGCGTAAGGCAGTATGCCTGTGAGGTACATGTCCACGCCCATACCACCGCCGGCGATGCCGGGGAAGAACGTGGCCAGCGACACCGGGGCCGCTTCGAGGTAGGGGTTGCCGTTGAGGAACACCTCGGCGGTGTTGTTCGCACCCTGAGCGATCGTGATGAGATCGTCCACGGTCGTGCCCGTCACGGCGACGATGTCGTTGCTTTCACCCGCATCGAAGTAGCGGAGCGTTTCCATCGTGCGAATCTGCAGCGGTTGCGAGCCGCCGGCACCCGGTCCGAACAGACCCGCATTCGCGGCCCCAGCCTCGACGTTTACCCAACCCTGCGGAGTCGAGTAGAGGTAGTTCAGGTTGCGAGCGAGCAGCGAGGTGTCCGTGATCGTGACGCGGTCGCGGTTGATGCTGTCGCCCGGCGTGGCCGCGAGGTTGTCCTGGCCCTGGATCAGCACACTCTCGATCGCGTAGACCGCGTTCGTGCCGATGCTGTTGCCGGCCCCGACGATGTTCAGGTTGAACTGATCATTGCCATCGAAGCCCTGGAAGACGTTGTTCGCGCTCAGGTTCGTGCCGTTGATGTTGAACGTGTCATCGCCTTCGCGGCCATCGATCGTGGTGGTGTCCGTGGCCGTGGTGTCGTTCACCGCGATCACGTCTGCACCCGTGGAGGCCCGCACGTTGAGGAACTCGAGAGCCTCATTGTTGGTGAAAGCGTTGTGGTAATAATTGATCGTTGCGGGAGCAAAGCCGGCCAGTTGCGTGGCCTGGGCACCAAATCCAGTGCCGTAACCCGTGAACTGCGGGCTCGTGATGCCATCGAAGATTCCGATGTTTGTGATCGAGGCCGCGAGTGGCCCGGCATCACCCGAGGCATCCACGTTCAGCGTGTCCACCCCATCGACTCCGTTCAACCCGGGCATGAAGGTGATCTGCCCGAGGATGGCAGCAAGCGTACCGTCGAACACCTGGGCGTTGAAGTCGGCGGTGGTGTTGCCGATGGTGAACTCATCGCTACCACCATCGCCACCGACCATGTACTGCGTGCCCAGTTGCGTGGAGAGCACATCCCACGTGTCATCATTCGGGCCCGATTCAAGGAACACTGATTCCGTGGTGGTGTAATTGATCGTGGCAGGTGCGAGACCCGTGATCTGGTTATTCGTGAAGGTGACGAGATCACCTACCACAGCGGCTGTGTTGAAATCCTGGAAGGCCATGAAATCCGTACCGGTGCCGCCATCCCAATTGATGATGCCGCGGACATCATCAAGGTTGGCATCACCCAGATTGGTGAAGAAGCCAGCACCGGCCGAGTCGTTGCCGCCCTGGCCAAACAGATCCACCGTGAAGGCCGGTGCTGTCGCGAAGACTGGGAAGAAGTCACCGGCGTTATCGTCCGCATTCAGCGTGGCGGCCGGGATGATCGGCGGACTGACGTGGCCATACACCATCAGCGAGGTGAGCCCGGCCGCGATCGTGTTGTAGTTCAAACCGAGAATATCCGAGCCACTGTAGCCGTTGAGCGTCACCGCGGCGGCGTTCACGAAACGAACATTGCTGAACGTGCCGCCCACGTCCGTGATTTGGTTGGCGAAGGTTCCGGCAGGTGTCAGGATACCCGTGTAGCCGAGTGTCGTGGCCGAGTCATCGACACTCGCCTCGTCCGCCCCGACCGTGAGAATCGCATCCAGGAATGCGGCGGGGATGCTCGATTCGATGTTCTCCGCACCCGTGAAGTTCACGGTGGTGCCATCAGCACCGAGCAGGCCGCTCGGGGCACCGGGGCCCGCGCTGTTATCCGCATCGACGATGAAGGTGCCGCTGTTGTCGCCCGTGGCGAAGTACGTCTCGCGAAGGTTCGGGAACCCGGCTGGCGGGATGGCGTTGTTCGTGGCGAAGCCCACCGTGTCGTCGCCAGCACCACCATTGAACTGGAACGTTGAACCGCCCACCGCAGCTGGCTTGAAGATCGCCCCCGTGGAGTAATCCATCACCATGTTGTCGTCGCCCGTGCCGCCGTTCACCGTGATCGAGGTGACTGCCGGGAAGAGCACATCGAGCGAGCGGATGCGGAGCGTGTCGCCGAGGTTGCCGAGGTTCACCGTCAGGCTGTTCGTGGGGTTGGTGAACTGTGTGAACTCGAAGGTCGGCACGGCTTCGAGGCTGCCGATGGCCGAGGTGTTGCCCGTGTTGCCGCCGATGTCGATCGGGAAGTTTGCGGGGCCGTCGTCTGCGAGCAGCACGTTGGCGTTCTGCACGGCCACAGGCAAGTTGATGATCAGGTTTGCTGCGGTGCCGGCGAGTGCCAGCGGTTCGAGCCCCTGGAACGAGACGAGTGGCGAGCCCGCACCGATCTGCACAGTGCCCTGGTTATTGTTGGGGCTGCCCACGGTGTTGGTGTGGGTGACCGTGGCCTGCGTGACATTGTAATTGCGAAGCGTCAGGGTGTCGCCGTTCGTGCCGCTGTTCTGGCCCTGGCCATCGTATGCGATGGGGAAGGTGACCAGGCCGCCCGTGTAGTCCACGATGAGGGTGTCGTCGCCCGCCCCCGCGTCGTAGTTCACCGAGTCGATGCCGGACATCGAGTACTGAATGCCGCCATTGAAGCCGATCACAGCCGAGTTCGCGTTCACCGAGGTGATGGTGAGAACATTATCTGCTGCATCGCCGACTGCGGTCACAGGGCCGACATTCAGGAGATTGAAGGTTTCGATGTTCACGAAACTGGAGAGCAGGATGTGCGGAAAGTTCGTGACGAAGAACGAAGTTGGCGTGATGGTGACGCCCTGGAACAGCAAATCGAAGTTCAGCGTGTCGCCCGGCAAGGCTGGCGGCGTGGGATCGTTGCCGTTGATGTTGACCGTGACACCATTGGCCCAGGGCGTGATGTTGTAGGTATCACCTGTCGGTGCAGGCTCATTGCCGCCGTTGAAGTTGTTGGTGCTTCCGGCCCCGAGTCCAGCCCCGGTGATGTTGAAGATGTCGTTTCCATCGTTGCCGTTGATCGTGGTCGTGACGCCCGCAGCCGTGCTGGTGACATCAAACGTGTTATTGCCGTTTGTCCCCAGCGTGTTCTGGGCGTTCAGCGTCAGGTTCTCGATGGTGCCGTAGGTCAGGTTGAAGAAAATTCGAGAAACGGTGGAATTCGTGATGGTGTACGCGTCGTTGAAGTTGGCAGTCGTGTCGTTGATGACGACGGAATCGGTGCCGCCGTTGCCGTTGACGACAACCGCGGCCACGTTATCCAGGTTACCGCTGCCGACGTTCACGGTGTCGTTGCCGGTGCCGCCATTCACCGTCACCAGCGAAGAACTCGCGTTGATGTTCGTAGTTGTCGTGCCGGAGGCGATGTTCAGCACGACCGGAGTGGCCGCGTCCGTGCTCGTAATGTCGAACTGGTCGGCACCCGTCGTGGCGAGAGCGAGCCCTTCGATCGCCCCGTAGGTCAGCCCGCCGAAGAACCCTGGTGGGGTCCGGGTCACCGTGGTGCTGGTGATCGTGAAGACGTCAGCGGCTCCCTGGGTGCTGTCGTTCAGGTTGACCTGATCGGTGCCGGTCCCGCCGTTCACCGTGACCGCACCGGCGATGAGGTCCAGGTTGCCGGTGCCGATGTTGACGGTATCGTTGCCGGCTCCACCGTTGAATGTGGTCGTGACTCCTGTCGCTGTGCTGTTAATATTCAGCGTGTGCCCATTGGCGCCTGCGAAGATATTCAAGTTTGAGATGTTGCTGTAGTTTAGCCCGCCGAAGAAGTTACGGGTGAATGCTGTGTTCGTAAGCGTGTAGGTGTCGCCAAATCCATTGGCAGTATCGTTGACATTCACCGTGTCGCCGCCACCCTGACCATCGACAGTGATCAAGCTGAAGATATTGTCCAGGAAGTTGGACGGCGGGCCGACATTTACGGTATCTGCTTCGGCACCGGTGAGCACACTCACCGGAACACCCACACCGATTGCCGAGACCGTGACGAGATCCACACCGGTGCCGGCGTCGATGGCCAGGCTGGTCATGCCCGTCGCGGGATTCGGATTATTGAGGTTGATGATGTCGCCACCGCCCAGCCCATTTACCGTGACTGCGGTCTTGTTGGCGAAGTTGACGAGTTCGAACGTGCCGCTGCCACTGTTCACCTGTGTCTGACCTGCGACCGGGCCATTGACGATATTGATGATTTCGGCAGCCGCCGTGGCGTTGATGGTGAAGGTCGCGGCTGCTGTGGTATCGGTGACAGGTTCGAGGCCCGTGAAGGTGATGAGCCCCGCGGTGCCAGTGGCTCCGCCGACGTGAGTGAGCGTGCCGCTGGCAGGACCAGTCGGTGTGTACACACTCGAAGCGAAGCTGCCGCCCTGGATAATGAGTGTGTCGCCTGGCGTCCCGGACTGCGTGCCACCATCGTAGTTGATGGCTGGTAGAACACCGCCGGAGTAATCGATGGTGAGGAGATCGTTGCCAGCCAGTCCGTTGACCTGGATCGAGTTGATCGACGCGAAAGGCACCAGTTCGCTTGTTCCATTGGCCTGAAACCGGACGTCGGCACCGACGCGGCTAATGGTAAAGGTATCACTTGCCGCAGCGCCGTTGTTGATATCGCCACGCAATGTCACAACACCAGTTGTGCTGTTGAATGTTGTGTAGAAAGTATCACGCTGCGAGGGCATCAGGATGGTGTAGTTGTAAGCCAATTGGAGCAGTTGAGCGTTGGTGTCCGAGATGATCTGCCGCTCGTTCAGGTTGCCGGGCACCGTTCGGCCCGGGTTCATTAGATCCAACGGATGAACGGGGTCCGTCGGGAACGCCGGGTCGACGGGACCTTCGTAGACATGGCGGCCACCGTTGTTGGTGAGGGTGACGACGAACGTCCCGCTTGTAAACGTGTTCAGTTGCGAACTGCCGTCGACCTGATCCGTCCCGCGAGCCACGAGTGCGCCTGCGAGCAATGTGCCGGGTGTTGAAGTGATCCCCATCGCGTGGCCCATCTCATGCACGATGGTTCGGTAGAAGTCATTCTGAAGCGGTGTCGTCGCAGTGGCGGCGAATGGGCTCAGTGTGGTTGTGTACTCGGAATCTGTGAGTGGAGTGGTGTCGAAGAACCAACCACCACCGCCACCGTTATCATCCATCTCGATTGTGCCGGTCTTCGGTTTTCCGTTATCCAAACCAATGCCGTAGGTCACACCACGGCCTCCGCCGCCCTGGTCGGCAGCGAGGATCGTGATTGTGTAGGTGTTGATCGGAGCCGTGTTATAGTTAAAGCTAACAATAGTCTCAGCCCAGTCCTGGATTGCTCGATCCACCAATTGCCGGGCGACGGTCGCGTTGGCCCCATAGGTGGCATTGAATGCATCGGTGTCGCCTGCTCCCGCGCCAGTACCGCGGTTCGCCCAGACGATCGTGGATGGTACTACGCGCTCCTCAAGGAAGTCCATTCCACTGCCAAGCCTAACTGACAGGTTCCGCACCGTCGTTGTCTTCATCTCGCCGCGGGACTTGCGGACGACGTTCTTGACCCACTTCTTGAAGCTGTTCTTGGACCACATAAGGACACCTGGAGTGAGAGTCGTGTTGAGGGGGTGGGGCTGGGCAAAAGAGCCTCAGGAACCCGATGTCACTGAAGGATCGCGGTTGTGTTGCGATGTCGTTGGGCGCGGCGTGTGGCACAGGGATTCAGCCTTGAATCACGTGCGGGTGTCTGCGGTCGCCCCCACAAGGCGGGTGTGGGCGAGGCCGAATCACACGCGGCTCCGGCCAGGCCTGTGCCGCCGGTCCAGTTCGGTGAAGTGAGGCGAGATTCGAGACGGAAATGTGGCGAGGGCGTTCATGGGAGGCGATCCATGTCGGGTGATGCAAGGGATGATCGATTTCAACCGTGACTGCGAGTTTTTAGCCGGGTAGATCAATCCGTTTTTATCACGGATTGAGTTGATCGCACGGTCGTACCAATGATGTTATTGGCTCATATCGATTTTTCCGCTTGTGGCGGCAAGGATAAACAGGGCGAGCGGGCAATCCAAGTCAATTTTTTCGGTCGAATCGATTTTTTTGCCCAACAACCGCACCCAACGCAAAGTCCCTGCATTCACAAATTTCAATCGATCTAAATAATATCAGCATTTAAGACCCCCATTTCATAAGGCAATTCGCATTATTCAGGTGACTGCGAGAATCATCCCGAGTCGAAAACTCAAGAATTCTGCCTGTCGTGAGCTGCTCAAGATTGTTTAAAAAATATTTGCCGATGCGTTCGGTCGGATTGAGGTTACACCAGAATTTGCGGTGCTATGTGTTTCGGGAGCGTGGCTCGAGAGGCAATGAAATGGCACACCACGAGCTGCAAAGATTGCGAAATCCGAGACAAGGAATGCCCGACGCACCTTCCCGCCAGGCCGGCTGCGCCCTATCCTGTTCAGTCTTGAATTCATCGAGAACACGACAGGAGTGACCCATGGCCGAACGCATGTCCACCCGCGTGCGCTACGATCGCATCCGCGACAAGAGCGCCATCAGCCGCACCGTGAATGGCCACCTGAAGCGCAAGGAACGAGCCAATCGCGACAAGCGCATGGTCGGCATCATCAAGGCGGGCACGTATCCGTACACCCCGGCCGTGCAGAGCTGGATCAGTGTGAAACTCGACAAGCCGTTCACGCAGGTGAACGAAGAAGAAGTGAAGTCCCTGCTCGGTTAATCGGCGCGATTGGCTTCGCCCTGGTGCTTTTCGCAGCGGGCGAATATGCGTGGAAAGAGCGGAATGCGGCCGAAGAGCCGGTGCCAGCCCATGCCGCGCGAGATCGCCGGGCGGTCGCAGAAATTGCAGCGCAGAGCCGTGCCATCGGCCAGGATGATCACCGACTCGCGTCGTTGTTCGTTGTGCTCGGCGATGGCATCGCGTGAGATTCCCCGGCGATCCAGCTCCATTTCCATGAGGTCGAGTGCGGCCGGTTCCATCCCCTCGCGATAGATCGTCACACGGTCCATCAACTCCTCGGTGTTCGCGCCCCGAATGAACTCCGCGACGCGTTTCAGGTTCAATTCCATCGCCCACCACTCCTGAATATGACCGCCGTGGGGAACTCCGCAGGTGGTCGCTGCGTCTCACCTTTGCGGAGGCATTTGGCCCCAACCGGGAAAGTGCTGGACCGCCTCTCGCATTGTAGTCTAAACTGGATAATTGCGATCCGACCCGAAAGCCTGCCGGTTCCACCCATCGGCCCGCCCTGCTTGAGGGCCCGGAAAAGCCATCACCGTTCGATCCTGGGGGTTACCCTGATGTTATGCCGCTCTCTCGGCCGCGCCGCCCTTGCCGGGGGCGTCTTGCTGGCCCTGGCTTCCGCAACGCCCATCACGGCACAGACTCCAGGCGATACTCCTGAAGTCGATGGTGTACTGCCGCCGCAATCGGCCCGCATCAACGAGTTGATTCTCAAGGGCTACGAGGCCGGCGGCATCAGCCGACCTACCGAACGCTGCTCGGATCACGAGTTCATTCGTCGCGTGATGATCGACCTGATCGGCCGTATCGCCACGCCCGAAGAGGTTCTGGACTTCGAACGCGATCGCTCGCCGACGAAGCGAGTGAAGTTGGTACAGCGACTGCTGTATGACGAAAAATACCAGCCCCGCAGCCCGTCCGGGCAGTATTTCCCGGATGGCAGCGGCGACAAGGGCCGGTTCATGAAGTTCGACTACACCAACGAATACGCCGAACACTGGGCCAACATCTGGACCGTGTGGTTGATGACCCGCAGCGGCCACCCGACCTACCGCGATCAGATGCGAGTCTGGCTTGAGATTCAGTTTGGCAAGAACCTGTCGCACAAGGACCTGATGACGAAGCTCCTGACTGCCACGGGCCCGACGGGTGAAGACCGCGTCGAGCGTGGTGGTAACAAGGACGCAAATGCCGTCAACTTCATCGTGGCCCACCTGGGTGATCCCGTGCCCGCGGCCAACCGCCAGACACTTGGTGCCTTCGAGGCGGTGCCAATCACGTCGCGCGTCACCAAGTTGTTCCTCGGTATCCAGACCCAGTGCACCCAGTGCCACGACCATCCACACAACAAGCAGTGGATGCAGGCCGATTTCTGGGGTGTGAACGCTTTCTTCCGTCAGACCGTCCGCAGCGCCACGCCGACGATTGCCCCGATGGGGAACAACAATCAAAACATGGCTGCAGCCCAGATCACGTTGAGCGACGATCCCTCGATCAACAAAGAACTGATCATCTACTATGAGCGCCGCGACGGGCGCAAGATCGGTTCGTATCCGGTCATGCTGAAGAACATGGCCCAGGCCGATGCAGGCGAGAAGTCGACCAAGATGCTCGCCTCGCCGATCCCGGGAAAGAGCCGCCGGCAGCAACTCTCCGAGTGGATTGTTGCCCACGACAACTTCTCGAAGGCCTACGTGAATCGCATCTGGGGCCACTACTTCGGCCGCGGGCTGAATAAAGACTCACCCGTGGACGACTTCGGCAGCCACAACGAAGTGATCCACCCGCAGTTGCTTGCTTATCTTGCCGACGAGTTCAAAAACGGCGGCTACGATTCCAAGAAACTCCTCGAATGGATTGCCTGCAGCGACGTTTACTCACTTGGCCATGTGGCTGTGAAGGAGTATGCGGAACCGAAGTACGACCCGTACTTCGCCCGCATGCCGCTCAAGGCGATGTCGCCCGAAGTGTTATTCGACTCGCTGATGACGGCCACCCGTGCCAACTTCAACACTAACAAGGCCGACCGGCAGGCGCTTCGCGATGCCTGGATGCAGAAGCTCGTTCGTAACTTCGGCGACGACGAAGGCAACGAACTGACCTTCAACGGCACCGTGGTGCAGGCTCTGCTGATGATGAATGGCTCGGAACTCAACGGTGAAATTGGTGTCGGCAATCGCCGTGGCGGCAAGCCGAACCTCGACAATGTCGTCGCCGAAGTGATCAAGAGCAAAGCGGGCCGCGGTGGCTATGTCAGGCCGGAAGTGATCTACAACGAACTCTTCCTGCTCACGCTCAACCGCCATCCGTCGGCAGCCGAGATGAACATGCTCGAGCAGGTGCGTGAAGGGCGCGCCAAGGTGGAACTCGGCTCACCCGAACCGCCTCGCCCCGGAGTCCGTCCGAAGCCGAACGGGATTCTCATTCCGCCGTCACCCGCGAACGACGTCAGCTATTATCAGGACGTTTTCTGGGCGCTGCTGAACACTAACGAGTTCATGCTGAACCACTAAACCTGCCAGCGTGAATGCACCAAGACGAAAGCCCCGGGTGAACAACCCGGGGCTTTCGCGTTTTCGACTCGCATGACTCACTGCCCCACGGCTTCCACGGACGCAGCCACAATCAGGGGCCGCGACAGATCGCGACGGGTTGTCTGGGGGCCATAGATATCCACACGCCGATTCACGTGTTTATCCAGATCAACATTCGCACCCGCCACGATGTACGCCTTCACGATTCCGGGCGAGCTCTCAAGTGCATAGGTCCGTCGGCCATCCACCGTGGCCGCAGCCTTGATCAGGAAGCCCGGGCCCGTCCACTTCGCGCCCTCGACATTCGTCGTGCTGGGTGCACTCGGCACGTTGGTCGCGGCGGGTGTTGTCGCTTTTGGAGGTGTGCTGCTCGCACCGGGTGAGGCGCTCGGCGGCAGCAAGCCCGTTCGCTCATCTTTCGGCGGCGACCAGGCCGGCGTTCCCGTGCCCACCGCGATGGGGCCGCGCTTCTTCTCCCGCAGCGAGTGGATGCGGGAATAGCACAGGTTTGCAATATCGTGATCGCCACCGCTGCCATTCATCTGGCGAGCCAGTTCGAAGTAGAGTTTCTCGGCATCGTCATACTTGCCGTCGCGCTCCGCCGCTTCGGCCTGCGTCCACAGCGGATGGTTCACGGCGGACTTCACGGGGTTCACCTCAGTCGAAGCCTGGCGAACCGACGGATCGGGCATGGCTCCGTTCACACCCGGCCGCGTGTCCAGATTGGGGATCGTGGCCGGCGGAATCGCATCACGCACTACGAAGCTGGTGTTCGCGGGCTTCTCGAACTGGATCGCGGTCTTGGCCACATAGCGATAATCACCAGAAGGCGGTGATACGGGATACCAACTTTTGCCATCGAAGATCACCTTGGGCCCCACGATGGTGAGCAGCGTCCCGTTAGGCACTTTCACCCGCCGAATCTGCAGCGGCTGGGCAATCCCGGCACTTCCCGCAGCAAGCGTAACATCGCCCTCCGAACTCACGACCACACGCTGCGGGGTGGGCCGGGCCGCGTCGAAACCCTCAATAAATTGCGTCGGCACCCAGCTCACCTGCCCCTGCGGTGCATCGATCTTGAGCCAGCCCGCTTCTTCGTCCTGCACTACGACGCGGATGCCGCGGGGCAGTGCACCTGTCTCCGGGTACTGATCGCTCGGCCCGGCACGCAGGCGAGTCTCGGGGTCTGCGACGACGCCGAGATAAGGCCCGGACTGGGCGCAAATTAACGCGGGACAGGCGACGACCGCCAGCAAGGCGGAGACGGCGCGGATCATGGGAACCTCCGAGTCGGCGCGGGCGCAGATGTTCGAGTGTGGAGGCGACATAACAGAGGCGGAGCCGGGGTCAAGGCCGAACCCGTTTCCGCTTCGCATCGACGTTCCGGGTTCCTATGTTGATAGCGCGGATTCACTCCTGATTTCGAGGTGCTCATGTCCACCCCTTCGCTGGCCGAACTGGCCAAGATGTTCGATCACTCGCTGTTGCAACCCACGCTCACCGATGTGGAGTTGGAGCGTGGAGTGCTTCTGGCCCGCGAGTTCAACGTCGCCTCGGTCTGCATTAAACCCTATGCCGTGAAGTTCGCCGCCAGGTTGCTCGCCGGTTCGACGGTGCAGGCCAGCACCACTATTGGCTTCCCGCACGGCGGCCACCTCACAGCCGTCAAGTTGTTCGAAAGCGAACGTGCCATGGACGATGGCGCGACGGAACTGGATATGGTCGTGAACATCGGCAAGGTGCTCAGCGGCGAATGGAACTATGTGGCCCACGATATCGCAGCCGTGGTGAACGTGGCTCATGCCCGCAACTGCAAGGTGAAGGTGATCTTCGAGAACGCCTTCTTGAAGGATGACCACAAGAAGGAACTGTGCCGCATCTGTGGCGAGGTGCGGGCGGACTGGGTGAAAACGAGCACGGGTTATGCCGAGACCGGCGCGACAGTTGAAGACTTGAAACTGATGCGCGAGCACAGCCCGGCCTGGGTGCAGGTGAAGGCGGCGGGTGGCGTGCGCACCTACGAGAAGCTCATGGAGGTGCGGGCCATCGGCGTTAGTCGCGTGGGTGCCACAGCCACGAAGGCCATTCTCGATGACGCGAAGGCCAAGATGGCATGAAGCTCACGAAACGTGATCGTGCTTCCGTGGCGTGCCGAGGGTCACCGGGAATTCCGCGTTATGAAGTTTGGGAGCGTGTGGCGTTTCGCTGGACGAGGGCTCGAGGACCGCATTGATAACCTGATCCTGGCGGAAGGGCTTGAAGAGAACGTGCTTCATACCATCCTGGCGGGCCTTCACGATCGCGTGCGAGACGTCGTAGCCGAAGCCCGTGGTCATCGCGACCACGCTCTCGGGGCGAGCCTTCCGGAAGCGGCGATACGTCTCATAGCCACCCAAATCAGGCGGCTTCACATCCATCAGAATGGTGTGGTAGGGCGTGTCGGCAGCCATCGCCAGTCCATCGAGGGCGGTGCCAGCCGTCTCGACCTTGGCACCGAGTCGCGAGATGAGCAGGTGTGCTTGCCGCCGCATGCGCTCGTCCGTGTCTACGACAAGCACCATTTTGCCGACCAATGGCGTGGGATCGTCCGGGATGAACGTGGGGCCCGTTGGCGTCGTGGCGTTCGGCTGAGGCAACAAACTCGGCATCGAATCGCGGCCGACCTTCGAGACGCTTTCTTTCACGCGACGAGCGCTATCAAGAATGCGACGCAGGCGAGCGGATGCCTCGGAATCGACGGGAGCACGTTCCAGCAGCACGCTGGCCCCGGCGAGCACTTCATCAATCGGCAGTGCGATCTCCTTGTTCACGGCCTCGATCGACTGCGACACCGTGCATTCTTCCTGGGCGCTAAGCAGTTCGAGTGTGTTGAGTGCCGAGGCGATTTCGCGGCTGAAGAGTTCGGTGAATTGCAGGTCGTCCGGACCGAAGCCGTTGGGTCGGGGGCTTTCGACATTGAGTGTGCCGATCACCTCTTCGTACACCTTGAGCGCCACGGTCATGGAACTTCGAGCATCCTCGGCTCCGCGGATGTAGTGCGGGTCGCCGGTGGTGTCAGAGCAGAGGTAGCTCGAGCCGGTGTACGCAACGTACCCGGTGACGCCATTGCCCGTGGGGCGTGCATAAAGCACGCGACCGGCCGCTTCGGCAGTCATGCCATCTTCGAGCAGTGGCTTCAAGAGGCCGGTGCGGCGATCGAGCACACGGACTTCGATGGTGTCGTAGTGCAGCAAGTCGCGGATGAATTTGCGAAGGTTTAGCTTCAGCAACTCCACCCGGCACGCGGTGTTCATCTCGGAAAGTTGCTCGGGGTCGAGTCCGGCCAGTTCGCGACCCGCCGCGTGCAAGGCGTTCAATTTCTGCTGCTGCGTCACTTCCGATGTCACATTACGGACCAGGGCAATCAAGCGCGACACTGTGCCATCCGTTCCCGTGACGGGGCGGATATCCACTTCCTGGAACTGCTGTTCGATGCTGTCCGGACGGTGGATGCGAATGGAGATGGCCCGACCTTCACGAGCGGCAGCCAGGGGATCCGAGGTGACGGGTCGAGCGGTGCCCAGAATCCGGCGATCGAGTCGGGCACCCGGGTCTGTGGCATGTTCGGCTTCGACCTTTTCAATGCTGAACAGCGGAAAGCCACCGAGCGCTTCCAAGAGCGGTTTGCCGACCGGTTCACCGCCACATGATTCTGCGAAGACGGGATTGGTCCAGGTGATGACGCCAGCGGGATCGAGAATCGCGAGACCCTTATCGATGTGGCCGATGATGAGCTCATCACGGCGAAAGCGATCGAGCATCCCGGTGACCACCGCGGGACTGGCCAGCACCGCAGAATACGCACCTTCATGCAGGCATCGTGCGACCTCCGCGGCATCCACCGAAACGGAGTCGACATCGGCCGCACTGACGGCACCATTCAGTTGGCTCGCATCCGAACCAATCAACAATAGACGAGGGCGGGAGTCCACGGAGCCTCCGCGAGGTGGTCGCGTTCATCGGGAGAGGTTGTGGAATTATACCCCATGGAAGTGGGCATCCACAAGAACGCATCCGAAGCAAACACACGCGAGTCGAGCATCCTGGCGTTATACTGACGATCGAAGGGAATGCATGGCGATCACGTCGGCCGGTTTGCTCGAACGATCACGTTGTACTCGCCGGGGGTGCAGACCGCTTCCCCGAGTGTATCCCCACCGAGAAACCCGGTGGATACCGCTGCTGGTTGCGTGCCAGCGCGAGAGACGACACCCACCAATTCTGACGAACCTGCCGCAACGCTGCTTGTGCTCGAAAGCCAGGCAGCCGAAACCGTCAGTCGTGACAACCCAACCACGCCGAATGCCGTCTCCAGTGTCAGCTCTTGCGTGATAGCCCGGCTGCACACATCGTGCGCTCTTTGCTCAAAGTGGCATGCCGGTGGGTGCCATGCGATCCGGCCAGGGCATACCTGTGGCCCGCGGCTGGTTGAACGACAAACCGACCATCCGAAACGATCTCGCCCACTGACGGGAGCCGTTCCCTCCGCTGAAGCAGAAAGACCGCTCGTTCGTGGCGATAGTCCCGATCCGCACGGGAGCGGCTTCCGCACTCGCATTGGCGGATTCACACATGACCGGGGGTGGCACGAGGACAATTGCGGCGGTTTGCCGGGAATTTCATTCCGCACTCCGCATTCTGAATTCCGCACGGCAGGACCACGCTCCTGCGGAGGAATTCAACATCCCAAGAAGATTCGGTTACACTCTGACCGGGCACCTCCCTTGAAAGAGGTTTGACGTCCGGATGATCCGTGCTGTATGCTTCACACCTCACGGCCCACCTTCTCCGCTGACTTGAAGGTGCTTTATGCATCCCCTTCCCCGACGCGCCTTCACACTCATTGAACTGTTGGTGGTCATCGCCATCATTGCCATTCTTATTGGCCTGCTATTGCCCGCAGTGCAAAAGGTGCGTGAAGCAGCAGGCCGGGCGCAATGCTCGAACAACATCAAGCAATTGGCGATCGCCGTCCACAGTTATCACGATGTGAACAACACTTTTCCCCGCAATGGAGCCCGAGGCGTGAATGGTTCGGGCAGTTGCTGCACCGCCACGGCCTGGGGCTGGATCGCTCGCGTGTTGCCGTTCCTCGAACAGGATCCGCTCTTCAAACTGGCCGGCATCGACACCGCTTCCATCACAAACAACGCCGCCGGGGCCACCGTCATCAAGACGCTTCTCTGCCCCTCGGATAATGCCACATCATTTGGCAGCACGCGTGCGAACCCTACCATTTACGGCAACTACCAGGGCGGCCCCACCAACTACAAGGGTATCAGTGGCTCGAACTGGTGCTGGGGCGATTTCCCGAACACGGGCACCAACGGCACCTGCGATGTCTTCTACCAGAACGGCACCGGGAAGAGCGATGGGATCTTCTTCCGCACGGACATCCTCTTTCCCATGAAGCTCACCTCTGTCACTGATGGTACCAGCAACACGTATATGATCGGCGAGGATGTGCCCGAGATGAGTGCCTGGTGTGCCTGGCCTTATGCGAACCACACCACCGGCACGTGTGCCATCCCGCTGAACACGAACATGGACAAGAAGTACGGCGTGGCCAACGGCGAGGATGGCAAGTGGCCGAACACTTATTCCTTCCGCAGCCGGCACACGCAGGGAGCGAACTTTGCGCTCGCCGATGGCAGCGTCCGCTATGTGCGCCAGTCAATTCCCATCGCCACTTATCGAGCGTTCTCCACTGTTGCGGGTGGCGAACCCGTCACTGATAACTAATCACGGAGCGAACATGCGTGTGGGCATTGGCACGGCAGGGCTGTTCGCTGCGCTGCTGGGTGTCGTGGGTTGTGCGAAGGAGCCTGTCTATCACCCGGTCGCGGGGAAACTCACCGTAAATGGCAAAGCACTCACGGTGGGTCGTGTGCAGTTCGTGCCGGACGCCGCGAAGGGCAACGATTCGCCCGAGGAAGCGCGGGCCCGGCTCGACCCTGCCACGGGCGGCTTCACCCTGACCACGGGCGACAAGCCGGGCTGCCGGCCCGGGTGGTACAAAGTTGTGGTGTTCGCCTTTGCCGAGCCCGGGCCAAATGAAGGGCCGAAACCGCCGGTGTGGGTGGCCTCGATGCGTTACGTCGATGCGAAGACCACGGAGCTTTCAGTGGAAGTGACCGCCGAGCCGCAACCGGGGCAGTACGATTTCGACCTCAAACCGTGAGTGCGGCACTTCATCAAGATTTCGTGAACTCCATAATGTCCGGCTGGTAACTCGGGCGGAAAACGGTAAGCTCGGCAGGTATTCCACACTCTTCCCGGGATCGACTTCATGAAAAAACTCGCTATTGCCCTTGGCGTGGCCGGTGTGCTCGCGCTCGCCGTGGGCTTCTCGCGCTCGGGTGCCTTCACCGAGGCTCGCCGCGATGCAGGCAATCCCCTCCAGATCGAAGTTGGGGAGAAGAATCCCTGGAGCAACCTCAAGATCAATGACGATGCGGACCAATTCTCCTTCGCCATCGTCTCGGACCGCACCGGCGGCCACCGAGCGAATGTCTTCTCGAAAGCGGTCTATCAGATCAACCTGATGCAGCCCGCCTTTGTGATGTCCGTGGGCGATCTCATCGAGGGCTACTCGCTCAAGGACGATGTCGTCACGGAACAGTGGAATCAGTTCGATGGCTACGTGAGCAAATTCGAGATGCCCTTCTTCTACGTCCCGGGCAACCACGATCTCACCAACAAGAGCCAGGTCGCAAAGTGGGGCGAGCGCTACGGCAAGCGCTACTACCACTTTGTGTACAAGAATGCACTCTTCGTCTGCCTTTGCTCCGAGAACCCGCCGGATGGCATGGGCACCATCGATATCGAACAGCGTCAGTGGCTCCAGAACGTGCTGGCAGCGAATCCCGATGTCCGCTGGACGTACGTCTTCTTGCACAAGCCGATCTGGGCCGCCAAGGACCTGGAGAAGAACGGCTGGGCGGCCGTGGAAAAGATGCTCGCCGGGCGCAAGCACAACGCTTTCTGCGGCCACGTCCACCGCTACCAGACCTTTCAACGCAACGGCACCACGTACTATCAGCTGGCCACCACTGGCGGCGGCAGCAAGCTCCGCGGCATTGCCTATGGCGAATTCGACATGTATATGTGGGTGACGATGAAAAAAGATGCACCCATCCTCGCCGTCGCTCCACTTGATGGCTTGCTTCCCGCCGACCTGAAGTTGCCCGACACGGACGAACCAGGTGCCACACGCAAGAAAGTGCTGACTTACCCGCTGCTCGGGACGGTGGAAATGGATGGCATGCCACTGCCGAAGGCCATCGTAACCTTCCACCAGTTCAACAAGGCCACGGAGAAGTGGACGTACTCCTGCGATGGCCTGACAGACGACACCGGCCGCTTCCAGCTAAGCACGTACGGCAAATTCGATGGCTGCCCGGCCGGCGACTTCGCCGTCACAGTCGTGCAGACGGGCAAGGGCTACTCCCGCGGTGAGGCACTTGAGAAGAGCCTGATCCCGGAGCAATACGCCACTCCGGAAACCTCGCCGTTGAAGGCCACGGTGAAGGAAGGCAGCAACGATGTGAAGTTCGAGTTGAAGAGCAAGTAGTCGTGATCACGCGTCGCGGCCTGTGTGAGGCCGCGACGCAAACAATTCCGCACTTGCCATCACTCCTGCATCGGCAACTTCATCTCGCGGGTCTTGCCGCCACGCACCACAGTCACCTTCACGCTGTCACCAGGTTTGCGATTCGTCAGCCCGTGAATAAGCACGTCCGTTTCGCGTATCAGATCGGTGCGGCCATCGAAGGCGATGATCACGTCATCCTTGAGGAAGCCGGCATTCTTGGCCGCCGCATGCGGGCCGTACTGCCCCACGCCCTTCACGCGAAGTGCCATGCCTTCTTTCGGCACCCCGGCGGGTCGTTCGCCCTCGATCACTTCGAGAATCAGGCCGCCCGTGGCCATGCGACGCAGGCCCCAGGTGCTGGAACGCCAGGAGATATCGTCCTGTTGCTTCCACCCATCCGGCAGTTGCCAGGTCAACTGCTTGCGTTCACCCTTGCGTTCGTAGCTCACTTCCACCCATTGACGTTCCTGTTCTTTCGTGTTGTGAAGCACCCACTGCACATCGGCGATGGAGAGAATCGGCTGGCCATTCAACTCCTTGATCACGTCGCCGGTGGCGAAGCCCGCCTTCGCGGCCAGTGAACCCGGCTCCACGCTCAACACCGTCGCGGCTTGCTTTGGATCGAGGATGAGCCCGAGTGTCTTCGGATGCGGGTACGGGAAGAGTAACTTCTCGGGCATCGGCCCCTTCTTGGCGCGGTAGAAGGCTTTCTGAGCGTCGCCGATCTGGTGGCAATGGATGCAACTCTGCACGACGTTGCCCGCGTAGTTCAGGCTCGAACTGTACTTGCCGCTCAGTGTGGGAAACTTTTCTGGTGTGGGAAACTCGGGTGTGGGGCCGCGTTTGCCCGCCAGTGATGGCTTGTTCTTGGCGAAGTCCTGGTGCAGTGCAAGCGTCCCTTCGAGGGCCTTTGCGAGCCCGGGCAGCGACACGTCGCCGATCCACTCGGTGCGGTGCGAACGCGTGCCGAAGCGGCCGTAGATGGTGCCATCGGCGTTGAGCATGAAGCAAGCAAACGACTGGTCGTAGTCGTACTGGAAGAGTGAGAGATCGAGGTTGTTCGTGGAGACGACGCGAACGCGGACGAACTGATCGAGCAAGGGCCGGAGCACGGGATCTGTGTTCACGAGATCATCATCGAGTTTCACACATTCGACGCACGGTATGCAGCGCAGGCAGACGAAGATCGGTTTGCCCGTCTTCTTCGCCTCAGCGAACGCGGCCGCGAGGTCGTTATAGATCCAGTAGCCATCGGCCTCGACCTTGGTCTTGTCGTCGCGGACTTTCTTCTCACGCGGGTTCGGTTGTTGGGCGAGAGCGGGAACCGCAAAGGTCAAGAGAAACGGAATCACGAGAGCGCAGCGAAGCACGGCAGGCACCTCCGAAGGGAGAAAAGGCAGGTGTAGTTAGCAGAACGTGCAGCGCGAGCATTCGCAACAGAATTGTCGGGAGGAATGTGAACGGATGCGGAGAAGTGGTGCCACAGTGCATTGCAGGGAGGAACGGAGACCGAGTGTTGCACTTTCAGGGCAAATCGCATTCATTCCGATAACCCAGGCCGGCGCAAAGCCTTGCCCTGGGCTATGGCGTGTTGCGCTTTCAGGGCACTGACAACCCGAGACGCAACCACTTCAATCGCTGATGTCGAGACCCTCGAAAGCAGATTCGACTGCCGTCAGAGTATGAGGCTTTCAGCTATTGGCTTCCACTCCGAAGGAGTGGAACCACATAGCCCAGGGCCAGGAGCGAAGCGACGCCGCCCTGGGTGAGCTTGAGATTTCTCGACTCACCCTGCTCGCAGCCGCAGTTCTTCCTCGTACTTGTGCAGCTTGTTGTAGAGCGTTTTCAGGCTGATGCCGAGTTCGTTGGCGGTCACTTGCTTGTTGTGGTTGTTCTTGGCGTACACCTGAAGGATGTAATCCATTTCCACGTCCGAAAGTGTTCGAGTGCTTCCCGCCGGGCCAGCGCTTTGTGGCTGGGGCGTGCTACCCGGGAAGGGCACGGACGCGGGATAACTTGCCACCCGTGGCGGGAAGGCCTCGGTCGGTGCTGGAGCCGGTGTTTCCATCGAGCGCGACGAGGGGAACGGATGGCGCACATCGTGAGGCAGATGAGCCGCACTGATCGGCTGGCCGCCTGCGACGATCCAGGCGTATTCCATCGCATTCGCCAGTTCGCGAACGTTTCCCTGCCAGTGGTAGTCCATCATCACGCCGAGCGCCTCGGACGTGAGGAGGTGAGCGACATTCGCCACCGGTCGTTTGGCCGCCCGGGCGAGCAGGTGCCGGGCGAGATCGGGGATATCCGGCTTGCGATCGCGCAAGGGCGGCAGGTGCAACGGGAACATGTTCAGCCGGAAGAGCAAGTCTTCACGGAAGGTGCCCTCGGCCACCATCTGTCGCAGGTCGCGGTTCGTGGCCGAGATGATGCGAACATCGGCGATGATGGGCTCGTTCGCGCCGATGGGTCGAATCTCGCCCGCTTCGAGGAAGCGGAGCAGTTTCACCTGGATGTTCTTGTCGAGTTCGCCGAGTTCATCGAGAAACAGGGTGCCGCCGTTGGCGACTTCGAACATGCCCTTGCGATCCTTGTCCGCCCCGCTGAACGAGCCTTTCTTGTGGCCAAACAGTTCGCTTTCGGCCAGGTTCTGCGAGAGTGCGCCGCAGTTCACGGGCACGAAGGGCATATCCGCTCGCTTGCTGCCCGTGAAGAGGGCACGGGCCACTACTTCCTTGCCGGTGCCGGTCTCGCCGGTGATGAGCACGCGGCCCTCGGTTGGCCCGATACGCTCGACGAACTGTTGCACGGGTTGCATGGCGGGGCTGCCGCCAATGAGGAGCCCCGGGCCCTCGGCGGCTTGCACACGTGTCTCGAGGGCGGCAGCCTTGTGCTTGAGCTTGCGCTTCTCCTGGATGCGTAGGAGCAGCGCCTCGATATCGGAGAGCTTGCAGGGCTTGGTGAGGTAGTCGAAGGCACCGAGTCGCAAGGCTTCCACTGCGGTCTCGGTCGAGCCGTAGCCCGTCATCATCACGGCTTCGGTGTCCGGCGACACTTGCTTGAGGGCTGCGAGCACCTGAAGCCCGGCCTTGTCGTGCTCCATGCGCAGATCGAGAATGGCCGCGTCGAAGGTGGCTTTCTTCAGGGTTTCAATGGCGGTCTTGCTATCGGGGCAGACGGTCACATCGTGCCCGAGCCGCGGTAATTCGGTCCGCATGAACTCGCGCAAATGCTGTTCGTCGTCGACGAACAAGATTCGCAATCGGTTGTGTGCGGGAGTCGTCACAGCCACGTTCTTCTCTCCGGATGATCCAGACACAGGAAGCGAGCGTCGGCTCAGGCCGCGGCCGAGCGCGAACCCGGGAAGGCCACAATGGTGCCTCCGGATGCCGCCCGGGCCTCGCTCGATTCCTGGTTCGTGTTCCCAATGTGCATCGGCACGCGCACCGTAAAGGTGCTACCGTGCCCGGGGCCATCGCTGGCTGCTTCGACCGTGCCACCATGCTGGTCGATGATCTGGTGACTGATGAACAGCCCCAGCCCCGTCCCCTTGCCGGTGCGGCTGCGGGTGAAGAATGGCTCGAAGATGTTCTGCAACACTTCGGGTGCCATGCCGCAGCCGCTGTCCGTGAAGGCCATCTCGGCGAACTCGGCCGTCGAACTCAGCGTGATGCTGAGGGTGCCGTTGTCTTCCATGCTGTCCAAGGCGTTCACCACCAGGTTCAGGATGACGGACTTCAAATCCTGGGCATTCACTGGAGCAACGACGTACGCCGTCGGATTAAACACGATGTTGCGGCCGCGACAGTTGGGCAGGTGACGGGCCACTTCCAGCACGCCGCGGATCAGGCCGGCCAGGTCCGTGGCATCGCGCGAACGCTCGCCGGTGCGGCTGAAGTCGAGCAATTTCTGGGTGATGTCCTTGCAGCGAAGCGCTTCTTGCTGAATCATCTTCAAGTAGCGGACGAGCACCTCGCGATCGCCCTCCGCCGCGGCGGCTATACCCTGGGCCAGCACATCTTGCAACCGCCGTTCGAGCGCCTCGGAACAGAACAGAATGCTGGCGAGCGGATTGTTGATTTCGTGAGCCACGCCCGCAGCCAGAAAGCCAACCGACACCATGCGTTCGCTACGAACAAGTTGCCGGCTGCGCTCGTTCACCTGTCGGGCCAGATCCTTGTAAATCCCGTTCAGGCGAACAGTCATCGCGTTGAATTCGGTAGCGAGTTCTTCGAGTTCATCGCCAGACGAGAGCAGGATGGGATGGTCGAAATCGCCCTGGTGCACGCGCTGCACGCCGCTTTGCAGAATGTGAATCGGTGTGAGCATCCACTGGCGGAAATAATAGAGCATGGTCAGAATCATCAGGCCGGTCCAGACCGTGGCCCCGCCGATGATCCACATGCTCTGGCGAATGGCGCGGTTCGATTCGCGAATGCGCTTCTCGATGTCGTCGATCAGCCCCAGCCGCAGGTGCTCGGCGATCTCGCGAGAGTGGTCGAATGCTTTGCGGACTTCGGGATAATTGCGTGGCGAAGGTGTGGTGCCATTATCGACGAGTTGCGGCCGGCTCGCCCCATCCAGGGCAGCATCCAGTTCGAGCAGGCTCTCCTCAAGCTGCTTCATCAGGCCTTCGACCTGCACGCCATCGATCCCTGCGGCGACAGTGTCAGCGTGCACCTTGCGGTATTCGGCCAAGAGCGTCAGCGTGAGGCGGGTGCGATCGCGGAAGGCGCGAATCTCGCCGGCCGGATCGCGCTCGGAATCGTCGTTGCCGCCAAGCGTCTTGATGAGAATGTTAACTTGCTGCAGTTCGTAGATCTTGCGTTCGGTGGTGCGGACCGTGGTGAGGTAGGCGTCGATGCCGTAAAGGGTTCCGCCGAGCAGTAGCCCGATACTGCCGACCACAAGGGTCAGGCCGAGGATCAGTTTGTGCCGCAACCGGCGTCGGGCCACGGAAACGCCTCCTTGCCGCGCGACTCGCCGCGCGACTCGCCGCGCGTGCCCATCCGAATCGTGAACGTCCTTGCCCACGGTCTGGGGAAAGCGGCGGGAATGTACCAAGAGCGTTCTTACAACACGAGAGCAAATTTTGCCGAATCTTGCGGCGAGAGTTACAAGCGATGCGGTGTGTGGAATGAAAATGGTGTCGCGAGCCAGATACTGCACGAACTCCTTCAGACCGGACGGAGTGCAGCCGAATCCTTGGCAACAACATGTGCGAAATCAGGAAGAGTCCAGAACCCGTGAACGAACCGCCGCTCCACTCACTTCAATTCGCGGGGTGCACCGATTCCGTTGGCAGTGACCTTCGCCGTGCAGAGGATGGCCGAGGTGCGCCATTGCCGCAGCACGGCGCGAAACATCGCAGCGTCCAGATCGGCGGCATCGGAGAGGATCAGCACGAAGTCGGGCCGGAATGTGAGTGCCGCCCGCAAGCCCGCCTCATGATCGCTCCGACCGGCCGGTTCCCAGCTCGCGAGTGCGGCCTCGATACGGGCCACGTTCGCTTCCGTGGCCGGCACGCAATCACCCGGCAGCACACGCCGGGCTGTGCCATCGTAAACGATGACCTGGACGCGCGTCGTCACGGGCTGTTCCCGCAGTGTCGCGAGCATGCTGCGACGGGCTGCGGCGAACTTGCCCCACTCGCCCATGCTTCCCGAGGCATCGAGCACATAAACAATCGCCTGGCCTGGTTTCAAGGCACCATGGAGTGCAGTCGATTTCGCCGGGCTGCCACGAACCGGTGAGGCCGCATTCACGGGAGCGCTCGGCCGCAGGGCTATGGGTGTGACCGCGACATCGGTGACGGCTGCTCCGATGGGATTGGCGGGCGGCGGCACTTCCACTGCAAGTTCAGGCACTGGAGGCGGCACCGGGTTCACAACAGGTTCCGCTGGCGGGCGCAGCACCACACGTTCAGCGAAAGCCTCGAACGAAACCCGCGGCTCTTCAACCTGCGTCTCGACTGTTTCGAAGTTCGCGGAGGAAGGCTTCCAGACGTGCAGGAGCACGCCGGTGGCCACGAGGTGCAGTGCCAGCGAGCCAGCAAGTGCCCACCGGAACGACGAACGAATCCCGTGCATGGTTTCCCCCCAGCGGAGGCATAGCGAGCCTGCCGCTGCCAGGAAAGCTCAGAATCATTTCAATGCAAACCGCGAGACGTTGGGGTTGTGCGCAACCTGAGCAGTTGCCATATCCGCCCCGTTCGCCACCGGGGATTCCGGTGCTCGCGCCGCGGACCGATTTCCCCCGAACGGCGGCGCGGGTGTACGAAAGGAGTTCGCATGTCGCGTTGGTTCTCGTTGCGGCTCGCCCTTGCCGGGCTGTTGGCCGCTGCCTCCGCTGTGTCCTCGATTGCACAGCAACCGTATCCCGCACCCGTATATCCCGCACCGGTCGCGGCTCCTGTTGCGGTACCGCAGCAACCCACGACCACCACACTGATCGTCACCCAGCAGCCGGGCCAGCTTCTTCGCATCGACCCATTTGATGGCTTCACCGTCAACAGCAACGCCGAACAGCTGGGCATCATCATCGCGGCCGTGGAAGGCGTCGGCCCCGCCCTGCGCCAGACCTGGGACTCCATGGTGGCTCAGCAGGCACCATTCTCGGCCGCCGCGGTGAAGCACACCACCGAGGATGGCGAGTTCTTCTTCGAAATCGTGTTGCCCGGCAACGCCCCGCGGGCCGGCTGCCCGGCGACACGCGTCGCGGCTTGCAACGTGATGGGCTGCCCGGCACCGCAGTGCCCACCCGCCACCTGCACCGTGAATGCCGTGGAACCGGACTGTTGCTACGTGCCCGGCTCTGGCGTGCGTGCCGTGGTGATGACCACGCCCGTGCTGGCCCCTCGCCTCAGCGGCACCTGGTTCCGCGAAGCACCTGGAAGCGTCTGTGCCATCAGCTTCCGCAACGATGAACTGAAAGTGACCCAGACGATCAATGCCAATGGCACGGTCGCCACGCTCACCCTCACTGCCGATTATGCCGTGACGAAAGATGGCACGGTTCACGGCGTGGTGACAGGTGCCGATGTGAACGTGGGTGCTGGCACGGACCCAACCAGCATGGACCTCGCAGGGCTCTCCTTGCAGGTGCAAGCCGTGGTGGACCAGCCGTTCGCGTTGCGTTGCCGGACCACGGACGGCGGCCTGATGCTGAGCAACATCCGCATCGCTTGCCGGAGCGATGTGTGCACAGAGGAAATGCTCTCCCCGGGCATCTACAAGTCGACGTGTTGCGCCAAGGTGCCGACACCAAAGGCTGTGATGATGCCGCGGGACGTGCCAGTGATGAACGTGATGGTGCCCTGCCCGCCCTGCTATCCGCGCGTGCTGAACGTGCAGCGTGCGTTCCCGAATCCTTACGCGATGAACTCGCCGAATGGCCCCGCCGTGGTGTGGGAACCAGCCTGCCCGCAGCAGGTGTATGACCCCGCTCCGGTGCAGACTTGCCTGCCGCCGCCATGCCCGCAGCCAGTGCAGTCGGTCGCCTATGCTGTGCCGCCGATGCTGCCTCCCGCACCCTATGAAGCGGAAGTTGAATGCCGTACTTACGTCGGCGAGTACTGCAACGTGGCCAAGAATCTGTGCACGGCCGCCCCGACTTCGCTTCAACCGGTGAAGCTGACCCTGAAGGACGTGGTCGATCTGGCCCAGGCCGGTGTGAGCGAGGACGTGATTGCAAACCAACTCCGCAACACCAACAGCACATTCGAGCTGAGTGTTGCTGACATCAAGTACCTGAAGTCGAACGGGGTCCAGGATCGCGTGATCATTGTGCTCCAGAAGTCGTCCACAGCGGAGTATGCTCCGGTGCCCTACGGTTATGTTCGATAAACACTTTGGTCCGCTCGATAGGAGTTGCACGGCACGGGTTTCGGCCCGTGCCGCGTTCGTTTATGATCGGCGGTTTCAGAACGTCGGCAGGAACCGCGATGCTCCCTTCAACTACGGAAGTCCCTTCCACGGACTCGCTTCCCACCATTCAGCCGGTCAGCGCTCCACTCGAGGGCGTGCCAGGCGGAATGCTGGGCGAATTCGTGGTCCAGTCTGAGATTGGTCGTGGCTCATTTGGGCGCGTGTATCTCTGTCGCCAGCCCTCACTGGACAGGCTCGTGGCCGTGAAGGCTGCTCCCTCAGGCAAACAAGTCTCGACCGAGGGCGTGGCACTCGCCGGGCTCGAACACGATCACATCGTGAAGGTGTACTCGGACTTCATCGACCCCGTCACCAAGTGGCACTGCCTCTGCCTGCAGTATGTTCCCGGTGCGGATCTCGCCGCAGTAATTCGCGAACTGCACGCTCACGGTGCTCCTCTCACGGGCCGCGACTTTCTGAAAGCGCTCGACACAGTGAGCCGTGGCGAAAGCGGCTTCAATCCGGAAGCGCTGCGCGATCGCGAGATGCTGGCACGCGACGATTTCTTTCAGGCCGTGTGCCGGCTCGGCGAGCGCATGGCGGATGCCCTCGCGTTCGCGCATGCCCGGGGTGTGCTGCACTGCGATGTGAAACCGGCCAACATTCTCGTGACGCCGTACGGCCGGCCGATGCTCGCTGACTTTAACGTTTCGTTCGATCGCAATCGCGATGCGGGTGCCGGCCTGGGTGGCACCATTGCGTACATGGCCCAGGAGCAGCGCGCGGCCTTGCTCGGGGAGGACATTGCACTCGATGGTCGCTGCGATGTGTACTCGCTCGGAGTCGTGCTTCACGAACTCGCGACCGGTGAGCGACCGAAAACGGATGCCCCAGTCGATGCTCTGGAGGCTGTGCCGCGTGAACTCGCCAGCGTGATTCGCAAGTGCCTGGCCCACGATCCCCTTGATCGCTACGCCTCCGCGTCGGCCCTGGCTGCGGCACTCGCCGGTACCCGTTACTTGCTCGACGTCCGCCGCGCACTGCCCCCCGCGGGCAGACTGGTTCGCTTCGCTCAGGCCCGCCCCGTGGTCGCTCTGGCCGTGGCCGGGTTGCTCCCACACGTCTTCGCATCCATTTTGAACATTGCTTACAACACTGTGAATATCCACCTCGAAGGCGAACAAAAACACGCATTCGAATCGCTCATCATCGCGTACAACGTCCTGGCTTACCCGGTCTGTGCCCTCATCCTGCTCTCGCTGCTGAACGCCATGCAGGTGCGACTGAGCGAGCTGCCGCGTCTGCGAGCAGATGAAGTGGACGACGTGCGTCGCCGCGTCCGCCGCTTTGGCGGCTGGGCCATCGGGCTCGGAGCGATTGGCTGGTTACCCGGCATCCTCGTTTTCCCGGCTGGCATCGACGCGCAGGCGGGGCCCATCGCGTCATCCGTGTACGCACACTTCGCGGTCTCGTTCATGCTCTCCGGGCTGGTCGGCATCGTCTTCAGCTATCTGGCGATCGAGTGGGTCGTCTTTCGCACGTTGCTGCCGCGGCTCGGCAACCCGGATGCAAACCCCGCCGTGCACATGGCTGAAGAAGTCCGACCACTGACCGCGCCCTTTGGTCCCTTTCTCGTGCTCGCCTGCGTCGTCCCGTTGACCGGTGCCGTGTTGCTCGTGGCGCTCTCCGAGGACGCCATGACACTGGGCTTCCGACTCCTTGTCGCACTGCTCATTGGGCTGGGTGCGCTGGGTGTGGGACTTGCAGAGCAGCTCACACGTCAGCTCGCGCGTTTCGCAGGCATTTGGGCGGTTTCGGCGAATGCGGAGCGCCGGTTCGATTCTGCGGATTTTGCCTTTCGTGACGCGCCGCTTCGCTGAAAAGTGCTAGTCTCTCCCGGGTTCGACTCTACTTCACAGCTTCCACCCGGCAGGCTGGAAGGAGAGTCCAAAAACACCCCATTCCTAAGCCGGCCATCGGAGCCGAAGAATTATCATGGTCGCAGCGCAGGAGAAGTTCACCGCATCCGAGTCCGTGCTCTTGGCCGCCGACGATCTCACGACCGCCGGCAACCAGGAGTTCAGCGAGTGGGACCTGACGGTCGCCGCCTGGTCGCGCGATCGCTTCCGCTTCGGGCTCCGCGGCTACGCCCAGAGCTATCCAGACCACAAGCGTGTGATGATGGAGATCATGGGGCAGAAGCCATCGAGCCCCGTGATTCAGCGGTTCATGATCAAGGTGAGGCCGAACTATTATCGCCTCACGCCTCTGGGCAAGACCGCGGCCTCTCGGTTGCGTGGCGTCGTGGCGGCCCCGACGCCGCAGGTGACACCGACCGAACCGAAGCCATCGACGCAGCCGGTGACGGTGAAGGAACTGTACGAGATGGCCTCGGCCCTCGTGGCCCGGCCCGAGTTCCGCCGCTGGCAAGACAATCCCGAAGAACCACGCGAATGGGGAGCCGCTGCTGCGTTCCTGGGGCTCACCGCCAGGGATTCAAAGGCAGACCCGGTAGAACGAGCCGAAGAGATCCAGACTGCCATCCGCGATGCCATGGACTGGTGCCGCGTGCAGGAAGCGGCTTACCTCACGCGCGGCGCCGGGCAAGGTGGCACACCCATCCATGTCCGCGACCTCTCGGACCTGCTCGACTTCATGCAGGCCCTCGTTTACCGCTTCCCCGACCAGCTTGAGCGGAAGGGCGGGGCGAAGCACAAGAAGCGTTTCGATTAGCCTTCACATTCGGACCCTTCGGTGCGTGGCCCGCATCGAAGCGAACCTGGGAGGCACTCGCATAGTCCGGGTTCGCTTCGATGCCAATCCACTCTCGGCCTAGTCGCTCGGCAACCGCTCCCGTGGTGTTGCTGCCGGCGAAGGGGTCGAAGATGACATCGCCGGGCTCGGTCAGGAACTTCGCGAAGAACTCGACGAGCAATTCGGGCATGGCTGCCGGGTGTCGGGCCACCTCGCGTTCGCGACATGCCTGGTGATAGCCATTCTTGCTGGCCGTGTTCGGAATCGGCAGGATCGCCTGGGGTTCTATCGCCTCGGCCGGTGGCACCAGCACGTTTGGCGGAATAGCACCCCCGTTATCGGTGAGAAACGAGTCGACGCCGATGTGATGCTCCGAGGGTCGTCGGCCGCCCGTGTATGATCCCTTCTTCAACAACTTCCGCATCGCTTCGCTGTATTCGGTGAGCACCCGGCGATTATCCGCCTTGGGGTGTGGTGTGGGCGACATCCACCAGACACGCGTAAACGCATCTTTCACGCGTGTCCGCCGCACCGCGACCCACTCCGCCGGGGTCGGCAACCGAGCGGGGTTATAACAGATGAATTCCTGGCACAGGTGCAATCCAGCGGCTTCCTGGAAAGCGAGCAAGGCCTTGATTCCCACGGTCGAAACGGTGGGCGTGCCCGGGTTCCAGCCGTTGCCGATCTCGAGCACGATCGAACCGTCCGGCGCGAGCATCTTCGCGAAGCCCCCGGCATACGCTGCGAGCCAGTCCGCGAAAGCGGTGCCTTCCAGGTTGCCGTACTTCTTCTGACGCAACAGTGGGAACGGCGGAGACGTAAACAACAATTGCACGCGTCCACGCCACGCATCCAGTGCGGGCGATGCCAGGACTTCTTCCGCCTTGCCCACGAAGAGCTTGCCGTGGGACGTCTCGTAAGCGATGGCGGGAGCAACCACGGTGAACTCGCTTCCATGCGAAGAGTCGATCGCACGGCATCCGTGCGGGGGCCGCGTGTGTAGAGTCGAAAGGAAGTGCTGTCAAGATGGAACGGATGGCAGTGCCCGCACGTTTCTGGCAGTTCACGGTCTGCCTCGCACGGCCGTTCGACTGCGAGGCCGACAGCACCATGCCAGACCACCATTCGCCACCACGCGACCAGCCGGGGACTGCCAGGATAACCGCAACCGCGTGCATGAAACGCCGACACACGATCCTGGCACAAACCATTCACCCGGCATCCTCCGTGCAAATGGCATAAGCAACCGATTTCAAACCTGCTCGGAGGATAACGCGACCAAGCAGATGCAGTTCATGCTCCGCTCCGATCGATTACCACGTGAGGTTGCGCGATTCGCATCTGCAAGGAGATTTTCGGCATGATGCCGCTGGCGCTGACAGCACTTTTCACCCTGGGTGCCGAGCCGGTTCCCGCGTTCGAATTCACGCCACGGCCAGGGCCGCGTGTGCCATTGCCTGGCCCGTTGCATCCGGTCGAGCGCATGAAAGCGAAGGTGGCGAACCTGCCACTCGTGGGCACGGTGGCTCCGGGTGGGCCGTCGTACCTGTATCAGCCCGCATTTGCCGAGGACGTGATCATCCGTGGCCCGGCTCGGCCTTATGTGCCGCAACCCGGAGATATCGTGATGTCCGCGGATGGATCGAAGTTTTGGAAGCTGATGCACCAGTTGGCGGGCACCAGCCATCCCACACACTCGATGATCGTCTTCGCCCTGCCCGACGGCCGACCTGCGATCCTGGAAGGCGGCCCGCACGACACCCTGAAGTGTCGGGCCATGGAAGCGATCCCGCACATGGCGAGCTACGAGTCCGAGGGCCGAGTGTGGGTGCGCCGTCGTCGCGTGCCGCTCACCGCGGAGGAATCCTGCCGGCTCACGCAGTTCTGCTTGCATGTGAATGGCCGAGATTTCTCCATCCGCCGCCTGGCCGTCCAACTCACACCACTTCGATCGCGCGGCCCCGTTCGCACGGAGTTCATGGGCAAGCCGAAGGGGCCGGACCGCAAGGCATACTTCTGCAGTGAACTCGTGTGCGAAGCGTGCGTCGCCGCGGGGATCATGGATGCAAACACCACACGCCCCTCGGCGACCTACCCGCGCGATCTCTTCTTCAGTGGTGTCTTGAATCCCTACCTCGCACATCACATGAAGGCGATGAACGGTACGTGGGAAGCACCCGCACGCTGGACAACCTGCCCGATCACATGCGTCGTTGATCACTGAGCCGCGATGGGACACAATGGCGGGGTTCCATCATCTGCGAGCCCCGACATGCTCCGTTGCTGTTTCACACTTCTCACGTTCACCCTGCCAGCGATCGCCTTGGCTGCCCCGCCTGACTTCGATCGGCAGGTTGCACCGCTGCTGGCATCGCGTTGCCTGGATTGCCACAGCGGGGCGATGCCGAAGGGCGATCTGGATCTCTCTCGCAAGTCGCTCGTGCTCGAGGGCGACGCAGCCATGGTTGCACCCGGCAAGCTCGAGGCGAGTGAACTGTGGAAGCGGATCGAAGCCAACGAGATGCCGCCGAAGAAGCCGTTGACTGCTTCCGAGAAGCAGATTGTGAAGGAGTGGATTCTCAGCGGCGCGAAGTGGGGCCGCGACCCGATCGATCCCTTCCGCTTCACCACAGCCTCGCGTGCGGGCTACGACTGGTGGTCGTTGCAGCCGATTGCGCGGCCCGCCGTGCCCGCGGGCCGCAATCCCATCGACTTCTTGGTGCAGCGAAAGCTCAGTGACAATGGGCTGTCACTCTCGGCATCCGCAGACCGGCGAACGCTCATTCGCCGCGTGACGTTTGATCTCATCGGCTTGCCGCCGACGCCGGAAGAAGTCGCAGCCTTCCTGAAGGAGGACGCACCCGATGCGTACGAAAAGCTGGTGGACCGCCTGCTCGCTTCTCCCCACTACGGCGAACGCTGGGCACGGCACTGGCTCGATGTCGTTCGCTTCGGCGAGACAGATGGCTTCGAACGCAACGCCGTCCGGCCCAATGCCTGGCACTACCGCGACTGGGTCATCCGGGCGTTCAATTCAGACATGCCATTCGATGAATTCGCCCGTCTGCAACTCGCCGGCGACCTGCTGCACCCCGGCGATCCTGACGCAGTGAAGGCCACAGGGTTCCTCGTCGCCGGGTTGCACAACACCGTGCTAGGCAACGATCAGATGCGTGCCATCGCTCGCCAGGATGAACTCGAGGACCTGGTCGGTTCCGTGGGGCAGACGTTCCTCGGCATGACCGTGAACTGTGCCCGCTGCCACGATCACAAGTTCGACCCCATTGCGCAAACCGATTTCTATCGCCTCGCCGCGAGCATCTCTGGCGTGAATCACGGTGAACGCGTCGTTGAGGATGGTAAATCAAAACAGCAGATTGCCACACTCGACAAGGAGCTGCAGAAGCTCATCGCTGAACTCGCCGCACTGGAAGCCCCGGCCCGCAAGGCCGCGCTGGCCGAGCTCCAGAGAGAGTCCACCGGCGTCGTACCCCCTTCGCCGATCGCGGCCTGGGACTTCCGCACTGGCAAGCTCGATGTGAAACTCGTTGGTGAGGCGAAGCTCACGGACGCGGGTGCCGTGCTCGACGGCAAAACGGCACTCGTTCGCACAGCGCCACTCCAGGTCGATCTGCGTGCAAAGACTCTCGAAGCCTGGGTGAAGCTGGACAACCTCACCCAGCGCGGCGGTGGCGTGATGAGCGTGCAAACACCGAATGGAACCGTGTTCGATGCCATCGTTTTCGGTGAGCGCGAACCCACACGCTGGATGGCGGGCAGCAACAACTTCGTGCGCACGCAGTCGTTCAGCGGCAGCGACGAAAAGGACGCCGCGAACCGCATCACTCACGTGGCGATCACCTACGCCGACGATGGCAGCATCACGGCATTCCGCGAAGGCAAGTTCGAGGGCAAACCCTACATTTCGAAGGGCCCCATCACCTTCAAGGCCCGTGAAGCCGTGGTCGTGTTCGGCTGTCGTCATGAGCCGGCCGGCGGAAACAGAATGCTCGCCGGCACCGTTGTCGCAGCCCGCCTGTACGATCGCGCACTGACCGCGGACGAAGTCTCTGCGTCCTTCCAGGCGGGGCCAAGCTTCTTGCCCGATTCCGCCGTCGAAGCGAAGCTTTCACCCGAGGATCGCACGCGCCGGACGGCGTTGCTGTCGAAGCGAACGGAACTCGGCAACGCACTGGCGAAACTGCGACCAGGCACCAGCGAAAAGGTGTACGCGGTGGTGCCAAAGCCTCCGGGTGTCACGCACTTCCTGCACCGTGGCGATGTGGCCAACCCCGGTGATGTCGTTGCCCCCGCAGGTTTGTCGGCACTGGGCGACGCCGCAAACTTCGGCCTCGCTGCGGATGCCAGCGATGCGGAACGGCGGCTGAAGCTCGCCCGCTGGATCACCGCTCCCGGCAACCCGCTCTTCGCTCGCGTGATCGCCAACCGACTCTGGCACTATCACTTCGGCACCGGCATCGTCGAGACACCCAACGACTTCGGTTTCAATGGCGGCCGGCCCAGCCATCCCGCACTCCTGGACTGGCTCGCCGCGGAACTCGTCTCACGCGACTTTAGCCTGAAGGACTTGCATCGCCTGATTGTGACCTCGGCGACGTATCGCCAGGCCTCTGCACCAAAGCCCGCCGCACTCACCCTTGATGCAGACAACCGCTGGCTCTGGCGCACGACACCGCACCGGCTCGAAGGCGAGGCCGTGCGTGACTCCATGCTCAGCATCGCCGGGCTGCTCAATCGGGACGTGGGTGGGAAAGGCTTCTCGGATTATCGCGAGCGGAATTTCAATGGAACCGCCTACTTCGACCCATTCGATCCTGTGGGACTCGCGTCCCACCGCCGCAGCATTTATCGCTTCGTCCCCCGTGGCGGCAATCGTGGCCTGCTCGATGCTTTTGATTGCCCCGACCCCGCAGCCGCAGCCCCGCGCCGCTCGATCACCACGACACCGTTGCAGGCGCTCGCTCTGTGGAATAGTGGGTTCGCCCTGCGCATGTCCGATGCGTTCGCCGCACGTGTTGAAGGTGAAGCACCCAACGATGTGCCGAAGCAGGTTCGACGGGCCTGGCAACTTGCCTATCAGCGTGAGCCAACTGCCCAGGAAGCAAAGCTCGCCGAGACCGTGGCCGCCGACCACGGCCTTCGAGCCATCTGCCGCGTGCTCTTCAACAGCAACGAATTCTTGACGATCGACTGAGCCTATCATGCGGAATGGGAGACGCGGAATTCGAAATGGAAAGCCAGCCGAAAGGTGCCTGAGTGGTTGGTGAGCCGACGGTCGAGAATCGATGCGAGCCGCAAGAGACCACTCGCCCGATTTCGACGCTCTGCATTCCGCATTCCGAACTATCGGCTGTGTGGCTTGATCACCTTCACGAGTCGGCTGGGTTCGCGGACAAGCAGGAAGAGGGGCACGCCGAGGAGCAACGTGGCAAGGCTCAAGAGTGCGGGGATGCGGGCATCGGGGTCGGTGAGGGTGCCGGCGACGGTCCACACGGTGAGTATGAGATAGGCCAGTGGCGGAATCGGATACAGCGGCAAGCGATACGGGCGAACGAGGTCCTTCCGGCGGCGCAGCGGGAAGACGCTGGCGACCGTGAGCCCGGCCAGGGCTGCGAGACCGACAGCGGTGTAGTTGAGCAAGTCCAGGAACGAACCAGACCAGATCAATCCCACGGCAAGGAAAGCCTGAGTGAGTGTGGCCGCGGTGGGTGTGCTGCGCGTTGGGTGCAGCCGGCCTGCGAAACTGGGGAAGACGCGGTCGCGGGCCATGGCAAAGGCCACGCGCGGCCCGGTGAGCAGATATGCACTCACGCCCGCCACGAGCGTGAGGCCGAGCAGTGCCGCCACCACATCCGCGGCCGCCTTGCCGAAGAGCGATTCCGCCGCCATCTTGGCCACGCCTTCCACTTCACCCGGTTCCTTGGTCATCATCGCCCCGGGTTCCAGGGCATAGACGTAGGCCAGGTTCACCATGAAATACAGGACAATGACTGTGGCAACACCACCGATGAGGCAACGTGGCAGCGTCTTGGCGGGGTTGCGAACCTCGCCGGCGAGATAAGCCGCGGCGTTCCAGCCGGTGTAGGCGTAGCAGACGTAGATGAGGCCCACGGAGAGGGCCCACCAGTGGTTGCCTTCCGGCCAGCCGCCAACCGCGAGGTGCTTCCACTCGCCATTGCCGCAACAGATACCACCGAGCGCGAGGCCGACAAGTATCACCCCGGTGACGATGGTCGCGATCAACTGCATCCGCGAACTGTGATTGTGGCCGAGTGTGTGAATCGCTCCGATAGCCAGGATCAGCAGCGTGGCCCCGGCCTGAATCATCCATTCCGGGATCACATGGCGAAACGGCTCGCTCAGGTATTTGAGCGCGAGCAACGCCACGACAGCCGTGGGAGCGGCGAAGCCGAGTGTGAAGGTGGCCCAGCCAGAGACGAAGCCGAGCCCGGGGCCGAAGGCTTCCCGAACGAAGACGTAGTCGCCTCCCGAGCGCGAGAGTGTGGTGGCGAGTTCCGCGACAGTGACGGCACCACACAATGCAAGCAAGCCACCCACGGCCCACAGCACCAGCAGGGCGATCGGATTGCCCGTATCGCGCAGGATGAAGCCCGAGGTGGTGAGAATGCCCGCACCGATCATGCTCCCCACGACAACGAGATGCCCGGACCAGTAGCCGAACTTGCGATCGACTGGCACAGCGTCGGTCTCGGGGGCATCGGCCGGAGGTGCATCTGCGGGGTGTGTTTCAGTCACGGCCGTTCCAGTCGCGGTTGCGGCGAACAGGTGGGCTCCCGCTCGCTGCGAAAGAGGTCCGGTTGTTGTCGCGTTGCCGGGTTCCGTTGTCCACCTGGAACCCGAGCAACTCATTCCTGACTCACAGGCGAATCCCGCCCGAGACATCGAGCCAGGCACCCGTCACCCAGCGTGAATCGTCGCTCGCCAGGAATGCGACGGGCCCGGCGATATCCTCGGGCAAGCCCTGGCGGCGCAGGGCCGTCATGGCTATTTCCTGGTCTGCTTCCGCCTGCGTTTTGCCGCTCTTCTCGCTATTCATGTCCGTGATCGTGGAGCCCGGAGCCACCACATTCACGCGAATCCCCTTCGGGCCCAATTCCATGGCCAGCACACGACTCATCACGTCCACCGCACCCTTGGTGGCCGTGTACACCACGGCACCCGGGTACGCCATGCGGCTGATGGCGCTGGCGATGTTGATGATGCTGCCGCCCGCCGACATCATTGCGGCGGCCTGTCTCGCACAGAGCAAGTAGCCACGCACGTTCAGGTCGAAGTGGGCGTCGAACAACTCAGGTGTGACCTCTTCCAGAAGAGAACGCTGCATGATAGCGGCGTTGTTCACGAGCACATCGAGCCGGCCGAATGCCTTCTTCGTGGCGTCGAAAAGGCCGGCGATCTCCTCGGGCTTGCTCACATTCGCCTTCACCGCAATCGCCTCGCCGCCGGCCTTCGCAATCTCCGCGACCACTTCGCTGGCCGCTCCCGCACTGGTGGAATAATTCACCACCACCTTGGCCCCATCTGCTGCGAAGCGCTGGGCAATCGCCGCCCCGATCCCTCGACTGGCACCCGTCACGATCGCCACTTTCCCGGACAGTGTTCCCATTGCTGATGTCCCTCATCGGTGGTCCTGGTGAAGCCGCTTCACTTCCACTTGATGTTGCAGCCGATGCTCGGCATTTGTGTTGCGGAGACGGGTGTTCCCGCGAGCACGGCATCGAGTGCGGCCCGCAAATCGGCCCCATCGTTCGGCTTGCCATTGCCCGGCCGGCTGGCATCCATCTGCCCGCGATAGGCCAACTTGTGAGCCGCATCGTACACAAAGAAGTCCGGCGTGCAGGCCGCGTGATATGCCTTCGCCACGTCCTGCGATTCGTCGTACAGATACGGGAAGGTATAACCTGCCGCGGCCTTCTCTTCCTTCATCTTCTCCGGGCTGTCGTCCGGATGCGAAACCACATCATTGCTGCTGATACCGACCGCGGCCACGCCCTTCGCCTGGTAGTCACGCACCAGCTGTGCAAAAGCCGAACGCACATGCTTCACGTATGGGCAATGATTGCAGATGAACGCCACGAGGAGCGCCGGGGCATCCTTGAACTCGGCAAGCGAGACAGTGTTGCCGTCGGTATCGGGCAACCGAAAATCCGGAGCGGGTGAACCGAGCGGAACCATGGTGGATGGAGTCAGTGCCATCGTGCGAACCTCCAGGGGCGTGTCCGCACATTGTAGGAGCACGGCCAAGAGGAACGATGGAACGGAGTGCGAATTCCGCACGTGAGGCGAGATGAAGTGGCCGCCGAGAGAAATGACTTCGCCTTGCAATCGGGCCGGCAGGAGTTGAACCTGCGTCAGACCCGCGTATCAGACGGGTGCCTCACCGCTCGGCCACAGCCCGAAATGTCGAACCATTCAGAGACGCCGGCAGGAGTTGAACCTGCTTATAGTCGGGTTGCAGCCGACTGCCTGGCCGTCCAGCCCCGGCGTCATGTTCACAGTGCTTCGACCTGGAATCGAACCAGGAATCCGGACTTCGCACGCCCGTGTGATCTCCCTTTCACCACCGAAGCGACCGATTCCGTTCGCTATTCCATGAAGGCGGAAGGAGAGGGAGTCGAACCCTCAAGGCTTGTGGCTCGTCCCGGTTCGAGCGGGGTGCCGTCACCAGTCGGCTTGCCCTTCCGTTTCGCGTTCATTCAGTAGATGCCTTGCAAACAGAAAGGTTCGCGCTACCCCGGCCTGGCTGGCGAGAATTCCAGGGTTGCTTATAATCCTGCTCACAGACCACGACTGACACGGATTGCCACACACATGACGGTTCGCACCCGCTTCGCCCCGAGCCCCACCGGCTACCTCCACATCGGCGGCGTCCGCACCGCGCTCTTCAACTGGCTCTTCGCCCGCAAGCACGGCGGCCAGTTCATCCTCCGCATCGACGACACGGACCAGCAACGCAACGTGAAGGAAGCCCTGCAGCCAATCCTCGACGGCTTCCGCTGGCTCGGCCTCGACTGGGACGAAGGTGCCGATGTCGGCGGTCCTCACGGGCCGTACTACCAGTCCGAACGGTTGCCCCGCTATCAGGCCGCCGTCGCGCAGTTGCTTGCCAGCGGCCATGCGTATTGGGACTATGCACGCCCCGAGGAAACCAAGGCCGAAATGGAACTCGCCGAGAAGGAGAAGCGGCCCAAGATTTACAGCCGACAGTGGATGGCACAGAACAACGCCGATCGCCAGCGATTCGAAGCCGAGGGCCGGCAAGGCGCCGTGAAAATCAAGATGCCACGCGAAGGCGTGTGCCAGTTCTACGATCACGTTCGCGGCAACGTCGAAGTGCCCTGGGCCGGCGAACAGGACATCGTGATCCAGCGTTCGGATGGTTCGGTGACCTATAACCTCGCCAATGTCGTCGATGACTTCGACATGAAGATCAGCCACGTGATCCGCGCCGAGGAACACCTGGCCAACACGCCGCGGCAAATCTTCTTGCTGGAAGGGCTGGGCTACCCACGACCCGAGTACGCCCATTTGCCACCGGTCGCGGAGCCGGGCAGCAAGAACAAACTCAGCAAGCGCAAGATTCCACAGTACTTGAAGAATCCCGACTTCAAGAAGGTGTACGACCACGCGAAGGCCATCGCCGATCGCACGGGTCTGGATGCATCGCCGGAAGCGTTCAATCCCGTGCTCGTCGCTTTTTATGAGCAGGTCGGCTACCTCCCGGCAGCGGTGCTGAACTACCTCGTGCTGCTCGGCTGGTCGCTCGACGACAAGACCGAGGATTTCACGATCACCCAGATGATCGAATCATTCTCGCTCGAGCGCGTGGTCAAGTCGCCCGCCAGCCTCGATGTGAAGAAACTCTTCGCGTTCCAGGCCCGGCACATGCAAGCCCTGCCACTCACCGAGAAACTCGATCGCGTTCGGCCCTTCCTGCTGCGGGCCGGTCTTGAGGCACCCGAGGCGATGCTCACACAACTTCTGGAAGCCGCAGGGCCACGGCTGACGGTCGCGGGTGATATCCTGGAATACGACTACCTGTTCCTCCCTGATGAACAGATTGGCTTCGATGCCGCCTTGGCTCAGAAAAGCCTGACAGCCGCGTTCAAGGGGAGTGACAGGGCATTGTCACTCGGCGAGGTGCTTACGAAATTACAGGAAGTGGTGAGCGGTGCCGAGCCATTCGACGCCGCGACCTTGAAGGAACGAACGGAAGCACTCGCCCAGGCCGAGGGTGCGAAGGCAGGGCCGCTCAGCCAGGTGCTGCGGCTCGCCACGACAGGCAAAGACGTCGGCTTCAGTGCCTACGATACCCTCGCGATTCTGGGACGCGATAAGTGTCAGGTACGGATCGAGAAGGCTTTGACACAGGTGCAAGGCTGATGGCACTAAACCTCGAACAAGTTCGCCAGCGAAGAACCGAGATTGAACGACTCGCCCACAAACACGGTGCGACGAACATTCGCATTTTCGGTTCCGTCGTCCGAGAGGAAGCGGGGCCGAAGAGCGATGTCGATATCCTGGTCGCGTTCGAACCCAAGCGAACACTGCTTGATGTGGCGCGATTCGAACTCGGTCTCGAGGATTTGCTCGGGTGTAAGGTCGATGTCGTCGAAGAAGGTGGCATCAGCCCCTATCTGGAGGACCGGATCCTCGCCGAGGCGGTGCCCCTATGAGCGACGACCGGTCACTCCTCGCGCACATCCATGACGCAGCCCGCCACATACTCCAATACACGGCCACGGGACGAGACAGGTTTTTCGCAGAACGGATGCGTCAGGACGCTGTTGTCCGAAACATTGAGATCATTGGTGAGGCGACGAAGAAACTGAGCGAGAATCTCCGCTCGGTGAACGCCGATGTGCCGTGGCGAGAGATCGGACGGATGAGCGATAAGCTCATCCACCATTATTTTTCGGTCAATCTCGACCGTGTCTGGCAAACCGTGTCCGCCGACATTCCACCGCTCCTCACTCGTGTAGAATCCATTCTAAATCACTTACCCAACACGCCAAAGCCCGTTGGAGTTTCTCCCGCCAGCCAGGGCAAGGAGCCGCCATTGATGTCCGAACAGAAACCCGACACCCCCTCCCTGAATTTCATCCAGCAGATGGTTGAGGAGGACAATGCCAGTGGACGCTTCGAGGGACGCGTGCACACACGCTTTCCACCGGAGCCAAACGGCTACTTGCACATCGGCCATGCCAAGTCGATTTGTTTGAACTATGGGCTGGCCGTCAAATACGGTGGCAAGTTCAACCTTCGCTTTGACGACACCAACCCCACCACCGAGGAGCAAGAGTACGTTGATTCGATCCGCGATGACGTGCGCTGGCTCGGTGCGGACTGGGAAGGGCGTGAGTTCTTTGCCTCTGATTATTTCGATCAACTCTACGACTGGGCCGAGAAGCTCATTCGCGACGGCAAAGCCTACGTCTGCGATCTCAATGGCGACGACATGGCCAAGTATCGCGGCGACATCAAGGGCGGCACCAACAGCCCCTTCCGCAATCGATCGGTGGAGGAGAATCTTGATCTCTTCCGTCGCATGAAGGCCGGTGAATTTCCGGAAGGAGCACGCACACTGCGAGCCAAGATCGACATGGCTCATCCGAACTTCCATCTGCGCGATCCGATCATGTATCGCATCATGCACGCCAGGCATCACCGCACCGGCGATAAATGGTGTATTTATCCCATGTACGATTATGCCCATGGCGAATCGGACTCCATCGAGCGCATCACACATTCCATTTGCACGCTCGAATTTGAAGTCCACCGCCCGCTCTACGAATGGTATGTTCAGGCCATTGGCATCTATGCCCCGCAACAAATTGAATTCGCCCGGCTCAATCTCTCTTACACCGTGCTCAGCAAACGCCGGCTCATTCAACTCGTCACCGATAAACATGTGAAGGGATGGGATGATCCGCGCATGCCGACCATCAGTGGCGTGCGCCGCCGCGGCTACACACCCGAATCGCTGCAGAAATTCTGCGAACGCATTGGTGTGTCGAAATACAACGGCGTCATCGATGTGTCCTGGCTCGAGGACTCGCTCCGGGAGGATCTCAACAAGAAGGCCAATCGCGTGATGGGGGTGCTCAAACCGTTAAAGGTGATCATTGATAATTATCCGGACGGAGAGACCGAGCAACTCCCGGCCGTGAATAATCCCGAGGACGCGGCCGCGGGCTCGCGCCAGGTGCCATTCTCGAAGGTGCTCTACATCGAGCAGGACGACTTCCAGGAGAATCCTCCCAAAGGGTTCTACCGCCTCGCACCCGGCAAGGAAGTCCGCTTCCGCTATGCGTATTTCATCACCTGTGTGAGTGCCACCAAAGACGAGGCCGGCAACATCACCGAGCTGCACTGCACCTACGACCCCGCCACCAGGGGTGGTGATTCACCCGATGGCCGCAAGGTGAAGGGCACGATTCATTGGGTTAGCGCGGAGCATGCCGTGGATGCCGAGGTGCGACTCTATGATCACCTGTTCGTGAAACCCGACCCTGATGAGGTGGCCGAGGGCCAGACCTACCTCGATAACCTCAATCCGAATTCGCTCGCGGTGCTCACGGCATGCAAGCTGGAACCATCTGTCGCCGCAGCAGGCCCGGGAGCGACCTTCCAGTTCGAACGGCTCGGATACTTCTGCGTGGATAAGGATTCCGATCCCGGGAAACTGGTATTTAATCGTGCGGTCACGCTTCGCGACACGTGGGCGAAGTTGCAGAAGAAGAGCTAATGTGTGTATTGGGGTTCGCAAAGTGTTAGGCTTTGCGAATGGACTTGCTCCTCATCATGGATCACACTGATGGATGCGATCTCCGTGGCTGATGCCCGCAAACCAGATGCCGTGGGGCGAATGGTCCGCCTCCAGGGTTGGGTTCGCACCCGGCGCGACTCCAAGGGCGGCTTTAGCTTCATCGAACTCAATGATGGCTCTTGCCAGGGGAACGTGCAGATCGTCGCGCCCGGCGAACTCGGAAACTACGACTCTGTCGTGAAGCACCTGCACACAGGGGCCAGCGTTTGCATCGATGGCGAAGTGAAGGCCTCACCTGCGAAAGGGCAAGCCACCGAGGTGCATGCCACGGCCGTGGAGTTATTGGGTGACGCACCGGTGGAGACCTATCAGCTTCAGAAGAAGGGCCACACCTTTGAATTTCTGCGGAGCATCGCTCATCTGCGGCCACGCACGAACACATTCGGTGCCATCGCTCGCCTGCGGCACCAGGTGTCGATGTCCATTCATCAATTCTTCCATGAACGCGGCTTCCTGTACGTTCACACGCCCATTATCACAGCAAGTGATTGTGAAGGTGCCGGGGCTCTCTTCCGCGTCACCACACTCGATCCGGACGCACCACCGAAGGTGGATGGCAAGGTTGATTACACACAGGATTTCTTCGGCAAGCCTGCGTTCCTCACCGTGAGCGGCCAGTTGCAAGTCGAGTCATTTGCCTGCTCGCTCGGCAAGGTGTACACATTCGGCCCCACCTTTCGGGCGGAGAATTCCAATACGCCCCGGCACCTGGCCGAGTTCTGGATGGTCGAGCCGGAGATGGCCTTTTACGATCTCAATGACAACATGACGCTCGCCGAGGCATTTCTCAAACGGATTCTCACGGATGCACTTGATAAATGCAGTGAGGATATGAAGTTCTTTGCGGAGCGTGTGGATAAAGAACTCTTCACACGGCTGGAGAATGTGCTCACCAACCCCTTCAAGCGTGTTTCGTACACCGAAGCCGTTGAGATTCTCGAGCAGTCTGGCAAGTCATGGGAATACCCCGTGGGCTGGGGCAAGGACTTGCAATCGGAGCACGAACGCTACCTCACCGAGCAACACTTCAAGAGCCCGGTTATTCTCTATGATTATCCGCGCACCTTGAAGCCGTTCTACATGCGCGTCAATGAGGATGGCAAGACGGTGCGGGCGATGGATGTGCTTCTGCCGGGTGTCGGTGAGATCATCGGTGGCAGCCAGCGCGAAGAGCGACTCGATGTGCTCGAAGAGCGGATGCGTGAACAGGGCCTGCATCCCGAAGGCTACGCGTGGTACGGTGATCTGCGCCGTTATGGCACCGTGCCACATTCAGGCTTCGGCCTGGGGCTGGAGCGTGCCATCCTCTTCCTGAGTGGGATGGCGAATATCCGCGATGTGATTCCCTTCCCACGCACGCCCGGCAGTGCCGAATTTTAAGACCATGCCGGGATGCGAGTTTTCAATCATCCTTCGGTGGTGTGAAGTCCGCGATGAACAGTTGCGTGGGTGAGCGGCCATCGCGGTTGCTCGTCCACATCAACTTGGCGCCATCCGGTGAGAAGACTGGCAACACATCCTGGCCGGGTGCATGAGTGATGCGAGTGGTCTTGCCCGTCTCCAGATTCATCCAGTAGAGATCATAGTTCGGGCGTGCCGTGGGATCCGAGTGATCGGCTGCCGTGTAGATGATGTGTTTGCCATCCTTGTACCAGTAGGGTGCCCAGTAGACCCATTTATCATTATCTGTGAGGGCCTTCTCGCCCGTGCCATCCGCGTTGATGACGTACAGTTGAAGGCGGTCCTTCTCCTTGCGGTCTGAGCGAAAAATGACCTTCGTGCCATCCGGGCTGAAGAAGGGGCCGCCGTTGTAGCAGTTCAGGGCCGTGGTGAGTTGCCTGGCTCCGCTGCCATCAGCATTCATGATGAATAATTGCACATTGCCCGCATTGCCCGCACTATAGACAATCTTCTTGCCGTCCGCGGAAAAACTTCCCTCTGCTGTGTAGACTTTCGCATTGGGCGTGAGGCACTTCATCTCGGTGCCATCCGGGTTGGCTTCATAGATTTTCATGTGTGGGTCAAAATCCCACGAGTAGCGACGGCGAACGCCATTCTTGAGATCCTCCGCCCGCTGCTTGTACTCGCCTGCCTGGAGTTCCTTCGCATTGGGATCTTCATGGCTGCTGGCGAAGATGATGCGCTTGCCATCAGGTCGAAAATAAGAACAGGTGGTGCGGCCCATGCCGGGGCTCACGCGGCGAAAGTTACCTGTGGCCAGATCCTGGGTGAAGATCTGATAGAACGGGTTGCCCGTTCCTTTCTCTTCCGCCTGGTAAATGATCGATTTGCCATCCGGTGAGAAATAGCCTTCGCCAGCTCGCAGGAACTCGGCAGTCACCTGTTGGATATTTTTGATGTGCACACCCTCGGCAGCGGCCCAGTCTGCTGGCTGGGCTCCGATGCTGAGGACGAGAGGCACGAGGAGTGCATTCATTGCGATTGCTCCATGGCATGTTCAGGACGAATGGCTACAGTTTATCAGCCCCGGATGCCATCGCGAAGCGGATCATGCGGATCGAACAGGAGCGTGGCCTCGGCCGTGACGTAGGCCGTTCCCGTGATGGCCGGGATGATCTTTCCGGGTTCGCGGGCGGGTGCGGCCACGGCTTCGAAGACGCTACCCGTGATGCTTTCCTGCCGCCAGATCTCACCAAAGGTAATGATCCCCTCGGCGATCAGACAGGCCAGTTTTGCACTGGTGCCAGTGCCGCAGGGGCTGCGATCGTAGGCCTTGCCGGGGCAGAGCACGAAATTGCGAGAGTGGTTGCGTGGGTCGTGTGGTGTGCCGAACAGTTCGATGTGATCGATGTGGCCGCCGTTTTCGCCGGTGATGCCCTGAGCTTCGAGGGCCTGGCGAATCTTCCAGGTGATGCGGGTGAGAGGCTCGGCGTTTGCGACTGTGAGCGATTCGCGTGCCTCGCCGACGAGGAAGAACCAGTTGCCGCCCCAGGCGATGTCGCCTGTGATCGGTCCGAGTGTTGGCACCTCGACCGTGACGCAGTGGCGATAACGATAACTCGGCACATTTCGCACGGTGACCCGGCCATCTGAGTGGAGTGTGGCCGTGACGGGCCCCACGACCGTATCGATGCGATGCTCGCCGGGGTGGATGCGGCCCAGGTGTGCGAGGGTAGCCATCAGGCCGATCGTGCCGTGGCCGCACATGCCGATGGTGCCAACGTTGTTGAAGAAGAGGATGCCCAGAGTGCATGACGGATCGTGCGGTTCACACAGCAGGGCCCCCACGAGCACATCCGAGCCACGCGGTTCGTTCACCACGGCGGAGCGGAACGCGTCGTGCTGAGCGCGAAAGCGTCTGGCTCTCTCAGCAAGTGGGCCCGTTCCGAGGTCGGGGCCACCGGAGAGAATCACGCGGGTCGGTTCGCCGCCAGTGTGCGAATCAATGACGGCGACACGGTTCATGATGGCGACTCAAACTCTCGGGGCAGGGGTGCGAGCAGAACCCGTCAGCCAGATTGGGGGAGACACTTTTGCGGCCCGCTGGTAATTTTTCCTTGTTGCCACCTGTCACGCAAGGACATGCCCGTGAGCACTCTGCCTGTTGTTTCGGCCTCTCCATCGGTTCGTCGGCCCAAGGTGATTCCGTGGTTTCTGGCGACGCTGGTGGTGATGCACCTGCTCACGCCCCTGGCTTTCCTGCCGTACTGCTTCACCTGGTGGGGCGTCGGCTATCTGCTGATCGGCAACTTCATCTTTGGATCGATCGGGATCAACCTCGCCTATCATCGTATGCTCACGCACTCGGCCGTGAAGATGCCGAAGTGGCTGGAGCGTATGTTCATCCTGTGCGGCGTCTGCAGCCTGGAAGGTTCGCCGTTGTGGTGGGTGCTCAACCATCGCATTCACCATCAGAAGAGCGATGAGGACGGCGATCCACACAGTCCGAAGGATCATTTCTACTGGGGCCACATGCAGTGGATCTACACACAGGATCCGGTGCGTGATCGCCTGAGCACATATGAGAAGTACGTGCCGGATCTGATGACCGATCCCTTTTTGCGCTGGCTGCATCGTGGCCACAAGTGGGTGCTGGTCTATTTCCTTCATGCGTTCTTGATTGCTGCGATCGGCTTCGGAGCAGGGTTTCTCTTCGCGGATACCACGGAAGCTGCGGTGCAGATTGGCGTGAAGGTGTTCCTGTGGGGCGTGGTCGTTCGCACCGTGTACGTCTGGCATATCACCTGGTTCGTGAACTCGGCCGCACACCGCTGGGGGTATCGCAACTATCAGACGCCGGACCGCAGCACGAATAACTGGTGGGTGGCGATCCTGACCAATGGCGAAGGCTGGCACAACAACCACCACGCCGCTCCGCGTGTCTGCTCGCAGGGGCACAAGTGGTGGGAAGTCGACCTGACGTACACCTTCGTGCGAATGCTGCAGGTGGTGGGCCTGGCTTGGGATGTGGTGCCTGTGAAAGTGGCCGAGCACCGCCGAAAGGATGAAGCAACCGCGTGAATCGCGGCCCACCCTTCACAGGGTGGGCCGATGGCGTCAATCACATCTTCATACGCGGTGCTGGGGCCACTTCCAGCGTGGACTTCGGCACAGGCGTGACCTTGGGCTCTGGTTCCACAGGTTCAGGCTTGACCTTGGGCTTCGGCTCGACCATCGGCTTGGGTTCGACGGGGACGGGCTTCGGCTCGAGCATCGGCTTGGGCTTGGGTTCGACGGGGGCGGGCTTCGGCTCGACCATCGGCTTGGGCTTGGGTTCGACGGGGACGGGCTTCGGCTCGACCATCGGCATCGGGTTAACGTTGGTGTCCGTCTTGCCCGGGCGTGGCATCGGTGCAATCTTCGGATCACCCGTGTCGGTGACGGGATCCTGGGTGGTTCCACCCACGGGCACGACCTGCCGAGGGTCTTCCTTCGGCGTGCCCTGGCTCGATTTCTTCGGCTTGTCGCAACCGAATGGCACGGCCAGGCAGCTGGCCACGAGAAGAGAAGCAAATACACGCATCGAAATTCACCTGTGCGGTCTGACCGGGTGAAGCACGGCCAGTGCGGGAGAGGGAGTGGCCGACGACTGCCCCGGTTGCTTGCACGAACTCGACAAGCATCCCGGCTTCTCGGGCAATCCCGGCGGCGGGCAAGTTCAGTGTGCCACATCGAACGCGAGGCGCGAATAGAGTTCGTCCAGCGCCTCGCTCAGCACGGCTTGCAACTCGGCAACTTCGCGTTCACTCGGGTTTCGCGTGAGCCGAGGAACGAGATGAATCGTTCCCTCAGCCTCGAAGCCGACTTCCACATTTTCCAGCAAGCCGGCGGGTGAGCGTCTCACAGCAAACGACCACACAGCCCTGCGAAAAGCCGCGGCTCGCACTTTTGCGTCAGCAGCGGGCCCCAACTTTGTCTCATGCAGGACGATCGCCACCAGTGTTTGCGCTGAGCTTGAATGGCCATCGCCATACTTCTTATCGAGCGAACTCAGTAAGTCTGCAAGAACTCGCCGAATTCCGGGCCCGTCAGAACCGACACGCTGGAGTGTGTTCCCCACCACTTCGGATACGATCGCATCGGGAACCTGTGCCAGGCAGTCGAAGGCATTCCCGCTGTTGCCCCGTTCACACTTCCATTCCGCACGCAGCGGCAGCAACCTCGCCAGTGAGCGATCCTCGAGTTTTAGCGCGATGGCACACGCCTCGTCGAGCGAAGCCACGGCATCGGCGAACTTCTGACGTTTTCGCAACAGGTGGGCCAGTGCTTCGTAAGCATCGGCTGCATTGCGGCTCTGCGGCCCATGCAGGCTCTGGCTGAACGCGACGCATTGCCTCAAAACCTTTTCGGCTTCATCGAGTTTTCCCAGTTCCGCGACGGCGGTGGCGAAGCCGAACATGAAGGCGAGACGATCCTTGCGACCCTGAACATCGGACGGCAATGGACCACTGCTGGCATGGCGAAACTCGAGAGCAGCTTTCTTCCACTTGCCCATCTCGCAGTGCAGGCGAGCCATATCCGCATAGGCCCGCGCCAGCGGCAGGGAACCGGACCCGAAGGTGGCTTTCGCGGTGAGGGCTGCGGTGCGAACCACGTCCAGGGCGGCCGCCGCATCACCCGCGGCAAAGCGCGCACAGGCCTTGGCGAGAGCGAGCGAAGGAGGTGGTTGACCGGGGATGATCATCACGAGTTCGCACGAATCGTTCGGGAAGGCCTCACGGAGCGCGAAGAAATTATGGGCTGATCCGAAGTGCGTGTCCAGTGCCGCGGAGCGGTCCGATGTGCAGAGACCAGGCGAGCCCGCCCTGCGAAGTGTCGGAATCTCCGCCCTTGAGGAATACTGTGCGCTGCCAAGATCGCAAGCGAACTCGCTCCCACAAGTCGGGCTTTACACGTTTCGATTCTCGCGGCATAAGCCCGCCACACAAGCAGTGGCGTTCGCCTATCGATTCGGTCCGTCCGTGGGGACGTGCGGGCCGGGGGGGAAGATATGACGCGATTCCGGGCCTGGGGGCTCTCGGCAACTATGGCAGTCGGCACCGTAGTGCCGGCCGTCGCGGCTGACCCGCCCCGCCAAACCACACTCGCCGACAAGCTATTCGGCCCGTCGAAGCCCAAGGCCAAGCCCGCGGCTCCAATGGGTCGGCCCAGCACGGATGCCCTTTCGACCAGCACTCCGGCACTGCCTTCGCTGAGCCCGGAAATCGTGCTCGATGCTCTGCGGGCCGAGCAGGATGCGTACTTGCGTCGGCTCACGGTGTGCGGCGAGCTTCGTCGCGTGGGCGGCGAGACGCAGAACGACGCCCTGATTCGCCAGGCCGATGAACTCGAACGCCAGGCCGCGGCACTGTACAACCAGCGTGTTGCGGCTCTGGGTGTACCGCGGGTGAAAGCACCGCTTCCCGATCCAACACCTTCGGAAGTGGTGGATGCAGATTCACCATTCGATGCTCGCTCGGCCGCGAACCGGCTCACGGCACCTGCCGCGCCCACACCGGTCACGGGCAGCGCCGAAGTGAAAGTGCCCGTCTCATCTCCGGCCCCGAACACGGGAGGGAACCCGTGAAAACGCTGCTATTCGGACTGGTGCTCATCGCAGGTGCTTCGGGTTGCATGCACATGGAGCCCACCGGGCCGCTCGCCCATATCATGGGCGCGCCGAAGAGTGTACCCACGGACGAGGACGAGAAGGCGGCTGCGAACATGCCACCGCCGCGCCCCGTGCCACCCGCCATGCTGGTCACGCCCGGCGAAGTGACAGCCGAGAGCGCCGATGATGCGGTCCGCAAGCTCACGAACGAATTGCAGACGGATGGCAAGTCGATCCCGAATGTGCCGTTCGTCTCGGAATACAAGGGCGGCGTGAAGATCCGCTGAGAACGGAAGAGAGAAGCGGTTCTGCTGGGGATTGATGATCTCCAGCGTTCGGCGGCTCTCTGCGCGGAGTGCGAACTGCGACCACCCGGGCTATCGAATGGCTCGACCTTCCGTTCGCACGGCTAGTTATTCTCCAGCTTGGCCCATTGGAGTTTCTTGGCGGCCGCAGCTTTCACGGGATGGGCCCCAGTCTGAGCAGCACGCAAGGGCATCACAAGCGAGTATTCCTGCGTGAAGAATCGTTTGCTCCCGCCAACACTTCGCTTATGCTGATCTGTTAACTGCCAGGGTCCAGCGCTCTCCATCCTGTTTCCCGGTCACATCATCATGCCGAACCTTGCGAAGCCCGTGCTGGCGTGGAACCTCATCTGGGATGCAGACTGGGTAACCTCGGTGGCGTTCCTGGGTGCGTCACGCCGCGTCGCGGCCGGCAACAACCTGGGCGAGATTCTCGTCTGGGAACTTCCTGCGAAATCGGGTGGCGACGCACCAAAGCCCAGCCTGCACCTTGATGGCCACACCAACGTGATATCGCACCTGGCCGCCACCGCCGACGGAACGGTGCTCATCTCCGCCAGCTACGATCATACCATTCGCCACTGGGATGGCACCGCTCAGGCCGATCCGAGCGAATCGCTGGTGCTGAATGCGTCGGCCATTGCCGATGCCGAGCGCCGCAAGAGTAACGGCGCGAAGGTGCCGCCTGCGCTCCCCGCGAAGGTGGGCGTGGTGAAGAACACGCGCACCCTCGATGCCCACAAGGAATGGGTGGTGGGGCTCGAACTGAGCCGTGATGGCAACGTTTTCATCAGTGGCGACGACGGCGGCAACGTGTTCATCTGGAATCGCGAGAATGGCGAAGTCACCAAACGCTGGCAGACCAAGGGCTGGACCTACGCACTGGCTCTTTCACCCGATCAAACGCAAGCCTGTGTCGGCGAACGCCTCCCACTCGTCTTCGATAGCGACCGACACGCCGGTTTGCGACTCTGGAATGCGAAGACCGGCGAAGTGCTCCACGATCTCTCGGCCACCTTCAAAGGACAGTTCATCGCTGCCGCGGCTTACGCGCCCGATGGCAAGTTGCTGGCAGTCGGTCGGGGTGGCGAGGGTGAACCCGGCGTCGTGACCTTGCTTGATCCAGCCACGGGCAAGAAAATCCGCGAACTCACACCGGGCCATCAGTACGGCCTGACCGATCTCGCCTTCCATCCCGATGGTGTGCACCTGGCCTCGTGTGGCCGGGATACTGTTGTTCGAATCTGGAACACGGCCACCGGCAAGCTGGTGAGCGAGGCCGGCAAGCCGCGAGGCGGGCAGTTCAAGGACTGGATTCACGCGGTGAGTTGGTCCGCGGATGGCGACTGGCTCGCCGCCGCGGACATGGCCGGTGCTGTGCAGGTCTGGCACTTCGCGTGAGCGATCACGGTATCCAGTTCGATTCGGGCGTCACCATCGCGCAGAACTCGGCGAGGAGTTTCGCGGCGTGGGAGAGGTCTTCGAGGTGGACCACTTCCACCGGGCTGTGCATATAGCGGTTCGGGATGCCGAGCAAGCCGCAGGCCACGCCTTCCCGGCTAATCTGAATGGCATTGGCATCGGTGCCGGTGGCCCGCGGAACGCCGCGAATCTGCACGGGGATGTTGTGGAAGCGGGCCGTCTCTTCGAGCAAGTCGAAGACGCGCGGATTGATATTCGGTCCGCGGAAGAGAACAGGGCCGCCGCCACACTTGATCTCGCCCTGCGTCTTCTTGTCGTTGCCGGGCGTGTCGGTGGCATGCGTCACATCGACGGCAATGCCCACCGTGGGGTTCACCGCATAAGCCGCCGTGGTCGCACCTCGCAGGCCGATCTCCTCGGCCACGGTGGAGACGCCATAGACGGCGGCTTGCAGCGGTCGGCCTTTTAACAGCCGCACCGCTTCCATGCAAACCCACAGCCCGACCTTGTCGTCCATGGCAGGACTCGCGGCGAGATCATTGCGAAGCGGTCGGTAGCCGAGGGCAAACGTCACGGGATCGCCGTGCCGCACGAGGCTCTCGGCGTCCTCTTTGTTCTTCGCGCCGATATCGACCCACACATCGGCGAAGTCCGGCACCTTGTTGCGTTCATCGGGCTTGAGCAAATGGATGGCTCGCCGTGCCACCACGCCGTTTACCGGGCCGCTTTTCGTCCAGACGGTGAGGTGTTGCCCCAACAGCACCTGCATATCCCAGCCGCCGATGGGCTGGATGTAGAGGTAGCCATCGGAATCGATGTGTTGCACCATCAGGGCGATCTGATCGCAGTGCCCGGCGAGCATCACCTTCACGGGATTCGCGGGCCGCATCTCGGGGAACCGTGCGGCAAAGACGTTTCCGTGCCGGTCTGTCGTCACTTCATCGGCGAAGTCCCGGGCCCAGTCGCGCACCACCTGCTGAATCGGCTGCTCGAAGCCGGACGGGCTGGGCGTCTCCAGAAGTTGCCGGAGAAACTCGTGGGACTGGTGATCCATCATGTGCCTCGGAAGTGAACGAACTGTTGGTCCTATTCGCAGAACGAGGTGCGGAGGAATCTCCACACCTCGTTCACATCAACCCATTAAACTCAGAATTACTTCAACTGGGCGGTGCTTTCGCCCGTGATGGGGCCATCAATCACCACTTCGGCTTCCATCTCGTTAATCTTCTGCTTGCCAGCGATGCGAATGGTGCCCTTGAACGTGCCCTTGCGTTCAACGCCAGTCTTGAGCGAACGCCAGGAGGTGGAAGTCATGTCGAGATCGACATTGAGGCCCTCGCCACCGTCGTCGTCCTTCATCTTGGCCTTGATCTTGCCAGTCGATTCGACCACGGCACACATCTCGCCTTCGAACTCCTCGACCTTGACGAACTTCTGGTTCACCTTACCGGTGATGTCCGTGAAGGAGTTGCCAAAGAATCGCTTCATCGCACTGGCGTCGACGGTCCAAGTGTGGCCGACCTTCACCTTGCCTTCGGGGTAAAGAGCGTCGTCGTTCTCGGGCCCGAGCCGCTTGTCGAGTTCCTTCTTCTGCTTGTCGGTCGGCTGCGTATCGACGAGCACATGCTTCCACTTCCCTTCACCGCTGCGCTCGCTGATGATCACTTCGCCCTGCAGATCGTTGGTCATCGAGTCTTCGTTCTTCTGCCCCATGAAGACCGCGACAATCTTGACGCCGTCCTTGATGATGCGCGACTGGCTCTTGACGACCTGTCGCCCTTCGACGGCGATGAACTTCTCTTCTTCCTCGGTGGTGGCCACAAGCGTTTGCTTGAGCTTGAGTGCTTGACCGCCAAGTTTGACGTCCATGTCGGCGTCTTTGATGGTGACGACCATCTTCGTGACGATGGCCTGACCCTTTTCGGGTGCCGGGCCACGCAGGTCATACTCGTCATCCCGACCGCCCGCCAGTGCGGGTGCCGCGAGCACGATCGCCACGAAACCGGCGACCCATGTTACATGTCGCATCGAGAAACCTCCTGTGGTTTTTACTTCACCTTGGTGGTGCCCTGGGCCTCGAACGGGCCTTCGAGCAGGAACTCTGCATCCATGCCATCCACGTTCAACTTGCCCGAGAACTTGATGGTCCCCGTGGCCGTGTCCTTCAGATCGACACCCGTTTTGAGCGAGCGCCAGACCGTGCGCTTAAGGACCACCTTTGTATCCAGTTTGCCGTCATCGACGGTGGCCTTCGCAGTCACGGTGCCGCTGCCCTCGATTACCGCACACGCATCGCCGTCCACATCCTCGATCTTGACGAACTTCATCTTGATCTCGCCCTGGATGTCGCTGAACGAGGCATCGAAGAAGTTGACGAGCCCGGCGGCATCCGTGGTCCAGGCATGGCCCACTGCCACTTTGCCAGCCGGGTAAAGGGCATCGTCGTTGTCCGGACCGGTCATGTCGTCGAGTTTCTTCTTCTGCTCGTCGCTGGGGCGCGTGTCCACGAGCGAGTGCTTCCACTTCCGCGGCCCGGTCCATTCACTGATGATGGTCTCACCCTGGAGTGGGCTCGTCTCGCTCTCGGACTCGCCATCGTCATCCTTCGTATCGGTGACGTCTTTCACGATACGGGTGCGGCAGCGCGAGACTTGTCGGCCGTCCACGGCGAGCACTTTCACCTCAGTGATGCTTGTGGTCTTTTCGGTGATGCGGCTTTTCACCATCTGGCCGCCCAGTTTGATGACCGTGTTGCCATCCTTGATGGTGAAGAAGCCATCCGCGTTGTAGACGTGCCCTTTTTGTGGGGCTGGTCCACGCAGGTCATACGTTTCTTCGTCGCGCGCGAGGCCAGGCCCGGCAAACGCCATTGCCAACCATCCAGCCACACCCATGAACAGACGCATCGCAAGCTCCTTCGCGAATGGCCGGACACCCGGCGTGCTGTGCATCATCGGATTTCCGGGGTTCCGCTTCAAGGCAGACCGAGTGCCTTTTGATTTTGGCAGGCCTGACTATTCCTGAAGCGGTTGCCTCCGTGAGAAGACTCAAGCCCCTCACAGTGCCGGCTCGCCACGTGTTCGGTCTTCCTCGACCAACGCATCCTAGGCGAACCAGCAGGGTCAACTGCTGGAGTCTGAGGTGATGAACCGCATGGAGCGCGTGAGAAGTCTCCCGTTGAAAGGAGTCACGCACCTGGCCTAACATTCCAGCGCATGGCTGGGGCTTTTCCGATATGATTCTTCGAACTGGATTTCTTGTGGGAAGGTTCACGCAATGCCGCCGGGTTTCACATGGATTGACCGACCTCATCTGGCCGCACTGGCGTTGCCGGACTCGGCAGCCGATTTGGACTGGCTACGCCGCAATGGAATCGAGTTGCTGGTCTCGCTCACGGAGGAGCCGGTGCCTCGCCGGTGGGTCAATGAGGCCGGTCTGCTGGCCGTGAATGTGCCGGTGCCGGACATGGAAGCGCCGACGCAACGACAACTCGACCTGGTGCTGGAGACGATTCGCAAAGCCAAGGCTGCGGGAATGGGTGTCGCCGTGCACTGCACCGCGGGGCTGGGCCGCACCGGAACCGTGCTCGCAGCCTACTATGTGGCGAAGGGCCTGGACGCCAGCCTGGCCATCACGAGCGTGCGCGAACTGCGCCCCGGCTCCATTGAGACAAGCGAGCAGGAACGGGCGGTCGAAGCCTTCGCACGCAGATTGATGGAGGAGAAGGAGGCTTAATGCCACGCTCCGACTGGCACGGAACAATTGGCTTCCTGTCGGGAGCATCAAGAGGTTGAACTCATATCCCGGTTTTCCGCACCAGACCAGGGAATGCGATCAAGTGCCGGATTCGCTTGCGGCGTGCAGTGTGTTCACGAGCAACATCGCAATCGTCATGGGGCCAACACCGCCGGGGACGGGCGAGAGCGCCGAAGCCACCTCGCTGACGCCTTCGTGAACATCACCCACAAGTTTCCCGTTCACCGAGTTCATTCCCACATCGATCACGACCGCGCCGGGTGCGACCATATCCGGCGTGATCACGCGAGCCACACCCACGGCAGCGATCAAGATTTCCGCACGGCGACAAACGCCTGCCAGATCGGCCGTGCGCGTGTGGGCCACTGTCACCGTGGCATCGCCGCCCGCAGGGTTGCCAGGTGTGCGCTTCTGCATCAGCATCAGCGCCAGCGGCTTGCCCACGATGTTGCTGCGGCCCACGACCACCACGTTCTTGCCCGCTGTGTCGATGCCGTTTCGCAACAGCATCTGCACCACACCATGCGGCGTGCACGGGTAGAAACGCGGATGCCCTGTGGCGACCAATCCGACGTTCTGCGGATGGAAGCAATCGACATCTTTCGCCGGCGACACTGCGCGAATCACGGCGTCCTCGGCGATCTGCTTAGGCAACGGGAGTTGCACGAGGATGCCATGCACCGCCGCGTCGTTGTTCAACGTCTCCACCAGGTCGAGCAGTTGCGATTGCGAGGTCGATTCAGGCAGCTTGTGGACCCATGAGGCGAGGCCCGCTTCCTCGCACGCCTTGTGCTTGTTGCGAACGTAGACATGGCTGGCGGGGTTATCGCCCACGATCACGGCAGCGAGCCCGGGCGGTCGCTTCCCGACCGCGATGCGAGCAGCGACGGAGGCCGCGACTTCCCCGCGGATGGTGGCGGCCAGGGCTTTACCATCAAGCTTGCGAGCAGGCATTGGTGACTCCGAACATGAAACCCCGCGTTTACACCCGGGGCTCGCAAGAAGCGTCCAGCTTCGCCACCAGCTTTGGCAGCACCACGCCGGAGGGCCCATACAGGCCGATGTCAGCGAGATGGCTGGCGTCCGTGCGGGTCAGGTTAATCTCGATGACCGTGGCACCGGGCTTGCGCGAATGCTGGGCGATCGGGATGAGCGAAGCCGCGGGATGCACCACCGCGGACGTGCCCACCACGAGCAAGACATCGCACGTGGCCGCGGCAAACTGTGCGGCGTCCCACACGTCCTCGGGCAGCATCTCGTGGAACCAGACGATGTCGGGCCGCAAGGCTTTTCCGCAGTGGCACAGCGGCAACTCGGGCAACACTTCGAGCCCCTGATCCTTTACCTCCCGGCAGCCCGTGCAGCGCGTGCGATAGATGCTGCCGTGGACTTCGAGCATATTCTGGCTGCCCGCAGCACGGTGCAGGCCATCGACGTTTTGTGTCACGAGTGTGAAGCGTTCGCCCCAGCGCTGTTCGAGTGCCACGAGTGCGTGATGCCCCGCGTTCGGCTTCACCGTTTTCACGTTGGCCCGGCGAGCATTATAGAACTGCCACACCAGCCGTGGATCGCGTTCAAAGCCACTGGGAGTGGCGACATCCTCGATGTGGTGCCCTTCCCACAAGCCATCCGAGGCGCGAAAGGTGGGCACACCACTCTCCGCGGAGACGCCCGCCCCCGTGAGCACGCAGACACGCCCGGCCACAGCCAGGCGCACCGCGGCACGCTCCAGGTTGATCTCGAACCCCGCATCCGTCATGGTGCCCTCCCGCTCATCGCGGCTTTACTCGGCCACCTTGCTGCGTTTCTTCTTCTCGGTTGGGATGGGTTCTGGCATCTCGCCGGTGAGTGCGGCCAGTTCCGCGGCGGCCTCGGCTTCCTGGCGGGCTTGCTCGGCGAGTTCCACTTCCATCGTTCGCGGCTTGCGCTTCTGCAGAATCGCCTGCACGATTTCATCGCGCACCGTGGTGTTGTCGCGCAGGAACTGCACCGCTTTCTCGCGGCCCTGGCCCAGACGCTGTTCCTTGTATGAGAAGTGGGCCCCACTTTTCTGCACGATGTCGTCCTCGACGGCAAGATTCATCACATCGCCATCGTAGTCGATGCCGCGATCGTGAAGCAGTTCGAACTCGGCATTGCGGAAGGGCGGGGCGATCTTGTTCTTCACCACGCGCACGCGGGTCTCGGCACCAATCGTCTCGTCGCCGTCCTTCACGTGCGTCACGCGCTTCACTTCCATCCGAACACTGGCATAGAATTTCAGCGCCAGGCCGCCCGTCGTGGTGTTGGGATCGCCGTACATCACACCAATATTCTGCCGAATCTGGTTGATGAAGAGCAGACAGGTCCGGCTCTTGCTGATCGTCGGTGTGAGGATGCGGAGTGCCTGACTCATCAGGCGAGCCTGCAGGCCGACCTTCGTGTCGCCGATTTCACTGTCCTGGATTTCATTCTTGGGCACCAACGCGGCGACTGAATCGATGACGATAATATCCACGGCATTCGATTTGATGAGCATCTCGGCGATGCGGAGTCCTTCTTCGCCGTAGCTGGGCTGGCTCACGAGGAGCGATTCGAGATCGACACCGAGCCGCTTGGCCCAGCTGGGGTCGAGGGCGTGCTCGGCGTCGATGAAGGCCGCGACGCCGCCGGCTTTCTGGGCCTGGGCAATCGTGTGCAGGGCAATCGTGGTTTTGCCGCTGGCCTCGGCCCCGTAAATCTCGACCACACGACCACGCGGCAACCCCTTGCCGCCCAGGGCGATATCCAGGCTCAGCGAGCCCGTGGAGATTCCCTCGATGTCCAGCGCGGTCATATCGCCCAGCGACATGATCGAACCCTTGCCAAACTCCTTCTCGATGGCCGAGAGTGCGAGCTTGAGGTCCTTGTTATCGCGATCTGCCATATCCGTTCCCCTTGCTTGTGGGAGTTGTAAATTTATGGGAATCCGGCTCAGATGCAGAAACTCTCATGGGTGGTGAAAGGAAGTATACCCATGCGTGAGCACACGCGTGAAGGTCAGCAGAGAGGTTGACCTCCACAATACTGAGAAGTTTTTCATTCCGGGCTCAGCACCGTTTCATCTCTGTGGGGTTATATTTCTGCACACCTGCTCCAACCTGCCTGTCCTCTTCTGAGGTCGAATTGTGCTGTTTCAGAACCACCTCGAGCAATTGCTTTGCCTCGGTTCTGTTGGTTTTGCCTTGATCCTGGCCGGTGCCGGGAACGCCCTGCTCCGCCAGTCCCAGGGGTTCCTGCGAGGGCTGATCACGCTGAGCAGCGTGGCGGTGAGTCTCGGGGCCGTGTGGTTGCTGGCACCCGAAGTTGGCCTCGTTCGCATCGCAGCAGCGTGCATGGGCCTGGCCTTCGCACCGTTCTTACTAATTGATCTTGCCCGTCGCACGGGGCTGACAAACCTGCTGTCGAACACCGTTCGCAAACCACAGGCTCGCTGGGCACTCGTTTCCGCAGCCGGCGTGCTGATTGCCATTGGCTCCGTGGTCGCCTTCGAGCAGCAGGAAGCCGTGGCCCTTGAAGAGTCCATGAGCGAACTCGACGAGCTGACATCGGCACCGGATCTTCGCCCGAGCCCCCGGTTGAAGGCTGTCACGGATCGTGGCCGGATGGTTCTGGTTCAGGAGCCCGTTGCCCCGCGAACGCAGGAACAAGTCGCCTCGGCCGAAGAACGTTACCTGAGGAACAGCGGCAACAAGGGCCAGACCCTCATTCGCCTGGGTTCCGCCAGCGATCAGACCAACTGCCACGGCTGGGTCTTCACTGGCGGCCAGTGCTGGGTCGGCGGCAGCGAAGTCGATGGCATCCTCAGCGAGAACAACTACCAGCCCGTCGAGGTGCCGCAACCCGGCGATCTGGCCATTTACCGCAGCGGCAGCGATGTGAAGCACACCTCCATCGTACGTTATGTCACGCCTGGTCTGCCCGTGATGGTCGAAGGCAAGTGGGGTGCCTCTGGCATCTACCTCCACGCCGTCGATCAGTCCTGCTACGGCAACGAAGTCACATACTACCGCAGCTCCCGTGCAGGCCACGTGCTGAGCGTCAGCGAGTATCAGGGCATCGCAGAAGTGCCTGCCGAATAAGCACACAATCATAGACGCATCTGAATCGGGCCGCGCAGTGCGCGGCCCGAGTG
>JBGSZR010000238.1:0-5557 GCA_041750275.1 Gemmataceae bacterium
TCCGACCACGGTCCCGCCGAGCGCGAGCATCTCCGACGCCACGATCGGGCCACTCTCCCAGCGTGAGGTGATGAGCAGCGCCCGCGAACTACCCATCAATTCCCGAACGCGATCCGGCGGTTGCGGCCCGATCGCTTGAATGTGCGGGTGGGTCCGCACCAGTTCACGCATCCGCTCCGGTGCTCCCGGTCCCACGACGACCGCCTCCCATCCCGCCCGCGCCGCAGTGAGCCGTCGGAGGGAGCGGTCCAGCAGCTGTGTGTTCTTCTGGGCCGCGTCCCACCGGCCGACCGCCACCAACCGTTTCGGCCGCTCAATTGCGACCGTGTGCGAACAGAACGCAGGTCGCACCGGGTACGGCAGGTACTCCAGACGCGGTAATTCGTGTGCTTTCAGCCTCACCAAGAGCCGACGGAACTCGTCCAGCGGTCCGTACCCGGCCAGGGTCTGCACGTCGGCCGCGAGTGCGTTCGCGATCAGTTCCCGGCTCTCTGCACCCCCGCGACACAGATATCGCTGGAGCCAGTGCTTGGCGGCACCCAGTTTCCCGCGCCAGGTCGGCTGCGTGTACGTCATGTACCGGAAGGTCGGCCAGGGGTGCCCACGGATGCTGATCTGAAGCCCGTCCGACTCAGCGACCGCGACAGTGCGGACCCCGGTTTCGCGTAGCGCGAGGAGGACATCCGTGAAGTGGTGCCAGGTAGTTACTACGGCGGAGTCGCACCCGACTACCCGCCAAAAGGCCGGGTCGACCAGCCGTGCGCGGGTCGTCGCGACAGTTGGCAACGAATACCCCGGCTCTGCTCCCTCCAGGCACACGGTCACCGTCTCGACGCCCGCGGCGCGCAGCCCTTGAGCGTAAAGCTCGCTCTTCACCGAGAACTCGATCAACTTCATGGGTGGCAGCCACACCAGGGCCACACGCCGTGGCACTGCTTCCGCGATTGGGCTCATGATACCTCGGCGGGTTTCATGCCGGCAGTGGTGTTCACGAATCGAGTCGGGAGAGGAGCCGGGACCGGACACGCCAGCAACTCCTCGCGTGGCTCCGCTGTACCCGGGGAGGCGAAGTACAGGCTGAGCCAGTCCACGAACCGCAACGAGTGCCCGATCACGGACCCGTCGTTGCTGAGGTCGGCTCGCTCGTCGGTCGGGTCGTACTTCGGCCAGTAGATGTCGAGTGTCGTCCAGTCGATCACACACAGCCGATCCGCGATCGTTTCGAGCCACGCCTCAGCGGTGAACGTCGGCTCCCCCCCGTGACGGCGCAGGTACTCGCGCAAGAGGTAAAACTCTGGGCTAAACGCGATAGCCCTTTCGAGCGTCGGGGCGGCCTGCTGAGCGGCCGCCAACTCCTCGCGACCGGTGGACACGTCGTCTGGTGGCATCGACCAGTATGCGAGCAGGTCCGCAGCGTCCCCGAACATGAAGAGGTCGGAGAAGAAGTACGGGGCGTACTTCGAGGTGATCCGTGAGGTGCTCAGCAACCGCTTACGCTGTCCAGGGGCGTTCCTCACTGGGAACGCGTTCAACACTCGCGGGAGTGTGAGCAACATCGGCAGCCCATACACCCGTTGGTCCGAGCGCGTTTTCGCGGCGTAGGCACAGCCGAGCGCCCGCGCCCGCTCCAATCCCCCCCGTGTCGAAACCGCCTGGTAGTTGACGTTCATCCGGCCCGGGACCGTGGGTTTGGCATTCAGAACCAACTCGGCGCCGAGCGACTGAATGGCCGCGAGTGCCGCCGCGTTCTCGCCCTCCCAGGTGGAAACGATCACCGCCAGTTCCGGGCAGTGATGGGTGTAGTAGCGCACCGTTTCGACGGTGAAGTCGTCGTCCAACCCCAGCGGCCCCTGGACCACCACCGCAACGCGACCCGGCGTAGGCGGGAGGAGCGGGTCTATCACCTTGTAGGGGCTCTGAGTGCCGCTCTTGGGCCGGGTACGGGTGGTGACGAAATCCGGGCCGCTATTGTGCAGCGCGTCGCGGCTTGCCTCGAACAGCAGACGCGAGGCGCTCACGGGCAAGACGTGGAGGAGACGTTCTAGGCTCGATTTTAGGAATTCCCTGGTGCGTCGCATTCACGCCTCCCCGGCCTTTGCCGATACCGGGTTCTTCAGAAACCGCTTCAGGTCATCCGGGATGCCCAGTCCGTACATTCCGTCATTCTCTCGGCCCACGTTGTACACTCGCAGTTGAGATCCCTCGGCAATCAGTTCGTTGTACGCCGGGGCGACGTAAAACTCGTTGTTCACCCGCAGGTTCTTCGTGATCATCTGGTCGGCGGCCCGCACGTAATCTGACCCGCGGCGGAAGTTGTAAATCCCTACCGTCGCCTCGTTGGATACCACTTTCTTCTCGATCACTTCCACAATCCGTCCCGCGGCGTCGAACCGCACGAACGACCACTTCGGGTCGTCCGCCCACATCGTCATGATGAGGCCGTCCACGCCCGGTTCATCGCCCACGGCCAGGTAGTCGTTGATGTTGACATCCACCCACTGGTCGCAGTTGGCGATCATCAGCGGATGGTCGTTGTCGATCAGATCGCGGGCCAGTAGCACGGTGCACGCGGCTCCCTCGGTGACCGTCTCGACGAACCGCACCTCGCACCCGGGTGCCCACTCCCGCAGATAGCGGTCGAATCCGAACTCCTGCGCGTGGGCGCGGAGGATGAGGAACACGAACCGGTGCGGCCTCGCCGGGCGCAGGTTGTCGATGACCACCTCGGTCATCGGCCGACCATGGACCGGTATCAACGGCTTGGGGTGGGCATACCCTTCATCCGCGAACCGCTTCCCACGCCCAGCCATCGGCATGACGATGTTCAACATGCGGCCCTCAACCTGGGTACTTGTCACCAGCCACGCATGGGACTTTCACCACCACCGTCGTCGCGTCTGTCACGGCCTCGAAGTCGGTCGACTCCCCGGGCTCGATCCGGATGATGTCGCCGCTGAGGTACGTCACACCGTTCAACTTGACCTCACCCGCCAGAACAAGCGTCAACTCGGTCGCGATCTTGTGATGGTGGCGATCCTCGCGATCGCCCGACTTGTACACCTTCGCTGCGACCTCCGCGGCACTCGTTCGATATGCAGTCGGGACGAAGTCGCCGACGAACCACCCTTTTGTCATGTCATCGAGGCGGAACACGGTCATGGGCGGCCTCCTGGTACAAGACGGGCGGCGAGAGTCTGCTCGTATTCTTCCAGGTTCTGCGGCGTGGCGAGCGACACGTACGCCTCCCGCGCGATTGGGAAGATGCCAATGCGGGCGTGCCGGAGGATCATCTCATTGAACGCCGGGCACACATAGAACGCGCCATGCACCTGTGCGTCCTTGTGGATCATCGTCTGGGCCGCGCGAACAAAGTCAGAGCCACGACGGAAGTAGTAGAACCCCGCGGTCGCGTGTCGGCTAATCGGGCGCTTCTCCGCTGCCTCGGTCACCAGCCCGTCGGTACCGACCCGCACGAACGACCACCGCGGGTGGACCGAGTCGAACACCACCGTCCCACCGTCCAGGTCGCGGCGGCGGAAGTCGGAGACCGCCGCGCCCAGGTCGCAGGTAAACACCTGATCGCCGTTCGTGATCACGAGTTCACGGTTCGGGTCGATATGTTCAATCGCGAGCAGTGCGGTACACGCGGCCCCGGCAGTCGGCCCGTCGGCGGTCACGACCGCGCACCCGGGGTCCATGAGTTTCAGCACGTCGGCGAGGTGTGCCCGGCGGGCATCCTCTTTCCGGATCACGAACACGTGCCGGTCTGCGCCAAGTGGGCGCAGCCCGTGCCAGACGTGCTCGATGAGCGGGCGCCCGTGGATCTCGGTGAGCGGCTTACAGTACGGGTACCCGCGGTCCTTGAATGCGTCGTCCCCGCCAGCGGTCGGAATGACGGCGATCATACCCGCACCCCTTCGGCGCGTCGGATCGCGGTCAGTATGTTCGTCATGTTCACGTCCTCAACCCCGTGCACCACCAGAACCGGGCAGCCCGCAGCCTCCGCGGCCTTGATCCCGTTCGGATTGTCCTCGACTACCAGGCACTGCGCCGGCTGCAGCCCCAGGTCCTTCGCGGCGGTCAGATACATCTCGGGGTCGGGCTTAGCATTTCGGACGTCCTGGTTGCTGATAAGCAGGTCCAGGTATTGCCGGAGGTTGCTCTTCTCCATCATCAACTCGACCGTCGCGCGGATCGAATTCGACGCGACCGCCAGCTTGTAGCCCATTCCCTTGAGCTTCGAGAGTGCGTACTCGTGGGCGAACACGGGTTTGCACTTCTGATGCGTGATTTCGGTGGTGTATGCCTGCTTGAGGTCGTTTAGAAACGTGTGTAGCCCGCGCGGCAGCCCGCGCTCGATGGAGAGCATCGCTAACTTCTTATTCGTTGGCAGTCCGTCGAAGGTGGTCAGGTGGTCCATCCGGGAGATGCCATAGCCGAACAGCCCCAGAGCCCGGTTGAGAGCTTCGTAGTGCCAGTCCCTGGCTTCGATCAGCACACCGTCCATGTCGAAGATGACGGCGCGGATTTCAGCCATGGAACACCCTCAGTGCGTCTTCGGGCAAGTCGGTGCACAGCATCAGCCGCGGGTCGCTCGCGCACCGCATCAATGCCAGCTGGTTCCAGAACGCCGTGTGGGGCCGCCGGTGCAACTCCGGCGAGACCACGCACACCCGCTTGTTCGCGGCGAGGTGGCGCACGATCACATCCTCGGTGAACCACTCGGACTCGAACCCGTCGAGCCACACCCCCTCTGCCACATCGTAGAAGGACGGTTCGAGCTCGAGTTCGCTTTGTCGGGTGAAGCACGGGATGCCGGCCGCGAGGTATCCGCGGGCGTCCGGCACGGACATGTCGAACACGAACGAGCCGGTCAGGCCAAAGCGGTCGAACGCAGCCAGGACCCAGGGATGTAGGCCGTCCGCCTTGATGTTGAGGGCCAGCGGCAGCGTCGGGTTGATGGCGGCATGCATCTCGAACAGGACCTCGGCCGGCAGGGCCCCGGCCTGCGCCGGGTCGTGCGCGATCACTAACTCTCCGTCGAGGTCGCGAAGGTCGGTTTCAGTGCCGAACCCGAGGTGGAACGACCGCGCGAACGCACCGGCGTTGTTCTTCTGGGAGGACGTCTGCCAGTACCCGCGGTGGCTTAATACGATCACGCCTTGCCTCCCACCCGCCGCCACTCCCAGGCCGGGCGCACGACGTTGGTGTGCGCCAGGTACCTCCGCCCGACCCCGGCCACGTTCTCGAGTTCGAAGCTCAGAGAGCCGGCGTCGCGCACGATTCGCCGGACATTGTGAATCCCGAGGTCGAACTCGATGCGGTATCCGCCAGCGGCGAACGTGTTGGCCGGAATTGTCAGTTCGTAGACGTAGGTGCCCGGGGCGACCTCGATGACCGGGGGCTGTTCAGCGTCATCGACCGCGGAATATACCAACCGCTGTTCAAGCTGGTTGTAGATATCCACCGCGACCACCAGTCCGAGGATGCTCCGCCCCACCTCGTAGCGGACCTGCACACGGAGTGGCTCGTCGGTGCGGAATAGCCCGTCGGCGCC